>NZ_DATBTU010000001.1:0-3139 GCF_036559085.1 Amnibacterium sp.
CGCCGCCGGTGCAGACGTCGATGCGCAGCCCGGCGTCGAGCATCCACCGCACCACGTGGGCCGTGAGGAACGCCTTGCCCGCGTAGTAGGCGTGCGCGTGCACGCCGGCGGCGGCCGCGGCACCCTCGACTGCCGCACGGGCCTTCTCGGCGCGGACCTTCAGCGCGGTCTCGTCGACCACGTAGAGGGGCGTGCCGAACTCCGCCGCGAGGGCACGGGCATCCGCTCCCCCGATGCGGATCGCGCCGTCGGCGTCGCGGACGGTGCCGGCGGGCCAGACGGCCGGATCGAGGTCGAGCGGATCCGTGGTCAGACGCACCGACGCGAGGGGGTTCGGCTGGAGCACGACGGAGCCCTTTCACGGCGGACGGACACGGAAGCCTATCGAGGAGCGGGCGCCGCCCAGGCGATCCGCCGGGTCAGCAGGAGCCGGTCGCGCCCTGCTGCAGGCCACCGAGGTCGAGGTGGTCGGCGGTGAGGTTCAGCGTCGCCGAGCCCGACCGCACGTCGATCGCGTCGAGGTGCACCGTCGGCGGCAGGTACTTCGCCGCGCACACCGAGATGCCGTTCGGCAGCAGCGTCTTGATGAGGGTCGTGCCCGGCACGGAGATCACGCCGCTCTTCAGCGTGGCCTTCGTGGGTTCCAGGTGCACGTACTTGCCCTGCACGCTCGGCGCGAGCGTCACGTCGACGGTGATCGGCACCCCGAGCACGGTGCGCTGCACCGAGGTGGCGACGGTGCCGTCGCCGAGCTGCGGCGCCGTCGCCTGCGCCTGCTCGAGTGGCGCGAGGTTCTTCAGGGCCGCCTGGCTGATGGTCAGCGACCCGGTCGCGTGCTGCACGGTCCCGGATCCGTTCACCGGCAGGCCGTGCACCCGGATCTTCGCGCTCGCGTCACCCCCCTCGATCTTCAGGTCGTTCGAGGTGAGGAGCACGTCGTCGAACGAGCCGTGCAGGTACTGCTGGATCGCCGAGCCGCCCTCGATCTTCGAGTGCACCGTGCCGGTGACGCCCTTCGGCAGGCTCTGCTGCACGCTGTGGTCGATCCGCCCCTCGGCGTAGCCCCGGAAGATCCCGTCGCCGACGACGAGGGCGACGACCGCGAGCACCACGAGGACGAGCAGCACGATCAGGGCCGTCGTCCGCACCGGATGGCGCCGCTTGCGCGGCGCGCGCTGCACGGGCAGCGGAAGGGTGTCGGTGCGGTCCGACACGGCTACATCCGCTCCGGCGCACTCACCCCGAGGAGCCCGAGGCCGTTCTTCAGCACCTGGCTGACGGCCTCGTTGACGACTCGGCGGGTGCGGTGCACGGGGCCGATGTCCTCGCCCGCGGGCGGGATGATCCGGCAGGAGTCGTACCAGCGGTGGTAGTCGCCGGCGAGCTGCTCGAGGTAGCGGGCGACGCGGTGCGGCTCGCGCAGCTCGGCGGCCCGCTCGACCGTGCGCGGGAACTGCTCGAGCGTGCCGAGCAGCTCGGTCTCGGTCGGATGCGTGAGCAGCGACGGATCGAACGCATCCGCACCCTCGTGCTCCCGGGTGACGCCCGCCGCCTCCGCGTTCCGGTCGACGGACCGGGTGCGGGCGTGGGCGTACTGCACGTAGTAGACGGGGTTGTCGTTCGTGTGCTTCGCGACGAGGTCGAGGTCCACGTCGAGTGCGGAGTCGACGCTCGAGCGCACGAGCGTGTACCGCGCGGCGTCGACGCCGACGGCCTCGACGAGGTCCTCCATCGTGATGACCGTGCCGTTGCGCTTCGACATGCGCATCGGCACGCCGTCCTTGACGAGGTTGACCATCTGCCCGATGAGCACCTCGAGGTTCTCGTACGGGGTGTCGCCGAACGCGGCGGCCACGGCCATCAGGCGGCCGATGTAGCCGTGGTGGTCGGCGCCGAGCATGATCAGGCAGCGGTCGAAGCCCCGCTCGCGCTTGTTCAGGTAGTAGGCGATGTCGCCCGCGATGTACGCGGCCTCGCCGTTGCTCTTCAGCACGACGCGGTCGCGGTCGTCGCCGAACTCGGTGGTGCGCAGCCAGGTGGCGCCGTCGGCCTCGTAGATGTGGCCGAGGTCGCGGAGCCGCTGCACGGCGTGCTCGACGGCGTGCGACTCGTAGAGCGAGTTCTCGTGGAAGTAGACGTCGAAGTCGACCCCGAAGTCGTGCAGCGAGGCGCGGATCTCCCCGAACATCAGGTCGACGCCCTCGCGCCGGAACACCTCACGGGCCTCGTCGCGCGGCAGGGTGTCGACCTCCGGATGCGCGGCGGCGACCCGGGCGGCGATCTCGCCGATGTAGGCGCCCCCGTAGCCGTCCTCGGGCGTCGGCTCGCCGAGGTGCGCGGCGAGCAGGCTGCCGGAGAACCGGTCGATCTGGGCGCCGTGGTCGTTGAAGTAGTACTCGCGGGCGACCTCGGCGCCCTGGGCCGCGAGGATGCGGGCGAGGCTGTCGCCGACGGCGGCCCAGCGGGTGCCGCCGAGGTGCACTGGGCCGGTGGGGTTCGCGGAGACGAACTCCAGATTCATCCGCAGGCCGGTCAGCGCCGTGCCGCGGCCGAACGCCGCGCCCTCGGTGACGATGCGGCGGGCGAGGTCGCCGGCGGATGCCGCCTCGAGCGTGATGTTGATGAAGCCGGGGCCCGCGACGTCGACGGCGGCGACGCCGTCGAGCGCCTGCAGGCCTGCGGCGAGCTCGGCGGCGAGGTCGCGCGGCGCGACGCCGATCCGCTTGCCGACGCGCATCGCGACCGTGCTCGCCCAGTCGCCGTGCTCCCGGGTGCGCGGGCGCTCGAGCACGAGCTCGGCGTCCGTGAGGGAGACGTCGGCACCGCGGGCGGTGGCGGCGGAGGCGACGAGGTCGCGCAGGGCGACCTGCAGATCGGCCGGAGTCATGGCCATCGAGCCTACCGAAGCGGGAAGGGGCGCCCCGCCGGGCGGCTGACCGATGCTGTCCCGGCCCTTCGCTATCGTGCCAGCGCGGACGGAGGAAGGGACGGAATGCGGAGAGCACGGCCGATCGTCGTGGGTGCCCTGGCGCTCGGGATGACCCTCACCGTCGCCGGCTGCACCTCGAGCCCGGTCGGCAAGACCGTGACGACGGCACCGACGCGCGCGGCATCCGCCCCGGCAGCGCCGACGCCACAC
>NZ_DATBTU010000002.1:0-24728 GCF_036559085.1 Amnibacterium sp.
GCCGTGATGCCGAGCGGGGCGACCTCCTTCCGGAGCGACAGGGTGAGCGCCTCGATCGCGGCTTTGACCGCCGCGTAGTAGCCGGAGCCCTCCGGCGCCACATGCGCGCCGATCGAGGAGAGGTTCACGATGGTGCCCGTCCGCCGTGCGCGCATGCCGGGCAGGACCGCCTTGATCATCCGGACCGAGCCGAAGAGCTGGGTGTCGAAGAGCCGGCGCACATCCGCGTCGTCGCCCTCCTCGACCGCCGCGCGGTACCCGTATCCGGCGTTGTTGATCAGGACGTCGACGGGGCCGAACCGCTGCTCCGCCGCTCGCATCGCGTCAGCGACCTGCCCGTCGTCCGTCACGTCGAGCGCGACGGGGAGCGCGGAGGCCGGGTAGCGGTCCGTCAGCGGCGTGACGGCTTCGAGGTTCCGCGCGGTGACCACGACGTCGTGGCCGGCGTCCAGCGCGGCCTCCGCGAACGCGTGGCCGAGGCCGGTGGAGCAGCCGGTGATGAGCCAGGTGGACATGGAGTTCCTGCTTTCGTCGTTCAGCCGCGCAGCGCGCGGCCCTCGGTGTCCAGGTGGTCGCGCCACGAGCGCTTCGCGGTCCACCCGAGCATCCGGCGAGCCTTCTCGGTGGAGATCCCGGACGCGTCCGGCCGGTCGAGCGGGCCCAGCTCGATCTGGTCGCCGTAGTAGCGGTGCAGCATCTCGGCGAAGTCGTGCCCGCCGGCGTTGTCGGCGGCCGCGATGTAGAACACCTCGTGCCCGGGGAGGTCCGACTCGACCGCGAGCACCAGGGCATCCGCGAGGTCGTCGGCGTCGATGTAGCTCCAGAAGTTCGCCGACAGGTTCGACGGGTCGCGCACCTGCTTCCCGAGGTTCGACTCGTAGTTGTCCTCGTTGTGGACGGTCGACGGACGGATCGAGATCGCGCGCAGGTCGGAGCGCCGCACCGCCGCATCCATCAGCTGCTCGCCGAAGGACTTCGACAGCGCGTACGGATCCTGGGGGCGCAGCGGATGCTGCTCGTCCATGGGGAGGTAGTCGGGCAGGAACGGCCGCTCGGGGAAGAAGTTGCCGACGATGCTCTCGCTGGACACGTTCACGAACCGGCGCAGCCCGAAGCGCACCGCCGCCTCGACCAGGTTGAAGGTCGACATCAGATTGGTCTGGAACACCACGTGGGGCGGGTTCCCGGTCGGCTGCGGGATGGCGGCGGTGTGGACGACCGCGTCAGCGCCGGCCACGACCGAGTAGGCCGATCCGGCGTCCGTCAGGTCGGCCATCTGATAGCGGCCGGGCACCACGACTCCGGCATCGAAGACGGGGCGGACGAGATCGACGCCCAGCACGTCGTGTCCCGCATCGACGAGGGCGCGCACCGCCGCTCGCCCGACCTTCCCACGCGAACCGCTCACCACGACCTTCATACGGACCTCCCCCGATCCGCCGCGCCCCGCACCCCGACAACTCGCATGGCGTCCTTCCTGTCGACCTGTCCGAGACGGAGCGTAACGAGGAGAGAACGGCACCACCCGTGAGCGCCGGCGGCGCCGGATCCACGACCAGCGATGCGGCAGGTCGGTCGTGGGCGAGCTCGACGCCCGCCGCTCGCCGCTCGCCGCACGCCGCTCAGGCGGCCCGCGCGGCATCCGGCCCGGGGCGCTCCTACTTCGCGATCCCGAGCTCGTGCTGCAGGAACCAGCTGTTCAGCATGCACAGCTCGGCCGGGTTGCCGCCGTGATCGCTCTCGACGACGACCCATCCGCCGTACTCGTGGGCCCGGAGGGCGGCGACGAACGCCGGCACGTCGACGAGGCCGCCCTCGGTGCCGAGCTCGAAGAACCAGCGCTCGATGCGTCGTCCCGCCCCACCGCGGAGCATCGTCGCCTCGGCGCCGGGCATCCGGTACTCGTCGCCGGAATCCCGGAACGGCGTGTCCTTCAGGTGGACGTGCGTCACCCGGTCCGCGTGCCGCTCGTAGAAGGCGACGGGGTCGATGCCGCCGATCGTGAACTCGGCCGTATCGAGCGCGAGTCCGACGAGCGCGAGGTCGGTCGCTTCGAGGAAGGCCTCGAGATCCTTCTCGGAGTGGATGGCGGACAAGCAGTCGTAGTGGACGGAGAGGTTGACACCGCTCGCCGCGGCGAGCTCGCCGACCCGGTTCCAGAGGCTCCCGACCAGGCGGATGGTGCCGGCGTCGAACGGGGCGCCCATCCACGCCGACCGGGTGGGACGGGCGACGAGCCGGTCGGAGCCGACCTGGGCGAGGAAGTCGACGAACGGCTTCGCGGATTCGACGATCGCGTCGTGGTCGGCGGGGTTCTGCGGGAGGAGGAACGCCCAGCCCTCCTCCTCGACCGGCTGGAACGGGTCCCAGAAGAAGCTCGAGACGCCCGTGATCGAGCCGCGCGCGAGGAAGTCCCGGAGCCCGGCGGCGTCACGATGGTTCTGCCAGATGACCTCCGGCCGGCTCAGGTTGTCCCACCGGCCGGTGCCGGACGCGAGCTCGAGGTGGTCGAAGCCGCATGCTGCCGCCGTCTTGAAGGCCCGGATCTGCTCCTCGTGCCGCACGAAGACGTCCAGTCGGATGTTCCACTGGTTCAGCGCGTACGACCACTTCAGGGTGTCCTTCATGCGCCGACCTCCACAGGGGTCGTCTCGGCCTGCGCATCCCGCAGCACCGTGTCGATGTACCACTTCGCGGTCGCGGTGGCCTCGGCATAGCTGCCGCCGCCGAGCTCCGCCTTGTCGTGCTCGACCGTCAGCCAGCCGTCCCAGCCGGACGACAGGATCTCCTTCATCAAGGCCGGGAAGTCGACGAGGCCGCCCTCCGTCCCCATCTCGTAGAACCACCGGGTCACGTGCGGCGCCATGAGCTCGGGGTCGGGCGGGGTGCGGTACGCCTCGTGCACGTCCACGTCGTGGGTGTCCTTGAAGTGGAAGCCGGTGCATCGGTCCCGGTAGTCGCGGAACAGCTGGAGAGGATCGACGCCCGCGATCGTGTGCTGGGCGGTGTCGCAGAAGAAGTGCACGAGGGAGGGATCGGTGTACTCGAAGAAGAGGTCGATCTGCTCCCTGGTGCGGATCGCGCCCCAGAACTCGAAGTGGCAGGTCGTCGTCATGCCGTGCTCGAGCGTCATCGCGCCGACTCGGTTCCAGAGGTCGCCGACGACCTTGATGGTCTCGTCGGTGACCGGCTCGGTCTGGTGGTAGGTCGACGTCGGCATGACGATGAAGTTCTCGACCGAGAGCCCCTCGAGCGCCTGGACCGTGCGCTCGCTGTCCGCGAAGATCCGGTCGTGCGTCTCCCGCACATGCGGCGCCGTGTACTTCGTCGCCCAGGGGTAGGCGGAGAAGACGCCGGTGATCTTGTCGAACCCGTTGGCCTGGAGGAACTCCTCGAAGCCCTTCACCGAGCCGTACATGCCGGCGTAGATCGGCAGGTAGAAGAAGAAGGTGTCGAACCCGGTGAAGCCGAGCGCGGACAGCTGCTTGATGTAGCGGTCCATGTACGCCCGGTTGAACGAGGGCGGCTGCGGTCCCTGAGGCGTCTGCGTCACCCAGTGGTCCATGTACGACCACTTCGTCCAGGTCATGCGCGCCCGCTCACGAGAACCGAGTCGAGCGCCCCTGGCGCTCCGACGAGCCGATCCATCCGGGCGTCCTCCCCTTCGAGGGACCGGCGCCGTGGCGGCCGGTTCAGTTCAGTGCGCGAAGCAGCGCTGGCGCGATATTTGCACAGAATCTACGGAAAGCAAAGGAGGTCCCGCCAGAGGCGCTCGCCCCGGACGGGCTGCCCGTCACGCCTCATCGCACGGGCTCGCCGTGGGTATCTGCATGATCTATGCCTCCCATCAGGAAGTCCCGGTTCCCTGATCTGGACCTGCTGGTTAGCGTCCGATAGCCGTCAGCAACGCAGCGCGGTCACTCAGGAGGACACCCACCGATGCACTCGAATCCTTCCGCAAGAACCCCCCACCCGATCGGCCGACTGGCCACAGCCCCCACCTGCATGGGCCTCGCCCTCGGGCTCGTGATCGCTTGGCTCGGCGCGAGCCCGAGCCAGGCCGACCCCCGGAACCCCGGCGATGAGGGCACCCACTATCGGCAGATCGCCGACATCTCGGTTCCGACCCCGAACAACGCCCTCTACGGCGACATCATCTACGGCGACCAGCAGTCGGGGCTCGTGTACTTCAGCGACGGCTCCAACTCCACCGTGGACGTCGTGAACGGGCGCACCGACAGGCTCGTCGCTCAGGTTCCTGTCGCCGGCGGTCCGGCAGGCATCGTCACGGACGGCTACGGCCAAGCCTGGATCGGCAGCGGCTCGGGGTCGATCGTCGTCTTGAAGTCCACCCGGCCTTTCACGAAGATCGGCGCGATCCCCGTCGGCGCCCCGACAGCGGACGAGATCGCCTACGACCCGCGCGATCACATCATCGCGGTCACGAGCCCCGACGCGACCGACACGAAGGGGAGACCCACCCCGTGGGTGACCCTCATCGACGCCCGCCCTGGGCACCACCGGGTGCTCGGCCACGTCGTGATCCCCGGAGCGGCCGCCGACTCCATCGAGCAGCCGCAATGGAACCCGGCCTCCTCGACCTTCGTGGAGGCGATCCGTGCAACCACGGACTTCCCGAACGGAGAAGTCGCTCAGATCGATCCCAAGGCGGTCCGGCTGCAGAGCGTCCTGCCGGTGGACGAGACCTGCAACCCGGGCGGCCTGGCAGTCGGACCGAACGATGAAGCCCTCCTCGGCTGCAACGTCGGCGCTCCGGCGCTCATCAGCCTCGCCACCGGCCGCGTGATCCACGTCTACTCCGGCCACGACGCGAGCGGAGCCGACGAGGTCGCCTACGACGCCAAGGACCACCGCTACTACGCGGCCGAGGCCGGAGCCGTCGGCCCCCCGCCGAACCCCCAGCTGAACACACCGACGGTGATGGTCATCGACGCACACTCCCGTCGATTCGTCACCGACATCGCACTCGGCCCGACAGCCCTGGGGTTCCACCAGGTGACCGCCCTCTTCAACCCGGCAACGGTGTTCGTGCCCCAGTCCGACGGGATCCACGTCTACACCTCGCTGAACAAGGGGAAGGGGTGATCACACCGAAGGCGTGACGACCGACGGCTGGACGGAGCTGCCGCGCCGCACCGAGCGGCGCGGCAGCTCCATCGCCGCGCTTCGCGTACATGTGAGGCCGTGATGCGGGACGAGAGGACTCGACGCGTTCCACGGTCCGGGTGACGAACCCCCTAAGAACGCGATGCCCTGCGCTCCGCTCAGCTCCGTGGATGCGGCGCGCTGCTGCGTGCCTCAGGCATGGACCTCGAGCGGACCTCCGTTGAACTCGCGCATGTCCTCCCAGGCGGCGGCGAAGTCGGGGACACGCCCCTCCAGCTCCGCGAGCCGGCCGTGCAGGTCGCCGACGATCCGCTCGGGCTCGAGCAGGCCGGCGAACTCACCCAGGTCCGTTGAGCGTGCGGCGTCCAGCGGCGTGAGGTGCCGCTCATGCGCGTCGTCGGCGACTGCGATCAGGAACCGGAGGTAGCGGGCGACCGGCTCGAGGATCTCCAGGGCGCCGGGCTCGCCGTGGCCGGGCACGACGACCAGCGGGTCGAGCGCGACGAGCTCCTCGAGCGTCGTCAGCCAGCCGCTCGGCGAGCCGGAGATGGAGAACGGCGTGCCGCCGTTGAAGACGAGGTCGCCGGTGAACAGCACCCGCTGGTCTGGCAACCAGACGTACGCGTCGCCCCGCGTGTGGGACGGGCGAGGCGGATGCGTGGCGACGATCCGGCGAGCGCCCTCCTGCAGGACCACCGAGTCCTCGAACGTGGTCGTCGGGATCCGCGGCACCACCCCGCCCTGGTCGAACGGGCCGAAGATGTGCGGCGCGACCGGATGCGGGTGCCGCAGCTCCTCCGCGGCGGTGACGTGGGCGACGATCTCCGCGTCAGGGAGAAGCGACGCACCGTTGCAGTGGTCGGGGTGCGCGTGCGTGTAGACGACACGGTGGATCGGGCCCGCGACACCCGCCGCAGCCTCGAGGTACGCGACGGTCCGGCGCTCCGTCGACGTCATGTCGACGGAGGTGGCCCCGTCCGGGCCGCCGATCAGCCCCATGGTGTTGACCATCCACCCGCCGTCGGGCTGGACGTAGGCGAAGACGCCGTCGGCGACCTCGTCGAGATGCGGGTGGTTCATGATGCGCTCCGGGATCGGCCGATGAGGCGGGGGTCGGAAGGCGAGCGGCATGACTCGGACGCGCTGCGTCGAGGCCGGTTTCGGCACCATGATGTCGAACGCCCGCAGCCGGCGTCGCCCCGTGCGCCCAGCAGGGCGTGAACCGTGAGACCCACCGGCCGCCGATCGAAGGAGACCCGCATGAACGACTTCCCCTCGCTCGAGGAGCTGCTCGCCGATGAGGAGGAGCTGCAGCTCTCGTCCTTCACCCTCGACGACGCCTGGGTTCTCGGCTCCCTGCTGCGGAACCTGGCGATCGAACGCGACCTCCCCGTCGCGATCGACATCCGCCGCGGCGCCCAGCAGGTCTTCCACGCCGCGCTCCCCGGGTCGTCGGCCGACAACGACGACTGGATCCGGCGGAAGGTCCGGGTCGTGGAGCGGTTCGGGCACAGCTCGCTCGCGGTCGGGCAGCAGTGGCGCGACCGCGGCACCTCCTTCGACGCCGCGTCCGGCCTCGATCCTGCCCGCTACGCCGCTGCCGGCGGATGCTTCCCCGTG
The DNA here is from genome assembly GCF_036559085.1 of Amnibacterium sp. Lineage (GTDB taxonomy): Bacteria > Actinomycetota > Actinomycetes > Actinomycetales > Microbacteriaceae > Amnibacterium. The sequence goes on from NZ_DATBTU010000002.1 coordinate 6,748, forward strand.
CTCGTCAGGTCCGTTGGCCCCGTCGGCACCGTCGCGGTGTCGGGCCTGCCGCAGGTCGAGGACCACCGCTTCGTCGTGAGCGCGATCCGGGCCTTCCTCGCGCAGGGGTCCGAGGCGTCCTGACCATCAGAGCGTCGACCCGATCCGGGGCCGCTTCAGAGACGGATCCTGTCGTGGATGCTCCTGATGGGCTCCGGTCGGATCCGCTGCGCCGGCGGCAGCATGTGGCCGGCGAAGAAGCGGGTCAGCTCCTGCCTCGCCGAGATCGGCAGCACGGCGGCGACGTACATGTCGGGCCGGACGACGACGATCGCGCCGTCCCTGCTGATCCCGCGGTCGCGGTGGATGTCGCGGCCGTGGCCGGAGGCGAAGATCTGATTGGTGTCCACGAGACCGAACGGCACCTTCACCGGCTTGAAGGCCGGCGGCACGTCGCTCGGGTCGAACGCCGTGTAGTCCTGCTGGTAGATCACCTTGGTGTCGAAGACGGCGTCGTCGTCGCCGTCACCCGGGGTGTAGAGGACGCGCGGCGAGTCGGGATCCTCCACCCACCAGCGCGCGAAGTCGGCGGTGGGCGTGCCCGCGAGTCCCGGCGCGGCCGCATCGGCGAAGACGTAGACCCGCCACCGGCCGTCCGCCTCGTGCAGATGCCCGAGGTGCATCCAGCGGTTGTCGGCCCGGCGGATCGCCTCAGCCGACTTGAACCGCTTGCCCACCGGGAAGCCGGTGGCGAGGTGCTGATGCTCCGTGCCGAGTGTGATCGGTGACTCGGTGTACTCCGTCATGAAGCCGGCGGGGAACTCCATCGTCGCGAGGTACCAGCGCTCGAGCTCGTCCGGGTCCTCCCACGAGTCCACCGGGCGGGCCATCATCGCCGACCACTCGCGGTCGAAGTCGATGAGGTTCTGCGCGACCACCTTCCGCTCCGCCGCGTAGGTCGCGAGCAGCGACTCCGGGGCACGGCGCTCGAGCACGGCGGCGAGCTTCCAACCGAGGTTGAAGCCGTCCTGGATGGAGACGTTCATCCCCTGGCCGGCCTTCGCGGAGTGGGTGTGGCAGGCGTCGCCCATGATGAAGGCGCGCGGGCTCCGCTGCCCTGAGAGCCCGGCAGGGACGTCGTCGAAGCCGTCCGTGATGCGATGCGCCACCTCGTAGACCGACCACCAGGTCACCGCGCGCACGTCGAGCGAGTACGGCGAGAGGATGCGGTTCGCCGCGTCGATCATCGCTTCGATCGGAGTTTCGCGGACCGCGCCCGCGTCGTGCTCGTCGACCTCCCCGAGGTCCACGTACATCCGGGACAGGTACCCGCCCTCGCGCGGGATCAGCAGGATGTTGCCGGCCGCCTGGGACTGGATGGAGCACTTCACCTGGAAGTCCGGGAAGTCGGTGTTCGCCATCACGTCCATGACGCCCCACGCATGCATCGACGCCTCGCCCTCGAGGCGGTGCCCGAGGGACGCCCGCACGGCGCTGCGTGCGCCGTCGCCGCCGACGAGGTACTTGGCGCGCACCGTGCGCTCCTCGCCCTGCCGCGCGCCCGCCGTGTAGCGGACGCGGGCGGTGACCGCGTACTCCGCTTCGGGGTCGATCGTGCAGTCGACGAACTCGATGCCGTAGTCGGGCACGGCACGGCCCGGCGCGCGGACGGCGTCGCGGAGGAAGTAGTCGAGGATCCGTGACTGGTTCACGTAGATGTGCGGGAACTCGCTGATCCCGGTGGCGTCGTCCGGCGCCCGCGACGCGCGGACGATCTTCGACGGATCATCCGGGGACGGCTTCCAGAAGCACATCTCCACGTTCCGGTATGCCTCGTCGGTCACCTCGGTGGCGAATCCGAACGCCTGGAACGTCTCGACCGAGCGGGCCTGGATGCCGTCGGCCTGTCCCACCGCGAGCCGGCCGGGGCGACGCTCGATCGCGCGCGCGTCGATCGATGGGAAGCGGGAGAGCTGCGCGAGCACGACCACCGCGGCAGGTCCGGTGCCGACGATGAGGACGTCCATCCGGTCGGGCAGCTCGGTGGGCCGGTCGATGCCGTGGCCCGCTGCGGGCTTGACGCGTGGGTCGCCGGATTCGTAGCCGCGGACATGGATCTGCACCGTCACTCCTCGTCGAATGAACCTCATACGGTGCCGTGGACGCGGCCCTCGTGCAATCAGTCCGGATTGTATATGATCCAGCGAGACGGCGAAGGGGCTGGGCGTGACGGATGCAGCATCGAGGTCGAGCGGACTGCCGACCGGCCGCCCCGGCAAGATCATCGCGGTCCACCTCAGCTACCCGTCCCGCGCCGACCAGCGGGGACGGCGCCCGTCCGCGCCGTCCTACTTCCTGAAGCCGTCGAGCTCGGTCGCCGCGACCGGCGGCACGATCGAGCGCCCTGCCGGCACGGAGCTGCTGGCGTTCGAAGGCGAGGTGGCGCTGATCATCGGGTCCGCCGCCCGGCACATCACGGCCGACCAGGCGTGGGACCACGTCGCGTGGGTCACCGCGGGCAACGACTTCGGGCTGTACGACCTGCGCGCGAACGACCGTGGCTCGAACCTCCGGTCGAAGGGCGGGGACGGCTTCACGCCGCTCGGCCCCGGCCTCATCGACGCACGGACGGTCGATCCGGCCGGCCTGCGTGTGCGGACCTGGGTGAACGGCGCCTCGGTCCAGGACGACACCACCGAGGACCTGCTCTTCCCGCTGCCGCAGGTCGTCGCCGACCTCGCCCAGCACCTCACGCTCGAGCCGGGAGACGTGATCCTCACGGGCACGCCCGCCGGGTCGTCCGTCGTCGTGCCCGGCGATGTGGTCGAGGTCGAGGTCGACGCCCCTGGCGCCCCTGGCGCCCCGAGCTCCGGTCGGCTGGTGACCCGGGTCGTGTCGGGCACCCACTCCTTCGACCCGGCCCTCGGCTCGCTGCCGGCCGTCGACGACGTGCAGCGGGCGGAGGCGTGGGGCTCCCGCGCTGCCGCCGGCCTTGCCACTGAGGAGAGCAGTGCGCTTCCGGCCGACCTCCGCGAGAGGCTCGAGAGGGCGCCCGTCGCCGGGCTGTCCGCGCAGCTGCGCAAGCGGGGCCTCAACACCACGAGCATCGACGGCGTGTGTCCGCTCCGCCCCGACCTGAAGCTCGTCGGCGTCGCCCGCACGCTGCGCTTCGTGCCGGCTCGCGAGGACCTGTTCTCCCGCTTCGGCGGCGGGTTCAATGCGCAGAAGCAGGCGTTCGACGCCGTCCAGCAGGGCGAGGTCGTGGTCATCGAGGCGCGCGGCGAGAGCGGCTCGGGCACGCTCGGCGACATCCTCGCCATCCGCGCCCACGCCAATGGCGCCGCCGGCGTCGTCACGGACGGCGGCGTCCGCGATTCCGTCGCGGTCGCCGGCGTCGGGATGCCCGTGTACGCGGCCGGCGCGCATCCGGCGGTGCTCGGCCGCAAGCACGTGCCGTGGGAGACCGGCGGCACCATCGCCTGCGGTGGCGCGACCGTGCAGCCGGGCGACGTGATCGTCGGCGACGCGGACGGCGTCATCGTGATCCCCCGTGATTTCGTCGAGGAGGTCGTCGACGCGACCCTCGCGCAGGAGGCGGAGGACGCCTGGATCGCCGAGCGCGTCGCGGAGGGGAACCCGATCGACGGGCTCTTCCCGATGAACGCGGCCTGGCGCGAGCGGTACGAGCAGGAGCGGCAGCGGTGAGCGGGACGACCGCGATCGAGGCGAGCAAGTCGACCCGCGCCTACGAGTGGATCCGGGACCGCATCCGGTTCCACGAGTACACGCCCGGTCACCGGCTCGTGATCGCGCCGATCGCGGAGGCCCTCGGCATGAGCGCGGTGCCGGTCCGCGAGGCCATCCGGCGCCTCGAGGCCGAGGGCCTGGTCACCTTCGAGCACAACGTCGGTGCCCGCGTCGCGCTCGTCGACGAGCAGGAGTACGTGCACACGATGCAGACGCTCGGGGTCGTCGAAGGGTTCGCGACGGCGCTGTCCGCTCCCGTCCTGCTCGATGCCGACCTCGAGACCGCCCGGGCGATCAACGACCGGATGCGGGGGCTGCTCGACGCGTTCGACTCCACCCGCTTCACCCGGCTGAACCACGACTTCCACGAGGCGCTCTACGCGCGCTGTCCGAACCCGCACCTCCTCGACCTCGTGCACCGCGGCTGGGCGCGCCTGTCCGGCATCCGCGACTCCACCTTCGCCTTCGTGCCCGGCCGGGCCAGCCACTCCGTCGAGGAGCACGACCGCATCCTCGAGCTCATCGCCACCGGCGCCGAGCCCCTCGAGATCGAGCTCGCCGCTCGCGACCACCGCTGGCGCACGCTCGAGGAGTTCCTGCGTGCCCGGCATCCCGACCAGCACCCCCGGAAGGAACCATGACCACGACCAGCGCGGCCCCGGCCCGGCAGCACGTGCCCGCGGAGCTGCCGACACGGATCCAGCACGTCATCGACGGCGAGCGGGTCGACTCCGTCGACGGATCCGCCTTCGACGTGCTCGACCCGGTGTCCAACACGACCTACCTGCAGGCCGCCGCCGGCAAGAAGGCCGACATCGACCGGGCGGTGGCCGCCGCGCGCCGGGCGTTCACCGACGGCCCGTGGCCCCGGATGCTCCCCCGCGAGCGATCGCGGATCCTCCACCGCGTCGCTGACATCGTCGAGTCCACCGACGCCCGCCTCGCGGAGCTCGAGTCCTTCGACTCGGGCCTGCCGATCACGCAGGCGCTCGGCCAGGCGCGGCGCGCGGCCGAGAACTTCCGCTTCTTCGCGGACCTGATCGTCGCCCAGGCCGACGACACCTACAAGGTCCCGGGGCGGCAGATCAACTACGTGAACCGGAAGCCGATCGGCGTCGCCGGGCTCATCACGCCCTGGAACACGCCGTTCATGCTCGAGTCCTGGAAGCTGGGCCCCGCCCTCGCGACCGGCAACACGGTCGTGCTGAAGCCGGCCGAGTTCACGCCGCTCTCGGCCTCGCTGTGGGCGGGCATCTTCGAGGAGGCCGGCGTCCCGAAGGGCGTCTTCAACCTCGTCAACGGCCTCGGCGAGGAGGCCGGCGACGCCCTCGTGAAGCATCCGGACGTACCGCTCATCAGCTTCACCGGTGAGAGCCGGACCGGGCAGCTGATCTTCGGCAACGCCGCCCCGTTCCTCAAGGGCCTCTCGATGGAGCTCGGCGGCAAGAGCCCCGCGATCGTGTTCGCCGACGCGGACCTCGAGGCGGCGATCGACGCGACGATCTTCGGGGTGTTCTCGCTGAACGGCGAGCGCTGCACCGCGGGCTCCCGGATCCTCGTCGAGCGGCCGATCTACGACGAGTTCGTCGAGCGCTACGCCCGGCAGGCCCGGCACGTGGTGGTCGGCCTCCCACATGACCCGGCGACCGAGGTCGGCGCGCTCGTGCATCCGGAGCACTTCGACAAGGTGATGTCGTACATCGAGATCGGCAAGGAGGAGGGGCGGCTCGTCGCGGGCGGTGGCCGGCCTGCCGGCTTCGAGACCGGGAACTTCGTCGCCCCGACCGTCTTCGCGGACGTTCCGCCCGAGGCGCGGATCTTCCAGGAGGAGATCTTCGGGCCCGTGGTGGCGATCACCCCGTTCGACACGGACGAGGAGGCGCTCGCCCTCGCGAACGGCGTCAAGTACGGCTTGGCGGCCTACGTGTGGACGAACGATCTGAAGCGCGCGCACAACGTCGCGCAGGCCGTCGAGGCCGGGATGGTGTGGCTCAACTCGAACAACGTCCGTGACCTCCGCACCCCGTTCGGCGGCGTGAAGGCGTCGGGTCTCGGGCACGAGGGCGGCTACCGCTCGATCGACTTCTACACGCACCAGCAGGCGGTGCACATCACGCTCGGCGAGGTGCACAACCCGACCTTGGGAAGGAGCGGGAAGGCGCCGCACCCGGCCCCGCCGGCCGACGACGAGGCCGACCCCGAGCTGCGCTGACCGGCGCCGAACCCATCGCTTCCGCACCGAGCAGAGAGGCTCGCATGACCAGCACGGCCCCCGACTCCCGGTCCGCCGACCGCATCCCGACGCCGACAGTGCCCGCGCCCGACGTCCTGCGCTGCGCCTCCATGGAGCTGGTCGTCACCGACCTCGCCCGCTCCCGCGACTTCTACGCGGACGTGCTCGGCCTCGTCGTGACGGAGGAGGACGATGACGCGGTCTACCTCCGGACGTTCGAGGAGTTCATCCACCACAACCTCGTGCTCCGCAGGGGGCCGGTCGCGGCGGCCGCCGCCTTCTCCTACCGCGTCCGCTCCCCCCAGGACCTCGATCGCGCTGTCGCGTTCTACGAGGAGCTCGGCTGCCGGGTGGAGCGCCGCGCGGCGGGGTCCACCCGAGGCATCGGCGACTCGGTGCGGGTCGAGGATCCCCTCGGCTTCCCGTACGAGTTCTTCCACGAGGTCGAGCACGTCGAGCGCCTCGCGTGGCGCTACGACCTCTACACGCCCGGCGCCCTCGTCCGCCTCGACCACTTCAACCAGGTCACGCCGGACGTGCCGCGCGCCGTCGCCTACATGGAGGACCTCGGCTTCCGCGTCACGGAGGACATCGAGGACGCAGACGGCACCGTGTACGCGGCGTGGATGCGGCGCAAGCCGACGGTGCACGACACGGCGATGACCGGCGGGGACGGTCCCCGGATGCATCACATCGCGTTCGCGACCCACGAGAAGCACAACATCATCGCGATCTGCGACAAGCTCGGCGCCCTGCGGATGTCCGACCGGATCGAGCGCGGACCCGGCCGGCACGGCGTCTCGAACGCCTTCTACCTCTATCTCCGCGACCCCGACGGACACCGGATCGAGATCTACACGCAGGACTACTACACGGGCGACCCGGACAACCCGCTCGTCACGTGGGACGTGCACGACAACCAGCGCCGCGACTGGTGGGGCAACCCCGTCGTGCCCAGCTGGTACACCGAGGCGTCCCTCGTGCTCGACCTCGACGGCAACCCGAAGCCGGTCGTCGCGCGGACCGACTCCTCCGAGATGGAGGTCACCATCGGCGCCGACGGCTTCTCGTACACCCGCCCGTCCGACGACGAGCTGCCGTCCTGGAAGCAGGGCGAGTACAAGCTCGGCCACCAGCTGTGAAGGATCCCGTGTGCTGACCGATGCCGTGATCACTGCGATCGCCGACGAGCTCGCCGAGGCGGACCGAAACCACGCGCTGATCCCCCGCATCACCGCCCGGTACCCGGACGCCGAGGTGGCGGACTCCTACGCGGTGCAGCGGATCTGGCGGGACCGCGGCGTCGCGGCCGGCCGCCGCCTCGTCGGCCACAAGATCGGCCTCACCTCCAAGGCGATGCAGGCGGCGACCGGGATCAACGAGCCGGACTACGGCGTGATGTTCGCCGACACGGTGTGGGAGAACGGCTCGACGATCCCGTTCGACGACTTCTCCACCGTGCGGATCGAGGTCGAGCTCGCCTTCGTGCTGAAGGACCCGCTCGAGGGCCCGGCCGTCTCGCTGTTCGACGTGCTGGGCGCCACGGACTACGTGACCCCTGCGCTCGAGGTGCTGAACTCCCACATCGAGCTCGAAGGCCGCACGATCGTCGACACGATCGCCGACAACGCCGCGTACGGCGGCATGGTCCTGGGCGGAACACCGAAGCGGCCCGACGAGATCGATCTCCGCTGGGTCGGCGCCCTGCTCCACCGGAACGAGACGATCGAGGAGACCGGCCTCGCCGCCGGGGTGCTCGGCCATCCGGCGACCGGTGTCGCCTGGCTCGCCAACACGCTCCACCAGCACGGCGAGCGGCTCGAGGGCGGCGAGATCGTGCTCGCCGGATCGTTCACCCGGCCGACCTGGATCCGCCGGGGCGACAGCGTGCTCGCCGACTACGGGCCGCTGGGGACGATCACATGCCGCTTCGTCTGAATCCGACGTTCCGCGACCGGCTCGTGGAGGCGACCCGGCCTCTCGCCGGGATGTGGGTGTGCTCGGGCTCGCCGCTGGTCGCCGAGATCTGCGCCGGCAGCGGCCTCGACTGGCTCCTGATCGACATGGAGCACTCCCCCAACGGGCTCGAGGGTGTGCTGGCACAGCTGCAGGCGGTCGCCGCCTATCCCGTCACCCCGCTCGTCCGGGTACCGAGCGGCGACCGCGTCACGATCAAGCAGGTCCTCGACCTCGGCGCCCAGAACCTCCTGGTTCCGATGATCGGCTCCGCCGGCGAGGCCCGGGGGCTGGTCGAGGCGGTCCGCTATCCGCCGGCCGGCCGGCGCGGGGTCGGATCGGCGCTCGCCCGCTCGGCCCGCTGGAACCGCGTCGATGGGTATCTCGAGCACGCGGACGAGCACCTCTCCCTCGTCCTGCAGATCGAGACGGCCGAGGGGGTGGACGCGGCGGCGGAGATCGCGGCCGTCGACGGGGTGGACGGGATCTTCGTCGGCCCCAGCGACCTCGCCGCCTCGATGGGGCTGCTCGGGCAGCAGACCCATCCGGAGGTCGAAGCCGCGGTCCTGCGCGCGTTCGACGCCGTTCGCTCGGCGGGCATCCCGGTCGGCGTCAACGCGTTCGATCCGGCGCTCGCTCAGCGCTACCTCGACGCCGGCGCTGCGTTCGTCCTCGTCGGGGCGGACGTCAGCCTGCTCGCACGCGGATCGGAGGCGCTCGCCGCGCGCTGGTCGGGTGCGCCGGACACCACGCCGGGCTGATGCGGATGCGGCCGGGCCCGCCCGTCAGGTCATCCGTGGGCCTCGATGACCTCCCGCTGGTAGGGCGCGATGACGTCGGGTGAGATACGGCAGTCGAGCACGAGGAACGACCGCTCGGAGACGGGTGCTGCCGCCCAGTCACGGAGCCGCTCGAGGTCGGCGAGGCGGGTGACGGTCACGCCTTCGGCACCGACCGACGCGGCGAGCGCCGCGAAATCGACCTCCGGGATCCGCATCGGCCCAGGCGCAAGGCCCTTGAGCCCGTAGAGGTTCACCTCGGCGCCGTAGGCCGCGTCGTTCCAGACGACCGCGATCCCGCGTCCACCCGCGACGCGGACCGCGCTCTCCAGGTCGGCGAGGGCCATCAGGCCGCCGCCGTCGCCCGTGACGAGCACGATCGCCGGATCCGGGTTCGCTCGCGCTGCGCCGACCACGCTCGGCCAGCCGAGGCCGATGCTCTGATAGGCGGTGCCGACCATGATCATCCGGTCCGGTGCGGCGACGGGCCAGTACATGTTGGGCCAGCCGAGGAAGTGTCCGCCGTCGGAGGTGACGATCCGGTCCTCGGGGAGCAGCTCCGCGAGCCGGATCGCGAGCGCGCGGGGGTCGAGCCGGCCGTCGGCGGCGAGCTCGTCCGCGGGATCCCACGACGACCAGGACGCAGGATCCGCCGTCCACTCCGGGGCGGGAGCGCGCTCGGCGAGCAGGGCGGCGAGCGCCTCGGCGGCGAGCCGGGCGTCGGCGCGCACGAAGACGTCGACCCGCGGGTTCGTCGGGGCCGCCTCGACGTCGATCTGCGCGAGGAGCGCATCCGGAGCGAGGAGCTGCCCGAACCGCATCGTGAACTGGTTGAGGGTGGCACCGAACGCCACGACGACGTCGGCCTCGCGGAGCAGCGCCATGGCGGTGGACTGGCCGAAGCCGCCGACGATCCCGAGGTGGGTGGACGCGTCCGGGAAGATGCCCCGGGCGAGCGCGGTCGAGCCGGTGAGCGCCCCCGCGACCTCCGCCAGCCGGCCCAGCGCCGATCCAGCGCCGGCGAGCCAGGCGCCGCGTCCGGCGAGCAGCACGGGACGGCGCGCGACGGCGAGTCGCTCGGCGATGGGCAGCAACGCGGCACCGAGGTCGTCGGGCGTCGCGGGTTCGGGGCCGGGCTCCGGATCCGCCGGAGCAGCGGGGTCGGCCGGAGCAGCGGGGTCGGCCGCGGCGTGGGCGAGGTCGTACGGGATCGCCAGCACCACGGGGCGCCGGGCCGCCCGCGCGCCTGCGACGGCCTCGGCGACCTGCGCGGTCACGGAGCCCGCTCGGACCGTGACCGTTCGGACGCCGACGGCCGCGGCGAGGGCGGTCTGGTCGACGTCCCACCGCCGCGGACCGGTGGTGGGCTCGGCGCCGGTCACGAGCAGCAGCGGGATCCGCGCCTGCGCGGACTCGGCGAGGGCGGTCAGCGCGTTCGTGAACCCCGCGCCGTACGTCGTGGTGGCCGCCGCGACCCGGCCGCTCGCGCGGAAGTAGGCGTCGGCGGCCACCACGGTCCCGGCCTCGTGCCGGAGCGGCGTGTACCGGACCCCGAAGCGTTCGATCGCATCGATGAAGTAGGCGTTGCCGTTGCCCATCACCCCGAACACGTCGGTGACGGTGGTGGCGAGGGCCTGGGCGACGAGGGCGCTGACGTGAGACACGGGATCCGTTTCGACAGACAGGACGGCTGGTTCCGTATGTGTCTCGCCACGTGGATCGCGGGCTGCGCGCCCCTTTCAAGAGCGCCGGACCTCGAGAGGACCTGACGGGCCGATGCTAGCGAACCCGTCCAGCTCCTGCGCCCGATGGCGACCTGCTCGCGGCGGGGCCGCCCGGCGCTGAGCCCTCGTCGGCGCGCTGGGTCACCTGCCATGGGTGATGCGACGGAAGGCGGGTCGCGAGGATCGTTCCTCCCGCGCGGGCTGCTCCTCTGCGGATGGGGAGCGAGGCGCCTCCGGGCCCCGCGAATGCGAGAGAGCAGCCGATGACGGACACGCAGCTACAGGACACGAACCTCGACGAGCTGGGGCCGGTGGACTTCTTCGTCATCGAGTTCCCCGCCGACAAGGCGAACTTCACGGGTGAGATGGCGGAGGAGCTGACGAAGCTCGTCGACGCCGGCACGATCCGCGTCGTCGACGCGATCATCCTGACGAAGGACGAGACGGGCGTCGTGGACGCCATGGAGCTTGCCGATCTGGGCGACCTCGGGGATCTCGTCTCGATCGAAGGACAGCTCGCGGAACTGCTCGCCGAAGAGGACGTCGAGCACCTCGCCGTGGCGATGGAGCCGGGCAGCATCGCCGGCGTCTTCGTCTACGAGAACCTCTGGGCCGCGCCCTTCGCGTCGGCCGCCAGGCGCGCGGGCGGCCAGCTCGTCGCCAACGGGCGCATCCCGATCCAAGCGATCATCGCCTCGCTCGAGGCCGATGAGGCCCTCGAAGCGACTGGAGCCTGAGATGTTGCGAGCAGCACGAGTCGGACGGGTCGGCGTGGTCCGAGCGCCCGTCGCCAAGGCGGCGGTCGTCGGTGCCGCGGTCGCCAGCCCGGGTGGGCACCCGGTCGCGAAGACCGCGGTGGTCGCCGCGGCGGTGACACCCGGTCGTCGTCGCCGCATCTGAGGGGCGGGAGGTCGCGGCCCGGCTGTGATCATCGTCCGCTCGTGAGGGCGTCCGGTCGCCCGACGGAAGGCGCTCAAGGCCGCGTCGCGCTGACCGGGCGATCCGGCTCGTCCCCGACGAGCGCTTGGGCTCGGTCGCCCCGTCCTCGGTTCGCGAGCGCTTCGAGCTCGTCATCCGGTGCCTCCTCGACGGCGATGAAGCGCCCATCTGCTCGGGGAAGGGCCCGAAGGATCTCGTCGAGCTTGCGCTGCGTGGCGGACTGCTGCCGTGCTTGTGTGTGCTGGATCGCGAACAGCATCACCAGGGTGACCGTCGAGCTCACCACGTAGAGCAGGTTCTCCCACCAGGCCGCGAAGCCGACGGTCGCACCGACGCAGGCCCACGCGAGTACCGCCGCCGCCGCGATGAGCCCTGCGCTCGAGTGCGCGCTCGCCTCCCCGAGTCGATGAAGGAGGATGCTGCCCCAGGAGCGGCCACCCGCGGTCCGACCACGAATCGCGTGGAAGAGCCCCCTTCGCCACCGCGCGCTCCGATTCGACACGCGCGAACGTTACGTTCCGCTCCTGCGCTGCCGCTGACGGCCGAGGGACGTCGGCGTGCCTGAGCCAGCGATGACCGGACCGCCCGCCACGCGGCGGGGACCTCAGAGCAGGATCCGCGGCGGTTCCTCGATCCGTTGGACGAACGCCCGCATCCACTCGGCCGCGATCGCGCCGTCGACCATGCGATGGTCGGCGGAGAGCGTCACCGTCGGAATGCTGGGATCTCGCGACGTCCGGACGCGACGACCCGAAGCCCGGCCCCTCCATAGGCCCCGATCACGGCGGGGACGAGCAGGATCAGCAGGGATGCCGAACCCCACCATCCGGGAGGCAGATGGACGTCCGGGTTCTCCACTCCCACAGCCGTGGTGAGGACGTGCTCGAGCGCCACGGTGCACCCGATCAGCACACCGGCCAGCCATGCTCTGCGCAGCCACACGAATCCGACCAGCCCGGCGCCGACCACCATGCCGTCCGAGGTCGCCTGGTCCGCGACCTCGGACGAGGTCTCGTTCACGACGGCCACCGCGGCCACGACGAGGCCGAGCACGAAGCCGCTGAGCACCGGACCGAGCGCGAGACCACGAGGAAGCATGCCCGTCGCCGCCGACCGCCACTCCTCGGCCTCCCGGGCATCAGGCGCGGAGGCGGCTTCCGCAATGGCTGCGTCGATGGACGATCGTCGCGCCGGTGGAAGGAGTCGCGTGAGATATTCAGCGCTAGCGCCACATGGTGCACCATGGGGCGTCGGGAGTGCGAGGCGGACTTCGTAGCACCTCCGCGTCCTCGCCCGTGGCACCCGCCGGCTACTGCGTCGCCGACCCCAGCCGGTCCACCAGCTCCAGGCCGCGGCGCGCCCAGTCGAGCTCGGTCCGGGCGCGCTCGACGAGGCCCTCGTAGGCGAACCGCTTGAAGGCGATCGTCGCCTCGCGATCCTCGTCGGAGGTGACCGCGAGCCGGCGCACCAGCATCGGGCTGCGGCCGGCGTCGATCCGCTCGATCTCGTCCTCCCACTGCTCGAGCTCGGCCTGCCACTGCTGGATGTGCGCGTTCAGGAACCGGCGCGCGTCCGCGGCCGACGCCGATTCAAGGTAGGCGGCGCGGAGGTGCGCCGGATCCCGGACGCGGAGGTAGTCCATCGGGCTGCGCATCCAGTCGAGGAACGCCGCGTCACCGGCGGGCGTGACGTGGTAGACGCGGCGCATGCCGCGCTCGCCGCGCGTCTGCTCCTCGCCGACGACCAGCGCCTCCGCCTCCATCCGCCGGAGCTCGGGATAGATCTGCGAGCTCGGGGCGTGCCAGACGTGCCCGACCGACAGCGAGAACTGCTTCTGCAGCTCGTAGCCCGACAGCGGCCCGACGCGCAGGAGCGCGAGCAGCGCCATCCGCAGGCTCATGCTCGACGGTACCAAGCCGGCCGGTGCACCTCCGGGCTACCGGGTCGCGGCCGCATCGCCCTGGTAGCCGGTGCGCCACCCGCCGTGGTACTCGGTCCGAGCGACCGTCGAGTACGGGACGGGGCTCACGACGGCCCGCACCTCGGTCTGGACGTGCGGCTCGACGGTCGCCTTTTGGCTGCCGCCGTCGGGCTCCCCCCACACGATTTTCAGCTCGGCGCCCTCGGGAACCCCGGGATCCACAGTGGCGAGGGAGAGGCCACGCCGCTCGTTCGCGCTGTACCCGGTGAACATCGAGAAGCCGACCACTCGGCCGTCCGCGTCGACGACCGAGTCGTAGTTCGCGGACCCGTAGTTGGCGAGCGGCAGGTCGAAGTACTTGTACTGGGGGCCGTCGACATCGAGCACGGAGGTGAGCACCCGGCCGAGGTCCTCGGCGTTCCAGGCGAGCGTCACCTTGTGGCGCTGCGCGGCCGGGTCCATCGCCTCGAGCGCGTCGCGGCCGATGAAGTCGTGGTCGAACTTGACGAACGACCCGTAGCCGAGCGCCCAGGGGGTGAGGTAGTAGTCCTCGATGCGGTCCGAGACGAAGGATCCGGCGAGGGTGCCGGTCGCCTCGTAGCTGTCGGCGCCGAGCCACTCCCGGTAGCCCCGCTCGGCCTCGCCGGTGTAGATGCCGGGCAGCGGCGACGGGATCCAGCCCGACTCGAGGGTGTTCGACGGGTAGGCACGGGAGCCGACGGGCACGAGCCCGAACTCCGCGCCGGCCTCGAGGATCGCGTCGCGGATGCGCCCGTGCAGCTCGTAGGGACCCCAGAGCTCCAGCCCGGGGGCGCCGGCCATGCCGTGCCGGAGGGTGCGCACCTGCTCGCCCGCGACGGTCATCGTCGCCATGTGGAAGAACCGGAGCTGGTCGAGCGGGCCGCCGTTCAGCTTCTCGATCACCTGCCAGGCCGTCGGGCCCTGGATCTGGAAGCGGAAGTAGCGCCGGGACACCGCCGCGCCGTACGGGCGGGAGGGCGAGCGACGGTCGACCTCGATGTCGAGGTCGCGGTAGCCGCCGACCTCGCCGTGGTACATGAGCCAGTTCGCGGCCGGCGCGCGGCCGACGTACACGTAGCGGTCCTCGTCCTCGTGGAAGAGGATCCCGTCGCCGATGACGTGGCCCGAGGAGGAGGTCGGGACGTACTGCTTCGCCCGGTTGACCGGGAACGTGGCGACCGAGTTGATCGCGGTGTCGGAGATCAGCTTGATCGCGTCCGAGCCGGACAGGAACAGGTTGTCCATGTGGTGGGACTGGTCGTAGAGGACGCTCGCCTCGCGCCACGCGCGCTGCTCCCGGCTCCAGCTCGAGAAGTCCGCCGGGACGACGGGATAGATGTAGGAGCCGATCTGGGAGTTCCGGAGGAGCTCGACCGGATCGGTCTCATCGAGGAGCTGCTGCAGGTTCCGGGTCATGGTCGGGCCTTCCGTGTACGTCGTCGGTCGGATGGGGCTGGGTTCAGAAGGCGATCGGATACCGCGCGCCGGCGGCCTGCGGATCGGGCGTGGGCACGAGCCGGGGCACCTTCCCGGATCATCCGGCTCGGCTCGCGGACTCGCCCCGGCGGTAGGCCGTCACCCAGCGGGCCGAGGCCCCCAGGCCGCCGAACGTGTAGAGGTGCAGCTTGACGTCGCCGGCGGTCTCCGTGCGGAGCAGGCGGCCGAGGTCCGTGACGAAGGCGTCCGGCCCCGCCGTGCCCATGAGGTTGGTCAGCGAGAAGCCGTACTTGCGGACGATGGTGGCGTTCGCGCCGACGCCGAACCGGCGCGCGAACGCGAGGAGCCGCTTCACCCCGGCGGGGCCGGGGACGCCGACCCGGATGGGCGCGTCCACGCCTGCGCTGCGGGCCCGGCGGATCCAGTCGACGACCGGGTCGGTCGCGAAGGCGAACTGCGTGGTCACCGAGGCCTCGAGCCGCTGCGCCGCGATCTCGGCGCACTTGTCGGTCAACGCCTGCCAGAGCACGTCGCCGGCGATGTCGGGATGGCCCTCGGGATAACCGGTGACGCCCACCTCCCGGACGCCGTAGGTGGGGAGCACACCGGTGCGGATCACCGAGAGCGCGTCCGGGAAGGGTCCCTCGGGCTCGGCGGGATCACCGCCGACGAGGAAGACGCGCTCGCTGCCGCCGATGTCCTGCAGGCGCCGCAGGTACTCCTCCAGCCGGGCGACCGACCGCAGCCGTCGCGCGGAGAGGTGCGGGACGGGGAGGAACCCGTTGTCCAGCACCGCCTGCACGGCGGTGACGCGCATCGCCAGGTCCTCGTTGCCGAGGAAGGTGACGTTGATCCGGGTTCCGGCCGGGATGGCGTCGCGCGCCTCGACCAGGGCGTCGACGTCCTTGCCGGTCATCTCGAGCGAGTAGTCCGCCAGCAGGGTGGCTGCGCCGTCCTGGAACCCGGTCTCGCTCACGGGACCACCCCTCTCGCGCGTCGGTGCACGTGAGGCGCAACTTACCTCTCTCGATACCTACTGTCCATAGGTAACGAGAACCTGCGGTCAGAAGGCGTCCGGGCGGCCGAGCTCCTGGCGCACGCCGTCCCGGCCGACGAGGCCGGGGTGCGAGGCGGGCATCGGGACGGTCCGCCGAACTCCGGGGCGGCCTGCCCGCTGACCGCATCCGCCCGGCCTCACATCCGCCCGCTGGGAGGATGACGCGAGTCGCCGCGCTCGATGCAGCGGGCGCGGGAAGGACCCTCATGGCGGACCAGGGACCACGACGCGGACTCGTGCTCGGAGGCGGCGGCGTGGCGGGGATCGCCTGGGAGCTCGGCGTGCTCGCCGCCCTGATCGAGGCGGGCATCGACCTCGAGGCCGCGGACGTCGTCGTGGGCACCTCCGCGGGATCCGTCGCGGGAGCGGCGCTCCGGCAGGGCGCCGTGCCGGCCGCGTACGCGCTGCAGTTCGCACCGGCCGAGGAGGAGGCGCCCGAGACGAGCGGCTTCGACGTCGAGCGGTTCCGGGCCGTGGTCGCCTCGGCGCAGGAGCAGCCGGACGAGATCGCCGCCCGGTCGACACTGGGCCGCTACGCGCTGAGCGTGCCGCAGGAACGCATGCCTGCGGCAGCACGTATCGCGATGATCGAATCGCAGCTCCCGGCGAAGGACTGGCCGGAGCGGGACCTCCGCGTCACGGCAGTCGACGCCGAGACGGGCGAGTTCGTGGTCCAGACGCGCGCATCCGGGGTCCCGCTCGCGGCCGCCGTGATGGCCAGCTGCTCGGTCCCGGGTGTCTGGCCCACGATGCCGGTCGGCGGCCGGCAGCTGATGGACGGCGGGGTGCGGTCGGGCACGAACGCCGACGTCGCGGACGACTGCGACGTCGTGCTCATCATCGCCTGCATGCTCGAGCCGGCCAGCAGCGCGACCGGACCGACGATGCGCGAGGTCGCGGCGGAGATCGACGCCCGAGGGCGGGCGCTCGTGGCCGAGGCGGATGCGGCCAGCACGCGCGCCTTCGGGCTGAACCCGCTCCTGATGAGCAGCCGGTCGGGCTCCGCACGCGCCGGCCACGAGCAGGGCGCCCGCATCGCCGCCGAGGTCGCCGCCTTCTGGAACCCCACGTCGAGCTAGGTCCCCGGTCGCCGGGGCGAGGCGTTGAAGCGACGCTCGCCGATCCCTAGGTTGCTGGGACGGATCGCGCTCGGCGGCCGCAGGACGAAGGGGTCCCTCGTGCAGAAGCTCGTCGCGCTGGTGTTCAACTACTCGCTGAACGGCCTCCTGGCCGCCCCGGACACCGGCTTCTGGACGTACTGCTTCGAACTCCTCGACGACCACGGGGGTCCGGACCACGACGACGACACGCTCGAGTTCCTCTCCTCCGCGTCGGCGCACCTGATGGGCCGGGACGCCTACGACGGGATGTCGAAGAACATGCCGACGGCGGTCGACCATCCGTGGTCGCCGATCCTCAACGCGGGGAACAAGGTGGTGCTCTCGACCACCATGCAGACGGCGGAGTGGGCGAACACCAGCATCATCTCCGGCACCACCGAGGAGCTCGACCGGCTGCGGGAGGGCGACGGGCACGTCGTCGTCTGGGGCGGGGTGCGGACCTGGCGGTCGCTGATGGCGCTCGACCTGATCGACGAGTTCCGGATCAGCATGTACCCGTACGTCACGAGCAAGGGCACGCTCATGTTCGACGACGTGCCGGAGGGCTACCGGCTCGACCTGGTGTCGAGCACGCCCTCCACCGGTGGCCTGATCGAGCTGCACTACCGGCGCCACCGCTGAACCCGGGCCGCCGAGCGCGGCTAGGGATGGGTCGGCGGCGGCCCGAGCAGTCCCGCCTGGTGCAGGAGGGCGAACCGGTCCGGGACGCCCCAGTGCTCGACGAGCATGCCGTCGGCGAATCGGCAGATGTCGACGACGAGGAACGAGACCTCGCGCCCCGTCCGCGGTTCACGTCCGCGCGCCCGCATCCGTGCCCACACCTGGTCGCCGTGCTCGACGAGGTCCTCGATGGTGAGCACCAGATCCGACACGGACCGTCGGGCGTCGGCGATCTGCCCTTTGAGGATCTCGGGGCCGGGCACGCCCTCGGGTGCGAGGTACTCGTGCTCGATGAGGTCCACCGAGCACACCTCGTCCGCCACGGACAGGTCGCCCTGGTTGAAGCCCCGGTCGATGATGGCGGTGAACAGCTCGCCGTTGCGCGTCACGCCGCCATCGTGATCCTC
>NZ_DATBTU010000003.1:0-5659 GCF_036559085.1 Amnibacterium sp.
GCATCCGCGGCGCGGGCTCGCCGATCAGCCCGGCGGCGCGCACCGGATCGGCGGCCACGACCACGGTGCCGGCGGCCAGCGTGCCGCCGCCCTCGAGGTCGACGGCGCCGGGCCGCACGGCCACGACCGGTGACCCGTAGGCGATCGCGCCCGCGGGCAGCCGCGACGCGAGCAGCGCCGGCACCGCGCCGATCCCACCTGCCGGCACCACGACCTCGCCGCGGACGAACGTGCGCAGGACCGCCTCGACGAAGCGGCTCGAGGTGGACAGCTCCGACTCGAGCAGCACCCCGGCGAGGAACGGCCGCAGCAGGTGCTCGGTCGGGTCGCCGTCGATCCGCCACCGGCGCAGCACCTCGGCGAACGGCACGTCCGGCCGGTGGCGGATGGCGTCGCCCGGCCCGTACGCCACCTGCGCCACGAACGCGCCGAGCGCCGCCCGCTCGGCCACGGAGCCGAGCGCGCCGCCGAGCAGCCCGGCCATGCCGGCCGGCACCTGCCGCGGATCCGCGACCAGCGAGAGCCGGTCGCCGTGCCGCAGCAGCGCGCCCCGGTCGAACCGGCGCAGCGGCAGCGCATCGAGCACGCCGAGCCGCGCGAGCTCGGGATAGGCCGTGTTCAGCACCTGGAAGCCGCGGTCGACCGTGAAGCCGGCGACGACGTCGGAGCGCATCCGGCCGCCCGGGCCGTCGGACGCCTCGAGCACCCGCACCGTGCGTCCCGAAGCGGTGAGCCGCAGCGCCGCGGCGAGCCCCGCGAGCCCGGCGCCGACGACGAGCACATCCGCATCCGTGCCGCGCGCATCGGTCATGGCCCGACGCTAGCCGCCGCCGCTCGCAGGACACCCGGCGGACGGCGGCTACGGTCGGATGCGATGCCTCCGATCGTGCCCTCCGACGTCGCCTGGGCGACCGCCGTCGCCGACCGGCGGGATCCCGGTCCGGACCGGATCGCGGACGACCTCGTCGCGATCCAGGTGCCGATCACCGCCGCAGCGGTGGTGGGGTCGACGCTCACCTACCTGCTCCGCGACCGCGAGGGCGGCGTGCACGTCGTCGATCCCGGCTGGGACGCGCCCGCGAACCGCCGCCTCGTCGAGGACGCGATCGCGGCGCTCGGCGGCCCGC
The DNA here is from genome assembly GCF_036559085.1 of Amnibacterium sp. Classification (GTDB taxonomy): domain Bacteria; phylum Actinomycetota; class Actinomycetes; order Actinomycetales; family Microbacteriaceae; genus Amnibacterium. Next base: position 1,128 of record NZ_DATBTU010000003.1, read on the forward strand.
TGCGCCAGATCGTCGTCACCCACCTGCATCCCGACCACCTCGGGCTCGCCGGCCACCTGGCAGCGACGACGGGCGCGCCGGTCGTGCTGCACGCCGACGAGCACGCCGACGTGATCGAGGAGCGGGTGGCCGACATCTTCGATCCGGATGCGGTCGAGGCGCAGCTGGACGCCTGGGCGGTCCCCGCCGAGCGGCGCCCCGAGCTCCGCGTCATCGACGAGACCGTGCAGGCGACGGCGCCCTCCGCATCCGCGGGCCTGGTCGTGCGGCACGGCGACCGCCTCGACGTGCCCGGCTGGTCGCTCGACGTGCTGCACACGCCCGGCCACACCCGCGGCTCGATCTGCCTGCACGACGCCGAGCGCGGCCTGCTCCTCACCGGCGACACCGTGCTACCGACCGTCTACCCGGGCGTCGGGCTCGGGGGCAGCGGGCCGACCAACCCCATCGACGACCACCTCGCCTCGCTCGCCGCCCTCGAGCCGCTCGACGTCGAGGTGCTGCCGGGCCACGGCTTCCGTTTCACCGGCCTCGCCGACCGCGTCGCCGCGATGCGCGCCCATCATCTGCGGCGCAGCGCCGAGATCGCCGCGGTGCTCGCCGAGCAGCCGGATGCGTCGACCTGGGCGATCGCGAGCGCGATCCGCTGGAGCGCCGGCTTCGAGCACCTGCACGGGCACACCCTCGCCTCCGCGCTCGCGCAGACGGACCTGCACCGGGAGCGGATCCGCCGGGGCTGACGGTCGGCGCCACCCACGTCGGCCACACTTGCCGCATGCCCGTCGACGAAGCCCTGTACGACGCAGCCGTCGCCCTGATCGAGCGGCGGCTGCCGTCCGCGCCCTGGGCGACCGCGGCCGCACTCCGCCTCGACGACGGCTCGATCGTCACGGGCATCGGCCTCGACAACATGAACTCGGGGGCCGGGCTCTGCGCGGAGGTCGGCCCGATGTGCGCCGCCTTCACGGATGGACGCGCCGTCGTCGCCTCGATCTGCGTGAACCGCAGCAGCGACCGCCGGCGCGACCTCGTGCTGGCACCGTGCGGGCTCTGCCAGGAGCGCCTGGCGCTGTGGGGCCCGGCCGTCGAGGTCGGTGTCAGCGATCCGCAGGATCCGCGTGGCTGGAGCGGCCGCCGTCTCGCAGACCTCAACCCCTACTACTGGGCGACCGCGTTCTCCGAGGACGGGCGCTGGCCCACGACCGCGGACCACGCCGAGTAGCGCGCCTGACGAGCAGCCTGCGGACTCGCGAGCAGGCTGCAGCGCGCTCGGCAGTCCGCAGGGTGCTCGCTAGTCGATCCCGATCCGCCGCACCTCGACCGGCGACCACCGCGCCTCGACGAACCGCGACGCGATCTCGACCGCCCGGTCGAGGTCGGCGCAGTCGACCCGGTAGTAGCCCCCCACCCACTCCCGCAGCTCGGCGTAGGGCCCGTCGGTGACGAGGGGCGCCTCACCGGTGCGGACGACGCGCGCCTGCGCGTCGTCGAGGATCTGCGTCTCCACCAGCTCGCCGGATGCCTTCAGCTCGCGCTGAAGGTCGTCGTGCGCGCGCTGGAACTCCTCCTGCGCCTCGCCCTGGATGGCCGCCTCGGTCTCGGCGTTGTTGTGGATCAGGATCAGGTACTCCACGGGGGCTCCTCACTCGCTCTACCCGGACGACGAACACGGGCCGGCCGCGAGGACACGCATCCGGAATCCGGGCGACTCCCGACATTCCGGGCGTCAAAAGGCGCCCGGAATGACGCAACCCGCCCGGATCCGGTCACCGCGCGCGGCGGACGAAGCCCGCGTCCCAGACCGGCACGTCCGTCGCGACCACGTCGCCGCTCTCGCCGAAGACGAGGAAGCGGTCGAACGTGCGGGCGAACCACCGGTCGTGCGTGACCGCCAGCACCGCGCCCTCGAACCCGGCGAGGCCCTGCTCGAGCGCCTCCGCCGACTCGAAGTCGAGGTTGTCCGTCGGCTCGTCGAGCAGGAGCAGGGTCGCGCCCTCGAGCTCGAGGAGCAGGATCTGGAAGCGGGCCTGCTGGCCGCCCGAGAGCGTCTCGAAGCGCTGCTCCGCGGACTTCACGAGGCCGTAGCGGTTCAGCACCGCCGACGCCCCCGCGCGGTCGAGCCCTGAGCCGGGCCCACGCGGCCCGGTTCCGGCGCGCTGCGAAGCAGCGTGACGGCCGTGGCCGTGGGGAGCCTCGTCACCCGCCCCGAGCACCTCGAGCAGCGTGCGGCCCGTGAACTCCGGATGCTCGTGGGTCTGGTTGAAGTACCCCGTGCGCACCCGCGACCCGAGCCGCACGACGCCCGAGTGCGGCACCGGCGCGAGCTCGTCGCGGCCCAGGCGGTGCTCGTCCATCAGGCGCAGCAGGCGCAGGAAGTGCGACTTCCCCGATCCGTTGCTGCCGAGCACGGCCACGCGGTCGCCGAACCAGATCTCGGTCGAGAAGGGCTTCATCAGCCCCTCGAGCTCGAGCCGCTCGCAGGTGATCGCCCGCTTCGCGGTCCGGCCGCCCGACAGCCGCATGACGACCTTCTCGGGCAGCGGCGCGGGCGCCGGCGGCCCGTCCGCGCGGAAGCGCTCGAGGCGGCTCCGGGCGGCCTGCAGCCGGCTCGCCATGTCGGCGTTGTAGGCCGCCTTGGTCTTGTACAGCTGCACGAGGTCCTTGAGCTTCTGCTCCTCCTCGTCCCAGCGCCGGCGCACCTCATCCGCCCGTGCGTTGCGGTCGGCGCGCGCCCCCGCGTAGGTGGCGAGGTCGCCGCCGTGCACCCACAGCGTCGAGCCGGCGGCGCCGCGCTCGAGGGTGGCGATGGCGGTGGCGCAGCGGGCGATCATCTCGCGGTCGTGCGTGACGAAGAGGATGGTCTTCGGCGACTCCCGCACGGACTGCTCGAGCCACTCCTTGCCGGGCACGTCGAGGTAGTTGTCGGGCTCGTCGAGCAGCAGCACGTCGGCGGGGCCGGAGAGCAGCGCCTCCAGCACGAGCCGCTTCTGCTCGCCGCCGGAGAGCGACGCGGCGAGGCGGTCGCGCGCCTGCTCGTAGGGGAGGTGCAGCGACTCGAGCGTCGCGGAGTCCCAGCGCACCTCCTCGTCGTAGCCGCCGGCGTCGCCCCAGTCGGCGAGGGCCTGCGCGTAGGCGATGCCGGCCGCCTCGGAGCCGGTGTCGAGCATGGCGCGCTCGGCGGCATCCATCCGCTCGGCGGCCGCCTGCACGGCCGGCGGCGCGGTGGTGAGCAGCAGGTCGCGCACGGTCGACTCGTCGCGGACCGACCCGATGAACTGCCGCATCACCCCGAGGCGCCCCGAGATGCCGCGGCTGCCCGCCTGGAGCGGCAGCCGCCCGTCGAGCAGGGCCAGCAGCGTCGACTTGCCGATGCCGTTCGGTCCGACGAGCGCGATCTTGCGGCCCTCGCCGACGCGCAGGCCGACGTCGTTCAGCAGCGGACGCCCGTCCTCCAGCACGTGGTCGCAGTGGGACAGCTCGATGTGGGCCAACGTCGGCTCCTGGTGGTGCGCCCGGCGATGATCCGGGGCCGACGGCATCTCCGCAGCCGACCACCGTGCCAGACGGAGGGGCCGGCGCGCCAGCGGCACGGCGGATCCGCGCGGTCGGATGGCAGGATCGCGCCATGCCGATGACGCCGTTCCGCCTGCCCGATGGCCGCTCCATCGACCTCTCCGTCTCCGGGCCCGAGGACGGCGTGCCGTTCGTGATGCACCACGGGACGCCGGGTTCCTACCATCCGCCGTCGGACCTCGAGCGGGCGGTGCACGGCCGCGGCCTGCGGATGGTGACCTGGTCGCGCCCCGGCTACGGCGACTCCACCCGGCAGCCGGGCCGCACGGTCGTCGACGTCGTCGCGGACACCCGCGCGGTGCTCGCAGGACTCGGCGCCGAGCGCTGCGTCGTCGGCGGCCGCTCGGGCGGCGGACCGCACGCGCTGGCCTGCGCGGCGCGGCTGGAGCAGGCCGTGGCCGTGCTCGTCGTCGCGGGCATCGCGCCCTACGAGGCGGAGGGCCTCGACTTCCTCGCCGGCATGGGCCAGGACAACCTCGACGAGTTCGGCGCGACGCTCGAGGGGGAGGAGTCCCTGCGGCGCTATCTCGACGGTCAGCGGGAGGGCCTCGCGACCGTCACGCCGGACGGGATCGTCGCCGAGATGTCGAGCCTGCTGCCCGACGTCGACCGCGCCGTGCTCACCGACCGGTTCGCCGAGGAGGTGGCGGCGAGCTTCCACGAGTCCGTCCGCACCGGCGTCGACGGCTGGCTGGACGACGACCTCGCGTTCGCGGCGCCGTGGGGCTTCGACCTCGCCGAGATCCGCGTCCCGGTGTCGATCTGGCAGGGCTCGCTCGACCTGATGGTGCCGTTCGCGCACGGGCGGTGGCTCGCAGAGCACGTGCCGGGCGCGGACGTGCACCTCGTCGATGGCCAGGGGCACCTCTCGGTCGCGCACAGCGATGAGGACACCGCCGCGATCCTCGACCGGCTGAAGGCGGCGCTCGCCTGACCCCATCCGCACATCGCGCCGTTCC
>NZ_DATBTU010000004.1:0-3360 GCF_036559085.1 Amnibacterium sp.
CATGGTGAGGAAGTCGGCCTGCTCGTGCCCCTCGCCCTCGCCCTGGATCGGCACCTCGATGTCGCCCTCGAGCGACCAGGTGCGGCGCCGGTTCCAGATCCGGATCACGCCGCCGGGGGTGTCGCCGAAGTTCTCCAGCCGGCCCCGGGTGCCGATCACGGTGTAGTTGCGCCAGTAGTCGGGGGTGAAATGGCACTGCTCGTAGCTCGCGGTGACCCCGTCGCCGAGGTCCATCAGCATCATCGAGACGTCCTCGACGTCGATGATCGGGTTCAACCCGGTCTGGGCCTGCGGTGGCCAGTTCTCGAACGAGAACCATTCGGGCATGATCTCGCCTTCGCGGCTGCGGCGGTCGGTCACGTCGCCGTAGACGGTGAGGGCGCCGAGTCCCGTGACGCGCTTGGTCGTGCGGCCGGCCAGCCAGTGGATGACGTCGATGTCGTGGCTGGCCTTCTGCAGCAGCAGCGAGTTCACCCGGGCGCGCTCGGCATGCCAGTCCTTGAAGTAGTAGTCGCCGCCGTTGCCCACGAAGTGCCGGCACCAGACCGCCTTCACCTCACCGATCTCCCCGGCGTCGATCAGCTGCTTCATCTGCTTCACCACGGCGCTGTGCCGCATGTTGTGGCCGACATACAGGCGGGCACCGCTGGCCGCGGCCGCCTCGAGCAGCCGGTCGCAGTCCTCCAACGTGATCGCCATCGGCTTCTCGAGATAGACCGAGATCCCGGCCTCCAGCAGCTGCGACGCGACCGCGAAGTGGGTGTCGTCCGGCGTCGTGACGATCGCAGCGTCGAGGCCCGCGGCGATCGCGTCCTCCGTGCGGGCGTACACGTCGACGTCGGGGGAGAACCACTGCGCGGCGCGGGCTCGCCCCGTCTCCGTGGTGTCGACCGCCGCGACGAGACGAGCGGGCGTATCCGTCCGCCCGACGTGCTCGGCGATCTCCGCCCGCTGGCCGATCCCGATGATGCCGACGCGCAGGGCGTCGCCGTTCTCCTCGCTCATTCGGGCGAGTATGCCGTCGGGTGGAGGGAGGGCCACCGAAGTGCGCACTCTGACAGCGCGAATCGCCGGACCGCCCCCCGGCAGTGCGGGATGCTGCCGACATGGCGGTTCTCGGCGTCGATGTCGGCGGCACAGCGGTGAAGACGTGGCGTGAGGACGGATCCGGCGGTGTCGCGGGCACCGTCCCCACGCCGCAGAACGACCCGTCCGGGGAGCGGACGGCCGACCTCGTCGCCGACCTCGTGCGGGCCGCGGGCGACGTGACCGCGGTGGGCCTCGCCGTCCCCGGCATCGTCGATCCCATCGAAGGCGTGTGCCGATCGTCGGTGAACCTGGCTTGGCGGAACGTGCCCATCGGTCCGCTCGTCGCGGCACGCACCGGGCGCCCCGTCGTCGTCGCCCAGGACGTGCGCGCGGGCGCCACGGGGGAACGTCTCGCCGGTGCGGGCCGCGGGCGGGCGGGGAGCCTGCTGTTCGCCCCCTTCGGCACCGGCCTCGCCCTCGCCTGGGTCGACGAGGACGGGACGCCGCTCGGCAACCCCTGGACGGGCGAGGTGGGCCAGCTGCGCCATGGGTCCGGTCCGCACGCCGGCCTCCGAGTCGAGGAGGTCGCCTCGGCCGGTGGTCTCGCTCGCCGGTTCGGCGTCGCCACCGCGAAGGAGGTGCTGGACGCCCGCGCCGCCGGCGACACCCAGGCGGCCCGGCTGTGGGGCGAGACCGTCGAAGCGATCGCCGAGGTGCTCGCCTGGTCCATCGCGATCACGGCCCCGGCGATGGTCGTCGTGGGGGGCGGACTCGTCCGCGCCGGCGACGCGCTGCTCGAGCCGCTCCGCGCCTCGCTCGCAGAGCGGCTCGAGCGCTTCCCGGAGACGCTCGTGCTGGCCGCGGAGTGCGGCACCGCGTCCGCGGCGATCGGCATGGCCCGCCTCGCGGCCCGGGTGTGAACGCAGTTCCTGCTCAGCGTGCGCTGCGCGAACTGCTCAGCCGGCCCGAGTGTTTCGGTCACCGATTGGCGGCTCGGCACGACGCGATCCACCATGGGCAGGAGAACCCGGACCGAAAGGGACCCCAGCGGCATGACGGATCACCTCAGCGCAGTGCTGCGCGCCCACAAGGCGGGGGAGCGGGTCGGCGTCACCTCCGTCTGCTCCGCCCATCCCCTCGTGCTCGTCGCCTCGATGCGGCAGGCTGCGGCCGACGGCACCTTCCTGCTGGTCGAGGCGACCTCGAACCAGGTCGACCAGTTCGGCGGCTACACCGGCATGCGCCCCGCGGACTTCCGCGACTTCGTGATGCGCATCGCCGACGAGGAGGGCTTCCCACGCGACGCCGTCGTGCTGGGCGGCGACCACCTCGGCCCCAACACGTGGCAGTCGGAGGACCCGGAGCCGGCCATGCGCAAAGCGGTCGACCTCGTGGCCGCCTACGCCGCCGCGGGCTACACGAAGCTGCACCTCGACTGCAGCATGCGCCTCGCCGGCGACCCCGCCCCGCTGCCCGACTCGGTCGTCGCCGAGCGCGCCGCCGCCCTGCTCGCCGCAGCCGAGGCCGCCGCTCCCGAGCCCGCGGCCGTCCGCTACGTGATCGGCACGGAGGTGCCGGTGCCTGGCGGCGCCCACGAGACGATCGACACGCTGGTCCCGACACCGCCGGACGCGGCCCGGGCCACGCTCGACGCGCATCGCGCGGCGTTCCGCGCAGCCGGCGTCGAGCAGGCCTGGGACCGCGTGATGGCGCTCGTCGTGCAGCCCGCCGTCGAGTTCGACCACGTCCGCGTCGTCGACTACGACCCTTCGCGGACCGCCGAGCTGCAGCACGTGCTCGACGACGAGCCGACGATGGTGTTCGAGGCGCACTCCACCGACTACCAGCTGCCCGAAGCCCTCGCCGCGCTCGTCTCCGACCACTGGGCGGTGCTCAAGGTCGGGCCGGGCCTCACCTTCGCCCTGCGTGAGGGGCTGTTCGCCCTCGCCGCGATCGAGGACCAGCTCGTGCCGGACGGCGAGCGATCGCAGGTGATCGACGAGATCGAGCGGGTCATGCTCGCCGACCCGGGCCGCTGGGAGCGGTACTACGAGGGCGACGCGGACGAGCAGCGGGTCGCGCGCCGGTTCAGCTACAGCGACCGGATGCGGTACTACCTGCCCGATCCGGCGATCGTCGCCGCCGTCGACCGCCTGCTCGCCAACCTCGACAGCACCGGTCTCCCGGAGCCGCTGATCAGCCAGTACCTGCCCGAGCAGTACCTGCGGGTGCGCCGCCGGGAGCTTCGAGCCGACCCGCGTGAGCTCCTGATCGATCGGGTGCGGGACGCCCTGCGTCCCTACTCGGCCGCCATCACGCCCACCGGCGCCG
>NZ_DATBTU010000005.1:0-54705 GCF_036559085.1 Amnibacterium sp.
TGCCACCCGCTGAAGACGATCACCTGCTGGTCGAGGAACGGCACGAGGGCGTGCGGCCGGAACTCCGCGAGGAACACGTCGAGGCGGGCGAGGTACGCGTCGAAGCCCAGCGAGGCGAGCCAGAGCAGCTGGCCGAGCACGAACGGGATCGCCCAGGCACCGGCGAAGCGGCCGAGATCCCGCATCCGATCCCGGACCCTCGGGCCGGACGGTGACGGGAAGATCGCGAGCGCCACGAGGAACGCCGGCAGCGCCAGCACGGTGAGGCCGTGCACGACCGCAGCGGCGCCGAGCAGCACGGCGGCGGTCCGGCGGCGCTGCGGCAGCACGGCGATCGCTGCCGCGAGCAGGGCTGCCGCGATCCATCCGCCGGTCGCGACGGAAGGCCCGTAGACGACGGCGCTCGGGTCGGCGCGGAGGTTCAGGGCGAGGATGGCGAGGACGGCGCCGACGCCCGCCCAGCGCCCCGCGGCACGGCGGCCGATGACGAAGAGGCTGATCAGCAGCACCGCGTGGAACGGCAGGATCAGCGCCCGCGCGACCTCGACGGGCAGGTGCAGCAGGTCGAGGCTCGCGTGCTCCGCCGGCGTGACGGGAGCGAGCACGAGCACCGCGAAGAAGATCGTGAGGTGCACCGCGACGAGCACGGAGATCACGACGACGAAGAGCACGTCCGTCCGGGTGCGGGGACGGGCGGCCCGGATCGCGGGAGACGCCGCGACGACGCTGTCGCGGAGGCGGGTCACGGAAGACACGGCCTCGAGGGTAACCGTGCGGCGCCTCGTCCGGAGGGCTTGTCCTCGGGCGAGCCGCGCACTATCCGGCCTTCGCGAGCGTCGTCGCGACGGTCTTCCGGATGGAGGCGTAATCGGGTGACGACGGGGTCACGCGAGGAGGGACGAACTCGATCGTGATCGTCTTCTGCCCTCGTGACTTCACGGCCGCGCCGGCCAGGTCGCCGAGCAGCCCCTGCGGGATGTCGGTGGTCACCGCGGCCGACCCGGCCTTGCCGATGGCCTCGAGCCGGGTGAGCAGGGTGACCGGGTTCATCTGGTGCAGCATCGCCGTCTCGAGCTCGCGCTGGCGCGCCATCCGCGCGTAGTCGCTGTTGCCGATGCCGTGCCGGCTGCGGGCGTACCACATGGCCCGGTTGCCGTTCATGTGCTGCACGCCCTTCTCGATCCACACCTTCACCCCGGTGGGGTTGCCGTTCGCGTCGACGCCGCCGCCGATGGGCAGCCGCTGCTTCACGTCGATGGTCACGCCGCCCATCGCGTCGATCAGCTTCCCGAACGCGCCCATGTCGACGAGCACCGAGTACTGGATCGGGATGCCGAGGGAGCCCTCGACCGCCTCCTTCGTGGCCTCGATGCCCGGCAGGGTGTGGTCGGCCTTCGCGTTGGGGTAGAGCTGCGGGCTCTTCAGCTGCACCTCGGTGTAGATGGAGTTCAGCTCGCAGACGTCGACGTTGCAGGTGTCGTGCCAGCCGTAGCCGTGGGGATACGCCTTCAGCATCGGCGAGCCGGCGGCGAACGGCATGTTCCGCAGGTCCCTGGGCAGGCCGAACATCACCATGTGGCCGGTGACGGCGTTCACGCTGACGACGGAGATGCTGTCGGGACGCAGCCCGGATCGGCCGGGGCCCGCGTCCCCGCCGAGCAGCAGGATGTTGTAGCGGCCGCCGGCGGGCAGGGCCACGCGGGTGCCGCTGAAGAGCGAGCCGAGCGCGTCCCTGGCCTGACCAGCTGTGACGGCGGCCTGCACGGCGCCGCCGGTGCCGACGACGAGGGCGACGACGAGCACCGCCGCGACCCCGATCCGGGACCCGGGTCGCACGGCGGGGAGCCGCACGAGGCGCAGCGTGTTCAGCGTGAGCACGATCCAGAGCACCGCCCACGCGAGCACCACGCCCTGGACCACCGTGAGCCCGACGGCGTTGCTCGGGATCGACAGCGGCACCTGCGGCAGCACGAAGAAGAGGCCGGCCGCGAGCAGCACGGCGATCAGCCCGAGCAGCCAGACCCCGAGCGCGAATCGGCCGAGCCGCCGGTTCCCGGCGAGCGCCTGGGCGCTGCCCGGGACGAGCACGTGGAGCACGACGAGCCACCAGGCGCGGCGCGTCATCAGCGCGGGGTCGGCGCCGTTCGGGTCGCGGAAGACCGACGCCCTCGCGGGCGGCGGCACCTGCGCTCGGGGCCGCGCCGCGGACAGCGTCATCGGACGCGTCCGGATCGGCTCGACGGGCTCGGCATCGCAGGAGGGTACCGCGGAGGGACAAGGGAGCCCCGGACGATCCGCCGGATCCGGATCACGGAGTCGTCCGCAGGACGTACTTCCCGTGCTCCGCGAGCACCTGGCCCCGTTCGAGGACCGCGCGCGAAGCGGCACTCAACCCGGTCAGCGGGCGGAACACGAACGTCGCCTCCCCCGACCGGAGGTACTGCAGGACGTCACGCTGCCAGCGCGGGTTGTCCGGACGCGACACCTCCACGCCGTTCACCCTGAACCGGTCGCGGTCGTAGGTGTACCCCGTCACGTCGGGCCGGAAGGCGCAGCCGTGGCTCAGGTCGCGCGACAGCGTGTCGAGCGCGATCACGCCGGTGGGATCGTCGGTGGTGACGCACCCCTTCACGGCGAGTGCTGCAGGCCGGAGCGCCGCGACGGGGAGCCGGGCGCCGACGCCTCCGGTGTCCCGTTTGACGTTCGCGACCACGATGAGGGCGATCAGGACGACGGCTGCGGCGATCCGGAACGACGGCTTGGGCAGCAACCGCGCGAGGCGTCCCGCGCCGATCCCCACCGTCACCGCCGCCGGGGGCGCGACCAGCGCGACGTAGTGGAGGAAGTACGACGGGCTCGCGAGGATCACGGCCGCGCCGGCCGCAGTCAGGGCCGGGTACACCCGCGCTCCTGGAACGGTGCACGCCGCGGCGCCGAGCACGATCACCGCGAGGAGCACCACCGCGCCGAACACGACCGGGGTGAACGGCGCGAGCGCGCCGTGCAGGGTCGGTACCCCTGACATCCCGACCAGTCGCTGCTTGAGCGCCGACACGAGCGAGTGGGGGCCCGGCCGGCCCAACTGATCCAGCACCACCTGCTGCCACATCGTCGACGGAGCCAGCACGAAGAACGGGAGGTAGGCGAGCAGGCCGGCGATGACGACACCGGCGAGGTAGAGGAGTCGGCGGCCGGGCTGGAACACGACGATGACCGCCAGGGGCACGACGTACCAGACCTTGAACCCCAGGGACAACCCGCCCACCACGCCGGCGATCAGCACCCCGAGCCTCGGCCGGGACCATGCGGCGCCGAGGAGCAGGAGGGAGAGCAGGATCAGGGTCGATGCGAGCGGCTCGAGCAGGGTGCTGTGCTCCGAGTAGGCCGCCGGGAAGAAGATCGCGTAGGAGAACCCCGCCACCGCACCGGCGATGCGACCGAACCGACGCGCGAGCAGGGCGGCGAGGACCGCGTTCACCGCTCCGATGGCCATGAACGCGAGACGGGCGAGCTCGAACGCGCGGGCGTCGCTGATCAGCGTCCCGAGCCACGCGAACGGCGCGAGCGCGACGAGGATCGAGGGCGGCTGGATGAACAGGAAGTCGCGGTACGGGAACCGGCCGTGGACGAGGGCGGCCGCCCCGCTGAAGTACACGCTGTCGTCGTATCCCGCCTCCCCGAGGAGGCCGCCCCCGCGGAGCATCAGGCCGAGCCGGACCAGGAACGCCACGACGGCGATGACGGCGACGACCAGGATCCAGGCCGACTCTCGAGGCCCCAGGCCCCGGAGTCGCCCCATCCGCCCTGCGACGCCGCTGCTCGCCACCGTGTCCGTCGTCATCGTGATGATGTCCCTCCTTGAACGCGGATGATCGCCCGGCGGGCGGGCGCCGCTGGGGTGCGGGTCATGCAGCCTCCCGGCACGCGCTCCGCGATGATGCCGGAGCCACCTTGCCGTGGTCCCCGAGCATCGATGGCCGTGACCCTCCGTCGCGCCCGATCCGCCTGAGATCGGCCCGTTCAGCCCACGGCCGGTGCGGATGGCGGCCGGCGACGCTCAGCCGAGGTGCTCCCGGTCGAGCCTCACGTCCTTCTCGGCGACCTGGCGCTCGAGGTCGGTGCGGTAGGCGGCGAGGCGCTGCGTGAGCGCGGCGTCGGCGGTGGCGAGGATGCGCACGGCGAGCAGCCCGGCGTTCGCGGCGTTGCCGATCGCGACGGTGGCGACGGGCACCCCGGTGGGCATCTGCACGATGGAGAGCAGCGAGTCGAGCCCGTCCAGGGTCTTCAGCGGCACAGGCACCCCGATCACGGGCAGGGGCGTGACGGCGGCGAGCATGCCGGGCAGGTGGGCGGCGCCCCCGGCACCCGCGATCACGACCTTCAGCCCGCGATCCGCGGCGGCCTCACCCCACTCGAGCATCGCGCGCGGCGTGCGGTGCGCGGAGAGCACCCGCGCCTCCCACGGCACCTCGAAGTCGGCGAGGACGGCGGCGGCGCGCTGCATGACGGGCCAGTCGGAGTCGCTCCCCATCGCGATCCCGACGACCGCAGTGCTCCCGGCGTCCCCCACCCGCCACATGCTAGGCGGTGCCGGACAGCCGCGCGGACGCCGCCCTGGCCTGGAAGACCAGGTCGTCGAGGTCCTCGCCGGTGACGGTGACGTGCCCGATCTTCCGGCCGGGACGCGGGGCCTTGCCGTACAGATGGAGCTTCGCCGTCGGATGCTCGGCGAGCAGTCCTGGCACCCGCGAGTCGAGGTCGCCGTCCTCGGGTCCGCCGAGCACGTTCACCATCACGCTCCACGGATCGCGGCAGCCGGTCGCGCCGAGCGGCAGGTCGAGCACCGCGCGGAGGTGCTGCTCGAACTGGCTCGTGGTGGCGCCCTCGATCGTCCAGTGGCCCGAGTTGTGCGGGCGCATCGCGAGCTCGTTGACGAGGATGCGCGCGTCGACCGTCTCGAACAGCTCGACGGCGAGCACGCCGGTCACGTCGAGGGCCTCGGCGACGGTCATCGCGATGTCGCAGGCGAGGTCTGCGATGCGGCCCGCGCTGTGCGGGGCCGGGGCGATCACCTCGCGGCAGACGCCGCCGCCCTGCACGGTCTCGACGAGCGGCCACGCGACGAGCTCGCCGGAGGGCCGGCGTGCCACCTGCTGCGCGAGCTCGCGCCGGAAGTCCACGACCTCCTCGGCGAGCAGCGGCCCGTCGGCCAGCCAGTCCGCCGCCTCGGCGCCCGTCGTCACGACCCGCACGCCTTTGCCGTCGTAGCCGCCGCGCGGGGTCTTCACGATCGCCCGGCCGCCGTTGGCGTCGAGGAACGCGGTGAGCTGCGCCTCATCGGCGACCTCGGCCCAGACGGGCTGCGGGACGCCGAGCTCGTCCATCCGCCGACGCAGCACGAGCTTGTCCTGGGCGTGCGCGAGGGCGCCGGGCCCCGGCCGCACTGCCACGCCCGCCTCGACGAGCGCGGCGAGCACCGGCTGCGGCACGTGCTCGTGGTCGAAGGTGACCACGTCGACGTCGCGGGCGAAGGCCAGGACCGCGTCCGCGTCCCCGGCCGCACCGATCGCGGTCACGGCGAGCCGGGCGGAGGCGTCCGGCCCCTCCCCCAGCACCGCGATGTCGATACCGAGCTCGACGGCCGCGGGCACCATCATCCGGGCGAGCTGCCCGCCACCGATCACCCCGACGCGCATGGTCCTCCCTGCTCCTCCGGCCGTTCCTTTGCGCGGCACGACCTATGCTGCGCGGGAACAGTCTCACGGGCGCCGCGCCCGCCCGAGCCCCGCATGGGCCCGAAATCCTGAACGAAGAGAGCGTATGCGTCGTCCGAACATCGGTGCACTCGGCCGTCAGCTGACGCAGTTCGCCCTCGTCGGCGGCGTCGGCTTCGTCGTCGACCTCGCCGTGTTCAACGCGCTGCGGCTCACCGTGTTCGACCCGTCGCGCATCCACGAGGGGCCGCTGCTCGCCAAGACGGTGTCGACGATCGTCGCCATCGCGGTGAACTGGATCGGCAACCGGTACTGGACGTTCGGCCCGCACCGCAGCACACGCGGCGGCATGGAGGCGCTCGAGTTCCTCGCGGTCTCGATCCTCGGGATGCTGGTGGGCCTCGGATGCCTCTGGTTCTCGCACTACCTGCTCGGGCTCACGAGCCCGCTCGCCGACAACGTCTCGGCGAACGTCGTCGGCCTCATGCTCGGCTCGATCGTGCGGTTCTCCCTGTACCGGCACTGGGTCTACGCCCCGGGCCGGGCGAACCGGATCGCGGATCGCGCCGCGAAGCTCAAGTCGGCGGGCATCACCGAGTAGGTGCCGGCGCTCCTCGCCGGGCGCACACCGGGATCAGCCGGCGCGGCGGGCGTTCTGGACGGGGCCGGCTCGCTCGATGAGGTCCGCCACGGCCCGCTGCACGAGCCGCGCCCGCGGCACGTCCCGGAGGATCATCGTGCCCTCCGCGCCCGCGTGCACGATGACGTCCCCGCTGCCGGTGAGCAGCTGCATCGGCCCTCGCCGCAGCGTGGCCTCGGAGCCGCGGCCGAGCAGGAACTCCGTGCGCTCGCGCACGAAGAACCCGTGCTTCACGATGAGTCGTCGGGTCGTGATGATCGTGATCCGGTTGAGCCAGAGCACCAGCGGCACGAGCGAGGTCAGCACCGCGAGCACGCCGGCGACGATCGGCAGCGCGAGGTTCAGCCACGCGGGCGAGAGGCGCCCCCACCAGTAGCCGGTGCCGAAGCAGAGGAGCACGAAGCAGACCGCCGGGAGCACGAGGTGGCGGCCGGATCGGCGCATCCGCACGACGACGTGCTCGGGCTGCTCGCGCACCGCGGGCGGCGCCGGGGCGCGACGCTCGGCGCGACCGGGCATCGCCCGGGTCCCGCCCCCGATCGCCATGCCCTATTCATACCGCAGGTGCTCGACGTCGCCCGTGGCGATCGCCGTCGTTGCGCGGATCCCCAGGTCGGTCACCTCGATCCGGCCATCGGCCCCGATGCCGGTGGCCGTGCCGACGACCGCGCCGCCGTCCGGGAGGGTGACGCGGACGCGGCGGCCGATGGTCTCGCAGGTGCCGCTGACCGCGTCGTGCAGCCCGGATGCGACCGGGTCGCCGCCCGCCGCCTCGAGGTCGCCGACGAGCCGCCGCAGCTGCTCGAGCCAGCCCGCGATCAGGGCGTCCGGGTCGGTCGGGCCGCCTTCGATGGCGAGGGAGGTCGCGGTGGGCACGGGGAGCTCGTCGGCGCCGAGCCGGTGGTTCAGCCCCGCGCCGAGCACCGCGCCGCCCGGCAGCGCCTCCGCGAGCAGGCCGCACACCTTCCGGCCGCCGATCAGCACGTCGTTCGGCCACTTCACGGCCGCGGCGACATCCATCGCCCGCAAGGACCGGGCCATCGCCGTGCCGGCGAGCAGCGACAGCCATCCGTAGCGCTCCGCCGGGATGCGCGGGGTGAGCAGCACGGAGATCGCGAGCGAGGTGCCGGGGGGCGCCGTCCAGGCACGGCCGAGGCGGCCGCGGCCGGCGGTCTGGGTGTCCGTCACCAGCACGGACCACGCCGGCCACGCCGCGGGGTCGGCGGCGGCGAGCCGTCCGAGCTCCGCGTTCGTCGATCCGGCGGTGTCCCGCCACTCGAGTCGGGAGGCGAGCGCGGCGGTGCGAGGCAGGTCCACGCGCCGAGCCTAGGCACCGCCGCGGATGCCGGGCGGGGCCCCGGATCCGCAGCAGGACCCGGGGCTAGGCTCGGCTGGTGACCGACACCGACCAGGCAGCGGCCGGCGCGCCCGCCACCACGGCAGCCCGGCTGGCCGACCTCCGCGACCGCTACCACGAGGCCGTGACCGCGAGCGGCGAGGCCGCGATCGCCAAGCAGCACGCCAAGGGCAAGAAGACCGCTCGCGAGCGGATCGAGCAGCTGCTCGACCACGGCACGTTCGTCGAGCTCGACGAGTTCGTCCGCCACCGCACCCACGCGTTCGGGATGGAGTCGAAGCGTCCGTACGGCGACGCGGTCGTCACGGGCATGGGCGAGATCCACGGCCGCCAGGTGGCGGTCTACAGCCAGGACTTCACGATCTTCGGCGGCTCCCTCGGCGAGGTCGCCGGCGAGAAGATCATCAAGGTGATGGAGCACGCCCTGAAGACCGGCGTGCCGATCATCGGCATCCTCGACTCCGGCGGCGCCCGGATCCAGGAGGGCGTCGTCGCGCTCGGCAAGTACGGCGAGATCTTCCGGCGCAACACCGCCGCATCCGGGGTCATCCCGCAGATCTCCATCGTGATGGGGCCGGCCGCCGGCGGGGCCGTCTACTCCCCCGCGCTCACCGACTTCGTGATCATGGTCGACAAGACCAGCCAGATGTTCGTCACCGGCCCCGACGTGATCAAGACCGTCACCGGCGAGGACGTCGGCATGGAGGAGCTCGGCGGCGCGTTCACGCACAACACCCGCTCGGGCGTCGCGCACTACCTCGCCGCCGACGAGGACGACGCGCTCGACTACGCGCGCACCCTGATCGGCTACCTGCCCGACAACAACATGACGGACGCGCCCCTCTACGCCTCGACCGCGGAGGTGGAGGTGACGGACGCCGACCGGCGCCTGAACACCCTCATCCCCGACAGCCCGAACCAGCCGTACGACGTGCACGAGGTCATCGAGACGCTGGTCGACGACGGCGAGTTCCTCGAGACGCAGCCGCTGTACTCCCCGAACATCGTCGTCGGCTTCGGCCGGATCGAAGGCCGCACGATCGGCATCGTGGCGAACCAGCCGAGCTCGATGGCCGGCACGCTGAACATCGATGCGGGCGAGAAGGCCGCCCGCTTCGTGCGGTTCTGCGACTCGTTCTCGATCCCGATCCTCACCCTCGTCGACGTGCCCGGCTACCTGCCGGGCACCGACCAGGAGTGGACCGGCGTCATCCGGCGCGGCGCGAAGCTGCTCTACGCCTACGCCGAGGCGACCGTGCCGCTCGTCACCGTGATCACAAGGAAGGCCTACGGCGGGGCGTACATCGTGATGGGCTCGAAGCAGCTCGGCGCCGACCTGAACTACGCGTGGCCGACCGCCGAGATCGCCGTCATGGGCGGCCAGGGCGCGGTGAACATCCTGTACCGGGGCGAGATCAAGCGGGCCGAGCAGGCCGGCGAGGACGTCGACGCCGTGCGCACCCGCCTCGCGAACGAGTACACGTACAACGTCGCGAGCCCCTTCCTGGCGGCCGAACGCGGCGAGCTCGACGGAGTGATCGAGCCCGCCTCCACCCGCATCACCGTGATCAAGGCGTTCCGCGCCCTGCGCACCAAGCGGGCCAGCATGCCGCCGAAGAAGCACGGGAACATCCCCCTGTGACCGACGCCCCCGAGAGCCCGCGGATCCTCGGCGGGTCGGCCACGGACGACGAGATCGCGGCGATCGCGGCCGTCTTCGCCCAGCTGCAGCTCGAGCGCGCCGCCGCCGTGCAGGCGCTGCCCGTCAAGGCGCCGTCGCTCTGGATGCGCACGCTGCGGCCGCTCCGGCGGCCCGGCACCACCGACGGCAGCTGGACCGACATCCGCTGACCCGAACAGGGGGTCCCGTACCGACCGGTCCGCCCGATTTGTACCCCGAATGTCCCCGATTCGGCCTACTGCGGCCGTTCGGGAGGGCCGTGCAGAATAGGGGTACAGCGTCGACCGACCCACGGCGACGCGACCGGGCGAGACGCCGATCAGGGTAAGCAGGCGTCCGTCGGGGGCGAAGCGACGAGATATTCGGGTTGTCTCACCGTTTCGGGGGTGTACAGGGGCCGGTCTGGGGAGGCCGGCCCCTTTCGCTGTGCCCATGGTCTTCGATCCGCAAGCGGATCGAAGACGTCGCTGATGGTGCGCTCCGCAGATCCGTCCTGAAGACGAGTTGCCACTCGTGGCGACTTCTCGAGGCCGGAAGTCGCCACGAGTGGCAACTCCTTGGGTGGTGGTCCGAGCGGTCAGGAGGCGACCGGGACGGGCGCGCCGACGGGGCGGTCCAGCTCCAGCCAGAGGTCCACGTCCTCGTCGTCGTCCTCGAGGCCGAGCGCGCTCGCCGACGACGTGCCGCTCGAGAGGCCGACGACCGTGACGGCCTTGGTCGAGCCCTTCGGGGCCGTGCGGATGATGATGCGGTCCGACCGCACCCGGCTGATCGCCTCGGCGACCCGGTCGAGCACGGGGTTCATCAGGTCCGCGTCGATGTCGTCCACGCCGCCGTCGTCGAGCACCTGCACGAACGCGCCGCGACGTCGCGCCGCGATGACCTGCTCGCGCAGCGCGTCGTTCAGCAGCCGGCGTCCGCGGATCTCGTCGCGGATCGACTGCTCGAGCACGCGGCACTCCTGGCGGTCCGCCTCGTCGAGGTCGCCGCCGACCTCGGCGATGCGGCGCAGCATCGGCAGCGCCATGCGACTCGTCTGCGTGAGCCGCACCTGCCGCTCGAAGTGGTGCGCGTCCTGCGCGGCCTGCCACTCCACGGCCTCCCGCTCCGCGCGGGCGAACTGGCGGACGTCGACCGTGGCGCGGGCGAGCGCCCGAGTGAAGACGTGGGCGATGCTGACCCAGAGCACGTCGCCCAGCACGCCGAAGCGCGTCAGTCCGAGCGGGCCGGCCCAGGCCACGGTCTGCGTCACGACCAGGCCGGTGCCGAACCAGGCGTACGTGGTGTGCCGGCGCACGGCCGTGATCGTGAGCAGCGTGCCGACGGCGGCGACGTACCAGGTGGCGTGGCCGAGGTCGGGCGCGGTGACGTCCAAGGAGCTCGCCACGAGCAGCGTGATCGAGAGGGCCACGCCCACGTTCAGCCCGGCCAGCCAGACCGGCATCTCGACCCGGCGGCCGACGGTCACCGACAGCCCCGTCGCGAGGACGTAGAGCACGAGCGCGATCACGACCCGCTCGATGTGGTCGTGGCCCGGGGTCTCGTAGTACTGCGGCGTGGTGAGGAGCGCCGAGAGCCCGAGCACCACGTGGTACAGCGAGAAGCCGATGCCGAGCGCGACGAGCAGCGGGCGCGGGAGGGTGATCATCCGAGCGCCAGCTCGTTCAGGTCGACCGGCTCGACCGCCTCACGGGAGGCGGCGGGCCAGGAGAGCGTGATCGTGGTGCCGAGGCCCGGAGCGGTGCGGATCTCCGCGTCGCCGCCGACGAGGCGGAGGCGCTCGAGGATCGACACGCGCACGCCGAGCCGCTCGCTCGCGATCAGCGCCGGGTCGAAGCCCGCGCCGTCGTCGGAGATGACGGACTGCACGCCGCCCGCGGATGTGCCGCGCAGCACGACGGACCGCGTGATCTCGGGGCCGCCGGCGTGCTTGACGCTGTTCGTCATCGCCTGCACCGTCGCGGACACGAGCGCCTCCGCCGCACCCGTGGGCAGCAGCCGGCCGTCGAGGTTCTCGGTGCTGATCGAGAACCGGTCGACGACCGCCAGCGCGTCCTCCTCGATCCGGGGCACGAGCTCGACGAGCAGCACGCGCGGCCCGGTCTCCGCCGCGACCGTCGCGCGGGAGAGGTGCCCCATCGCGTTCCGGGCCATGCGCGCCGCCAGCGACTTGGCGTCCGCGGTCTGCGCGGCGGCGGCCGAGAGGAAGGTCGTGAGCACCGAGTCGTGCACGAGCGCGTCGGTCCGCACCCGTTCAGCCTCCATCGCCTGGTCGATCTGCGCGGCGGCATACCGCTGCAGCGCATTCGTCTGGGCGGTGTCCACCTGCGCGGCGGCAAGCCGGACGGCGACCGTGAGGATGAGCAGGGCGAGGTTCAGGGCGACTGCATAGACCGCGTCGAGCACGGCATCCGTGACGGAGAGGCTCCCGCCGTACGGCGAATGGCGGATCACGCCGACGGCCACGCCGATGAGCCCCGTGTAGAGCGCCGGGGTGATCCACTCGCGGCGGGCGATGATCACGAACCCGCTCGGCACGGCGGCGAGCTCCGTCAGCCACGGCGTCTCCCCGCCGGTGAGGCTCTGCCCGGGCGCGAAGGAGGGGACCCAGAGCAGCAGCGCCACGAGGTAGGCGGCAGCGGCGGTGAGGAAGATCTGCCGCGTCCACTGGCGCAGCACGGCCGCCAGCCCCGCGACGAGGATGGAGCCGTAGACGAGGACCACGACCGCGTGCCCGATGGCGGTGTCGAGCACGCCCCACTGGGAGATGAGCGCCGGCAGGCTCTGCACGCTGAAGAGCACGCCGAACAGGCTCATCGCGACGGCGAGGGTGACCTCGACTCGGCGCGTGCCGATCGGTGAGACGAAGCCGCGGGCTCCGGCCGCCGGGTGATCAGGGAGCGCCGGCTCCTCAGGCCTCATCGTCGTCGGAGTCGGTGTCGAGGTTCGGCAGGATGCCGTCCTCCACCGCGCGGCGGAGCAGGTCCACCTTGGTGGGGGCGGGCCGCCCGACCTCGACGTACTTCACGCGGATGCGGTCGAGGTACTCGCGCACGGTCGACGGCGCGATGCCGAGCTGCTCGGCGACCATCCGCAGCGGGAGGCCCGAGGCGTAGAGGTTGAGTACGTCGCGCTCGCGCCGGCCGAGCTGGGCCTTCGCGAACTCGACGTCCGCGTCGATCGCGCTCGCCCACTCGAGGTTGTTGAGCACCTCGCCGCGGGCGACGGTGCGGATCGCGGCCATCACGGTCGCGGTGGCGGCGGACTTCGGGATGACGCCGGCGGCACCGGCGGCGAGCGCCTCGCGGACGCCTGCGGCGCGGTCGGCGATGGAGTGGATGAGCACGCCCGCGCCGGTGGCCTGGATGTTCTTCACGTTCTCGGTGATGGTCGAGCCGTCACCGAGGGAGAGGTCGAGCACGACCACGTCGATCTCGCGCCCGTTCAGGCGGTCGATGAGCTCCTTGACGGTCGCGCCCTCGTCGACGAACTGGAAGCCCTCGCGCATGCAGGCAGCGCTGAGGCCGAGACGGACGGATTCGTGGTCGTCGACGACGGCGACGCGGACGAGTTCGGTCATGGTCTCCGCCTGGGCGTTCGTGATGGTCATCAGAAGGGTCTCCTCGGTATGAACGGCAGGAGTCTACGGATTTCGGGGGACAGAACGGACCGACGGGTGCACCCCGATCGGGGAGGGTCCGTCCCCCAGTTCGGGGTGGTGTCCCCCGTCCCCATCCAGCATCAGCCCTGGGCGAGGGCCGCGACCACCTCGAAGTGGTGCGTGTTCGGGAACAGGTCGAAGGCGTCCAGGCGGCGGGGCCGCCATCCGTGCTCGGCGAACGTCGCGAGGTCGCGGGCGAGCGCCACGGGGTCGCAGGCGACGTAGACGACCTGCGCCGGCGCGAGCGCCACGACGCCCTCCACCACGGCGCGGCCGACGCCGGAGCGCGGCGGGTCGAGCACGACGGTCGCTCCGGGCCTCTGGCCCTTCTCCCGGCCGAGGAACACGTCGACGCGCGCGCCGACCGTCCTCGCGCCCCGCCAGTCGGCGAGGTTCTCGCGCGCGTGCCGGCTCGCACGGCGGTCCGCCTCGACGGTCGTGACGACCGTGGTCGGGCCGCCGAGATCGCCGAGCGCCGCGGCGAGCAGGCCGACGCCCCCGTAGAGGTCGAGGTTGCCGGCGCGCGGATCGAACAGGCCGGGATCGATGGCGGCGCCGACCGCTGCCGTGAGCACCGCGGGCGCGGCCGGGTGGACCTGCCAGAACCCGGTGGCCTCGAGCACGAACGTGCGGTCGCCGATCCGCTCGCGGACGGGCGAGTGGGTGGTGCCGTTCGGCAGCGCGAAAGCCGTCCCCGCCGACGGCGCGACGAGGTCGACGGGGCCCGGCCTCCGCGGCACGGACGGCAGCAGGTCCTCGAGCTCGCTGACGCCGAGCGGGAGGTCGTCGACGGCCACGACGTGCCGGGTCCGTGCCGCGTACGGCCCCGCCCGACCGTCGTCGTCGACGTGGAGGCGGATGCGGGTTCGCGAACGGGTGCCGTCCGGCAGCCCCGGCACCGCCCGCACCTGCGGGTCGAGCGCGTCGAGCTGCGCCTCGTCCATCCGCCCGGTGCGCTCGAGGGCGTCGCGCAGCACCGTCGTCTTCAGCGCCCGCTGCCGCTCGGGGGCGATGTGCCCGAACTCGGCGCCGCCGGCGCGGTCCGCCGGGTCCCGGTCGACGGACGCGGCCGACCAGATGTGCGGCCGCCGGTCGGGTGACGCCTCGAGCACGGACACCGTCTCGGCGCGGAAGAAGCGGCCGTGGGTCGTGTCGCTGAGGCGGGCGAGCACCCGCTCCCCCGGCAGCGTGTCCCCGACGAACACCACGCGGCCCTCGTGCTCGGCCACCGCCACGCCGCCGTGCGCGATGCGCAGCACGTCGAGCTCGACGAGGTCGCCTGGGGTCTCCGGATCCGTCACCCCCTAAGGGTGCCCGACGCGGGCGGTGCCGCCGCACCACCCCCGCCCGCCCGGCCGCCCGGCCGCCCGGCCGCCCGGCCATGGAACCCGCGTCTGCTGTCCGCACGGACAACTGTCGGCGTTGTACCGGCAGCAGTTGTCCGTGCGGACAGCAGACATCGTCGGGAAGCGGCGCAGGGGTGCGGATTACCGTGGCGGCATGCGCCTCGTGCTCGCCTCCACCTCCCCCGCCCGCCTCGCGCTGCTGCGGGCCGCCGGCGTCGAGCCGGAGATCGTGCCCTCGTCCGTCGACGAGCCCGCGGCCGTCGCGGCGGAGGAGGACCGCCTCGGGCGGCCCCTCGACCCGGACGAGACGGTGCTGCTGCTCGCCCGCGCCAAGGCGGAGGCCGTCGCCGCGCTGCACGGCGCGGAGGATGCCCTCGTGCTCGGCGGCGACTCCGCGTTCGCGTTCGACGGCAGCATCCACGGCAAGCCGCACACCCCCGACCGGGCGCTCGAGCGCTGGAAGGCGCAGCGCGGCCGCGAGGGCGTCCTGCACTCCGGGCAGTGGCTGATCGACGGGCGCACCGGCCGCGGCGACGGGACCGTCACCCGAGCGCTCGTGCGGTTCGCCGCCGACCTCACCGACGCCGAGCTGGGCGCGTACGTCGCCTCCGGCGAGCCCCTCGCGGTGGCCGGCGCGTTCACGATCGACAGCCTCGGCGGCCCGTTCATCGACCGGATCGAGGGCGATCCGTCGACCGTCGTCGGGCTCTCCCTGCCCGCGCTCCGCCGCCTCGTACGGGCGACCGGGACCGAGTGGACCGCGCTCTGGCGTCAGGGCCTGCACACCGGCGACGCCCGGGCCCTGTAGGAACCGGACGGCGGTTCGTCGGGAGGTTTGTAGCACGCTTCCAAGGGAGCGGCGGATCCGGCCAATAGGGTGAGGAATCATGTCGCGACGGAACCAGCGCCCGATCACCAAGGTGCTGATCGCGAACCGCAGCGAGATCGCCGTGCGGATCATCCGCGCGGCCCGCGACGCCGGCATCACCTCCGTCGCCGTCTACGCCGACCAGGACCGCGACGCCCGGCACGTGCGGCTCGCCGACGAGGCCTACGCGCTGAACGGCACGACGAGCGCCGACACCTACCTCGTCATCGAGAAGCTGCTGTCGATCGCCCGCCGCAGCGGCGCGGACGCGGTGCATCCCGGCTACGGCTTCCTCTCCGAGCGCGCCGACTTCGCGCAGGCCGTTCTCGACGCGGGCCTCATCTGGATCGGCCCGCCGCCGTCGGCCATCGAGCAGCTCGGCGACAAGGTCACCGCGCGGCACGTCGCGGAGCGCGTGGGCGCCCCGCTCGCGCCCGGCACCCTGAACCCGGTCGAGACCGCGGGCGAGGTCGTCGCCTTCGCCGACGAGGTCGGCCTGCCGATCGCCATCAAGGCGGCGTTCGGCGGCGGCGGCCGCGGCCTGAAGGTCGCCCGCACCCGCGACGAGATCCCGGAGCTCTTCGAGTCGGCCACCCGCGAAGCCGTCGCGGCGTTCGGCCGCGGCGAGTGCTTCGTCGAGAAGTACCTCGACAAGCCCCGCCACGTCGAGACCCAGTGCCTCGCCGACGAGCACGGCAACGTGGTCGTCGTCTCCACCCGCGACTGCTCGCTGCAGCGCCGGCACCAGAAGCTCGTCGAGGAGGCGCCCGCGCCGTTCCTCAGCGAGGAGCAGACCGCGCTGCTCTACTCGGCGTCGAAGGCGATCCTCAAGGAGGTCGGCTACGTCGGCGCCGGTACCTGCGAGTTCCTCGTCGGGGCCGACGGCACGGTGTCGTTCCTCGAGGTGAACACCCGCCTCCAGGTGGAGCATCCCGTCTCCGAGGAGGTCACCGGCCTCGACCTCGTGCGCGAGCAGTTCCGCATCGCCGAGGGCCAGGAGCTCGGCTACGGCGACCCCGTCCCGCGCGGCCACTCGTTCGAGTTCCGGATCAACGGCGAGGACCCGGGCCGCAACTTCCTGCCGTCGCCCGGCCCGGTGCAGGCGTTCCGCGTGCCCGGCGGCCCGGGCGTGCGCATCGACTCCGGCGTCACCACCGGCGACGTCGTCTCCGGCGCCTTCGACTCGATGCTCGCCAAGCTCATCGTGACCGGATCCGACCGCCGGGACGCGCTCGAGCGGTCCCGCCGCGCGCTGGCCGAGTTCGAGGTCGCCGGCCTGCCCACGGTCATCCCGTTCCACCGCGCCGTCGTCCGCGACCCCGCCTTCATCGCCGACGACGGCGTCTTCGGCGTCTTCACGAACTGGATCGAGACGCAGTTCGTCAACACGCTCGAGCCGTGGAGCGGATCCCTCGGCGACCAGGACCCGCGCGGCACCGCCCCCGACGACCGGCACCGCGTCACGGTCGAGGTCAACGGCAAGCGGATCGAGGTCTCGCTGCCCGCCGCCCTCGCGAAGGGCGACAGCGGGGTCACCCCGCCCGCTCCCCCGCCCCGCCGGCGCAGCAGCGGCGGCGGCCGGGCCACCGGCGCATCCGGCAACGCGGTGAAGGCGCCGAT
Organism: Amnibacterium sp.; assembly: GCF_036559085.1. GTDB lineage: Bacteria > Actinomycetota > Actinomycetes > Actinomycetales > Microbacteriaceae > Amnibacterium. The sequence goes on from NZ_DATBTU010000005.1 coordinate 16,888, forward strand.
GCAGGCCACCATCGTGAAGGTCGCCGTGAAGGCGGGTCAGCGGGTCGTCACCGGCGAGCTCGTCGCCGTGCTCGAGGCCATGAAGATGGAGCAGCCGATCACGGCCCACCGCGACGGCGTGGTCTCCGGCCTCACGGCGAAGGCCGGCACCACGGTCGCGTCCGGCACGGTGCTGCTCGAGATCCTCGACGACGCCTCGGTGCCCGCCCCGGTCTGAGCCGGCCCTTCATCGCGTCGTTCCGGAGTTCTTGAGCGACACGCCGCGCCGTGGCGCCGACGGGCGGCGTGTCGTCCGATTTCTCCGGAACGGCGCGATTGGGGTGGGCGCGACGCGGCGTCAGGCGACGATGTGCATGGCCCGCGCGGCGTCCGTGATGGCGCCGGACAGCGAGGGGTAGACGCTGAACGCTCGGGCCAGCTGGTCGACGGTCAGCCGGTGCTCCACCGCGAGGGCGATCGGCAGGATCAGCTCGCTCGCCCTCGGCGCCGCGATCACGCCGCCGATGACGGTGCCCGATCCGGTCCGCGCGAAGAGCTTCACGAACCCGTCGGTGAGCCCCTGCATCTTGGCGCGCGGGTTCTGGCTCAGCGGGAGCTTGTAGATCTCGCCCTGCGCGATGCCGTCCTCGATCTGCCGCTGGGTCCAGCCGACCGTCGCGATCTCGGGCTGGGTGAAGACGTTCGAGGCCACGTTGCGCAGCTCGAGCGGCGTGACGGCGTCGCCGAGGGCGTGGAAGACGGCCGTGCGCCCCTGCATGGACGCGACGGATGCGAGCGGCAGCGCGGTCGTGCAGTCCCCCGCCGCGTAGACGGCGGGCTGCGAGGTGCTGGCGACCCGGTTCACCCGGATGTGCCCGGAGGGTGCCAGCTGCACGCCGGCCTCCTCGAGCCCGATGCCCGCGGTGTTCGGCACCGAGCCGACGGCCATGAGGCAGTGGCTGCCGCGGATCTCGCGGCCGTCCGACAGCAGCGCGACGACGCCGTCGCCGTCCCGGCGCACCGAGGTGGCGCGGCTGCGCGAGAGCAGGTGCATCCCGCCGCGCGTGAAGACGTCCTCGAGCACGGCGGCCGCATCCGCGTCCTCGCCGGGCAGCACCCGGTCGCGGCTCGAGACGAGCGTGACCTCGCTGCCGAGCTGCATGTACGCGGAGGCGAACTCGGCGCCGGTGACGCCGGAGCCGACCACGATGAGGTGCTCGGGCACCTCGTCGAGCTCGTAGAGCTGCGTCCAGGTGAGGATGCGCTCCCCGTCCGGCATCGCGGACGGCAGCTTGCGGGGGCTCGAGCCGGTGGCGATGACGACGGTGTCCGCCTCGATCTCGTCGAAGTCGTGCGCGGTCCTGCCCTTCCCCGTCGAGACGATCACGCGGCCGGGTGCGTCGAGGCGCCCCTCGCCCGCGACGATCCGCACGCCCGCCTGCTCCAGGTTCGTGCGCATGTCCTCGGACTGCTGGCGGGCGAGCGCCCGCACCCGCCGGTTGATCACGCCGAGGTTGATCGCGATGTCGGGGCGGCTCGCGCGGCCGGCCGCGTTCGGGACGGAGAACTGCACCCCGAGGTCGCCGGCGGACGCGATCGCGTCGGTCGCCTCGGCGGTCGCGATGAGCGTCTTCGACGGCACCACATCGGTGAGCACCGCGGCGCCGCCGACCCCGACCCGCTCGACGAGCGTCACGTCGGCGCCGAGCTGGGCGCCGGCGAGCGCGGCCTCGTAGCCGCCGGGGCCGCCGCCCACCACGGCGATCCGCTGCTTGCGATCGAACTCGTAGGGCATGCACGACATTCTGGCGGCTCGGCAACGCTCATCCGTCGCTCCTAGGCTTGACGACATGGCCGAGCCCTCCCTCGACGACCTCGAGACCCCGCCCACCGCCGTCGCCGAGCTGGCGGCCGCCGCGCTGGCCGAGCGCACCGGCGTGGTGCGCCACGACATCGCCCTGACGCTCGGCAGCGGATGGGGCGAAGCGGCCGAGCGCCTCGGCCGCACCGTCGCCGTCGTGCCGGCCGAGGAGGTGCCGGGCTTCACGCGATCCGGCGTCCCCGGCCACTCCGGCACGCTCACCTCGATCGAGCTCGAGCACGGCCTCCACGCGCTCGTGATCGGCGCCCGCACGCACTTCTACGAGGGGCGCGGCGTCCGCCGGGTCGTGCACAGCGTCCGCACCGCGGCCGTCGCGGGCGCCCGGGTCATGGTGCTCACGAACGGGGCGGGCGGCATCCGTCCGCATTGGAAACCCGGCACGCCGGTGCTGATCGAGGACCACATCAACCTGACCGCCGCGTCGCCGCTCGAGGGGGCGACGTTCGTCGACCTCACCGACCTCTACTCGCGTCGGCTCCGCGGGATCGCGCGGCAGGTGGATCCGACCCTCGACGAGGGCGTCTACGTGCAGTTCCGCGGCCCGCACTACGAGACCCCCGCCGAGGTGGCGATGGCGCGCACCATCGGCGGATCGATCGTCGGGATGTCGACCGCGCTCGAGGCGATCGCGGCCCGCGAAGCCGGCATGGAGGTGCTCGGGATGTCGCTCATCACCAACCTGGCGGCCGGCATCCAGTCGACGCCGCTCAGCCACGCGGAGGTGCTCGCGGCCGGCAAGGAGGCGGAGGGCCGCCTCGCCGACCTGCTCGCGCGCATCGTCGCGGCCGTCGCGACCGACCTGGCCGCGGCATGAGCGGCGACGTGCGCGCCGCGGCCGAGGCCTGGCTGGCGATCGATCCCGACCCGGATACGCGTGCCGAGCTGCAGGCGCTGCTCGACGCCGACGACGAAGCCGCCCTCGCCGACCGCTTCGGCGCCCGGCTCGAGTTCGGCACGGCGGGCCTCCGCGGCCCGCTCGGTGCGGGACCGAACCGGATGAACCGGGTCGTCGTGATGCGCACCTCCGCGGGCCTCGCCCGCTTCCTCGCGACGCGCACCGACCGGCCGACCGTGGTCGTGGGCCATGACGCCCGGCACAAGTCGGACCGGTTCGCCCGGGACGCCGCCGAGGTGCTCGCCGCGGCCGGCGTCGAGGTGACCCTGCTCCCCCGCGCCCTGCCGACCCCGATCCTCGCGTTCGCGGTCCGCGACCTCGGCGCGAGCGCCGGAGTCATGATCACCGCCTCCCACAACCCGGCACCCGACAACGGCTACAAGCTCTACCTCGGGGATGCGGACGCCGGCTCGCAGCTCGTGAGCCCGGACGACGCGCGCGTGCTCGCCGAGATCGACGCGGTGGCCGCCGAGGGCGGTCTGCCGCCGACCTCGCGCGAGGTGACTATCGCCGGCGAGGACTTGATCGGCCGCTACATCACCGCGACCGCGCGCCTGGCGGACGGGGTACGCGGCGACATCCGCTGGGTCTACACGCCGATGCACGGCGTGGGCCTCGCCAAGGTGCGGCAGGTCGTCGCGGCCGCGGGGCTGCCGCAGCCGATCGTCGTGCCGTCGCAGGCCGAGCCGGACCCCGACTTCCCGACCGCGCCCTTCCCGAACCCCGAGGAGCCCGGCACCCTCGACCCCGCCTTCGAGGCGGCGCGCAGCTCGCGCGCGGCTCTCGCGCTCGCCAACGACCCCGACGCCGACCGGCTCGCCGTCGCGGTCCCCGACGGCGACGGATGGCGGCGGCTCAGCGGCAACGAGACCGGCCTGCTGCTGGGCTGGACCATCGCCTCGCAGGCGCACACCGCCGGTGGCACGCTCGCCACCTCGATCGTCTCGACACCCGGCCTCGCCCGGATCGCGGACCACTTCGGGTTCGCGTACGCGCAGACGCTGACCGGCTTCAAGTGGATCTCCCGCGCGCCCGGGCTGCTGTACGGCTTCGAGGAGGCCCTCGGCTACCTCGTGGATCCGAAGACGGTCCGCGACAAGGACGGCGTCTCCGCGCTCGTCGTCGTGCTCCGCGAGGCGGTGCGGCTGGCGAACGAGGGGCGCACGATCGAGGACCGGCTGGCCGACATCGAGGCAGCGATCGGCCGCTTCGACTCGGATCAGATCTCGCTGCGCGTGCAGGACCTGGACGAGATCACCGCGATCATGACGCGGCTCCGTGAGCGGCCTCCCGCCGCGGTGGGGTCGCTGAGGGTGGAGTCCGTGAACGACCTGCTCGACGGATCCGACGGCCTGCCGCCGTCCGACGTGCTGCGGTACACCCTTGCCGGCGGCGCGCGCCTCGTGGTGCGGCCGAGCGGCACCGAGCCGAAGCTGAAGGCCTACCTCGACGTCTGGTCGGACGCCGCGACGCCCGAGGAGCGGCGCGCGGAGACGGACGCGAAGCTGGCCGCCCTCCGCGACGGCGTCCACGCCCTCCTCGCCGGCTGACGACCCACCCGGCCGACAGCCGGGCTGTTGCCACTTTCTGCGACCTTGAGGCGCTCAAGGTCGCAGAAAGTGGCAACCGTCAATGGGCCATCACCCCTCACGGGTTGCCACTCGTGGCGACTTCCCGAGCGAAGAAGTCACCACCAGTGGCGACTCCCGGACGGAGTCAGTCGCCGAGGGCGTCCGAGAGCTTCTCGGTGAGCTCCTCCTGGTCGAGGATGTTCTGCACCACGATGATCTGCGCGTAGGTGCGGCCGATGTGCTTCACGTGCTCAGGCGTCGCGAGGATCACCTGGGCGTCCTCCGCGAGCTCCTGCACGTGCTCCACGTCCGTCGCCACGACCTCGGCGTCGATGCCGAGGCGCGCGAGCACCCGGGAGGCGGAGACCCGCAGGATCTCGCTCGTGCCGACCCCTGCGCCGCAGATGGTCACGATCTTCACCGTCACGTCAGATCGCCTCGAATCCGCGGGTGAGGGTGTCGCCGAGCTCGTCGCGGTCCTCGAGCGGCAGGAACGCCGCCTCGGCCGCGTTCAGCTGGAACGTGAGCAGGTCGTCGAGGTCGTAGTCGAAGGCCTCCGTGAGCAGCGAGAGCTCCTTCGAGAGGCTCGTGTCGCTCATCAGCCGGTTGTCGGTGTTCACGGTGACCCGGAAGCCGAGCTGGTAGAGCAGGTCGAACGGATGGTCCTCGAGCCGGTCGCCCCACGCCGCGATGGCGCCGGTCTGCAGGTTCGACTGCGGCGAGAGCTCGAGCGGGATCTGCCGGTCGCGCACCCAGCGCGCCAGCCGTCCGACGGTGACGTACGAGTTCTCCTGGTCCTCGCGCTCGAGCACGAGGTCCTCCGCGATCCGCACGCCGTGCCCGAGCCGCAGCGCGCGCCCGTCGACGAGGGCCGAGCGGATGGAGTCGAGCCCGTCGGCCTCGCCCGCGTGGACGGTGACCGGGAAGCAGTGCTCGGCGAGGAACTCGAAGGCGAGCCGGTGCCGCGAGGGAGGGAAGCCGGCCTCGGCGCCCGCGATGTCGAAGCCGACGGCGCCGCGGTCGCGGTGGCGCAGGGCGAGCTCCGCGATCTCGAGCGCCCGGTCGTTGTGCCGCATCGCGGTGACGAGCTGGCCGACGCGGATGGCACGGCCCTCCTGCCGCACGGCTTCGACGCCCTGCTCGAGCCCCGCCTGCACGGCCTCGACGGCCGCATCGAGCGTGAGGCCGGCGCTGAGGTGCTGCTCGGGCGCCCAGCGCACCTCGCCGTACACGACGCCGTCGGCGGCGAGGTCCTGCACGTACTCGCGGGCGATGCGGGTGAGCGCCGGGGCGGTCTGCATCACCGACGTGGTCACGTCGAAGGTCTTCAGGTAGTCGACGAGGGAGCCGGAGTCGGCGTGCTCGTGGAACCAGGTCGCGAGCGACGCGGGGTCGGTCTCGGGGAGCTCGACGCCCGTCTCACCGGCGATCTCGACGATCGTCGCGGGGCGCAGCGCCCCGTCCAGGTGGTCGTGCAACGACACCTTCGGCAGGCGCGCGGCATCCACGTCGTTCCACAGCAACCACGGCGAAGCCCCCGACACGGTCCTCAGGCTACCGGGCGCGGAGGTCGCGCGCCCGCCGGTTCACGAGGCGGCGATGCGGCCGGCGACGAGGGGACCCTCGGGCACCGCCGTGCCGGCCGGGGCGATGCGGTGCGCCTCGCGGAGCATCGCCTCCGCCCGCGGGAACCGGGCCGGCTCATCGGTGAGCAACGTCGCGAGCGGCTGGCCCGCCGTCACGCGGTCCCCGGGCTTCGCGTGCAGGAGCACGCCGGCGCCGTGCTGCACGGGATCACCCTGGCGGGCGCGGCCGGCCCCGAGCCGCCAGGCGGCCACGCCGACGGCCTTCGCGTCCTGCTCGACGAGCACGCCGTCGGACTCGGCCGTGACCACGGTGCGCTCGCGGGCCTCCGGCAGCGGCGCGTCCGGGTCGCCGCCTTGCGCGGCGATCATCCGCCGCCAGACGTCCATGGCGCGGCCGTCGTCGAGCGCGGCGGCCGGATCCGCGTCGGGCAGCCCGGCGAGCGCGAGCATCTCCCGCGCGAGGGCCACGGTGAGCTCCCGGACATCCGCCGGGCCACCGCCGGCGAGCACCTCGACGCTCTCGGCCACCTCGACCGCGTTGCCGACCGCGAGCCCGAGCGGCACCGACATGTCGGTGAGCAGCGCGACGGTGGTCACGCCTGCGTCGGTGCCGAGGTCGACCATGGTGCGGGCGAGCTCGTCGGCGTCCTCCCGGCGGCGGAGGAAGGCGCCGGACCCGAACTTCACGTCGAGCACGAGCGCGCTGGTGCCCTCGGCGATCTTCTTCGACATGATGCTCGACGCGATCAGCGGGATCGCCTCGACGGTGCCTGTGGTGTCGCGGAGGGCGTAGAGGCGCTTGTCGGCGGGCGCGAGGTCGCCGCCCGCGGCGCAGATCACCGCGCCGATGTCCGCCAGCTGCGCCCGCATCGCGTCCGGCGTCACGTCCGCGCGCCAGCCCGGGATGGACTCGAGCTTGTCGAGCGTGCCGCCCGTGTGGCCGAGCCCGCGGCCGGAGAGCTGCGGCACCGCCACCCCGAAGGAGGCCACGAGCGGGGCGAGCGGCAGCGTGATCTTGTCGCCGACGCCACCGGTCGAGTGCTTGTCCACCGTGCGCCGGCCGAGGCCCTCGAACGACATCCGCTCGCCCGACGCGATCATCGCGAGGGTCAGGTCGCGGATCTCCCGCCGGTCCATGCCGTTCAGCAGCACCGCCATCGCCCAGGCCGACATCTGCTCGTCGGCGACCACGCCCCGCGTGTACGCGTCGACGAGCCAGTCGATCTCCTCGGTCGAGAGCACGCGGCGCTCCCGCTTGGCGACGATCAGGTCGACGGCGTCGAAGGCTTCGCTCACCGCTCCAAGTTAGCTGGCGTCCTCGTCGCGATAGGCGGCGAGGGTGCGCGGCCCGAACGCATCGGGCAGCACCTCGTCGATCGTGCGGATGCCGCTCACGGTCGCGAGCAGCATCCCCTCGGCCGAGTGCTCGTAGAGCAGCTGCCGGCAACGGCCGCACGGCATCAGGGCCGCCCCGTGCCCGTCGACGCAGGCGAACGCGACGAGCCGCCCGCCGCCGGACATCGCGAGCGCCGAGACCAGCGCGCACTCCGCGCAGAGGGTCAGGCCGTAGGACGCGTTCTCGACGTTGCAGCCGGAGACGACCCGCCCGTCGTCGACGAGCGCCGCGGCACCCACCGGGAACCGCGAGTACGGCACGTAGGCCTTCGCGGCGGCGGCCACCGCGGCCTCGCGCAGCGCAGCCCAGTCGATGTCGCTCATCCCTTGATGTACGGCTTCCCCGCGGCGGCCGGCCCGCGCACCTGTCCGACGAACCCGGCGACCGCGAAGATCGTGACGAGGTACGGCAGCATCAGCAGGAAGTCGCTCGGCACCGGGCTGTTCAGGATCCCGAGCACGTTCTGCAGGTTGCTGGCGAAGCCGAACAGCAGCGCCGCCAGGGTGGCACGTACGGGGTTCCACTGGCCGAAGATGACCGCGGCGAGGGCGATGAATCCGGCGCCGCTCGTCACATCCTTGCTGAACGACGGCACGGCCGCGAGCGTGAAGTAGGCGCCGCCGAGCCCGGCGATCGCGCCCGCGAGCGAGACGTTCCAGAAGCGGGTGCCGGACACGTTGATGCCGACGGTGTCCGCGGCCTGCGGATGCTCGCCCACGGCCCGCAGGCGGAGTCCCCACCGGGTCGCGAAGAGCCCGATCGTCACCGCGGCGACCGCGACGTACATGATGTAGACGATCAGGGTCTGGTCGAAGAGCACCGGCCCGATGATCGGGATCGCCGACAGCAGCGGGATCGCGATCGGCTCGAACTGCGGCGGCGAGTTGAGCGCCGCCGACGCGGGGACGAGGGCCGCCGAGTAGAGGAAGCTCGTGAGGCCGAGCACGAGCACGTTCAGCACGACGCCGACGATGACCTGGTCGACGAGGTACTTGATCGCGAACGCGGCGAGCACGAAGGACACGAGCACGCCGGCGACCATCGCGGCGATCAGGCCGGCGAAGAGGTTCTTGGTCAGCGACCCGACGACCGCGGAGACGAAGGCGCCGGCGAGCAGCTGGCCCTCGATCGCCACGTTCACCACCCCGACGCGTTCGCTGATCACGCCGCCGAGCGCGCCGAAGATCAGCGGGACGGACAGCGCGAGCGAGCCGGCGAGCAGGCCCGGCAGCGGCAGGGTCTCGCCGCTCGTGGCCCAGACGAGCAGCCCGACCAGCATCGCGAGCGCGAACACGATCGGCAGCCAGATCGACTGCCGGCGGCCGCTGCGGGTGAGCAGCACGCTGATGACCGTGCAGACGACGCCGATGAGCACGGTGACGATGCCGGTGCCGCGGGCGGGCAGCACGAGCGGCGGCAGCTGGACGGCGTTCCCGCCGTTCAGGCCGATGGTCGCGCTGCCGGGGCGCCCGAGCACGACGAGCAGCAGCAGGGCGACGAGGGTGATGGCGCCGTACACGATCGGCAGCTTCCAATGGCGCACGGACGAGGCGCCGGTGGCCGTGCCAGGGAGGGCCGCTCCGATGCTCGTCATGCCGCCCGCACCCCCTTCCGGCGCGCGCCGGGCGTGGGCAGCCGGAAGATCGTCCGCACCAGCGGGGGCGCCGCGATGAAGAGCACGATCAGCGACTGGATGACCGAGACGACGTTGAGGTCGACGCTGTTCGCGGCCTGCATGGTGTATCCGCCGTTCTCGAAGACGCCGAAGAGGATCCCGGCCCCGAACACGCCCCAGGGGCGGGAGCGGCCGAGGAGCGCGACGGTGATCGCGTTGAAGCCGATGGAGGCGTCGAAGTCGTTGCCGAACCCACTCGTGGTCTGGCCGAGCACCTGATAGACCCCGGCGAAGCCGACGAGCAGGCCGGAGATCGCGAGCGCCAGGATCGTGATCCGCTTCACGTCGATGCCCGCCGTGCGGGCGGCCGCGGGGTTCTCGCCGACCGCGCGGAGCTTGAAGCCGAGGCTCGACCGGTTCAGGAGCCAGGCGGCAGCGAGCGTCGCGACGATCGCGAGCAGGAAGCCGAGGTTCACCGGGAGCCCGAACAGCGACGGCAGGACCGCGGTGGGCAGCTCTGCGGCCGTCTTCGGGTTGTTCGACCCGGGCGCCTGGAGCACGGGGGTGTGCAGCAGGAAGTCGAGCAGGTAGAACGCGACGTAGTTGAGCATGATCGTGACGATCACCTCGTGCGCCCCGGTCTGCGCCTTCAGCAGGCCCACGATGCCGGCCCAGATCGCGCCGCCGAGCAGGCCGCCGACCACCGCGACGATCAGGTGCAGGACGGGCGGCCCGTTCCAGGCGAAGCCGATCCAGCCGGCGACCGCGCCGGCGATGAGGATCTGGCCCTGGCCGCCGATGTTGAACAAGCCCGCCCGGAAGCCGATCGCGATGCCGAGCCCGGCCGCGATGAGCGGGGTGGCGAACCCGAGGCTCCTCAGGAACGGGCTGATGCCCGCCACGAACGTCGTGGCGGTGAAGTCGTAGACGCCGCCTTGGAACAGCGACGCGTAGGCGCCGCCGACGGACTGGACGATCGCGACGATCGTGTCGCTGGGCCGGGCGAAGAAGTAGCCCGCCGCGGCCTGCACCGCCGGGCTGGTCACGGCGATCAGCACGCCGCCGAGGATCAGCGACGCGACGATCGCGAGCACCGTGATCAGGAAGCTGCCGGTGACGAGGTCGTGCAGGAACCGCTGGAAGCCCGTCCGCTCGGGCTCGGGCGTGGCCGGCGCCGCGGGCGTCTGGCCCGGTTCGAGCGTCAGCTCGTCGTCGCCCGTCTCCGCGACCGGGAGGGTGGTGCCTTCGATGCCGCTCATGCCGCCACCTTCTCCGGGGCCTCGCCCGCCATCATCAGCCCGAGCACGTCGCGGGGCGTGTCCGCGGGCACGATCCCGACGATCCGGCCGCGGTACATGACCGCGATCCGGTCGGCGAGCGCCACCACCTCGTCGAGCTCGGTGGAGATCACCACCACCGGGATGCCGGCGTCGCGCGTCGCGACGATCCGCTCGTGCACGAACTCGATCGAGCCGACGTCGAGCCCGCGTGTGGGCTGGGCGGCGACGAAGAGCCGCAGGTCCCGGGACAGCTCCCTGGCGAGCACGACCTTCTGCTGGTTGCCGCCCGACAGGCGTCCGACGCGCGTCTGGATGCTCTGCGCGCGCACGTCGAACTCGCCGAGCTTCTCGGTCGCGAAGGCGTTCAGGTCGTCGAGGCGCAGCGCACCGAAGCGGACGAACGGCGCACCGTCCGACCGGTCGAGCATGAGGTTCTCGGCGATCGTGAACTCGGGCACGAGGCCGTCGTGCTGGCGGTCCTCGGGCACGAACCCGGCACCGGCGGCGAGGACGTCCTTGACGCTTCGCCCGGTCAGCGGCTTGCCGTCGAGCAGGATGCGGCCGGTCACGTTCGGCTGCAGCCCGAAGATCGCCTCGGTGAGCTCGGTCTGCCCGTTGCCCTGCACGCCGGCGATCGCGAGGATCTCCCCCGCCTTGACGGTGAAGCTCACGCCGTCGACGAGCGCCGCGCCGCCGGGGCCGCGGACCACGAGGTCCTCGACGACGAGGGCGTCGTCGCCGAGGGTCGGCGGCTGCTTCTCGACGGTGAGCTCCACGGCACGGCCGACCATGAGCGAGGCGAGCTCGGTGTTCGTGGCCGTCGGCTGCGCCTCCCCCACGACCTTGCCGAGGCGGACGACGGTGATGCGGTCCGCGACCTCGCGGACCTCCCGCAGCTTGTGGGTGATGAAGACGATGGCGGTGCCGGAGGACTTCAGCTGCCGCATGATCCCCATGAGCTCGTCGGTCTCCTGCGGGGTCAGGACCGCGGTCGGCTCGTCGAAGACGAGCACCTTCGCGTCCCGCGACAGCGCCTTGATGATCTCGACGCGCTGCTGCACGCCGACGGGGAGGTCCTCGACGCGCGCGTCCGGATCGACGTCGAAGCCGAACCGGTCCGAGATGGCCTTGACCGACTCCCGCGCCGCGGCGAGGTCGAGCCGACCGCCGAAGCGCGTCGACTCGTGACCGAGCATCACGTTCTCGGCCACGGTGAAGACGGGGACGAGCATGAAGTGCTGGTGGACCATGCCGATGCCCGCGCGCATCGCGTCGCCGGGGCCCGAGAAGTGCTGGACGGCGTCGTCGAGCAGGATCTCGCCTTCGTCGGGCTGGTAGAGCCCGTACAGGACGTTCATCAGGGTGGACTTGCCCGCCCCGTTCTCCCCGAGGAGGCAGTGGATCTCACCGGCCTCCACGACGAGGTCGATGTGGTCGTTCGCGGTGAGCGGTCCGAACCGCTTCGTGATCCCGCGCAGTTCGAGCTTCACGACGAATGATTCTCCCCCCGCGCAGCGACGCTGGCGAGAACGGGACGGCCCGGTCCCCCGTGAGCGGGGAGCCGGGCCGTCCGAGGCGGGTCCGCCTACTTGGTGAAGGACGAGGGCGACTGGACCTTGATGGACCCGTCGCTGATGCCCTTCTGGATTGCCGTCAGCTCGGCCGGCAGGGTCGACGGGATCTTGCTCTCGTAGTCGTGGAACGGCGAGAGCCCGACGCCGTTGTTCTTGAGCGTCGCGAGGTACTCGGTGTTGTCGAACGTCTTGCCGCTCGCCGCCTGCGTCACGACCGCGTTCGCGGCGGACTGGATGTTCTTCAGGATCGAGACGAGCATCAGGCTCTTGTAGCCCGCGGTGTCGGTGTTGTAGAGGTCCGCGTCCACGCCCTCGAGCACCGCCGGCTTGCCGGACGACTTGATCGCCGCGCCGGCGCCCTGGTAGAGGCTGCCCGCGACGGGGATGACCACGTCGGCGTTCGAGTTGAGGAAGTTCGACGTGATCGTCTTGGCCTTGTTCTGGTCGGTGAAGTTGCCGACGAACGTGCCCTTCTGGGTCTTGACGTCCCAGCCCAGCAGCTTCACGTTCTTGTGCTTCTGCTGGTTGTAGTACGCGATGCCGTCCGCGATGCCGTCCATGTAGATGGTGACCGGCGGGATGGCGAGGCCGCCCCAGGTGGCGACGTTGCCGGTCTTCGAGTACGCGGCCGCGGCGTAGCCGCCGAGGAACGCGGCCTCGTCCGTCTCGAAGACGACGGGCTTCACGTTCGGCGCCTTGATCGAGTTGTCGTCGATCATCGCGAAGTCGGTGCTCGTGCTCTTCGCGGCGGCGTCCTTGACAGCGGCCACGAGGTTGAAGCCGGACGCGACGATGATGTTGCACTTCTGCGAGATCAGGTTCGCGATGTTCGACGCGTAGTCGTTCGCGGTGGCCGACTGCACCTTCTTGTAGGAGGAGCCGATCGTGCCGGCCGCCTGCTGGACGCCCTTGAGCCCGAGCTCGTTGAAGGAGTGGTCGTCGAAGCCGCCCTGGTCGGAGACGATGCAGGGGAGGTACTTGGAGGCGGCCTTCGTGGCCGAGCCGGAGCCCGACGCCGATGACGACGAGGAGGGCGCGGCCCCGCAAGCCGTGAGCAGGGCGAGCACGCCGACGGCGGCGACGCCGCCGAGGCCGAAGCGCGATGCGATTCTGGTCAAGAGATGTCCTTCGTGAGGTCCGGTCGGGGATCGCGGGCTACGCGATCGGGGTCAGGCTAACGGGACGCCGCACCCGGCGCGTCACCCCGGGAAGCGGACCCCGGGATGGTTACGGGACCGAGACGGAACCCGGCGGTCCCGCGGTCAGAGCACGTCGGTGCGGCCGGACAGCTTCAGCGCATCCACGACGCTCTTCACCCGCTGGGCGTGCTCGCTCGTGGTGACGAGCAGCGCGTCCTGGGTGTCGACGACGACGATGTTGTCGACCCCGATCAGCGTGATCAGCCGGTCGCTGTCGGTCACGACGATGCCGCTGGAGGAATCGGCGAGCACGCGCGCGCGGGCGCCGAGGATCGCGAGGTCGCTGCCGCGGCCGCCGGACTGCAGCTTCGCGATCGAGGCGAAGTCGCCGACGTCGTCCCAGCTGAAGTCGCCGGGCACGACCGCGAGCCGGCCGGCGGCGGCCGCCGGCTCCGCGACCGCGTAGTCGATCGCGATCTTCTCGAGCCCCGGCCACACCTGGTCGACGACGGCGCCGCGGTCGGGGGTGTCCCAGGCCTCCGCGAGGCGCCGGAGGCCGCGCACCAGGTCGGGCTTCGTCTTCGCCATCTCGGTCAGCAGCACGTCCGCGCGGGTGATGAACATGGAGGCGTTCCAGAGGAAGTCGCCGGAGTCGACGTAGCCGCGGGCCGTGTCGAGGTCGGGCTTCTCCACGAACCGGTCGACGAGCAGCGCGCTCGGCGCCCCCTCGACCTCGAGGCCCGCGCCGCGCTTGATGTAGCCGAACCCGATCGCGGGCTCGGTCGGCACGATCCCGATCGTCGCGATGTAGCCCTGGTCGGCCACCACGACGGCCTCGACGACCGCCTGGCGGAAGCGGCGGAGGTCGCCGATCACGTGGTCGGCGGCGAACGAGCCGATGATCACGCCCGGCTCGCGGTGCTCGAGGATCGCGGCGGCCAGCCCGATCGCGGCCGAGGAGTCCTTGGGCTCGCTCTCGAGCACGATGTTCCGGTCCGACAGGCCGGGCAGCTGCGCCTCGACGGCGGCGCGATGCGCCCGGCCGGTCACGACCATCACCCGGTCCTCCCCGGCGATCGGCGTCAGCCGGTCCCAGGTCTCCTTGAGCAGGGTCTCCCCCGAGCCGGTCAGGTCGTGCAGGAACTTGGGCGCGTCGGCGCGGGACAGCGGCCAGAGGCGCGACCCGATCCCGCCGGCCGGGATGACCGCGTAGAACCGGTCCACCGCATCCGGCTCGGTGCCGCGGCCCGCCCAGCGCATGGTGCTGTCCGTCATGCGCGCCACTGTAGCGATGGCGGTCGCCGCGCCCCGGATTCCCGGGGTCCGAGGCCGCGGACGGCTCGGGGAACGGGGGCGCGACACGGAGAGCGCCCGCGCCCCCGTTAGGGGTCGGGAGCACGCTTCGGCGGACGTAGGATCGAATCCGATATCGGTTCGAGGAGGCGGTTGTAGCGCATGGTGTCAACGAGGCCCGCGCCCGAGCTCTCCCCCACCCGCACCACGCGACTGTCACTGCCGAAGGCACCGGCGGGCACGGTCTACCGCGGGCACGAGGGGATGTGGTCCTGGGTCCTGCACCGGATCACCGGCGTCGGGATCTTCTTCTTCCTGCTCGTCCACATCATGGACACCGCGCTGATCCGCGTCTCCCCGCAGCTCTACGACGGGGTGATCGCCACCTACAAGAACCCGATCATGGGGCTCGGTGAGCTCGCCCTCGTCGCGGCGATCGTCTTCCACGCCTTCAACGGGCTGCGGATCATCCTCATCGACTTCTGGAGCTTCGGCACGAAGCACCAGCGCGGCATGTTCTGGGCCGTGATCGTGCTCTGGGTGATCGTCATGGCCGGCTTCGCGCCGCGGCAGCTGTTCACGATCATCGAGGAGTTCCCCCGCTGATGGCCACCACGATCGAGGCGCCGCGCAGCGCGCCGGTGCACCGGAACCGCCGCTTCAACATCGAGAAGTGGGGCTGGATCTACATGCGCGCCTCCGGCGTCGTGCTGGTCGTGCTGATCTTCGGCCACCTCTTCATCAACCTGGTCGCCGGCGACGGCGTGCGGCAGATCGACTTCGCCTTCATCGCCGGCAAGTACGCGACCCCGTTCTGGCAGATCTGGGACGCGCTGATGCTCTGGCTCGCCCTCATCCACGGTGCGAACGGGATGCGCACGATCACGAACGACTACGTCGTCTCTCCGCTGGCGAACCGCGTCGTCAAGTACGCGCTCGTCGCAGCGACGGTGGTGCTGATCGTGCTCGGCACGCTCGTCATCTTCACGTTCGACCCGTGCCCGGCCAACGGCCTCGCCGCGAACCTCCCCGACTTCTGCAAGGCGGTCAAGTGACTCCCGAGAACCCCCTCAAGCGCGCCGCGAACGCGTTGCGCGGCAACGACCGCTCGACGAACCCCGGTGGACCGGAGCGCGATCCCGAGGACGTGCTGTCCTGGACCGACGAGGGCCCGGACGAGCGTGAGATCGACGGGATCAAGTACCACCGGCACGACGTCGTCATCGTCGGCGCCGGCGGTGCGGGGATGCGTGCGGCGATCGAGGCGGGCCCGAAGGCGCGCACCGCGGTCATCACGAAGCTCTACCCCACCCGCTCCCACACGGGCGCGGCGCAGGGCGGCATGGCCGCCGCGCTCGCGAACGTGGAGGAGGACAGCTGGGAGTGGCACACCTTCGACACGGTGAAGGGCGGCGACTACCTGGTGGACCAGGACGCGGCCGAGATCCTCGCGAAGGAGGCCATCGACGCGGTCATCGACCTCGAGAACATGGGCCTGCCGTTCAACCGCACCCCCGAGGGCAAGATCGACCAGCGCCGCTTCGGCGGGCACACCTCCGAGCACGGCAAGGCGCCCGTGCGCCGGGCCTGCTACGCGGCCGACCGCACCGGCCACATGATCCTGCAGACGCTGTACCAGAACTGCGTCAAGCACGGCATCGAGTTCTACAACGAGTACTACGCGCTCGACCTCGTGATGACGACCGTCGTCGAGAACGGGCGCACGGTGCAGCGGCCGAGCGGCATCGTCGCGTACGAGCTCGCGACCGGCGACATCCACGTCTTCCAGGCGAAGTCGATCGTCTTCGCGACCGGCGGCTTCGGGAAGATCTACAAGACCACCTCGAACGCGCACACACTCACCGGTGACGGCGTCGGCATCATCTGGCGCAAGGGCCTTCCGCTCGAGGACATGGAGTTCTTCCAGTTCCATCCGACCGGCCTCGCGAAGCTCGGCATCCTCCTCACCGAGGGCGCCCGCGGCGAGGGCGCGATCCTGCGCAACGCCTCGGGCGAGCGGTTCATGGAGCGCTACGCCCCGACCATCAAGGACCTCGCACCTCGCGACATCGTGTCCCGCTGCATGGTGCAGGAGGTGGCCGAGGGCCGCGGCGCCGGGCCGCTGAAGGACTACGTCCTGCTCGACTGCACCCACCTCGGGGCCGAGGTGCTCGAGACGAAGCTGCCCGACATCACGGAGTTCGCGCGCACCTACCTCGGCGTCGACCCGGTCACCGAGCCGGTCCCGGTCATGCCGACCGCGCACTACGCGATGGGCGGCATCCCGACGAACGTGAACGCCGAGGTGCTCTCGAGCAACGACACGGTCGTGCCCGGGCTGTACGCCGCCGGCGAGTGCGCCTGCGTGTCCGTGCACGGCTCGAACCGGCTGGGCACCAACTCGCTGCTCGACATCAACGTGTTCGGCAAGCGGGCCGGCAACAACGCCGTGGCCTATGCGAACACGGCGAGCTTCGTGCCGCTGCCGAAGGACCCGGCGAGGGCCGTGCGCACCCTCGTCGAGCAGCTGCGCGGCTCCACCGGCACCGAGCGGGTCGCGGACCTCCGCAAGGAGCTCCAGGACAACATGGACGCATCCGCCCAGGTGTTCCGCACCGACGCGTCGCTCGCGAAGGTGACCGAGATCATCCACGGGCTGCGGGAGCGGTACAAGAACATCGGCATCCAGGACCGCGGCCGGCGCTTCAACACCGACCTGCTCGAGGCGATCGAGCTCGGGTTCCTGCTCGACCTCGCCGAGGTCGTCGTCTACTCCGCGCGGAACCGCAAGGAGAGCCGCGGCGGCCACATGCGCGACGACTTCCCGAAGAGGGACGACGCGAACTACATGCAGCACACCATGGCCTACCTCACGGGCGACCCGCACTCCGCGGACGCGTCCGACCACATCAAGCTGGACTGGAAGCCCGTGGTGATCACGCGCTACCAGCCGATGGAGCGGAAGTACTAGGCGTGACCCTCACCGTCGCCGAGACCGGCATCAACCCCGCGATCAAGCACCGTCCCGCCGAGGGCTTCTCGACGATCACGCTGATCATCCGGCGCTACAACCCCGAGGTCGACGCCGAGCCGTACTGGCGCGACTACGACGTCGACGTGCTGCCGACGGACCGCATCCTCGACGCCCTGCACAAGATCAAGTGGGAGCAGGACGGGTCGCTCACCTTCCGCCGCTCGTGCGCGCACGGTGTCTGCGGCTCGGATGCGATGCGGATCAACGGCCGCAACCGGCTCGCCTGCAAGACGCTGGTGAAGGACCTCGACCCGTCGAAGCCGATCTACGTCGAGGCGATCAAGGGCCTGCCGCTCGAGAAGGACCTCGTCGTCGACATGGAGCCCTTCTTCGCGGCGTTCCGGCAGGTGCAGCCGTTCCTGCAGTCCTCGACGCCGCCGCCCGAGGGCCGCGAGCGCCTGCAGTCCGCCGAGCAGCGGGAGCGCTTCGACGACACGACGAAGTGCATCCTCTGCGCGGCATGCACCACCTCGTGCCCCGTCTTCTGGACCGACGGCCAGTACTTCGGTCCGGCCGCGATCGTGAACGCGCACCGCTTCATCTTCGACAGCCGCGATGAGGCCGCCGACGTGCGCCTCGACATCCTGAACGACCGCGAGGGCGTGTGGCGCTGCCGCACC
Source organism: Amnibacterium sp. (assembly GCF_036559085.1). Classification (GTDB taxonomy): domain Bacteria; phylum Actinomycetota; class Actinomycetes; order Actinomycetales; family Microbacteriaceae; genus Amnibacterium. The sequence continues at coordinate 34,752 of NZ_DATBTU010000005.1, forward strand.
ACCTTCAACTGCACGGAGGCGTGCCCGCGCGGCATCCAGATCACGAAGGCGATCAGCGAGGTGAAGGCCGCGACGATGCGCGGCGCCGCCCGCGTGAAGATCGCGTAGCCCGCCCCCGTCTCTGTCCCGGCCGTAGGGGTTCGTGCGGGGTGTAGGCCGACGCGCCGCTGCGCGGCCTCACCCGGCACATCGCCCTACTCGCGGCACGGCGGGTGGCCGGCGGCAGGGCGGGGTGGGCGCGTCTGCGCGGCCTCGGCTCTTCCACAGGGGCTCCTGAGCAGCCCTCAGGACGCTCGACGCACGGCTGCGCCCGAGACCGCTGCGGCCACGGGCACCCTTCCGCCGTGCACTACCGATTCTGGACGTCCGCGGAGCTCCGCGAGCAGGGCTGGGCCAAGCGGCAGGTCGCTGCCGCGGTGGCCGACGGCCGCCTCGTCGCCGTCCGGCGAGGCCACTACGCTGCGGCGACGACACCACCCGATGTCGTCAGGGCGATGCGCGTCGGCGGCCCTGCGACGGCCGGCACCGCCGCCGCGGCCTACGGCTTCTGGGCACCTCCTGAACCACCGCTGTCGGTCGCCGTCGCGGAGAACGAGCCGCGGCTCCGCGATCCGGACGATGCCGCGCGTCCCCTCGATCCCTCCTCCGGTGTGCGGGTCCACCGCGTCGCCACGATGCCCCGTGCCGCCCTGATCACCGGGCTCCTGCCGGTCGTGCTGGTGCTCCAGCACCTCCTGCTGACGGTTCCCGCGGCGTTCGCGGTCGCGAGCATCGACTCGGCCCTCCGGGAGCGACGCTTCCGCCGGGACGACCTCGCGGTGCTCCGTGCTCGAGTGCCTGCGCACCTCCGCGATCTCGTCGACGCGGTCGACATCCGCTGCGAGTCCGGGATCGAGTCGGTCGCCCGATACCTGCTCCAGAGCCTCGGTCTTCACGTGGTGCCGCAGGTGGACATCCCGGGCGTCGGCCGCGTCGATCTCGTCGTCGAAGGCCGGCTGATCGTCGAGCTGGACGGCCGCGAGTACCACGAGGGGCAGTTCGCCAGGGACCGAGCGAGGGATGCCATCGCGGCGAGCCAGGGGTACCGCACCCTCCGATTCACCTGGGCGCAGGTCCTGTTCGACTGGCCGACGGTGCAGGCGGCGGTGCTCGCCGCTCTCCACTCCTGACCCCACCGTCCCGGCCGTAGGCATCCGTGCCGGGCGGAGGCCGACACGCCGTGTACTCGCCTACACCCGGGACGATCCCCTACACGAGGGACGCGGCGGCGGCTCGGGCTGCGGCCGCGGACGGGGCCGCGAGCGCGGCGGCAGCGCGGGCCCTCGCCTCGTCGAGCGTCACGGTGAGCAGCTCGGCGCGCACGTCGGCGAGCGCCGCGGGCGTCATCGAGAGGCTCGTGGCGCCAAGGCCGACGAGCACGACCGCGAGCTGCGGATCCGCCGCCGCCTCGCCGCAGATCCCGACGCTCTTGCCCGCCGCCGCGCCGGCACGGCCCACCTCCGCGACGAGCCTGAGCACCGCGGGGTGCCAGGGGTCCTGGAAGTTCGCGACGGTGCCGAGCAGGCGGTCCGCGGCGAGCGTGTACTGCGTGAGGTCGTTCGTGCCGATCGAGACGAAGTCGGCGGACTCGAGGATCTGCGCGGCGAGCAGCGCCGACGACGGCACCTCCACCATCACCCCCGCGGTCGCGATGCCGAGCTCCCGGGCGAGCGCGGTGAAGTACTCGCTCTCCTCCGGCTCCGACACCATCGGCGCCATCACCCAGAGGTCCGCCTCCGTCGCAGCGTCCGCCTCGGCGAGCGCCGTGAGCTGCTCGCGGAGGATGTCCTCGTGCGCGCGGAGCACCCGCAGGCCGCGGAGGCCGAGCGCCGGGTTCTCCTCCTCGGTGTCGTTGAGGAACGCGAGCGGCTTGTCGGCGCCGGCGTCCAGCGCCCGGACGACCACCTTCTTGCCCGAAAACGCCTTCAGGAGGGCGATGTACTGGTCCCGCTGCTCCTGCACCGTCGGCGCCGACCTCGAGTCGAGGAACAGGAACTCGGTGCGGAACAGGCCGACGCCCTCGGCGCCGAGTTCCACGGCTCCGGCGGCGTCCTTCGCGTTGCCGAGGTTCGCGAGCAGGGCGATCCTCGTGCCGTCACCGAGCGCGCCGGGCGTGATCGGGGCGTTCAGCATCGCCCTGCGCTCCTCGATGCGCCGCTGGGCGTCGGCCACCGCAGCGTCGTCGGGGTCGGCCTCGATCTCGCCGGTCGACGCATCCGCGATGACGAGCTGCCCCTCGGCCAGCTGCTGCGCGCCGCCCACCCCGACGATCGCGGGGATGGACTTCGCGCGGGCGAGGATCGCCGTGTGCGAGGTGGGGCCGCCGTCGCTCGTGATGAGCGCGAGCACCTTGTCGAGGTCGAGCAGCGCGGTGTCCGCGGGCGCGAGGTCGCGCGCGACGAGCACGAACGGGGTGTCGGACTCGGGGACGCCCGGGGCCCGCACGCCGGTGAGGCGCGCGATGACGCGCTGCGCGACGTCGCCCAGATCCGTGGCGCGCTCGGCCATGTATCCGCCGAGGCCCACGAGCATCACCTGGAACTCGAGGAAGGCCTCGAAGACGGCCCGCTCGCCGGTGCGCCCCGCGGTGATGCGCGCCACCACGTCATCGACGAGCGAGGGGTCCTCGGCCATCAGCGCCTGCGCCTCGAGCACGTTGCGGGCTTCGCCGCCCGCACGCCTGCCGCGCTCGTTCAGCTCGGCCGCCACCTGCTGCAGCGCGGACCGGGTGCGGGCGATCTCCGCGTCCGCGCCGGCGTGCGTGGCGCCCTCGGGCGGCTCCGGCAGCGGATCGGGCATCCGCTTCACCGGCCCGACGGCCACGGTCCTGCCCACGCCGATCCCGGTCAGTCGCATCTGCCTGCCTCCTCGCTGACGGTGCCCGCCGAAAGCATATGGCCCGGGTTGTCCGTGACAACTCCCCCAGCGGATGCCCGGTCGGCGCCGCCCGCGGCGCGATTAGGGTGACGCCATGACCGAGGGTGCCGCCGACCAGGGGGTCCGGGACGCCCGGGTGCCCGTGCAGGCGTCCGGGGCACGGCCGGATCCGCCGCAGCAGGCCTCCGGCATCCCGGGCCTGGTGCAGCGGGTCCTCGCGTGGAAGCCCGTCCGGGTGTTCTTCCACTACACCGGGGACAACGGCCCGCTCATCGCGGCCGGCATGACCTACCAGGCGCTCTTCGCCCTCTTCGCCGCCCTCTGGCTCGTGTTCTCCCTCGCCGGCTTCGCGCTTGCGGGGAACGTCCCGCTGCAGCACGCGGTGTTCGGCGCCATCAACCAGTTCATCCCCGGCCTCATCGCCTACGACGGCATGTCCGGCGCGATTCCGGCATCGACGCTGCTCGGGACGACCGGTCTCGCCTGGAGCAGCGTCATCTCGATCATCGGCCTGCTCTTCACGACGGTCGGCTTCGTCGGCACGCTGCGGACCGCCATCCGGATCATGTTCTCGCTCCCCGGCCCGACCACGAACCCGGTGCTGCTGATCCTGAAGAACCTCGGCTACTCGCTCGCGTTCGGCGTCGTGGTGCTCCTGACCGCGGTGATCAGCCTGATCAGCAACACGGCGCTCGGCGCGGTGCTGTCCCTGCTCGGGCTCGGCGCCGCCTCCGTCGTGGAGCAGCTCGCGACCACGGCGGTCGGCGCGCTGCTACTCGTCGTCATCGACACCCTGCTGCTCGCGGCGGCCTACCGGCTGCTGTCCGGCATCCCGATCCCGCGCAGGCGCCTGCTCGTCGGGGCGCTGCTCGGCGGGATCGGCCTCGCGTTCCTGCAGACCCTCGGCACGAAGCTCCTCGGCGGGGCATCCTCCAACCCGCTGATGGGCGCCTTCGCGACCCTCGTCGGGGTGCTGCTCTACTTCAACTTCGTCTGCCAGACGATCCTGCTCGCCGCGTCGTGGATCGCGGTCGGGATGGAGGAGGCCGGCATCGACGCCCGGCGGCTGAACCCCGAGCAGCGCGGCGTCGACGACGCCGAACGCCTCGAGGAGGCGCGGCGGCTCGTTGCGGAGTCGAACCAGCGCGAGCTGGAGGAGCGGATGCGCGCGGCGCGCGGCCTCGAGCGCTGGCGGCTCACCCGGCAGCTCGACCGGGAGCGAACGGCCGAGGAGCACCGGCGTGCTGTCGTGCCCACCGCCTCGGAGTTCAAGCAGGCGCAGCAGCACACCGGCGACGAGACGCCTCGTTCGGACGAGGTCGAGCCGACCGGGGCCGACGCCGACGGGCCCGTCGCACGCGCTCGGTAGGCTCGAGGGCATGGCTGGCGCGACCGTTCGAGTGGCCTCCGTCAACGTGAACGGCGTCCGCGCGGCCTTCCGCAAGGGCATGGGCGCGTGGCTCGACGGCCGGGGCGTCGACATCCTCGCCCTGCAGGAGGTGCGCGCCGCCACCGAGGACCTGGAGCAGCTGCTCGGTCCCGAGTGGAGCGTGCTGCACGACGCGGCGACCGCGAAGGGCCGCGCCGGGGTGGCGATCGCCTCCCGCGAGCCGGCCCACATCCACCGCGTCGCGATCGGCGAGGAGGACTTCGACACCGCCGGCCGCTGGCTCGAAGCCGACTTCGAGATCGGCGGCACCGTGCTCACCGTCGTCTCGGCCTACGTGCACTCGGGCGAGGTCGGCACCCCGAAGCAGGACGACAAGTTCCGCTTCCTCGACGCGATGGAGGCCCGGCTGCCCGAGCTCACCGCGCACAATCCGCTCGCGGTCGTCGTCGGCGATCTGAACGTGGCGCACCGGCGGCTCGACATCCGCAACTGGCGCGGCAACCAGAAGGCCAGCGGGTTCCTGCCCGACGAGCGCGCGTACTGGGACCGGATCATCGGCGCCGAGGACGACGACCGCTACAACTCGGGCGCCGGGCTCGGCTGGGTCGACGTCGGCCGCCGTGCCGCGGGCGAGGTCGACGGCCCGTACACCTGGTGGTCCTGGCGCGGCCAGGCGTTCGACAACGACACCGGCTGGCGGATCGACTACCACCTCGCGTCGCCGGCCCTCGGCGAGCGCGTCGCCGACTACGCGGTCGACAAGGCCGACTCGCGCGACGGCCGATGGTCGGATCACACGCCCGTGGTCGCCGACTACGCGCTCTGACCCCGAGCCCGCCCCCTCGAACGACGGAAGCACCATGACCGACAAGGCCCGCATCTTCTCCGGCATCCAGCCGAGCGCCGACTCCCTGCACATCGGCAACTTCATCGGCGCGGTGCTGCAGTGGCGCGCCCTGCAGGACGCCTACGACGCCATCTTCTGCATCGTCGACCTGCACGCCATCACGGTGCCGCAGGACCCGAAGGGGCTGCAGCAGCAGACGCGCACCCTCGCCGCGCAGTACATCGCCGCCGGGATCGACCCCGAGCGCTCGACGATGTTCGTGCAGTCGCAGGTGCCCGCGCACGCCGAGCTCGCGTGGGTGCTGAACACGATCACCGGCTTCGGCGAGGCGAGCCGGATGACGCAGTTCAAGGACAAGTCGCAGCGCCAGGGCGCGGATGCGGCATCCGTGGGCCTGTTCGCGTACCCGATCCTGATGGCGGCCGACATCCTGCTCTACGACGCGGCGGCCGTGCCCGTCGGCGACGACCAGCGGCAGCACGTGGAGCTGACCCGCGACCTCGCGAACCGCTTCAACAGCCGGTTCGGAGACACCTTCACGGTGCCGGAGGCGTTGATCCAGAAGGACACCGCGCGCATCTACGACCTGCAAACGCCGACAGTCAAGATGAGCAAGTCCGCGGCGTCCGACGCCGGGATCGTCTGGATGCTGGACGAGCCGAACGTCACCGCGAAGAAGATCCGCTCCGCGGTCACGGACACCGAGCGGGAGATCCGCTTCGACCGGGAGACGAAGCCGGGCATCGCGAACCTGCTGGCGATCCTGTCCGCGTTCCGCGAGGTGCCGGTGCCCCAGCTCGAGCAGGAGTACGCGGGCCGTGGCTACGGCGACTTCAAGAAGGACGTCGCCGACGCCGTCGTGGAGGTCTTCGGGCCGATCAAGCAGCGCACCCAGGAGCTGCTCGCGGATCCCGCGGAGCTCGACCGCATCCTCACCCGCAGCGCCGAGCGCGCCGCCGGGCTCGCAGACGCGAAGCTCGACGAGGTCTACGACCGGGTCGGCCTCCTCCGGCGGATCCGATGACCCCCGTCGTGCTGCGCACGCCGCGCCTCGTGCTCGACCAGCCGGGCGAGGGCGACATCGACCTCGTGACCGAGTACTGCCAGGACGAGGTGCTGCAGCGGTACACCACCATCCCCGTGCCGTACGCGCGGAGCGACGCCGAGCACTTCCTGCTCGAGCTCGTGCCGCGGTGGTGGGAGGACGACGTGGAGCACACCTGGGCGATCCGCCAGGCGGACGTGCCCGACGCCCGGCTGCTCGGCGTGATCGGGCTGCGCTCGTACGGCGAGCTGGGGTTCTGGATGGGCGCGCCGCACCGCGGCAAGGGGTACCTCGGCGAGGCGCTCGAGGTCGTGCTCGACCACGGGTTCCGCGCCGGCCACGAGCGGCTCACGTGGTCGTGCATCGTCGGCAACGTCGCGTCCGCCCGCGCCGCGCGCCGCGCCGGGTTCCACTTCACCGGCACCGGGCCGGCGACGGTCCCCCACCGCGACGGGTCGCGCCCCGACAGCTGGCACGGCGAGCTCTTCGCGGGCGAGCCGCGGGAGCCGCAGTCGGGCTGGCCGTCCGAGGTGGGGGGATGAGGACCGAGGTCGTCCTCTTCGATCTGGACGACACCTTGTTTCGTCATCGCGAAGCCGTCGAGGAGGGCGTGCTCGCGACCCTGGCCGCGATGGAGCGGCCCGCCGACGCACCCGACGAGACCGAGGAGCAGGCCCGCTGGCGCGAGCTCGAGGAGCGCCACTACCACCGCTACCTCGCGGGCGAGCTCGACTACCAGGGGCAGCGGCGGGCACGCGTCCGCGACTTCCTCGCGCCGTACGGCGCCGAGCTCGACGATCCAGCCGCCGAGGCGTGGTTCGAGGAGTACTCGAGCCGCTACCGAGCCGCGTTCCGCCTGCACGCCGACGCACTGCCCTGCCTCGACGACCTCGCGCGGCACGGCCTCCGGTTCGGGATCATCACCAACGGCGACCTGGCCTTCCAGACCGCGAAGCTCCACGCGCTCGGCATCACGGAGCGCTTCGAGCAGGTGATCACCTCGGGCGAGCTCGGCGTCGCGAAGCCCGACCGGCGGATCTTCGCGATGGCGGCCGAGCGGTTCGGCGTGCCGCCGGACGCCTGCGCGTACGTGGGCGACCGGCTCTGGACCGACGCGCTCGGCGCCACCCATGCCGAGATGCTCGGCATCTGGCTCGACCGCGGGACCGGCGTCGCGAGCCCGTCGGATCTCGACGAGGCGCGGCGGCTCGGCGTCCCGGTGCTCACCGGGCTGGACGGCCTGCCTGCGCTGCTCGCACGGACGGAGGCGGCGTGACCACGACGGCGGACATCGCGATCATCGGCGGCGGCATCGCCGGCTTCTCCCTCGCTTCGGCGATCGGCGGGCGCGCCCGCACCGTGCTGCTCGAGGCCGAGCCGGAGCTCTTCCACCACACCTCAAGCCGCTCGGCGGAGCAGATGCAGCCGACCTACGGCCCGGCGCCCGTCCGCCGGCTGACGAGCGCGTCGATCCCCCGCGTGCAGGCGATCGCCGAGGGGCTCGGACGGCCGATCTTCACGCCGCGGCCGCTGCTCTGGGTCGGAACGACCCCCGATCGCCACCACCTCGATGAGCTGCTCGCGACCGTGCTGGGCCTCGAGGAGATCGAACCGCGCGAGGCCGTCGCGCTGCTGCCGGCGCTCCGTCCGGACGCGGTGCACGCGGCCGGGATCGACCGGTCCGCGGTCGAGGTCGACGTCCCCGCGCTGCTCGAGGCGTACCGGGCCGCGGCCGTCGCGGGCGGGGTCGAGGTGCTCCCGTCCAGCCGTGTGGAGCGCGCGGAGCGGATCGGGGACGCCTGGCGGCTCACCGCCGGCACGGCCGTGGTCGAGGCGCCGGTCGTCGTGAACGCGGCCGGCGCCTGGGTCGAGCGGATCGCCGCACTGTTCGGCGCCCGCTCACGAGGGCTGCAGCCGCTCCGCCGCACCGTCGCCGTGGCGGTGCCGACCGGCCGCCCCGTGGATCCGGCCTGGCCGATGGCGTCCGACGTGCTCGACACCTTCTACTTCCGCCCGCGCGGCCGCGCCGTGCTCGCATCCGCGCTCGAGGACGAGCCGAGCGAGCCGGAGGACGCCCAGCCGCGCGCGGAGGTGGTCGCGACCGTGCTCGATCGGGTGAACGCCGCCACCGACCTCGCGCTGCGGGAGACCGAGACCACCTGGACGGGCCTCCGGACCCTCGCCCCCGACTCGCTGCCGGTCGTCGGCCGCGACGCCGACGTCCCGGGCTTCTACTGGCTCGCGGGGCAGGGCGGCTACGGCATCCAGACGTCCGCGGCGCTCGGCGCCGCCGTCGCGGACGACCTGCTCGGCACCGCGTCGACGATCCCCGGGCTCGAGGGCGTGCTCGCCGACCTCTCCCCCGCGCGCGACGCCCTGCCGGCCTGATCCGCTCCGAACCCCTGCGGTGCGTGCCGCCCTCCTGACCGATCCGCGTGCCCTCGGCCTGCGCCGCACCGAGGTCCGCACGGCGGTCGGCACGCTCGTGGTGCACGTCGGTCGAGGGGCGGACGGCCCGGCGACCGTGCTGCTGCACGGCGCCGCGGGCTCGTGGACGACCTGGACGCCGCTACTGGCCGCATCCGACCGGGCGGGCTCGCCGATCACCGACGTGATCGCGATCGACCTGCCCGGATGGGGCGGGTCCGCCGGGCCGGTTCCTCCCATCGCCGACCTGGCGGCGGCGATCGCGCAGCTCGCCCTCGACCTCGGGTACGGACGCTGGCGCCTGCTCGGTCACTCGCTCGGCGGCTTCGTCGCCCTGGACCTCGCGACGCGGCGCCCCGACGCCGTGCTCGGGGTCGGCCTCGTCTCCCCGACGGGCCCCGCCGTGGTCGACGCGGTCCGCCGTCCGCTCCGCGGGAGTCCGGGGCTGCCGTGGTTCGCCGGCATGCGGCTCGCGATGGGCGCGCTCGGTCTGCTGCCGCGCGAGGGTCGAGGACTCCTTGCCGTGCTCGGCCGCACCGGGTTGCTCGGGCCGCTGACCGGGCCGCTCTTCGCCCGCACCCCGGACCGGTCCGTCGTCGATGCGCTGGCGCAGGAGGCGCGGCCGCGCGCCTTCCACGCCGCCACCCTCGCGGCGGCCCGCTACGACGTGGATCGGTGGAGAGACATCCGCTGCCCGGTGCGATCGGTGCGCGGCGCCCGGGACGTGTTCGTCGGGCGGCGGGATGCGGATGCGCTGCGAAGCCTGCTCCCGGACTTCGCCGAGACGGTCCTCGCGGACGCCGGCCACTTCGCGGCGGTCGAGCAGCCGGATGCGGTGCTGGCGGCGCTCACCCCCGTCCTCCTGCCCTCATGAGTCCGCCACCACGGGGTGAGTTGCCACTATCCGCCCTCGAACGCGCCCCTCGAGGGCCAGAAGTGGCAACCCACACCTCCCCCTGGCCCGACTGGAGCTCACGATTCGGGTGAGTTGCCACTTTCCGCCCTCGAACGCACCCCTCGAGGGCCAGAAGTGGCAACTCACATCACTCCTGGGCGATGTCATCGGGCGACCTGGGAATAGGCACGGATGCGGCGGGTTCTGGTAGGAACAAGCAACACATTTTCGTGCTCCGGGGTCGGTGCAATTCCGAACCGGCGGTCATAGTCCGCGAACCCCGTCCGAAGCGCCCCGCGAGGGGCGGCGAGGGCGGGGCCGATCCGGTGGAACTCCGGAACCGACAGTCACAGTCTGGATGGGAGAAGCACGAGGCGGTCGCGCGCGCGTCGCGCACCGCGAGGCGGAGCAGTCCGCCGTCCCCGGAGCGACCCGACCGCACCGAGGACCGCATGACCATCGCGACGACGACGACCGTCGAGTCCGCGATGCGCCGCGCCCTCGACCTCGCCGCGCTGGGCCCCGCCGGCGGCCCGAATCCGCAGGTCGGCTGCGTGCTGCTGTCGCCGGACGGGCGCGTGCTCGCCGAGGGGCACCACCGCGGCGCGGGCACGCCGCACGCCGAGGCCGACGCGCTCGCGCAGCTGCCGCCCGGCACCGCGGCCGGCGCAACCGCGGTCGTCACCCTCGAGCCCTGCAACCACACCGGTCGCACCGGCCCCTGCGCGGTCGCGCTGATCGAGGCGGGCGTCGCGCGCGTGGTGTTCGCGCTCCGCGACCCCTACCGTCTTGCAGCCGGTGGCGGCGACCGCCTGCGCGACGCGGGCGTCGAGGTCGTCGAGGGCGTGCTCGCCGACGAGGCGGCGGCCCTGAACGAGCGCTGGATCACGGCCGTCGTCCGCGGCCGCCCCTGGGTGACGGCGAAGTGGGCGTCGAGCCTCGACGGCCGGATCGCGGCGGCCGACGGCACGAGCCGCTGGATCACCGGCGACACCGCCCGCGAGGACGTGCACCGCCGCCGCGCCGCGCACGGCGCCATCGTCGTCGGCACCGGCACCGCCCTCACCGACGACCCGAGCCTCACCGCCAGGGACGCCGACGGATCCCTGCTGCCGGACCAGCCGATCCCGGTCGTCGTCGGCGCCAGCGACGTGCCGTCCGACGCACGGCTGCGCTCGCATCCGCGGCCGCTGCTGCATGTGCGCGACCACGATCCGGATGCCGTCCTCGCCGCGATCGCCGAGGCCGGCGCCACGTCGGCCTTCCTCGAGGGCGGCCCGACGCTCGTCAGCGCCTTCCTCGCCGCCGGCCTCGTCGACGAGGTGCTCGTGTACCTCGCCCCGACCCTGATCGGCGGCCCGAGGCTCGCGATCGCCGACCTCGGCGTCGCCACCATCTCCGCCCAGCGCCGGCTCGACGTGCGCGCGACGCGCGCGCTCGGCTCCGACCTGCTGATCGTCGCCCGCCCGCATCACGCGGGCTCCCCCGAATCCTTCGCAGCGGCCTCCGCCGCCACAAGAGAGGACTGACATGTTCACCGGCATCATCGAGGAGCGCGGCCGCGTGCTCGGCTGGGAGACCACCGCCGACGGCGGCGCGCGCCTCACCGTCGCGGCGCCGCTCGCCGCATCCGACGCGTCCCACGGCGACTCCATCGCCGTCTCCGGCGTCTGCCTCACCGTCGTCGAGCACGGTGACGGCGTCTTCACGGCGGACGTGATGGGGCAGACGCTCGCGGTCAGCGCCATCGCGGACCTCGCGCCCGGCGACGACGTGAACCTCGAGCGGGCCGCCAAGGTCGGCGACCGCCTCGGCGGCCACATCGTGCAGGGCCACGTCGACGGCACCGCGGCCGTGATCGCGGTGCACGACGAGAGCTCCTGGCGGGTGCTGCGCTTCCGGCTCCCCGACGACCTCGCGCCCCTCGTGGTGGACAAGGGCTCCATCACGGTCGCCGGCGTCTCGCTCACGGTCTCCGCGATCGGCCGCGACGACGACGGGCACTGGTTCGAGGTCAGCCTCATCCCCGAGACCCTCGAGGCGACCACGCTCGGCGCGATCGGCGTCGGCGGTCGCGCCAACCTCGAGACCGACGTGATCGCCCGCCACGTGCAGCGGATGCTGACCTTCGTCCCGGCGGCGGTGGCCTGATGGCGCTCGCATCGATGCAGGAGGTCCTCGACGCGCTGCGCGCCGGCCGCCCCGTGCTCGTCGCCGACGACGAGGGACGGGAGAACGAGGGCGACGCGATCCTCGCGGCCGAGCTCGCGACCGCGGAGACCGTCGCCTGGATCATCCGCCACTCATCCGGCTTCCTCTGCGCGCCGATGACGAACGCGATCGCCGACCGGCTCGAGCTCACCACCATGGTCCGGCTGAACGAGGACCCGCGCGGCACCGCCTACACGGTGACCGTCGACGCGGCCGATCGGATGAGCACCGGCATCAGCGCCGCGGACCGTGCACACACGCTCAACGTGCTCGCCGACCCGTCGTCGACCCCCGCGAGTGTGATCCGGCCCGGCCACGTCGTGCCGCTTCGCGCGGTCGACGGCGGCGTGCGCGTGCGCGGCGGGCACACCGAGGCGGCGGTGGACCTGCTCCGCCTCGCCGGCCTCACCCCGGTCGCCGCGATCGCCGAGATCAACGAGCCCGACGGCACCATGACGCGGCTGCCCGGGCTGCTCGAGCTCGGCGAGGCCGACTCGGTGCCCGTCACCACCGTCGCCGCGATCATCGCCCACCTCGACGCGAACCCCGGCCTCTGCACGCGCGTCGGGATCAGCGCCCCGCCGCCGCCCCCGCGCATCCGCTTCGAGGTCGAGACGGCCCTGCCGACGACCCACGGGATGTTCCGCGTCCGCGCCTACCGGGATGCGATGACCGGCGACGAGCACGTGGCGCTGATCTCGGGCACGCCCGGGCCGACTGCCCTCGTGCGCGTGCACTCCGAGTGCCTCACGGGCGAGGCGTTCGGCTCGCTGAAGTGCGAGTGCGGGCCGCAGCTCGACGCCGCGCTCGACGCCGTGCAGGAGGAGGGCGGCGTGGTCGTCTACCTGCGCGGGCACGAGGGCCGCGGCATCGGCCTCGTGAACAAGCTGCGGGCCTATCGCCTGCAGGAGGACGGCCTCGACACCCTCGACGCGAACCTCGCGCTCGGCCTGCCCGCCGACGCGCGCGAGTACATCGCCGCCGCCGTGATCCTCACCGACCTCGGCATCACCGACGTGCGGCTGCTCACGAACAACCCGAACAAGATCGCGCAGCTCGAGGCGCACGGCGTGCACGTCAGCGAGCGGGTCCCGCTCGTCGTGGGCGTCGGCGCGGTGAACGAGGGCTACCTCGAAGCGAAGCGGTCCCGGATGGGTCACCTCATCGCCGACAGCGACCTGCGGGTGTCCCAGGCCGAGCGGAGCGCATCGTGAGCGCGGAGGGCAAGCCGGAGGCCACCGGCGTCGACGGCAGCGACCTCACCGTCGCGATCGTGCACGGCACCTGGCATCCGCGGATCGCGGACGGCCTGCTCGAGGGCGCGCGCCGCACGCTGGAGGCCTCGGGTGCGCGCGTCGTCGAGTACCCGGTGCCGGGCAGCTTCGAGCTGCCGGTCGTCGCCCAGGCGGCGCTGACGGCCGGGGCGGATGCGGTGGTCGCGCTCGGCGTGATCATCCGCGGTGGCACGCCGCACTTCGAGTACGTGTCGTCCGCGGCGACGCAAGGGCTCACCGAGGTCGCGCTGCGGACCGGCAAGCCCGTCGGTTTCGGGGTGCTCACGCTCGACGACGAGCAGCAGGGCCTCGACCGCGCGGGCCTCCCGGGCTCGAAGGAGGACAAGGGTGCCGAGGCGGCAGCGGCAGCGCTGCAGACGGCGCTCGCCCTCCGCGTCATCCGCGGCTGACCGGCTCGTTCATCGCGCCGTTCCGGAGTTCCTGCGCGACACGCCGCGCCTGAGCGCTCCGCCCCGGCGTGTCGGCGGATTTCTCCGGAACGGCGCGATTCGGCGGGGTCAGAGGGCCGGGTCGGGCTGCGCGCCGAGCCACGTGACGGAGCGGGCCGCCGCGGCGGCCGCCGCGCGCATCGCGTCCGCGGGCCCGACGCCCGCGGCGAGCGCCGCGGCGAGGGCGCCGCAGTAGGTGTCGCCGGCCCCGGTCGTGTCCACGGGCTCCTCCACCCGATCCGCCGCGACCTCGACCTCGCCCCACGCGGAGCCGCCCGCGCCGCGCGTGACGAGCAGCTGCACCGGCACCGCGCCGGATGCGGCGAGCTCGGCCGCCTCCGCCTCGTTCGCCACGACCGGATCCGCGAGCGCGAGCACGGCGGCGGGCAGCGGCGCGAACGGCGCCGCGTTCAGCACCACGCGCGCGCCCCGCTGCGCGGCCGTCCGCACCGCCTCGGCGACGACATCGAGGTCGATCTCGAGCTGCACGAGCAGCACGTCGGCCGGCGCCAGGTCCTCGAGGGCGTCGAGGTCCGCGCGGCTCACCGCCGCGTTGGCACCCGGCGACACGATGATCGTGTTCTCCCCCGCGGCGTCGACCGCGATGGCGGCCCGCCCTGTCGCCGCGGACGGGTCGACTCGCACCGCCGCGACGTCGATGCCGAACGACGCGAGCCGGTCGCGGTAGGCGCGGCCGTCCGCGTCATCGCCGACGCGCCCGATCATCCGCACGTCGGCGCCCGCGACCGCCGCGGCGACCGCCTGGTTCGCGCCCTTGCCGCCGAAGCGCAGCTCGACCGGGCCGCCGAGCACCGTCTCCCCGGGCGCCGGATGGCGTGCCACCCGCACGATGGCGTCGACGTTGAGACTGCCGAGCACCCACACGGTCGCCACGGCCCCATCCTTCCGCAGGCCCGGGAGAATGGCCCCGAGACGGCGGGATCGACGAAAGGCTGACGATGGACGCGACCAGCAGCGCACCCCGATCGCGCCGGGGAACGGCGCTCTTCGACCTCACCGGGCGCACGGCGCTCGTCACCGGCTCCTCGCAGGGCATCGGTCTGGCGCTCGCGATCGGCCTCGCGGATGCGGGCGCGCGCGTGCTGCTGAACGGGCGCGACCCGGCGAAGCTCGAGGCCGCCGCGGCACGCATCCCGGGTGCGCGCCTGCTGCCGTTCGACGTGACCGACCGCGCCGCGGTGGTGGCCGCGGTCGACGGCTTCGAGGTGGACGAGGGTCCCATCGACGTGCTCGTGAACAACGCGGGCATGCAGCACCGCTCGCCGCTCGAGGACTTCCCCGAGGCCGCGTTCGAGCAGCTGCTCGCCACGAACCTCACGAGCGTCTTCACCGTCGCGCAGGCCGTCGCCCGGCACATGATCCCGCGCGGCCGCGGACGGATCGTGAACATCGCCTCGGTCAACGCGGCCCTCGCCCGGCACTCCATCGCCCCGTACACCGCCACGAAAGGCGCGGTCGTGAACCTGACGAAGGGCATGGCCACCGACTGGGCCCGGCACGGGCTCAGCTGCAACGCCCTCGCGCCCGGCTACATCCGCACGCCGCTGAACGAGCCGCTCGCCGCGGATCCGGCGTTCGACGGCTGGCTCAAGGCCCGCACGCCGGCGGGGCGCTGGGGCGAGGCTGCGGAGCTCGTCGGCGCCTGCGTCTTCCTCGCCTCCGACGCGGCGAGCTTCGTGAACGGGCACACGCTCTACGTCGACGGCGGCATCAGCGTCTCCCTCTGACCGGGAGGGCCAGGCCGCGCCCCTACGCTTCGGCCATGGCCGTCCGCTCCCGCCCCGTCCTGATCACCGGCTGCTCCACCGGCATCGGCCGGGCCACGGCCCTGCGGCTCGTCCGCTCCGGCCTCACCGTCGTCGCGACCGCTCGGCGGGAGGACGCCATCGCCGACCTGCGCGAGGAGGGCTGCACGACGCTCGCCCTCGACGTCACCGACGAGCAGTCGATGCGAGGCGCGGTCGAGCGGATCGAGGCCGAGCACGGCGCGGTCGGCGCGCTCGTGAACAACGCCGGCTACTCGCTGTCGGGCGCGATCGAGACCCTGCCGATGGACGAGCTGCGACGGCAGTTCGAGACGAACGTGCTCGGCCTCGTGCGGATGACGCAGCTCGTGCTCCCCGGCATGCGACGGGCCGGGTGGGGGCGCATCATCAACGTCGGCTCGATGGGCGGCCGGTTCACCTTCCCCGGCGGCGGCGCCTACCACGCGACGAAGTACGCGGTCGAGGCGCTGAGCGACGCGCTGCGCTTCGAGGTCGCCGGTTTCGGCGTGCGGGTCGTGCTGATCGAGCCGGGCTTCATCCGCACGGAGTTCGCCGCGACCGCCTCCGCCGTGCCACCCGCCCCCGCGCCGTACACGTCCTTCAACGAGGGCGTCGCGCGCACGACGCTTCAGACCTACGCGTCCGGCCCGATCAGCCTGCTCGGCGGCGACCCGGATGCGGTGGCGAGGGCCGTCGAGCGCGCGATCCGGCGCCGCTCCCCCGCCGCCCGGATGCTCGTGACGCCCTCCGCCGGCCTGCTCGTCGGCGTGCGGCGGGTGCTGCCCGACCGGCTGTGGGACGCCTTCGTGGGCACGAGCTTCGAGCGACCCGGAGCCTGACGGCTCAGCGCGTCCGGGTGGACTCCCGTACGACCATCTCCGGCTGGAACACGATCTGCTGACGCTCGTGCCCACCTTCGATCTCGGCGAGCAGCAGCTCGACCGCCGTGCGCCCGATCAGCTCCCGCGGCTGGCGCACGGAGCTGATCGGGACCGCGGCGGCCGCAGCGAAATCGATGTCGTCGTACCCGACGATCGCGAGGTCGTCCGGCACCTTGAGCGCGCCGAGCATCCCCACCCCTTGCTGGATCCCGAGCGCGACGACGTCGTTCGCCGCGAACACGGCGTCGGGACGTGCATCCGCACCGAGGATCCGCCGTGCGGCCGCGACACCGGAGGCCATGGTCAGCGAGGGGATCTCGAGCACATCGATCCGGGCATGCGGCACCGCGGCGACCGCGGCCCTCGCGCCCTCGAGGCGGTCGGCGACCTGGGCCAGCGAGAGCGGCCCCCCGACGAAGAGCAGCCGACGCCGACCTGCTGCGAGCAGGTGCTCGGCCGCGAGGCGGCCTCCGGCGACGTCGTCGACGGAGACGGAGGAGAATCCCCCGGCCCCGGCCATCCGGTCCACCAGGACGATCGGGATCCCACGTTCGCGGAGGCGCTCCAGGCGAGCGGCGACGTCGCCGACCGGTGTGATGAGCAGGCCCCGAACGCGCTGCTCCTCGAAGAGGTCGAGATGCTGGGACTCCCGTTCGAGCATCTCTCCGCTATCAGCGAGCAGCACAGAGAGGCCCTCCTCCTGCGCCCGCTCCTCCGCACCACGGGCGACGTCGGTGAAGAACGGGTTGCGCACGTCGAGCACGAGCAGCCCGATGCTGCGACTGGAGCCCGCGCGCAGCTGCCTCGCCGCGTCGTTGCGCACGAAGCCGAGCTCCTCGATGGCCGCGAGCACCCGCTCCGCGGTCGCGGGCGCGACCGTCGCCCGGCGGTTCAGCACATTCGACACGGTGCCGACGGAGACGCCGGCGCGAAGCGCGACGTCACGAACGCTCACCGCCATCCGCTCCTCCTTCCGGCTCCGCCATCTTGACACTGGCACGGACCGCCCCTACGGTCAATGAAACGATTCACTATAGGGAGCCCGAAGCACGATGCCGTCCTTCGCAGACATCACCGCCGCACTCGCCGCCCAGGCCATCGAGCTCCCGTCCTGGGCGTTCGGCAACTCCGGGACCCGCTTCCGCGTGTTCCCCCAGGCCGGCGTGCCCCGGGACCCGTACGAGAAGATCGCGGACGCCGCGCAGGTGCATCGGCTCACCGGGCTCGCGCCGAGCGTGGCGCTGCACATCCCGTGGGACGAGGTCGACGACTTCGGTGCCCTCCGCCGCCATGCCGAGGACCTCGGCGTCGCGCTCGGCACCATCAACTCGAACACGTTCCAGGACGAGACGTACAAGCTCGGCAGCCTCGCGCACCGCGACCCGGCCGTGCGCCGCAAGGCGATCGACCACCACCTGCGCTGCATCGAGATCATGAGCGAGACCGGCAGCCGGGACCTCAAGATCTGGCTCGCCGACGGCACGAACTACCCCGGCCAGGACGACATGCGCTCGCGGCAGGACCACCTCGCCGCGTCGCTCCAGGAGATCTACGCGGCGATCGGCGGCGACCAGCGCCTCGTGCTCGAGTACAAGATCTTCGAGCCGGCGTTCTACCACACGGACGTGCCGGACTGGGGCACCTCCTACGCCCAGGTGACCGCCCTCGGCGAGAAGGCGTTCGTGTGCCTCGACACCGGCCACCACGCGCCCAGCACGAACATCGAGTTCATCGTCATGCAGCTGCTGCGGCTGGGCCGGCTCGGCTCCTTCGACTTCAACTCGCGCTTCTACGCGGACGACGACCTGATCGTCGGTGCCGCGGATCCGTTCCAGCTGTTCCGCATCCTGGTCGAGGTCGTCCGCGGCGGCGGGTACGGACCGGACAGCGGCGTCGCGTTCATGCTCGACCAGTGCCACAACATCGAGAAGAAGATCCCCGGCCAGATCCGCAGCGTGCTGAACGTGCAGGAGATGACCGCACGGGCGCTGCTGCTCGACCGGGACGGGCTCGACGCCGCGCAGCGGGCGGGTGACGTGCTCGCGGCGAACTCGATCTTCATGGACGCCTTCTACCGCGACGTCCGTCCGGACCTCGCCGCGTGGCGAGCCGAGCACGGCCTGCCGGAGGATCCGATGCGCGCCTTTGCCGAGTCCGACTACCAGGAGCGGATCGAGGCGGAGCGGGTCGGCGGCGCGCAGGCCGGATGGGGCGCGTGACCCGCGTCTGCTTCCGGCTGCAGCTGAAGCCGGAGCGGATCGCGGAGTACGTCGAGCGCCACCGCGCGGTCGACGAGGACGTGCTCGCCGCCATCCGTGACGCCGGCCGCCGCGACTACTCGATCTTCGTCGGCGACGACGGGCTCCTGATCGGCTACTACGAGGCCGACGACCCGGCCGCCTCGGCGGCCGCGCTTCGCGCCGACCCCCGGACCGCGGCCTGGGAGGCCGAGTCCGCCGCCTTCTTCGCCGACCTCGACGGCCGCCCCGACACGGGCGCCGCCGAGCTGGTCGAGGTGTTCCACCTCGACGGGCGATCCGACCGCTGACCTCGAGGACAGAACGAGACGATGACGAACCCCACCGCAGCGGCGCTGATCGCCCGCTCCAACCGGCTCGGCGCCGACCCGAAGAACACGAACTACGCGGGCGGGAACACCTCCGCGAAGGGCGAGGAGACGGATCCGGTCACCGGCGAGCCCGTCGAGCTGCTCTGGGTGAAGGGCTCGGGCGGCGACCTCGGCACGCTGCAGGAGACCGGCCTCGCGGTCCTGCGGCTCGACCGGCTGCGCGCGCTCGCGTCCGTCTACCCTGGCGTCGAGCGGGAGGACGAGATGGTCGCCGCATTCGACTTCACGCTCTTCGGGAAGGGCGGCGCGGCCCCCTCGATCGACACCGCCATGCACGGCCTCGTCGACGCGGCCCACGTCGACCACCTGCACCCCGACTCCGGCCTCGCGATCGCGACCGCCGCCGACGGCGAGCGCCTCACGCACGAGATCTTCGGCGACGACGTCGTCTGGGTGCCCTGGCGCCGGCCCGGCTTCCAGCTCGGCCTCGACATCGCCGCGATCAAGCGCGAGCACCGGCGGGCGATCGGCGCGATCCTCGGCGGTCACGGCATCACGGCGTGGGGCGACACCAGCGAGGAGGCGGAGGCGAACTCGCTGCGGATCATCCGCACCGCCGAGGCGTGGATCGCCGAGCACGGCCGGCCGGAGCCCTTCGGGCCCGAGCTGCCGGGCTACGCGGCCCTGCCCGAGGCGGAGCGCCGCGCCCGCGCCGTCGCGCTCGCCCCGGCCATCCGGGGCCTCGCCTCGCACGACCGGCCGATGGTCGGGCACTTCACCGACGCCCCCGAGGTGCTCGAGTTCCTCGCCCGGGCCGAGCATCCCCGGCTCGCGGCCCTCGGCACGTCGTGCCCCGACCACTTCCTCCGCACCAAGGTGAAGCCCCTCGTGCTCGACCTGCCCGCCACGGCGAGCGCCGAGGAGCAGCTCGCCCGGCTGGCCGAGCTGCACGAGCAGTACCGGGCCGACTACCAGGCGTACTACGACCGCCACGCGACCGCCGACTCCCCGGCCATCCGGGGCGCGGACCCGGCGATCGTGCTCGTGCCGGGGGTCGGGATGTTCAGCTACGGCGCGAACAAGCAGACCGCCCGGGTGGCCGGCGAGTTCTACGTCAACGCCATCAACGTGATGCGCGGTGCCGAGGCCGTCTCCCGCTACGCACCGATCGACGAGGCGGAGAAGTTCCGGATCGAGTACTGGGCGCTCGAGGAGGCGAAGCTGCAGCGGCTGCCGAAGCCGAAGTCGCACGCGACCCGCATC
>NZ_DATBTU010000006.1:0-13865 GCF_036559085.1 Amnibacterium sp.
GACCTGCTCGTGCTCGACGAGCCGACGAACGGCCTCGACCCGCCCCAGATCACCGCCCTCCGAGGCGTGCTCCGCCGCTACGCCGAGGGCGGCCGCACCGTCATCGTCTCGTCCCACCTGCTCGCCGAGGTGGAGCGCACCTGCACGCACGTCGTCGTCATGACGCACGGGCGCCTCGTCGCGGCCGGTCCGGTCGGCAACGTGGCGGGGGAGGCGTCCGAGCTCGTCCTCGAGGTCACGGACCAGCCCGCCGCGCTCGCGGCGGTGCGCGAGCTCGGCGTCACGACGGCGGAGCCGCGCGGCGACACCGGGATCCGCGTCGACCCCGGCGCGCATCCGGTGCAGGACGTCGTCTCCGCGGTGGTCCGAGCCGGCGTCGGGATCACCGACCTCCAGCGCGGGCGCCACCTCGAGGAGGCCTTCCTCGAGCTCATCGGCGCCACGGAGCCGTCCGCATGACCGCCGTGACAGCCCGGGCCGAGCCGGGGGAGCGGCGCCGGCAGGTGCTCCCGTTCCGCGTCGAGCTCGCGCGGCAGCTGAGCCAGTGGCGGGTGCGGGTCGTCCTGATCGTGCTCACGGTGCTGCCCGTCATCGTCCGGATCGCCCTGCTCCTCGGCGGGCCGCCGAGCTCGAACGGCACCGATCTCGCCGCGCTCGCGCAGGCGAGCGGCGCCACGTTCGCGGGCTTCGTGCTCGTCCTGGCCGGCGGCTTCCTCGTCACCCTCGTCGCCGCGCTGCTGTTCGGCGACCTCATCGCGGGCGAGGCGTCGCGGTCCACGCTGAAGTACCTGCTCACCATCCCGATCCCACGGATGCGCCTGCTCGGCGTCAAAGCGCTGGTCGCCGCCGTGATCCTGATCGCCGGGATCGCCGCGATGACGGTCGTCGCGCTGCTCGTCGGGGTGCTCTCCTACGGCGCGGGCGGCCTGCAGGTGCCGGGCGGACCGCGGCTCGACTTCGGCGACTCGGTCGGCCGGCTCGCCCTCACCGCGGCGGCGAGCGTCGTCGGCCTGCTCTGGGCGGCGTCGCTCGGCACGCTGCTCACCGTCGTCTCGGACTCGCCGCTCGCCGCGGCCGGCGGCGTGGTGCTCGCGTCGATCCTGTCCCGGATCCTCGACTCGATCCCGGCCCTCGGCGACCTGCGGGTGGTGCTGCCCACGCACTACTCGACGGCGTTCCGGCAGTTCCTCACCGTGCCGGTCGACCTCGCGCCGGTCGCCGACTCCCTGCTGTCCGGCCTGCTCTGGTCCATCCTCTTCGGCACGCTCGCGGCCTGGTGGTTCGCCCGCAAGGACATCTCGAGCTGAGCCGTCGTTGTTCCCGGCCCTCGCGAATCGTTGAGGGCCGGGAACGACGTCGCCGTCAGAGCCGGTCGGACCGGGTGAACGCCACCGAGTCGTAGCTCCCCACCGTGATGGTCGCCGTGCCGTGGGCACCGACGTGCACCGTCGGGCCGGAGCACGAGTGGCCGTGCTTCGTGCCGTGGATGACGTCGCAGTAGGTGCCGGATGGCAGGCCGGTCCGCACCGTGACGGTCTTGCCGGCGGTCTCGTTGTTCGTCGAGAAGAACCCGAGGTCGCCGCGGCTGAACGCGATGAGGTTCACGCCGTCGTCGTACCAGTTGCGCACGGGCGCCTGGCCGACCCGGTTGTGGAACCCGACCATGCCCTTCACGCCCTGCATCCGGTCGACGCACACCCACGCGCTGCTGCCGCAGTCCGTGTCGGTGATGACGCCGTCGCTGGTCGCGGGCGGCGACTGGTTGGTGTCCGTGCCGAACGCGAAGCCGGAGTAGACCTCGGGCGTCCCGTAGGGGTAGGCGAGCATGAACTCGGTCGCGATGGTGTTGTTCGCGTCCTTGTAGTTGAGGCTCTGGCCGTTTCGCTCCGTGTCGTGGTTCTGGATGAAGACCTGCTCGTCGGCGCTCGGCAGCAGCCCGGAGGCCTGGCCGAACACCTTCAGGTCGCCGATGTTCCCGTCGTTGCGCGGCTTCTGGCCGTCGTCGTACGACTTGAAGGCGTTCTGGATCGCCGTCGCGTAGTCGAACCCGAGCACCTGCCCGAGGTCGGTGAAGGCGGCGGGGGAGATGCGGCCGGGGCTGCCGGCACCCACCTCGAGCGCGAAGTACGGGCGGGTGCCGTCGACGGTGCGGTGCAGCTTCGACTGGATCGCGGCGAGGTCGGTCTGCCCGATGTGCTTCGCCGCGTCGACCCGGAAGCCCGAGACGCCGTCGCCGAGGAGCTTGTTGAGGTACCCGGCGAGCTCCGTCCGCACCTTCGGTGACGACGTGTTCAGGTCGGACAGCCCGCTCAGCTCGCAGGTGAAGACCTGCCGGTAGTCGTTGTAGTCGCGGATGCTGCCCTCGCGGTCGCTCGACCCGCTCGGCGCCGGCACGGGGCACGTGCCGGGGTACGAGTGGAAGTCGCTCGGCGAGTAGAGGCCGGTGTACGAGTACTTCGAGTACGTCGTGCCGCCGTAGGAGGTGGTGCCCTGCCCGGCCATGTGATTGATGACCGCGTCGACGTACACCTTCACGCCCGCCGCGCGGCAGGTCTTCACCATGGCCTTGAACTGCGCCTCGGTGCCCATCCGGCTGTTCAGCCGGTAGTCGGTCGGCTGGTACACCTCCCACCAAGGATGCAGCACCGTGTCGCTGCCGTTGCCCGTCTCGGTGCGCTGCAGCGAGTCCTGCGGCGGCGCGACCTGCACGCCCGCGTAGCCGGCGGGGCCGAGCTGCGTCGTGCACTCCTTCGCCACCGACGGCCAGTTCCACTCGAAGAGGTTCGCGAGCACGTCGTGGCTCGCCGTGCCGGGCCGGTCCGGCGACGCGGTCGCCGGCAGCACCACCGAGGTCGTGAGAGCACCCGCGGTGACGAGCGCCAGACCGGCAGCTGCGGCGCGCACGCGGGGCCTCCGCCAGAACGAGCGGGACGGGGGAGTGGGATGCATGGATCTCCTCATCGAGGTCTCGAGGAGCCGCATCCGGGGTTCGGTGCCGGCTCCGTTGCTGACCGTTCGACCGTAGGAGGGCGGCGTTCCGCCACGCCCAGCGTCGGCGCCGGGACTCGGCGCATCCTCAGCCTCGAAGGCTCAGCGCGTCTGGCGGGGCTTCCGCTGCTGGCGGGCGCGCTTGGGCTTCGGCTTCGCGTCCCTCGGAACCCGCTTCGGCTTCGGCTCCGGGGGCGCCGGTTCTGCGGATCCGCGCGAGCTGTTCGCGGTGCGGCCGCGGACGATGCCGATGAACTCGTCGATCAGCGGCCCATCGGTCGTCCGCCGCCAGACGAGGCCCACGCGGGACGGCTCCGCATCCGTGATCGGCCGGCCGACGACGTCGCGCCGGCCGGTCGCGCGGAGCACGGCCTGCGGCATCCGCGCGATGCCGTGCCCTGCGGCGACGATGTCGAGGGTCGCGTCGTCCCAGCCCGGGTAGAGCTCCTCATCAGCGAGATCGGCGAGCGTCACCGTGTCGAAGACCTTCACGGGGTGGTCCTTCGCGGCGACCACCACCGGCGTCTCGTCCCAGAGCGGGATGACGTGCAGGTCCGCGGCGTCGACACCCGCGACCGGCAGCCGCGCGAGGGCCATGTCGAGGAGGTCGCCGAGCGCCCGGCCCACCTCGTCGTCGCTGATGCCCTCGATGCGCAGCGGGGCGTCCGGAAGGCGGTCGTGCCAGGTGCGCACCCACTTGTCGGGCGTCACGCCGACGACGACGCCGATCACGAGCCCGTCGGTGGTCATTCCGACGACGGTACCGTTGCGGGGTGGCACAGGAGCAGACGATGAAGGCCGAGACCGCGGCGAAGAAGCTCGGCGTGCTGCTCGAGGCGACGCCGGAGGACTTCCGGAGCGGCCCCGTGACGCGCACGCGGCTGAACGAGCTGCTCGAGTCGCCGCCCGAGTGGCTGACCGAGCTGCGGCGCACGGGACCCCATCCGCGTCCGGTCGTGGCCGCGAAGCTCGGCGTCTCGATCGCCGGGCTGCGGCGCGGCGGCGTCGAGGAGCCGCTCACCACGGAGCAGATCCATGACCTGCTGAAGGACAAGCCCGACTGGCTCGTCCGCGAGCGGGCGACGCATGCCGAGGTGATGGCGGAGAACGCCCGCGTGAAGCACGGCCGCGCCGCGAAGGCCGCGAGCTGAGCATCGGCGCAGGCGGCTAGCTGTAACCGGTCAGGACGTTGGTTGCAGTCGGCTGATGGGGGGTTGTCCTCCGAGGGCTGAGTGGCGTCGTCGAGTGTTGTAGTGCTCGAGCCAGGATGCAAGGGCGTCTCGGCGGGCTTGATTCGAGTCGAATGGCTGCCGGTAGGCCCATTCGGTGGCGAGGGTCCTGTTGAGGCGTTCGACTTTGCCGTTCTGCCAGGGGCAGTGCGGGCGGATGAACTTCTGGACGATTCCGTGCTCGGCGCAGACGGTGCGGAGTGAGAACCGGTAGGCGAAGGCGTTGTCGGTGATGAGCCGTTCGATGCGGGGGATGCCGTGGTCGGCGAAGTAGCCGATGGCGCGTTCCAGGAACGCGGCGCAGGTCGGGCCCTGCTCGTCATCGAGGACCTCGGAGTAGGCCAGCCGGGAGTGGTCGTCGATCAGGGAGTGGACGTAGTCATAACCCGTTCCGTGTTTGCGGTCCCGGTTGCCGCCTGCTCCGCGGCCGAGGGCTCGCCAGCCGCCGCCGTCGGGGATCCGGCCGAGTTTCTTGACGTCCATGTGGACCAGCTCGCCCGGTTTCTCGCGCTCGTAACGGACCGCGGTCGCCTTGGACGAGCGCAGCAGCTCACCGGTCATCGGATCCAGCAACGCCAGCCGCGGCACGCCGTGACGGGCCAGGATCCGCGACACCGTCCGCGCCGGCACCCCGCTCCGGGCGGCGACCTCGTCCCGCCCGACGCGGGCTTCGGCGCGGATGCGCAGCACTGCAGCTTCACGCTCAGGCGAGGTCCGTGACGGCGACGAGTGCGGCCGGGAGGACCGGTCCTGCAGGCCGGCCTCGCCCTCGGCCTGGAACCGGTCGATCCAGGTCGTCACGCACTTGCGTGAGACACCCATCGCGGCGGCGATATGCGCTTTCGGCCAGCCGTGCTGGAACCGTTCGACGATCAGGGCCCTGCCTCTCGGGGTGAGGCGGGCGTTAGCGTGAGACACGAGGACCTCCGAGTTCGTGAAGACGTCAGACATCTCCACTAAGCCCGGAGGTCCTCCCCGTTCACAAGACCCCCACCGCCACCAACCTCATGACCGGGTACAGCTAGCCTCGGACCGTGTTCACGCGGCGTCTCTGGGGCAGGCCGCCGTTCGCGTGGGTGCTCGACGCGGCGGTCGTCGTCATCGCCGTCTTCCTGCTCCTGCTCGGCGATCCGACGTTGCAGCTCATCGCCGTGCTCATGATCGTGTGGCGGGCGATCAGCGTCGGGCTCGCGGTCCTCGTGTGGCGGCGCAGCGCCGAGGGCCGTTCACAGCGCTGACCCCCGGCTCGCCCGGTGCTCCTCGAGCCACGCCGGGAAGCCGACCGCGACGATCCGCTCGTCGTGCACGTCGGCGGCTTCGGGGGAGGCGAGCCAGCGGATGGGCTCCTGCATGATCTCGGCGGGCAGGACGTGGGCGCTCTCGGGCAGCTCGACGTCGTCGAGCATGCCGGTCGCCGTGATCCCGCCGGGCAGCAGGATGTTCACGCGGATCGGGGTGTCCCCGAGGTCGGCCGCCATGATGCGTGAGAGCGCCTCGGCGCCGGCCCTCGAGGGTCCGTAGGGCACGAACCCGCGCCGGTTCATCGTCGAGTGGTTCATGCTCACGTTCACCACCCGGCCGGAGCCGGCCTCGAGCATCCGCGGGACCACCGTTCTCGCGACGAGGAAGTAGCCGCTCAGGTTCGTGTCGACGACGTCGCGGAACGCCTCAGCCGGCACCTCCCAGAAGCCCTGCGGATGCGTGACGAAGGCCGGGTTGACGGTGCGCATCCCGATCCCCGCGTTGTTCACGAGCAGGTCGATGCCGCCGAGGTCGCGGCAGAGGGCGGCCACGACCTCCTCGACCTGGGCCTCGTTGCGAGTGTCGAGGCCGACTCCGATCGCGCCGGGCACATCGGCGGCGATCTCGCGTGCCCGCTCGGTGCTGCGGCCCGTGATCACGACCCGGGCGCCTCCATCCGCGAGTCCGCGCGCCATCGCGAGACCGAGCCCGCTCGTCGAACCCGTGATGAGGGCCCGAACGCCGTCCAGCTGCTCCATCGATCGACCTCCGCTGCGAGGGTGGCGCAGTGAGGTCGGCGCCGGCTGAGTTCGGAAGCGCCTGTGCTCAGAACGGGCAGTCGTCGGCTCCCGGGGTCACGCCGTTCGTCCGGACGCGGAGCGCAGGCCGGACGACCCGGACGGCACCCCACCTGGAGCGCCACACCGTGCTGCCGTCCTCTCCCATCGACACCCGCCAGTGCCCGCCGTCGTCCTTCATCTGGTGCGAGGGGCGGCAGAGGGGTTGCAGGTTGGTGTGACGGGTGCGGCCGTCGTGCTCGAACCGCGTGACGTGGTCGAGGTCGGCGCGATGGGCGGGCAGGCCGCAGTCGTCGCCGGTGCAGGACGGTGTTCGCACATGGATGAGCTTCTTGAGGCCGCTCGGGATGAACCGTTCCCTCGAATCGATGGCGATCACGGCGTCGTCGACCGGATCCCGCACCACCCGGGTCCAGCCCCGCGTGTGCTGGACGATCCGCCGGGCGACGTCCGCGTCGATCGTCCCGAAGCCGGCGAGCTCGGCGGCCTCGTCGGAGGCGCCGGTGGCGGTCTCGGCCGGGATCACGACGAGCACGGTCGCGTCGACGGCCTTGGCGTTCGGCACGCGGAGGGAGCCGATCCGCTCCATCGGATAGGCCGGGTCGCTCATGTCGGGCGCGTCCGCCGCGGCGCCGTGGAGGATCAGGTCGATCACGATGTCGGCCATCAGCTGCCCGAGCGTGCGGCACTCGCCCTCACGGCCGTGCGCCTCGATCGCCCTCTGTCGCACCGCATCCAGCGCCGCCGCGACATCCACGGAGGTCGAGTGGATCGTCATCGACGCCTGCCCGTCCTGGCCCGGTCGGCCGGCGACATGACGGCGCTCACTCGCTCGACGGTGCCGCTCGATCACCGACTCCGGATCGAGCCGGTCGCGCAGGGTCGCCAGCTTGCGCACCAGGACGGTGGGTCGCTCCTCCTGCACGAGCTGCGCTGCGGTGCGGTCGTACTCCGCGAGCGCCTCGCCCTCGAGGCCGTCGCACTCGCTGGCGGCGACGGCCGCGGCATCCGTCGAGCACAGGCCGTCGAGGAAGACGGCCCAGGTCTTCGGGAGGCGGTCCCGCAGGGTCCAGCCCTCGCTGAGCTGCCGCAGCACCGTCTGCCGTGGAAGACGCAGCACCGTCGATTGGTGAAGGACGAAGGCGCGAACGACGACGTCGTCCATGTGCACCGTTCGGCCCTCCGCCTGCTCCTCGAGCACCATCGCGTCGAAGCCGACGAGCATCACCTGGCGGCGCATCGCCTCCGCCCGATCGGCGACCTGATCCGCCTGCTTCAGCGCAACCGTGAACAGCGCCTCGCGGGCGTCCAGCTCAGC
Source organism: Amnibacterium sp. (assembly GCF_036559085.1). Taxonomy (GTDB): domain Bacteria; phylum Actinomycetota; class Actinomycetes; order Actinomycetales; family Microbacteriaceae; genus Amnibacterium. Next base: position 7,575 of record NZ_DATBTU010000006.1, read on the forward strand.
GAATTCGTTCTCTTCCGCCTCGTTCTCGGGCTTGTCGGGTGGTGGATCTTCCGGGTTCTCCGCGTGTTCCGTCATGCGAGCAGTGAACACCGGGGCTCCGACAGTGACTCGCAGCCGGACCAGGGAAAACAGGCTTCCGGAGAAACACCTGATCGCCAGAGTGAAATGCATGTTCGGTCCATTCGGGTACTGAAGAACGGACGTCGTCTTGTGCTCGTTGTCGCCCCGTGCAAGGGTTCCCGTGATCGTGATCCGTCGAGGGGAGGTGACACCCATGAACGCAGTTCCCGCAGTGGGTGCCCCTCTGCACGGCACGATCGGCGACTGACCTCGTCGCCTCCGGAGCACCCCTTCCGCAGTCCGCGAAAGGCCTTTCCATGAACGTCACCACCTCGTCTGATAGCACTGGCGCTTCCACTCCCGGACGCGAGCGCGCGCTGGTCCTCCACGGCGGCGGATCCTCCGGCAACGCCTGGGAGATCGGCGTCGTCGCCGGCCTGGCCGAGGGCGGCGTCGACGTCGCCGGCGCCGACCTCGTCGTCGGGACGTCTGCCGGTTCGACGGCGGCCGTGCAGATCACCAGTGCATCGCTCACCGACCTGCTCGCCGAGATCCTCGGGGCGCCTCCTACGCGACCGGGAACGGCGCCATCGGGGCCGGCGGGAGCGTCCGCTCGGCCTGTCGTCGACCACCTGGCGCGGACGGACGCGATCATCGCCGCCTCGAGCGACGCGGCCGACATGCGCCGGCGGATGGGCGCGGCCGCGCTCGAGCTCGACGAGGGTCCGCAGCACTCCGAGCGCTGGCGGGCGATCGTCGCCGCGCGGCTGCCGGTCGAGGACTGGCCGGATCGACGCATCCTGATCACCGCGGTCGATGCCAGGACCGGCGAGGGCGTCGCCTTCGACCGGCACAGCGGGATCGACCTCGTCGACGCCGTCGCCGCCAGCACCTCGAGCGGCGCCCCGTACCGCGTCGGCGACGACCGCTACATCGACGGCGGCTACCGGCGGAACGAGAACGCCGACCTCGCCACCGGCTTCGCACGGGTGCTGGTGCTCTCGCCGTTCGGCGGCCGGTCCCGGCATCCGGACGCCTGGGGGATGCAGCTCGCCGCGCAGGTCGAGGAGCTCCGCGCGGGGTGCAGCCGGGTAGCGACCGTCTTCCCCGATCCGGATGCGGCGCACCTGTTCGGCGCGAACGCGATGGACCCGGCGAACCGTCCGCCCGCCGCGCGAGTGGGCCGCGAGCAGGGCCTCGCGCTCGCGGAACGGCTTCGCGAGTTCTGGAGCTGAAGCGTGCAGCAGCGGCGGGAGCGACGATCGACGGTGCACGCCGCGGCGTGGAGGACCGTTGTCACGCCGGTCGGCCGGGAGACTTCGAGAGTGCCTGCAGCATCCGAGCGAGGAGCGCGATGACCGACGCCAGCCTGACCGACCGACCGGAGACGCCGGGGATCTACCTCGTCGAAGGGCGCCACCTGACCTGGGACGGCGAGCGCTGGCTCGACCGATTCGGTGAGGAGGTTCGAGCGTCCGCCGAATGGGTGTATGCCGTTCCGGCCGCTGACAACCGGCCACGACCGCCGTACTGGCCGCTCGTTGTCGGCCTCGTCGCGCTCGTGCTGCTCGCGTTCCTCGTTGTGCTTCCGCCCGCGACGAACGACTCCGGGACCTCGGAGGCGATGAAAGCGATGTTCGCGCAGTACGGGTTCGCGGCCTTCTGCGCGATCGTCGGGCCCGTGTTCATCGCCGCGTGGGTCGTGATCGTCACCCTCCTCCGGAAGCCGGAGTCCGACAGCGCCGCCTGAGCGCAAGGAAGGCCAGCGGGCCTACCGGCCGCCCGCGATCGTGCGCAAGGCTGCGAAGGACTCGCTCATCACCGGCGCGAGTCGTTCGCCGGCATCGCCCGAGACCCAGCGCGCGAAGGCGATGCGGAACGCCGCGACCGCGGATTCCGCCGCGAGGCTGGCCGCAGGCTCCTGCACGCGGCGGCGGCGCAGCGCATCCGCGAGCGTCGAGGCGATGGCGGCCATCTTGATCAGCTCCCGCTCCTGCAACCCGCTGTGCGAGTCGACGACCGACTGGCGGGCGCGCGCGTGCTGCAGCCCCTCGCCGAAGAAGCCGGTCGCGACGTCGTCGAAGGCGAGCGCGAGCACGTCGAGGGGGGCGAGGTCGGCCGGCGCTGCGGCGACGGATGCGACGAGCCGGTCCTGCAGCGCGCTCGAGCCCGCGAAGAGCACCTCGCGCTTGTCGGCGAAGTAGCGGAAGAAGGTGCGCTCGGTGAGGCCGGCGCGCTCAGCGATGTCGGCGACCGTCACCTGGTCGAATCCGCGCTCCACGTAGAGCTCCATGGCCGCCTGCTGCAGGCGGCCGTGGGCATCCGGCTGCCAGCGAACCATGCGGCGAGTCTAGTGACGACAGCGGCTGACATCGAGTGCTACGGTGATGACAGCAACTGACATGACGAGCCGAGCCCAGTCGGGCGGAGCCGTCGGAACCCCCTGGAGGTAGCCGTCATGCGTGTCTTCGTCACCGGTGCATCGGGCTGGATCGGATCCGCCCTCGTCCCCGAGCTGCTCGCGAAGGGGCACCAGGTGCTCGGGCTCGCCCGCTCGGACCCATCCGCCGAGCGGCTCGCCGCCGCCGGCGCAGAGGTGCTGCGCGGGTCACTCGGGGATCTCGAGAGCCTTCGCAGAGGCGCGCGCGACACCGACGGCACCGTGCACCTCGCCTACATCCACGACTTCTCGCAGTTCGAGGAGAACGCGCGGATCGACGTGCGGGCGATCGACGCGATGGGGGAGGAGCTCGCCGGTTCCGGCCGCCCCTTCCTGATCGCCTCGGGCACGCTCGGTCTGGCGCCGGGCCGCCTCGCGACCGAGACCGACATGCCGGACACGACCACGGCGATGGGCGGCCGCGGGATCGCCGCCGAGCACGTGCTCGCGCTCGCCGACCGCGGCGTGCGATCCGCCGTCGTGCGACTCCCGCCGACGGTGCACGGCGCGGGCGACCACGGCTTCGTGGCCGCCCTGGTCGCGACCGCTCGCGGCAAGGGCGTGGCGGCCTACATCGGCGACGGCGCGCAGCGCTGGCCCGCGGTGCACTGCCTCGACGCCGCCGTCCTCTTCCGCCTCGCGCTCGAGCAGGCGCCCGCGGCCTCCGTGCTGCACGCGACGGCGGATGAGGGGGTCCCCATCCGCACCATCGCGGAGATCCTCGGACGACACCTCGGTGTGCCGGCCGTGTCGATCCCGCGTGAGGAGGCGATGGCGCACTTCGGCTGGCTCGCGAACGCGCTGGCCGTCGATTCGCCGGCGTCGAGCGCGCTGACCCGCGAGCGCTTCGGCTGGACGCCGACGCATCCGGGCCTCGTCGAGGACCTCGAGGCGGGCCACTACTTCCGCGGATGACGAAGAACGGGGTGCAGCACGCGTCGTCGAGCGCTGCACCCCGGGTCCGCGGGGGCGGTCAGTGGAGCGCGTGCAGCACCTGGAAGGTGAAGGAGACCGTCGCGAGCACGCCGAGGATCAGTGCGATCACGGCGGTGGTGAACCCGCGGTAGCGCACCACTCGGGCATCGAAAGAGGCGGTTCGGACGAGCCCGGCGATCGCGAGACCGATCGCGACCAGGCCGGGCAGCGCGAAGAGGTCGAAGATCGCGCCGATCAGCGCGAGCAGGATCGCGGCGTAGGCGAACGGGTTGTTGCGTCGCATCGCGCGCTCACGGTCGGCGTACCGCATCCGCCCGCCAGGCGTCGATGCTCCCGGAGCCGAAGCGCTCGACGGCACCGCATAGGCGAGGTCGCGGAGCCCCGAGCCCGCGTCGCGCTTGCGGTGCTCGGACCAGCCGGCGCCGTCCCACCACCGAAGGTCGTCGCGGTTGTCCGGGTCGTCGTACCAGCCGGGCTGCACAGCGGTGTCGGTCACCTGCACTCCTCGTGTTTGGTCGGAATCCAAGGTTTCGCATCCCGCCACGAAGCAGAAGGCCCAGTTCGAGTCGCCCTGGAGCCGACGGCACCCGCATCGGGGTCGGCCGGACGGCGCTCTCAGCCGTCGAACCGCACCCGCACGAGCGCCAGCGCCACCGCGAGGTCGAGGTTGTTCGCCTTCACGGCCGCCACGTAGGCGTCGGCCGCCGCGCGGGCGGCCTCGTCCATCGCGGTGCTCGCGCGCACCCGCGTGCCCTTCGAGCGGTTCGTCTCGACGAGCCGCGCCTCCTCGAGCTCGGCGTAGGCGCGCGCCACCGTGCCGGGTGCGACGCCGAGGTCCGTGGCCAGCTGCCGGATGGTCGGCAGCCGCACGCCGGAGGCGAGGGTGCCGTCGAGGATCTGGTCGTGCAGCTGCTGCCGGATCTGCTCGAACGGCGGAACCGGGTTCGTCGAGTCGACGGTGATCATCGCGCCCCGACGACGTCGCACAGCATGCTGCTCATCCCGTCACCCTGCCGGGCGGATGTTGTGGTTGCGGTGGAAGAGGTTGTCCGGGTCGTACTGCCGCTTCACCGTGGCGAGCCGGTCGTACGTCGCCTGCCCGTACGCCTCGGCGACGACCTTCGGATCGTTGTCCGTGATCCCGTTCACGTACGCGCGGCCGATGCCGAGCGGCTTGAGCCGGTCGCCCACCCGTTGCACCCACGCGCGATCCGCCGCGTACAGCTCCTCGTTCGGGCACACGGCGATGAGGAACAGGGCGTAGCAGGGCGCCCTACGCCCGCTGAACGCGGTGTCGCCGTCGGCCACCGCCGAGTACGCGTTGTCGAGCCGGTAGAACGCGGCGATGGACAGCGGTGACCGCTTGTTCGGCAGCTCGTCGGCGAGCACCTCGATGACCTCGTCGGAGATGTCCTCCAGGTAGACGGTCCGGTCGTAGTCGTACCGGCCCCAGTCGTTCGGCTCGTCCATCATCTGCTGCAGCGCGGCGTATGGCATGGGGCTCGCGAACTCCCACGTCGGCGGCACCTCGCTCCGGATCCGGTCGAGCAGGACGGCGTGGTCGGCCGGGTCGCCGAAGCCCTCGACGAGCATCGCCTGGCCGGGCTGCCCCTGGTACTCGGGCGGCACGAACGGTGCGGGCGGCGCGTTCATCGCCACGATCATGGCGTTCTGGTCGACCGGCAGGGTCGGGATGAGCCCGCGGGCGAAGCGGAGCATCGCCGAGGCGTGGTCCAGGTCCCAGAACATCAGGCCGACGGACATCATCGGGCCGACCGGATGCAGCCGGAACTCGAACTCGGTCACGACGCCGAAGTTGCCGCCCCCGCCGCGGATGGCCCAGAAGAGGTCCGGATGCGAGTCCGCCGACGCGGTGAGCACCTCGCCGGATGCGGTGACCACCTGGGCGCGGACGAGGTTGTCGATCGTGAGCCCGGCCATCCGGGAGAGGTGGCCCATCCCGCCGCCGAGGGTGAGGCCGCCGACCCCGGTGTGGCTGACGATGCCAGCAGGGACGGCGAGGCCATGCTCCTGCGTCGCCGCGTCGAGCTCGCCGAGCAGCGCCCCGCCGCCGACGACCGCCGTGCGCGCGTCGGGATCGACGACGACCCGGTTCATCCGACGCAGGTCGATCACGACCCCGTCGTCGACGACGGACGACCCGCTCATGTTGTGGGCGCCGCAGCGCACCGAGATCTCGAGGCCGCTGTCGCGCGCCGCGGACACCGCGGCGACCACGTCCTCGACGGTCTCGCACATCGCCACGGCCTTCGGGCGCCGGTCGATCGCCGCGTTCCAGACCCGGCGTGCTTCGTCGTAGTCGGTGTCGTGGGCCGTGATCACGCGGCCGCGCATCCGGCTCCGGAGCTCTTCGACCGGGTCGCTCAGGATCTGCACCATGTCCGCACCTCCGCGGAAGGAGCCGAGGTCACCCTGTCGCTTCGGGCGCCGATGCTCATGGCGGGCGGAGTGCGGTCGATCGGACGGGCTCCAGCGATCGCCCGGTCGCCTCACCGTAGTCCCGGAGCGCGCCGGGCAGAAGGGCTGCGCAGGCCCACGGGCGCCTTGGTTGGCAGGGACCCGGCGCGGACACGCCCGGCCCGCAGCACTCCCGGCGTTCTCCCGACTCCCGGTGTTGAGGTGCAGAGGTTCCGCCGAAGAAAGGCAACGATGCCAAGCTCCATCCCTTCGTCCCGTCAGGTCTCGATCGAACGGGGGGATGCGCGACCACGGCGTCGTCGCCTCGCCGTCGCGGCCGCCCTCCTCCTCGTCGCCGGCACAGTCACCGGCGGGCAGGCCGCGAATGCGGCGCCGAAACCCGCCGCACCGACCGGCCTCGGCCCGAACGTGATCGT
>NZ_DATBTU010000007.1:0-17048 GCF_036559085.1 Amnibacterium sp.
CGTGCTCGGCCAGCTGCTCTGGCTCGCCTCGCTGGGCTTCGACGCGTACCTCGCCCGCCTCGACGTGTTCCTCGCGGAGTTCCGGCCGCACGCCCTCGTGCCGTTCCTCGACCAGCAGGTGATCGTCTTCAGCGGGTGGCACTTCGCCTGGGCCACCACGATGTTCCTGGCGTCGTTCCTCTTCATGGCCGCGGGTATCGGCGTCGTCCGCTACTTCGTGGTGCCGCGCCCGGAGGAGACGGGGCCACGCACGCTGATGGTCGCCCGCCGGCTGCCCCTCGAGATCTGGGCCGCCGGGCTGTCGCTGATCGCGTTCTCCGTGTGGTGGTCGTTCTCCGGGCAGGTCGCGGTGATCGATCCGAACCTGCCCGTCATGGTCGCCGTCGTGCCGATCATCACCGCGATGGCGTACCGCGGCGCGAAGTGGCTGCTCACCGTCAACCGCTTCTGGGCGCTCTGCGGGGTGCTCTACCTGATCGGGCTCGTCGTCGCCCGGTCGACCCAGCTGCTGCTGACGCTCGTGCAGGCCTTCCAGACCTGACCGCAGCCGCTCCTCGGCCGTCATCCGCCGTTCTCAGGATCGGGCGGCATATCTCAGGACGTTCGCTGCTCGAGCGCGGCGTGTCACGCCGGGAGCCCTGAAAACGGCGGATGGGAACGGCGGAGGCACGGGGGTCAGGGCCAGCAGGCGGTGATCCGGTAGAGGCGGGTCGAGCCGGATGAGGCGACGAGCTGCACGCCCTTCCCGGCGGCCGCCCGGTCGATGCCGGAGAAGGCGCGCGCCTCCTTCGGGCGCCCCCAGAGCTGCTGCGGGTCCGTGACGAGCCAGTGCAGGCCCAGGTCGCGGACCGCCGCGCAGACCTTCGCGTTGCCCGGGGCCTCGTCGAGGTGCTGCGCGATCAGCTTGCGTTCGTCGCCCCAGTAGCCGCCGAGGTGGGGGAACAGCGTCTGCCGGCCGCCGAGCGCCCAGGCGAGTGCCGAGCCGTTCCAGGGATCGTCCACGACGACCTGCCCGGCAGGCACGTACCGGCCGATGTCCGTGAGCACCAGCGTCTCGTCCTGATCGAGCAGCGCCCCGTGCTTGTCCGTGGCGGGAAGCGCGAACACCCGGCCGATCGCGCCGCTGACGCCGGTGAGCCCCGGCCCGGTCCACGTCACCGCGGCGACGACCAGGGCGGCCGCCGCGACCGCGAGCACGATCGTCCGGCCGTGCGGCTCCTGCCGCCGATGACTGCGGCGGCGCAGCACCTCGACGAGCTCCGCACCTCCCGCGGCGAGGATCCAGGCGACCACCGGGACCGCGATCGTCGGCAGCATCGCGAGGATGCGGTACTTGTCCTTGTCCCAGAGGCCGGTCGCCAGCTTCGCGAGGTCGCTGTTGCTGCCCGCGGCGGCTGCGTAGAGCAGCACGACCGCCAGGTAGGTCACGGCGGCCCAGCGGAGCCCGGGCCGGAGCAGCAGCGCGACGAGCGCGGCGAGTGCGACGACGGCGAGCAGCACCGACGGGGCGAGCGGCGTCTCGCCGGGGGAGGCGAGGCTCGTGGTCAGCAGCGCCTGCAGCACCGCGGTGCCGAAGCCCTCTCGCGCCTTGGCCGGTCCGCCGTTGAGGTGGTCGGCGATGGGCCGGTGGCCGACGTCGTAGTAGTGCAGGACGAACAGCAGCGCGCCGGCGGCGACCAGCACGACCGCGGCGGCGACGACGACGACGGTGAGGCGGGCACGGCGGCGGCCCTGCGGGCCGGTGGCGGCGAGAGCGCCCATCCGCGCCGCGAACCAGGCGACGAGCAGCGGCGCCGCGAGGACCAGCATCGCGACCAGGGACCGCGGATGCGCGAACGCGGCACCGCCCAGCCAGCCGAGGAGCAGCAGGACCGTGCGCCATCGCGGCAGCGGGGACTCCGGGCGCCATGCGTGCCGCTCCGGCCAGGCCGTGAGCGCCGCGATCAGGGCGAGCCCCACCGGCAGGGTCGTGTATGCGAGGCCGTTCGGGTAGAGCGTGCCGAAGTCGAGCAGCAGGTACGGGAAGGCGACGAAGGCGGAGGAGAGCACCGCGGCGATGCTGCCGACCAGCACGGGCTGGAGCGCCGATGCGGTCTCGTCGCGCCGGAGCGCGGTGGTGCCGAACAGCACCCGCGCGGCCAGTGCGCAGCCGAACGCGAAGACGGGGCCCGCCGTGCCGAGCCAGGCGGCGTTCACCGCGACGGGGACGGGGACCCCGGTCGTCTCCGCGGCCACGGCGGCGATGCTGTGGAACACCGCCGGGTAGAACGCCGTCGACTGGGTGGGGTGCGTCAGCCGGTAGAGGTGCAGGCTCGAGGCGTCGCCGCTCTGCACGATCGACTGCACGGCGTTCAGGTGGAAGACGGCGTCGTAGGTCTGGCTGATCCGCTCCGGCGACGCCACCGCGCCGAAGGCGATGGAGCCGATGGCGACGCTCGCCACGCCCACCCCGAGCACGACGGGCAGGACCGCGGAGGCCCGCCAGGTGTCCCACGCCGGGAGCGGCGATCCCGACCGGGAGGCCAGCAGGCGCACGCCGAGCAGCACCGCAGCAGCGACCGCCGCGGTGATCGCCACGGACCACCAGCCGAAGGGCGTGTGCAGGGCGGCGGCGGCGACGCCTGCGACGCCGATCGTGCCGAACCCGAGCGGGCCGGCAAGGGCCAGGGCGGTCGCGCCCCGCACCTTGACCGCGGCCGCCAGGGCGGTCCCCGGCACGAAGACGACCAGCATCGTGACGACGACCGGGAGGGCGGCGCCGATCCAGGTCATGACCGCATCACGGTACACGCGCCCCGCCCGGTGCTCCGGCGGCGCGCGACGGTCGGCGGGGAGCGCGTCCTTCGCCGCGGCCTCCGCCGCGCCTCCCGGTCGGGGGACGCGCATACCGCATTCCGCCCCACGGACGGGGGATGCACCCCCGGACTGGGGCCGCCCGACACGCCGGAACCCGCCTCTCACCTGGCCATTTGTGGCCGAATGGCTGCGATTCTTGCCAGGTGGGGGAACACAACGCTTTTGCATGGATGCGCGCCGGGGGAGTGGTGGCCGTCTCGGCCGCCGCGGCGATCGCACTCACCTCGTGCTCGCTGCTGCAGGTCGCGCCGTCGCCGGTGGTGACGTCCGCGCCGCGCTCGACCGAGGTGACCGACCCGTCGATCCCGGCGCCGACGGCGAGCGCGCCGGACACGCCGGGGCCGCTGTCGAGCGGGACGCCGAGCGCGACCGCGACCGCGGTGCCCACCCCGTCGCCCTCGATCTCACGCGGGAGCCGCACCGCCGTCACGCCCTTCGTCACGGCCGCGTCCTGGGACCAGCCGTCCGGCACGCTGACCGTCACGGCGCTCGTGCCCAACCTCGTCGAGCTCGACGGCACCTGCACGGTCACGGCGACGAACGGCAGCACCACCCTGTCGGCGAGCGCCACGTCCGCGCCCGGCGCCAACGACACCGAGTGCAACCCGGTGATGCTCTCGGGCAGCCGCCTGACCGCGGGCACGTGGTCGCTCGTGGTCGCCTACTCGTCGAAGCGCTCCGTCGGCGTCTCCGCCGCGCGCACCGTGACGGTGACCCGATGAGCCGCCGCAGCCGACTCACGGCGCTCGTCGCCGCGATCACGGGGGGCGCCGCGCTCGCCGTCGTCCTCGCCGGCGGCGTCTCGAGCGCCTCCGCCAGCACGTCGCCGGCAACGATGCTGAAGAGCTTCGACGCGGGCGACATCATCAGCGACCAGGTCATGTTCAACCCGAACACGATGACGCAGGCACAGGTGCAGTCGTTCCTGAACTCGATGGTGCCGTCCTGCCAGAACGTCCAGTACGCCACCGGGCTGCCGTGCCTGAAGGACTACACGCAGACCACCTGGTCCCGTCCGGCCGACCCCATGTGCGGGCCCTACACCGGCGCGAAGAACGAGACCGCCGCGGCGATCATCGTCAAGGTCGGCAAGGCCTGCAACGTCAACCCGCAGGTGCTGCTCGTGCTGCTGCAGAAGGAGCAGGGCCTCATCACCGACACGTGGCCCACCTCGGACGAGTTCCGGAAGGCGACCGGATACGGCTGCCCCGACAGCAGCAACGTCACCTGCGACGCGACCTACAACGGCTTCTACAACCAGGTCTACAAGGCCGCGTGGGCGTTCCAGCGGTACACGATGCCCGCGGGCACCGGTCCCGGCACCGACTACTACAGCGTGTACAGCGCCTACCCGGTCGGCAGGGCGTACCCGATCCTCTACCAGGACCCGTACACGGACTCGAGCTGCGGTTCGAAGAGCGTCGTCGTCAAGAACAAGGCGACGCACAGCCTCTACTACTACACGCCGTACACGCCGAACGCGGCGGCCCTCGCGGCCGGCTACGGCTCCGGTGACGCCTGCTCCGCCTACGGCAACCGCAACTTCTTCCTCTACTTCACGCAGTGGTTCGGCTCCACGCACATCATCGTGAGCGGCGCGATCGCCACCTACTGGAACGGCCACGGCGGCGCCTCCGGTGCGCTCGGCGCGGCGACCGCGAACGCGGTGAGCTCCACCGAGAACGGCGGCGGCAGCTCTCAGACCTTCCAGCACGGCACCGTGTACACGTCGAAGGCCGGCACCTTCGCCATCACCGGGGCGATGCTGACTGAGTACAACCGCCGCGGCGGCGTCCGCGGGAGCCTGCAGTGGCCCGTCGCGGATGCGACGACCGTCACGGCGAACGGCGGCGGCACCATGCAGCGCTTCGGCTCCGGCGAGCTCTACTCGTCGGCGGCGGGTACCTACGCGGTCCGCGAGGACCTCCGAGCCGCCTACCTCGCACAGGGCGGCGTCACCGGGACGCTCGGCTTCCCGACCGACAACGCCGCCACCCTCGGCACGGGCTGGGTGCAGCACTTCACGACGGGCACCACCTACTTCAACAAGGCGACCGGCGGCTACGCGGTGGCCGGTGCCGTGGACGCCGGATACACCGCGCGCAAGGGACCGACGGGCGTGCTCGGCTGGCCCGTCGCGGTCGCCGGAGCCCGCACCGCGGCAGGTATCAGCGGCACCGTCGAGGCGTTCCAGCAGGGCGACCTCTACGTGTCCTCCGCGGGCACCGCGGCCGTGCTGACGCCCGTCCGAACCGCGCTCGCGGCGAGCCCCGCCGCCGCGGGGAACAGCGTCGACGCGCTCGGCTGGCCGACCGCCGACGCCACCAGCACGACCATGAAGGGCGGCGGCACGATCCAGCCCTTCACCGGCGGTCGTCTCTATGCGCCGTCGTCCGGTCCCGCGGTCGTGCTCACCGGCGCGATCCTGAGCAGGTACGTCGCGAGCGGCGAGGTGGCGAGCGGCTTCGGTTGGCCGGCCGGCGAGCCTCATCCCGTGTCGGCCCATGGGGCGACCAGGACGGTGCAGTCGTTCCAGACGGCCGCGGCCTATCAGGTCGGCTCCGCCGTCACGACCGTCGTCGGGGCGACCTACGCCGAGTACGTCGCCGAGGGCGGCCCGGCGGGCCCCCTGGGCTGGGTCACCGGCGCGGCCTGGCGCACCGCGCCGTACGGAGGCGTGTGGGCGCAGGCGTTCTCCGGCGGCTCGCTCTACTACTCCTCGGCCGACAAGCACACCTGGCCGGTGACCGGCACGATCCTCAGCTACTACGAGGCCAACCGCGAGTCGGCCGGCGTGATCGGACGCCCGCTCGGGGGACCGACGCAGGTCGTGGCGAACGGCGCGACCGGAACCGTCCAGTCGTTCAGCTCGGGGTCGGTCTATGTCAGGGCCGGCACGCTGACCTACGTCGGTGGACGGATGCGTTCCGGCTACCTGGCGATCGGCGGCCCGTCCAGCACGCTCGGGTGGCCGACGGCCTTCTCGACGCGCACCACGGACAACGGCGGCGGCTGGACCGAGACCTTCCAGGGTGGAACCCTCTTCTACTCGACGAGGCTCCAGCTGGTGGAGGAGGTGCGCGGCGGTATCGGCAAGGCCTACGCCGCGACGCGCGCCACCGCCGGTCCTCTCGGCTGGCCCACGACCGGTGAGCTGCCGGTCGGCTCGACGAAGGTGCAGCACTTCCAGCACGGCACGATCACCTGGCGGAGCGGCAGGGCGATCGTCGCCGTGGGCTAGGACGCGACCCGCCCGCGCCGGGCACCTGATGCCCTGGTCCGCCAGGGCATGGTTACACTGGCGCAGCCGCCGTCAGCGGTGCTGTTCCCGGAAGAGACCCCTGTGACCCCGAGTGAGAGCGCAGCCGACGAGGCCCATCCGTCGGTGGTCGCCGTGATCGTGGCCTACAACCGCAAGGATCTGCTGGTCGAGGCCCTCGCCGCCCTGCGGGCTCAGACCCTGCAGCCGACCGCCGTCGTCGTCATCGACAACCACTCCGACGACGGGTCCGCCGAGACGGCCCGCGAGGCCTGGCCCGAGATCGACGTCGTCCGGCTCGCCCGCAACACGGGTGGTGCGGGCGGCTTCGCCACCGGCATCGCCGTCGCGATCGCCCGGCACGAGCCCGACTGGGTCTGGGTGATGGACGACGACACGATCCCGACGCCCACCGCGCTCGAGGAGCTGCTGAAGGCGGCCGACAGGCCGGGCGTGGTGCTCGCGGGCAGTCGAGTGGTCTGGACGGACGGGCTCGACCATCCCATGAACACGCCGCGACGCAAGCCGTTCGTCAGCCGCCAGGAGGCCACGGATGCGACCGAGCTCGGCGTCCTGCCCGTGCGCTCCTCGTCGTTCGTGTCGATGCTCGTGTCGGCGGCACGGGTGCGCGAGGCGGGCCTGCCGATCGCCGACTACTTCATCTGGAACGACGACTTCGAGTTCTCCACGAGGATGCTGCGGCGCGGACGCGGGCTGTACGTCCCGTCGAGCGTCGTGGTGCACAAGACGACGGCGCGTGCGGACACCGATGCGGACCCCGGCGCACGGTTCTTCTTCGAGGTCCGCAACAAGATCTGGCTGATGGTCTTCAGCCACGGCCTGAACCCGATCGAGAAGCTGGTCTACATCGGCGCGACCCTGCTGCGGTGGGGTCGCACCATCCGCCGGTCCCACCAGCGCCGCTTCCTGCTGACGCAGCTGCGCCGCGGGCTCATCGCCGGTTTCGGCAGCCGGCCGCGCCTGAACGCGGACGCCCTCTCCGACCTCGGCGCCGTGACCGAGGCCGTGGTGCGGGTCGAGGCCCCGGCCAGGCGGGGCACGTGACGGCCTTCTCCCTGCTGCTCCCGGTCTACGCCCGCGACGACCCGCAGCAGCTGCGGCGCGCGTTCGAGAGCTCGGTGCAGGAGCAGACCCGCCGCCCGGACGAGGTCGTGCTCGTGCAGGACGGGCCCGTGCCGGATGCGCTCGCGGTCGCCATCGCCGCGCTGGTCGAGGCGTCGCCGGTGCCCGTGCGGCACCTCGTGCTGCCGGTCAACGTCGGCCTCGCCGAGGCGCTCACCGCCGGCCTCGACGCCTGCGCGCACGACGTCGTCGCCCGGATGGACGCCGACGACGTCGCCCTGCCCGGCCGCTTCGAAGCCCAGCTCGCCGTGATCGAGCAGGGCTACGACCTCGTCGGCGCCGGTCTCCTCGAGTTCGTCGACGACGAGCAGGTGACGGTCGGGCGGCGCACGCCCCCGATCGGCGAGGAGGTCATCCAGCGCTACGCGCGCTTCCACGACCCGTTCAACCATCCCACCGTCGTCTACCGTCGCTCGGCGGTCCGGCGGGCAGGCGGCTACCAGGCCGGGGCGCTGATGGAGGACTACTGGCTGTTCGCGCGCATGCTCCAGGCCGGCGCGAGGGTCGCGAACCTGCCGGAGCCACTCGTGAAGTACCGGGTCGGCGCGGGCGCCTACGCGCGTCGAGGAGGCCTGCGCCAGCTCCGGGCCGAGCTGCATCTGCAGCGGCAGCTCCATCACCTGGGATTCACGACTCTCGCCCAGTACCTGAGGAACGTCCTCGTCCGGGGCGGCTACCGTCTCCTGCCGGAGTCGGTGCGGCGCACCTTCTATCGACGGGTCCTCCATCGGGACTTCAGGGACGGTGCGGCGGGAGGGGTGGCATGACGGACCTGCTGGTGGTCGGGAGCGGCTTCTTCGGGCTGACGGTGGCGGAGCGGATGGCGGATGCCTACGGGCTGCACGTCACGGTGATCGAGCGCCGGGACCACCTGGGCGGCAACGCCTACAGCGAGCCGGACCCGGACACCGGGATCGAGATCCACCGGTACGGGGCGCACCTGTTCCACACCTCGAACGAGCGCGTGTGGGCGTACGTGAACCGGTTCTCCGCGTTCACCTCCTACGTGCACCGGGTGTACGCGAAGCATCGCGGTGAGGTGTTCCCGCTGCCGATCAACCTCGGCACCATCAACCAGTTCTTCCGCGCCGGGTACGGGCCGGGGGAGGCGCGGGCGCTGGTCGCGGAGCAGTCCGCGGAGCTGGGGGAGCGGATCCCCGCGAACCTCGAGGAGAAGGCGATCAGCCTGATCGGGCGCCCGCTCTACGAGGCCTTCATCCGCGGGTACACGGCCAAGCAGTGGCAGACGGACCCGACGGAGCTGCCGGCGGACGTGATCTCGCGCCTGCCGGTGCGGTACTCGTACGACAACCGGTACTTCAACGACACCCATGAGGGCCTGCCGGTCGACGGGTACACGGCGCTGCTGACGCGGATGGCGGAGCACCCGAACATCGACCTGCGGCTGAGCACCGACTTCTTCGGCGAGCACGAGTTCGGCAAGGCCCGCGTGCTCGGTCGGCTGCCGGTCGTCTACACCGGCCCCATCGACCGGTACTTCGACGACAGCCTCGGCGCCCTGTCGTGGCGCACGCTCGACTTCGAGCGCGAGGTGCTGCCCGTCGGCGACTTCCAGGGCACCTCGGTCATGAACTACAGCGACCTCGACGTGCCCTACACCCGGATCCGCGAGTTCAAGCACTTCCATCCCGAGCGCGACTCCCCGGACGACGCCACGGTCATCATGCGCGAGTACTCCCGGTTCGCCGGCCGCGGCGACGAGCCCTACTACCCGGTCAACCGGCCCGCGGACCGAGACCGGCTCGTCCGCTACCGCGAGTTCGCGGCCGAGGAACCCGACGTGCTGTTCGGCGGCCGTCTCGGCACCTACCAGTACCTCGACATGCACATGGCGATCGCGTCCGCGCTCAGCCTCGTCGAGAACCGCCTCGCGCCCCGGTTCCAGCCGGCGGGGAGCCGGTGAGCGGCGCCAGCCGCACGGGGTCACGCCGGGTCGCGTCGCTCGGCTTCGGCCGCGACGCCACCGACCTCGCGGACCTCGCCCTCGTCGCCCTCGTCGTCGTCGGTCTGCTCCTCGCGCTCCCGACCGGCTCCTGGGTCATCGTCGTCGCCGCCGCGATCCCGAGCCTCGCCGCCGACCTCCTCCGCGGGCCGCGGATCCCCGCCCTCCGACGGATGCGGCGCATCCTGCTGGATCGGCCGCAGCGGTCGCTCGTCCGCAACGGCGCGGTCGTCGTCGGTGTCGCGGCGACGCCGCCCGTCGAGCCGTTCGCCGACTTCGCCGCGCTCCTCGTCGCCATCATGGCCGTGCATCTCGCACTCACCGCCTACATCTCCTTGGGCCTGCGGCGGCTCGAGGAGGAGCACGCGGACCTGCAGTGGCGCAACCTCGACGTGCGGGGGAGCAGCGAGGGCCCGGATCCCCTGCCGGACCCGGTGCAGCGGTTCCTCCCGCTCGACGGGCTGCGCCTGCTCGCCGCCGTCGAGATCCTCGTGCTCGCCGGGCTCGTCCTCGTCGTCCTCGGCGTCCCTGCAGCGCCGATCGTGCTCGCGGTGCTCGCGGCACTCCTCGCCGCGGCGATCGCCGCCGTCGCCGCCCGCGCCTGGAGGTCGGGCGGCGATCCCCCCCGCGACAGCGACGCGGCTGTGGCGGAGGCGGTGGCCGCCCTCGCGCCCGAGGTCGTCTTCTACTTCTCCTCACCCGCCTCAGGCACCTACGCGCTCACCGTGTGGGCGAAGGTGATCGATGCGATGCGCCGGCCGACCCTCGTCGTGCTGCGCGAGCCGGTGCACCTCGACGCGCTCACCGCCATGACCACGCCGATCGTCGTCGCGCCGACCGTCGCCGCGCTCGAGGTCGTCACGCCGCCGTCGGTGCGCGTCGTGCTCTACCCGACGAACGTGGTCCGCAACAACGAGATGATCCGGATCCCCGGTCCGATGCACAGCTTCATCGGTCACGGCGACAGCGACAAGGTCGGCAGCTTCAGCCCCCTGAACCGCATGTACGACGAGATCTGGGTCGCCGGCCGGGCCGCGATCGACCGCTACGCCGCGGTGGACGAGGGGATCGACCTGAACGTGCTCCGCGCCGTCGGGCGCCCGCAGCTCGCGGAGATCCGCCGCGCGAAGCCCGCGACCGAGGAGGCCCAGCGGCTCGTGGTGCTCTACGCGCCGACGTGGGAGGGCTTCTTCGACGAGGCGGACTACTCCTCGGTCGCCGCGATGGGCGAGCGGATCGTCCGGGGCGTGCTCGACGCCGGCGCGGTCCTGCGCTTCAAGCCGCATCCGCTCACCGGCCACCGGCTGCCCGCCGCGGCCAAGGCCAGGACCGCGATCGAGGAGCTGCTGAAGCGTGCGGGCGACGGGAGCGGCCTCGTGCCGAACACGCCGGACGCCCTCTACACCGCGTTCAACGAGGCCGACGTGCTCATCAGCGACATCTCGAGCGTGATCACCGACTTCCTCGCGTCGCGGAAGCCCTACGCCGTGACGAACCCGCGCGATCTGCCGGACGAGGAGTTCCGCGCCCTCTTCCCGTCCTCCGGCGCCGCGGAGCTGCTCGGCACCGACCTCGCCACGCTGCCCCGCGCGCTCGAGGACGCGGGCGGCACCGACCCCCGCCGCGCCTCCCGCGAGGCGCTGGCCGAGTACCTCCTCGGCGCGGAGCAGGACCCGCTCGACCGGTTCCGCGACGAGGTGGACGCGTTCGTCGCCCGCGCCGACGCGCGCATCGCCGCCGCGGCCATCCCCGCGGGGATCCGCCCGTGAGGAGCGGAGGCGCCCGCACCGGGGTCGCGGTGGCGGTCGGTCTCGCCTACGTCGTGCTCGCGCTCCTGGCGCTGCTGCCGGCCCCCGTGCCGTTCCTCGTGCTCGCGGTGCTGCTCGTGGTCGCCGAGCTGTGGCTCTCGCGGCAGACGGGGGAGGTGCTGCCCCTCCTGCTCCGTTCGCAGCTCGGGGTGCGCTTCCGCCTGCTGTCGCTCGACGTGCTCACCGCCGTGCTCGCGGCCCGCTTCCTGCCCGAGCGGGCGCTCATCGTCGCGCTCGCGGTCGTCTCGGTCGTGCTGCTGCACGGCGGCCGCGACGCAGGGGGCATCTTCGCCCGGCGGCGCGAGTGGCGCCGGAACGGCGGCCCGGTCAGCTGGCGGAACCTCTCGGTTCCCGGCCTCCCGGATCCGCGGACGGCCAGGCCCGTCGCGGAGCTGAGCGCACCGCTCGCGCTCCTGACGCTGCTGCTCCCGCTCGGCTTCGCCATCGGTGACGCCACCGACCGGCTGTCCGCCTCGCTCGTCGCCGAGCTCCTCGTCATCGCGGTGCTCGCGCTCTACCTCGCCGGCCGGCTGCTGCAGTACTGGCTGCTGAACCGCGTCAGCATGGACGAGGTGCGGGCGCGGGTCCAGGCGGTGCTCGAGACGCAGGAGCCGGAGATCGTCGTCCACTTCAGCGGGCGGCGGCGCACCGTGGAGCAGGTGCTGCTCTGGGTACCGGTGCTCCGCGAGCTCGGGAGGCCGTGCCTCCTCGTCGTCCGGGAGCCCACCCATCTCGACGCGCTCGAGGGCTGCGGCATCCCCGTCGTGTTCGCGCCCCGCAGCCAGGACATCGAGCTGTTCATGGTGCGCTCCGTCCGGCTCGCCCTCTACCCGAGCGACATCACGAACATCAACAACCACCTCCTCCGGGTCCCCGGCATCTACGACGTCCTCGTGGGCCACGGCGACTCCGATGAACCCGAGAACCGGAGCCCCATCGCCCGGATGTACGACGAGATCTGGGTGGCGGGCCCTGCCGGCCGCGAGCGCTACGCCTACCTCGCCGCCGGGGTCCCCGAGCGGCGGATCAGGGAGATCGGGCCGGTCCGGCCTCTCACGGCCGCCCCGCTGCCCGCAGTTCCCGGCAACCGGCCGGTCGTGCTGTACGCGCCCACCTGGGAGAACGCGACCACCAGCACGGACCTCTCGTCGCTGGTCGAACGGGGCTCGGCCGTCCTCGAGGCGCTGCTGGCGCGGCAGGACGTGCGGGTGCTCTTCGCGCCGGCGGCTCCGACCGGATCCCGCCTGCCGGAGTACGCGGACGCCGTCGCGGCGCTCGCCCGCCGCGTCGCAGCCGCGGG
Source organism: Amnibacterium sp. (assembly GCF_036559085.1). Lineage (GTDB taxonomy): Bacteria > Actinomycetota > Actinomycetes > Actinomycetales > Microbacteriaceae > Amnibacterium. Next base: position 12,330 of record NZ_DATBTU010000007.1, read on the forward strand.
CTTCGAGCACGCCGTGCTCGAGCCGGAGCAGATCCCCGCCGCGCTCGCGGCCGCCTCGTTCGCGGTGCTCGACGTCTCACCCCTCGTCAGCGAGGCGATCCGACTCGACGTGCCCTTCGCCGCTCCCGCCATCCGCGGGCACGACGCGGCGGCCATGGTCGAGCGGTTCCCGACGCTGTCGGCCGGCGCGGTCCTCGAGGACCTCCCGGAGGACGTGTTCCTCGCCCTCGACGACGCCCTGGGCGACGACCGGCGCGCCGGTGCGCGCGCGGCGATGCGCGCGCACCTCGACGGGGAGGAGCCCCAGGATCTCCCGCGGCGCTTCGCGGCCGCGGTGACCGACGCGTTCGAGGCCCAGCGCCGTCGTCGCGCGTTCGCCCGCCCCAGCTGACCCCCGCTCGCGATTCCGGGCGGGTTCCGTCATCCCGGGCGTGAGAAGGCGCCCGGAATGCCGGGAGACGCCCGGATGGCGCGTCAGGCGGGCTGCGGGATCCCGGAGCGGCGGCGGACGTCGATGATCTGGCCGGTCACCTCGGAGAGCAGGGTGTCGATGGAGGCCATCGCGACGGCCTCCGCCGAGAGCAGCGTGCCCTCCGGCTCCTCGCCGAACGCCTTGGTGCGCATCCCCGTCTTGGTGCGCTCCGGGTTGATGCAGTTCACCCGCACCTGCAGGTCCGCCCACTCCTCGGAGAGCGACTGCGTGAGGTTCACGGTCGCGGCCTTCGTCGCGGAGTACATGCCGTAGTTCGCGCGACCGCGGGTGTACGAGCTCGAGGTGAAGAAGAGCAGCTGGCCCTTCGACGCCTTGAGGTAGGGCAGCGATTCCTGGGCGATGAGGATCGGCCCGAGCAGGTTCACGTTGATGGTGTTCTTCACCTGGTCGTGGCTGAACGTCTCGAGGCCGCCGATGTCGAGGATGCCGGCCGAGTTCACGACGAAGTCGATGCGGCCGCTCTGGGTCGCCGCCTGCTCGAGCGCGGCCTTCACGTGCTTGCGCTTGCGGATGTCGGTGCCGGTCGCGGTCCGCGAGAACGAGAACACGGTGGCGCCGTAGCGCTCCGCCGCATCCGCGATCGCGCGGCCGATGCCCTCGCTGCCCCCGAACACGACGACCGTCTTACCCGCGAGCGCCGCCTCGCGCTCCTCCACGGTGAGGCCGCCGGGCTCGGCGGACTTCAGCTGGAAGAGCTTGTCGGCGATGAAGACGTCGATCGACTCGGTGATCTTCATGTTCTCGTCGGAGCCCGCGATGACCGCGATCGGCACATCCGGCGTGTACTTCAGCACGACGGTGCAGTCGTCCGTCGCGACGAAGTTGCGGTCGCGGGCGGCCCGCTCGTAGGCGCGGCGGATGGCGGAGAGCAGGAACGCCTGCGGCGTCTGGCCGCGGCGGAGCAGCGAGCGCGGCGGCACGTCGACGAGCACGTTCGTCTCGGTGTTGATCTGGATGATCGTGTCGGCCGAGGGGATCGCGGTGTCGACGGCGCCGTAGTGGTCGAGGGCATCGACGCAGTCGCGCAGGATCCGCTCGTCCACGAACGGCCGGACCGCGTCGTGGAAGAGCACCTTGCACTCCTCGTCGCCGAGCTGCGCGAGGGCGAGCCGAGTCGTGTCGTTGCGGCTCTCGCCGCCCGCGAACACCCGCGTGAGCTTCGGGTAGCTGCCCCGCGCGATGAGCTCCTCGACGGCCGACATGTGGTTCGGCTCCATCATCACGATGATCTCGTCGATGCACTCGGCGGCGTTCACCGCCGCGATCGTGTGCTCGATGATCGGCTTGCCGGCGATCCGGGCGAGCTGCTTCGGCATCCCGAGCCCCGCGCGCACCCCCACGCCGCCCGCCAGGATCACTGCGACCGTTCGCATCCGCTGCCCCGTCGTCGCCATGCCCGCGATCCTACCGACCGCCACTTCGCCGTTCGCCGCCTCCGCATGACGGCCCCGCACCCACTCCTCAGCACCTCCTGGTACTGCCCTCGTAGGCTCCCGGGATCGGGCGGGAGGACATCGTGGGCGACAGGCCGAGGGTCAGCGTCATCGTGCCGACGTACCGCACGGGCGAGGTGTTCAACCGCGTGGTCGAGTCGCTGGACGCCCAGACGCTGCCGCAGGACGAGTTCGAGACGATCGTGATCGACGACGGGTCGCCCGATGAGACCTTCGCGATGCTGCAGCGGCACGCCGCCGCTCGGCCGAACATGACCGTGCGCCGCATCGAGCGATCCGGCTGGCCCAGCCGGCCGCGCAACGTCGCGCTCGAGATGGCGCGGGGCGAGTGGGTGCTGTTCCTCGATCATGACGACTCGCTCTACCCCGACGCCCTCCGTCGCGGCACGGAGTACGCCACGGAGACCCACGCCGACGTGCTCTCGCCGAAGGAGTCGAAGACCTCCGACGTCTGGTGGGGGATGCCGGCCCTGACGGGCGGCAACATCCCCGACGCGCGCGCGACGCACGGCATCGATGTCCTGACGCCGATGGTGCCCCACAAGTTCTACCGGCGGGACCTCCTGCTGGAGCACGGCATCCGCTTCCCGGAGGGCGGCCGGATGCTGTGGGAGGACATCTACCTCAACGTCGCGGCCTGGCGGCACGCCAGGCACGTCGCCGTGCTCGCCGACACCCCCGTGTATCTCTGGCACTCCAGCGCGGAGAACACCTCGAAGACGTACGGACCGCGCGACGAGGAGTTCTGGGACCGCCTCGACGACCTCTGCGCCTTCATCGATCGCACCCTGGACGGCCCGGCCTTCGAGGAGGCGCGACGGTCGACGCTCCTGAACCAGTATCGCGACCGTGTCCTCGGCCGGTTCAGTCGGATGCTGCAGCAGGCCGCACCGGAGGAGACCGCGATGGCGCTCGCTCGTGCGCGGCGCATCCAGGAGACGTACGTGCCGCTCGAGTGGGAGGAGCACCTCGGCCTCTACGACCGTGCCAGGGCGGTCCTTCTCCGGGCCGAGCGGCCCGACCTGATGCAACGGCTGGCGGCGATCGACGGGGCGGTCACGCTCCGGGCGGACACCGAGCGGGCGGAGTGGGTGGACGGCCGCCTGCGACTCCGGCTGAAGGCCGGACTGATCGAGCGTGGCGCCGGACCCGTCGCCTTCCGCCGCGACGGTGAGCGCGTCCGCCGGATCCTGCCGGCCGACATCGAGGCTGCACTCCCGCCCGCGGTGCTCGACGTCACCGACCGGCTGCAGCGCTGCGAGTTCTGGGTGGGGACGCGGGACCGCGCGGACCGGGTGACCTGGCAGCTGCCGCACGAGCCGCACCTCGCCTTCGAGTCGCTCGACGAGGAGAGCCTGGCGACGCCGGTGGTGCGGACCAGGGCGACGCTCGATCTCGAGCACGCCGCGCTCGGCGCACCCCTCCCGAAGGCCGTCTGGGACCACTACGCGGCCGTCCGCTGGGAGGGCCACGAGCTCAGCACGACGCTGCGGTACACCGGGCCGGCCCGTGCCGCACTGGCCGAGGGCCGCGCCGCGGTCGCCTATCGGAGCCGGCGGGACGGGCTGGCGGTCGACACGTCGGGGCGGCTGCGGAACGTCGTGAAGGACTCGAGGCCGACGGCCGACGATGTGACCGGGATCACCCGCGGTCTCGTCGTCGGACTGCCCGACATCGCGATCACCGGCAGGACCGAGCTCCCCGCCGCCGTGGTCCTGATCCCGGATCCCGACGAATCCGACGGCCCTCGACCGCAGCTCACCGGCACAGTCGTGGGTGGCCCCGATGGCGCTCGCCTCGAGGCGACGGGGACGGCGCCGCCCGGCAGCTACCGGGTCGCCTTCCGCGTGGGGGAGGGGGAGGCGCTGGTGAGCGGCTTCGTCGCGCACGTCGACGGCACCGGCGGGTTCTCGCTCACCCGCCCGGAGGGCCGGCAGCAGCCGGAGGCGCATCCTGCCTCAGGGACCGTGAGCCGCTTCTGGCGGAGCGCGATCGGGGCGGCGAGAACCACCGCTCAGCGGATCCGGTCCCGCCGCTGACCGCCGCAGCAGAGGAGCGCCCCGGTCCTCAGCGGGGCTGCGCCGGTCCGATTCGGGTGTGCAGGCGGTGCGCGAGCTCGTTCGTCGCGAGGTAGCCCTGCTGCACCTCGCGGAGCAGGCTGAAGATCTCGTTGTCGCTGAAGTGCACCGTCGCACCGTTCAGCTCGAGGAACACGTTCGTCGCGAGCCAGGCGAGCCGCTTGTTGCCGTCGAACAGCGAGTTGTTCCGCGCGAGGCTCTCCATGAAGGCGGCGGCCTTCATCGCGAGCGGCGTGTAGACGTCCATCCCGCGGTACTTCAGCGCGGGCCGGTCGACGGCCCCGATCAGCAGGCCGAGGTCGCGGACGGCCTCACGGAGCGGCGCCTCGCTGAACATCTCGACGATCTGGACGACGTCGTCGATGCTCAGGTACTCCGTCTGAGCGACCTGGGACGGCGGGAGCTCCGTGGACACCTCACCCCAAGCGATCTCGTGCGTCTCGACGGACGGATGTGCGATCGCGGCCGAGGGGACGGCCGCCGTCACGCCTCGGCGAGACGTGCGATGAGACCAGCGTATCGATCGAGGAGGCGGCGGGTCGCGGCCGCCACGAACTCCGGGTGGTCGGGCTTCGGAGCCGCGAGGTCGATCGCGACGGCGGCCGCGGTGTTCTTCGACATCTTGAACTGCTGCGCGAGCCGGGTGAGCGTCGCGTCCTCGTCCGCCGAGAGCCTGAGAGTCATCGCCATAAGC
>NZ_DATBTU010000008.1:0-27131 GCF_036559085.1 Amnibacterium sp.
TCTCGCCGGCGTGATCAGCGCGGTGGGCGACGGGGTGCAGGGGCTCGCCGTCGGGCAGGACGTGATCGGGCTCTCCGACGGCCGCAACGCGCAGGCCGAGTACGCGCTGCTGGCCGCCGATCGCGTGGTGCCGAAGCCCGACAGCCTCGACTGGGCCGCCGCCGCGACGCTGTACGTGGCGGGCACGACGGCGCTCGTCATGCTCGACGTCACGCAGCCGCAGCCCGGCGAGACGGTCGCGATCAGCGGCGCGGCCGGCGGCGTCGGGGTCTTCGCGACGCAGCTCGCGGTGGCGACCGGCGCGCGGGTGCTCGCGATCGCCGGCCCGCACAACCACGAGCAGCTGCGCGCGTGGGGCGCGGAGCCGGTCGCGTACGGTGACGGCCTCGAGGACCGGCTGCGCGAGCTCGCGCCGGAGGGGATCGCGGCGTTCCTCGACACCCATGGCGGCGGCTACGTCGAGCTCGCGCTGCGGCTCGGGGTGCCGAAGGAGCGGATCGAGACGATCATCGACTTCCCCACCGCCGGGCGCCTCGGCACGGTCGCGAAGGGCATGGCGGCGATGGCGGATCCCGCGGCCGGCGTCGCGCGGCTCGCGCAGCTCGTCGCGGACGGCGCGATCGAGGTGCCGGTCAAGGGCCGCTTCCCGCTCGACCAGGTCCAGGACGCGTACCGCGCGGTCGAGTCCCGCAGCGGCCTGGGCAAGGTCGTCCTCGACATCTCGACCCCTTGACCCCTGCCCATCCGCCCCATCCGGGGTGTCCGAGGAGCCGGGAGTTGCCACTCGTGGTGACTTTCGGGCGTGAGAAGTCGCCACGAGTGGCAACCCGCCGGGGTGGGGCCCGGGGTCCGGCCGGGAGTTGCCACTATTTGCGATCTTGAGGCGCTCAAGGTCGCAGAAAGTGGCAACAGCCAGGGCGGGAGGGGTGCCCCCGGAGGCGGCCGCCGTCATACGGATGCGGGGCTCCCGTAAACTCGTGGGATGCCCGCGGGTCGACCGTTCACGATCACCACGCCGATCTTCTATCCGTCCGATGTGCCCCACATCGGCCACGGGTACACGGAGGTCGCGGCGGACGTGCTCGCCCGCTGGCACCGGCAGGCGGGCGACGACACCTGGCTGCTGACCGGTACGGACGAGCACGGCCAGAAGATGCTCCGCACCGCGACGGCGAACGACATGGGCCCCCGCGAGTGGGCGGACCGCCTCGTGCAGCAGGCCTGGCTGCCGCTGCTCGAGACGCTCGACATCGCGAACGACGACTTCATCCGCACCACGCAGCCCCGCCACGAGCAGGGCGTCGCCGCGTTCGTGCAGCGCCTCTACGACACCGGCTTCATCGAGGCCGGCGACTACGAGGGCTACTACTGCGTCGGATGCGAGGAGTACAAGCAGACCGCCGAGCTCGTCGCCGGCACGGGCAAGTACGAGGGCCAGCTGGTCTGCGCCATCCACTCGATCCCGGTCGAGCTGCTCTCCGAGCGGAACTACTTCTTCCGGATGAGCCAGTTCACGGACCGGCTGCTCGCCCTCTACGAGGAGCGGCCCGACTTCGTGCAGCCGGAGAGCGCCCGCAACGAGGTCGTCTCGTTCGTGAAGCAGGGTCTCGCCGACCTCTCGATCTCGCGCTCGAGCTTCGACTGGGGCGTGCAGGTGCCCTGGGACGAGCGCCACGTCGTCTACGTCTGGTTCGACGCGCTGCTGAACTACATCACCGCGATCGGCTTCGACGGCGACGAGGCGACGCTCAACCGCCGCTGGCCCGCCGTGCACCTGGTCGGCAAGGACATCCTCCGCTTCCACGCCGTCATCTGGCCGGCGATGCTCATGGCCGCGGGCCTCGAGGTGCCGCGCCAGGTCTTCGCGCACGGCTGGCTGCTCGTCGGCGGCGAGAAGATGTCGAAGTCGAAGCTCACGGGCATCGCGCCCGCGAGCATCACGGACGTCTTCGGCTCGGATGCGTTCCGCTACTACTTCCTGCGCGCCATCCCGTTCGGGCAGGACGGCTCGTTCTCGTGGGAGGACCTCGCCGCCCGCTACCAGGCGGAGCTCGCGAACGGCTTCGGCAACCTCGCCTCGCGGGTGATCGCGATGATCGGCCGCTACCGGGGCGGCGTCGTGCCGGCCGCCGGCGACCCGTCCGAGCGCGACCTCGGCATCCGCGAGGTCGTGCGGACGGCGGCGATCGAGGCGGATCTCGCGATCGAGCGGATGGCGCCGCACGAGGCGATCGCGTCGATCTGGCGGATCGTCGAGGAGCTGAACGGCTACCTCACCCTCGAGGAGCCGTGGGCGCTGGCGAAGCGGCCCGAGGAGGCCGCCCGGCTCGACGCCGTGCTCGCCACCGCGGCCGAGGGGCTCCGCGCGCTCGCGGTGCTGCTGTCGCCGGTGCTGCCGAAGGCGTGCGCGAAGCTCTGGACGGCGCTCGGCGCCGGGGGCGCCCTCGGGCTGCTCGCCGACCAGCCGCTGCGGTCCGCGGGCGACTGGGCGCAGCTGCCGGCCGGCACCGCCACCGCCCCGCTCGAGCCGCTCTTCCCGCGGATCGAGCAGGAGGTCCTGAGTGCCTGACGGCCCCGCGCCCGACCTGCCCGGCCCGGAGGCCGTGCGGCGGCGGGAACCGGATCCGTCGCGCCGCGACCTGTCGTACCCGCCTTTGCCCGAGGCGCTGCGGGTCGGCGTCTACGACAACCACACGCACCTCGAGATCGCGGACGGCGACGAGGGCCTCGACTGGCGCGAGCAGCTCGACCGGGCCTCGGCCGTCGGCATCCGCGGCGTCGTGCAGGTCGGCACCGACGTCGAGACCAGCCGCTGGTCGGCGGCCACCGCGGCGACGGATCCGCGGATGCTCGCGGCGGTGGCCGTGCATCCGAACGAGACGCCCGAGCTCACGGCCGCAGGCACGATCGACGACGCGCTCGCCGAGATCGACCGCCTGGCCGGACTGCCGCGCGTCCGCGCCGTCGGCGAGACCGGACTCGACTTCTACCGCACCGGCGAGGAGGGCCGCCCCGCCCAGATCGCGGCGTTCGAGGCGCACATCGCGATCGCGAAGGAGCGCGGCCTCGCGCTGCAGATCCACGACCGCGACGCGCACAGCGAGGTCGTCGACACCCTGCTGCGGGTCGGCGCGCCCGACCGCACCGTCTTCCACTGCTTCTCCGGCGACGCCGGCCTCGCGAAGCTCGCGACGAGCCACGGCTGGTACCTCTCGTTCGCCGGTACCGTGACGTTCAAGAACGCCGAGGGGCTCCGGGCGGCGCTCGCCGTCGCGCCGCGCAGCCGCCTCCTCGTGGAGACGGATGCGCCGTACCTCGCGCCCGTTCCCGTGCGCGGGCGCCCGAACGCGCCGTACCTCGTGCCGCACACCCTGCGGGCGATGGCCGCGATCCTCGAGGCGGATCCGTCGATGCTCGCCGCGCAGATCGCCTCGAACACGGAGGCCGTCTACGGCTCCTGGGACGACGAGCCGCCCGTCCCGTCGGCGCCCCCGCGCAGCGCCTGACCGCGGAGCGCCCGCCTCCGCCCCGATCCGCGTCTGCTGTCCGCACGGACAACTGAGGCAGGTACATCGCCGACAGATGTCCGAGCGGACAGCAGTCAGCGCGTCAGCGGCAGGGCGGTTTGCAGTCCTGCACCTCCCCAGCGAGACTGGCGCGATGCAGCGCCGGCGCCCGACGTCGCTGCTGATGCGGGGTCTGATCGCGCGCCGCTCCCTCTCGATCGCGGTGCTGATCGCCGCGGGGCTGACGACCGCGGCCGCGGCGCTCGGGCCCATGTACGCCCACGCTGCGGCGGAGTCGACGCTCCGCGACGAGCTGCTCGCCGCGACGTCGGGCCAGACCGGGCTCCACCTCACCATCGCGGAGCCGCCCGTCGACACCCAGCTGCCGCCCGCGCAGTTCGACAGCGCGGTGCAGGAGGCCCCGAGGTCCCTGCCGCACTACGGGAAGCCGATCGGGACGTTGAGCTGGCAGGTCGGCGCATTCGGCGCCGGGGACGCCGCCCGCGGTGCAGCCGTCTGGCGCGACGGCGAGTGCGCCCACCTCGTGCTGACGAGCGGCCGATGCCCCGAGCGCGCCGGCGAGGCCGTCGTCTCCGCCCGCACGCTGCAGATCAACGGGATCCGCTGGCGGTCGGGGACCGTCCTGGCGCTCGCGGACACGACGCCGGGCTCCACCGAGTCCCTGCCCGTGCGGATCGTCGGCACGTACCGCCCTGCGAGCGCGCTCGATCCGTTCTGGTTCGGCGTCGACTACTTCCAGGAGGGCGAGGACGCGGCCGGCAACATCCGCGTCGACACGATCTTCGTCGCCCGCGCCGAGTTCCGGCGGCTCGTCGAGAGCGAGGTGCACGCCTCGCTCGACTACCCGTTCCGCCCCACCTCGGTGCGGTTGGCGGACGTCCCCGGGCTGCGGGCGGATGTGGACCGGCTGCAGCACCAGCACTCGGACAGTGCGCGGCTCGCGCTCACCACAGGGCTCGACGACGTGCTCGACGCGGCGGCGCATCAGCAGCAGCTGGTCGACATCGGCACCCTGCTCGTGACGCTCCAGCTCAGCCTGCTCGGCTGGCTCGTGCTCTTCCAGATCGTCACCGATCTCGCGGAGGCGCGTGGACCCGAGATCGCGCTCGCGAAGCTCCGCGGGCACCGGCCATGGCAGGTGCTCCGGTTCGGCATCGCCGAGCCCGTCGTGCTCCTCGCGATCGCCACCCCGATCGGCATCGCGGTCGGCGCGCTCGCCGCCGTCGCGCTCGGCGGCTCGGTGCTCGTCCCTGGCACCCCGGTCGTCATCACCATCGCGTCGATCGCGGCCGCGGCGGCCGCGTTCGCCGGCGGCGTCGTCGCGACCGTGCTCGCCGGTGCCCGGGTGCTCCGCCGGCCGGTGCTCGAGCAGTGGCGGCGGACGATGCGGTCGCAGCGGCCGACCCGGGTGTCCCTGGTGGTGGACCTGATCGCGGCGGCGCTCGCGATCGGCGCGTTCGTGGTGCTGCGCACGCTGCCCGCAGGCCACGGCCAGGGCACCGCAGCGCTGCTCGCCCCCGCCCTGCTCGTGCTCGCGGTCGCCCTCGCCGGCGTCCGGCTGCTGCCGGTCGTCGTCCGCCTCACCCTCCCCGCGACGCGCGCCGGCTCGCGAGTCGGGCTCTTCCTCGCCACCCGGCAGGTCGTCCGCCGGCCGGCGGGCGTCCGCCTCGCCACGCTGCTCGCGGTCGCGGCCGGCCTCGCCGCCTTCGCGATCGGCGCGGAGGGGACCGCGGTCGGCAACCGGCTCGTCCGTGCCCAGGCCGAGGTCGGCGCCGCCACCGTCGTCGACGTGCAGCCCACCGGCAGCGGCGACCCGGTCGCGACGGTGCGGCGGCTGGATCCGAGCGGCACCTGGGCGATGGCGGCCGCGACGTGGCTCCCCGACGGTGGTGGCGCCGTCGCCGGGACGGTGCTCGCCGTCGACGCGACCCGCTTGGCCGCCGTCGGCGACCCGACCGCCGGTGGGATCGGACGTGCCGACCTGGCCCGCGCGGTCCGTCCGCGAACCGTGGCGCCGCTGGCCGTCCGCGGGACCCGCATCGAGGCGACGATCACGGCCTCGGCGCTGCGGCCAGGGCTCCAGCCCCAGGTGCAGTTCGATCTGCGCACCCCCGCCGGGCGCACCGTCGCCGCGGAGTCGACCCTGCTCCGCAACGGCATGCACACGTACCGGGCGACCGTGCCCTGCGCCGCCGGATGCACGCTCGCCGGGATCACCTGGGACCGGCCGATCTCGATCGAGAGCGGGGACATGGCGGGCACCGCCCTCCTCGCCGGCCTGGCGGCGGGCGGTCCCGGCGCGGTGCGGCCGCTCGCGGCCCGGCTCGACGATCCGGCCGCCTGGCGGGCCGCGGTCCCGGTCAGCGAGGCCCGCGACCGGGTGTCGGTGGCCTCCGGCGGGGTGCTCGACCACTTCTCGGGGGCGAGCGGATACGGGGGCGTCGCGTTCGCGTCGACGCCGCCGGTGCTGCGCGCCGTCAGCACGCCGCACGGGCTCGTGCACAACCCGGGAACCGGTCCTCCCACCGTCGTCGACTCCTTCGGAACACGGGCCGCTCTGCAGCCAGTGGCCACGTCGGCGGTGCTGCCGGCGGTCCTCGACGCCGGCGTGCTGCTCGACGCCCGCAGCGTCGAGGACCTGGTGCCCGCCTTCCGCACGGAGGCGTCGTGGCAGGTCTGGCTGTCGTCCGCCGCGCCGCCGGACGCGCTGGCGCGGATCGCCCGTGCCGGCCTCGTCGTGCAGGGCGTGACGACGACCGCGCAGCGCGAGCGGGTGCTCGGGCGGCAGGGGCCGGCGCTCTCGCTGCTCCTCCTGCTCGCCTCCGCCGTCGTCGGCGCGGTGCTCGCCGCGGTCGGGACGGCGGTCTCCATCGGCGCGTCCGCACGCCGCCGCTCCTACGAGCTCGCGGCGCTGCACGCGGTCGGTGTGCGGCGTGGGTCGCTGTTCCGCGCCGCCGTCGCCGAGCAGAGCATCCTGCTCCTCACGGCGCTGGCGCTCGGCATCCCCGCGGGCCTGCTCGCCGCGTTCCTCACCCTGCCGGTCCTGCCCGAGTTCGGGACGGCGACGCCCGTCGCGCTGACCTTCACACCCGCCGTGCTGCCGGTGGCGCTGTTCGCCGGCGCGTTCGTGGTGCTCGTGCTCGTCGCCGCGGTCGTGTCGGCTGCGGCCGTCCTCGCCCGGTCGGGGCCCGGCCGCCTCCGGGAGGCCGAGGAATGACCGCGCTCGAGGTGACGGTGGAGCACCTCACCCACGTCTACGGCGCCGGCGAGGAGGCGGTCGTCGCGCTCGACGACCTCACCTTCCGCCTCCCGGCCGGGTCGACGACCGCGGTCATGGGCCCGTCGGGGTCGGGCAAGTCGACGCTGACCACGATCCTCGCCGGGCTGCAGCGGCCCACGGCCGGCCGGGTGCTGATCGGCGACGCCGACCTCGCGACGCTGTCCGAGGTGGACCTCCTCCGACTCCGCGCCCGCGAGCTCGCCGTCACGGTGCAGCGGCCCGACCGGAACCTGCTCGGCTACGGCACCGTGGCCGACAACGTGCGGTTCGCGCAGCGCGGCGCCGCCCGATCCGAGCGGTGCCGCCGGCCCGACGTCCTCGAGGTGCTGCAGCAGGTGGGCCTCCCGCACCTCGCCGGGCAGCGCGCGGACGGGCTCTCGGGTGGCGAACGTCAGCGGCTCGCGCTCGCCGTCGGCCTCGCGACCGCGCCCGGCGTGCTGCTCGCCGACGAGCCGACGAGCCAGCTCGACGACCGCAACCGGGACGCCCTGGTCGAGCTGCTCTGCAGCCTGGCCGGCCGGGTGACCGTCATCGTGGTCACGCACGACGACCGCCTCGGCGACCGCTTCGACCGGCGCATCGTGCTGCGGGACGGGAGGGCGACCGGATGAGCGAGGATCCCATCCGCCTCACGGGCGTCCGCTTCGCCCGCGGCGGCCGCACGATCTTCGACGGCCTGGACCTCACCATCCCGCTCGGCAGGTCCACGGCGCTCGTCGCACCCTCCGGCGCGGGCAAGTCGACCCTGCTCGCCCTCATCGCCGGACTCGTCGCGCCGGATGCGGGCATGGTGACCACGCCGTTCACGCCGGCCGAGACCGGCCTCGTGCTCCAGGCCTACGGCCTCGCCGGGCTGCTCACCGCCGCCGAGAACGTCGAGGTCGCGCTGCAGGCGCGGCGCGGGCTGCGGCGCGCGGACATCCGCCGACGGGCCGAGGAGGTGCTCGAGCAGGTGCACCTCACGGCCGTCGCGGACCACCTCGTCGAGGAGCTCTCGGGCGGGCAGCAGCAGCGTGTCGCCGTCGCGCGGGCGCTCGCGGTGCGGCCGCGCCTGCTGATCGCGGACGAGTTCACCGCGGAGCTCGACCGCGGCAACCGCGACGGGATCGCCGACCTCGTCTTCGGCGCCGCGGCGCACGGCGTCACCGTGGTCATCGCGACGCACGACCGGCGGATCGCCGAGCGCTGCGACGCGGTGATCCCGATCAGCGACCTGACCGGAGCCGCGTCTGCTGTCCGCACGGACAACTGAGGCTGCTGCAGCACGAACAGTTGTCCGTGCGGACAGCAGACAGCAGAGGGCTCAGTGGCCCATCGGCGCGCTGACCTCCGGGAGCCCCGCCGAGGCGCCGAGCCCGAGCACGCGGTCGAGGTACTCGTTCCGGAACTTGCCCTCCGGGTCGTACCGCGTGACGAGCTCGCGCTGGTCGGCGAGGTGCGGATACGCCGCCGCGAAGCCCGCCGGGTCGACCCGGTTCAGCTTGCCCCAGTGCGGCCGCGGCGCGAAGGGCGCGAGCGCCGCCTCGATCGCGGGCAGCAGCGCGAACACCTCGTCGGGGTGGTTCGCCCAGGTGAAGTGGATGGCGAGCGAGTCGCGGCCGGATGCGGGGGAGAGCCAGAGCGCGTCCGCCGCCATCGTGCGCAGCTCGGTGACGACGAGATGCGGCGCGATCCGGTCGCCGAGCTCCCGCACCGCGGTGAGCGCCGCCTGCGCGTCGTCGATCGCGACGAAGTACTCGGTCTGGATCTCGTCGCCGGCCGACGGCGGGGTGTCGAGCCGGAAGTGCGGCAGCCCGTGCAGCCACGGCACCGCGGCGCCGCGGCGGGTGAGGTTCTCGGCGATGCCGGGCACGAGCTCGGCGCGCTCGTCGGGGTCGCGCTGCGCACCGAAGTAGGTGTCGTCGACGTTCGCGTCCGCCGAATCCACGCGGCGCTTCACCCAGAGCTGCTCGACCTCGTCCGCGACCCACCCGGTGAAGACGCTCACGCTGTAGGCGCTGGCCGCCACCTCGCGGAAGGAGCCGAGCAGGGTCTCCCACGGCATCCGGCGGTAGACGTCCTGGCGGATGAGGTACCGCGGCTCGATCGCGAGCGTCACCCGCACCGCGGGACCGAGCGCGCCGAGGGCGACGACGGAGCCGGCGAGCTCGGGGTCGTCGGCGGTGACGCGGCGCAGCTCGCCGTCCGGGCCGACGAGCTCGACGCCGCGCACCGCGGACGACAGGTTGCCGTTGGCGACCCCGGAGCCGTGGGTGCCGGTCGCGACGGCGCCGGCCACCGAGATGTGGGGGAGCGAGCCCATGTTGTGGAGGGCGTAGCCGGCGTCGTCGAGCGCCGCGGCGACCACCCCGTACTTCGTGCCGCCGCTCACCGTGGCGGTGCGGGCGCCGAGGTCGATGTCGACCTCGCAGGGCAGCCCGGTCATGTCGATGAGCGTGCCGGTGGTGTCGGCGATGCCGTTGAAGGAGTGCTTCGAGCCGAGCGGACGTGCGCGCTTCGCGCCCGCGACGATGCGCCGCAGCTCGTCGATCGAGGTCGGCGCGACGATCTCGGGCGCCCGGTACTCGTAGGTGTTCGACCAGTTCTTCATGCGATCTCCTTCGTCCGCCCTCGCGTCGAGTCTGACGCCTCCGCGCCTGGGGTGGGTTGCCACTTCCGGCCCTCGAAGGACGGCTTCGAGGGCGAGAAGTGGCAACCCCCCCCCTGGGTCAGGAGGCGCGTGCCGCCGCCGCCCGGTACTGCGTGAGGATCTCCGGATGGTGGTCCGGAGCCGGTTCGGCCGTCACGTCGATCGGCCAGTCGGGCCGCTGCCCGGTGAGCGTCCACGCGGCCTGCACCGCGGCGCCCGAGGCGACGTACTCGCCGGGGGCGGGCACGACCACGGGCTCCGCGAAGACCTGCGCCGCGATCGCCGAGACCGCGGGGTTCTGCGCTGCGCCGCCGATCAGCAGCAGCCGTTCGGCGACCACGCCCTGCGCCTGCACGGCGGCGAGGCCGTCCGCGAGCGCGCAGAGCAGCCCCTCGACCGCCGCGCGCGCGAGGTGCGGGCGCGTCGTCGTCTTCAACGTCATGCCCGACAGCGTCGCGGTGGCGTCCGGCAGGTTGGGCGTGCGCTCGCCCTCGAAGTACGGCACGAGCACGAGCCCGTCGGCGCCGGCGGGCGCCTGCAGGGCCAGCCGGCCGAGCTCGTCGTGGTCGACGTCGAGCAGGCGGGCTGTGGCGTCGAGGATGCGGGCGGCGTTCAGCGTCGCGATCAGCGGCAGGAAGTCGCCGGATGCGCTCGCGAACCCGGAGACCGTGCCGGCGGCATCCGTCGTCGGCCTCGTGGTCACGGCGAACACCGTGCCGGAGGTGCCGATCGAGACGACCACATCGCCCGCCGAGGCGCCGAGCCCGAGCGCGCCGCCCGCGTTGTCGCCGGCGCCCGGGCCGACCACGATGCCGGCGGGGATGCCGGGCAGCCCCTCGATCGTGCGGCCGGCGGCCTCGTGCGGCCCGAGCACGCGCGGCAGCACCGCGTCGTGGCCGAGCGCCGCCTCGAGCAGCACGCGGTCGTAGCGCCCGCGGGACGGATCGAAGTAGCCGGTGCCGGAGGCGTCCGACCGATCCGTCGTCAGGGCCTCGAGCACCGGCCCGGAGGGCGCGACGTCGTCGGGGCCGTAGCCGAGCAGCCGCCAGGTGAGCCAGTCGTGGGGGAGCGCGACGGCCGCGACGAGCGCGGCGTTGTCCGGTTCGGCGTCACGCAGCCAGCGCAGCTTCGTGGCCGTGTACGAGGCGACCGGCACGCTGCCCGTCGCCTCGGCGAGCGCTTCCGCGCCGAACTCGTCGATCAGGTCACGCGCCGCCTGCGCCGAGCGGGTGTCGTTCCAGAGCAGCGCGTCGCGGACCACCCGGCCGTCGCCGTCGAGCACCACCATGCCGTGCTGCTGGCCGGCGATCGAGATCGCCGCGACGTCGTCGAGGCCGCCCGCATCCTGGATCGCGGCGTGCAGCGCCGTCCACCAGGCCTCGGGATCCACCTCCGTGCCGTCCGGATGCGACGCGCGACCGGAGCGCACGAGCGCTCCGGTCGCGACGTCGCGGATGACGACCTTGCAGCTCTGGGTCGACGAGTCGACCCCGGCGACGAGCGTCATCGGGCGCGGGTCAGCGCGCGCCGAGGAGGTGCTCGGTCGCGAGCTGCTGCAGCTGCACGAAGCCGAACCCGTTGCCGTTGAAGTACTGCTTGGCGTCGAAGTCCTCGAAGGCGCTGCTGTCGGCGAGCAGGTCGTCGAACGACTCGCCCTCGTTCAGCGTGGGCTTCGACAGCTCGTCGACCTTCGCGCGGGACAGCGCGGCCTGCACCTCGGGGTCGGCGCGGAAGGCCGCGGCGCGCTCCTTCAGCAGCAGGTAGTTGCGCATGTTCGCGGCGACGGACTCCCAGACGCCGGTCTCGTCCTCGGTGCGGCTCGGCTTGTAGTCGAAGTGGCGCGGCCCGTCGTAGGTCGGGCCGCCCTGCGGGCCGCCGTTCTCGAGCAGGTCGACGAGCGCGAACGCGTCGTACAGCTCGCCGTGACCGAACACGAGGTCCTGGTCGTACTTGATGCCGCGCTGACCGTTGAGGTCGATGTGGAAGAGCTTCCCGGAGTAGAGCGCCTGGGCGATGCCCGCCGAGTAGTTCAGGCCGGCCATCTGCTCGTGCCCGACCTCGGGGTTCACGCCGAAGAGCTCGGGGCGCTCGAGGGTGTCGATGAACGCGATCGCGTGGCCGAGCGTCGGCAGCAGGATGTCGCCGCGGGGCTCGTTCGGCTTCGGCTCGATGGCGAAGCGGATGTCGTAGCCCTTGCTCGTCGTGTAGTCGGCGAGCAGGTTGACGGCCTCGCGGTAGCGCTCGAGGGCGGCGCGGATGTCCTTCGCCGGGTTGTACTCGGCGCCCTCGCGGCCGCCCCACATGACGAACGTCTTCGCGCCGAGCTCGGCCGCGAGGTCGATGTTGCGGAGCACCTTGCGGAGCGCGAAGCGGCGGACGCTCCGGTCGTTCGAGGTGAAGCCGCCGTCCTTGAAGACGGGCGGGCTGAAGAGGTTCGTCGTGACCATCGGGATGATCAGGCCGGTCGACTCGAGCGCGCCCTTCAGGCGGTCGATCTCGGTCTGCCGCTCCGTATCCGTGGAGCCGAAGGCGAAGAGGTCGTCGTCGTGGAAGGTGAGGCCGTACGCGCCGAGCTCGGCGAGCTTCTCCACGACGTGCACGACGTCGAGGGGCGCACGGGTGGGGCCGCCGAAGGGATCGGTGCCGTTGTAGCCGACGGTCCAGAGGCCGAAGGAGAACTTGTCGTCACGGGTGGGCTGCACTGCCATCGTCATCATTCCTGTCAAGATTGTTGTGGCGTCCAACATAATGCCCGGACGGCTCGATAGCAACGGTCGCCCTCCTCCCTACACTGACACGCGTGACCCCGGGATCGGATGTGTTCGGCGACCAGGGCGGGCGCAACGACCTCGTCCGCCGGCACAACCTCGCGCTCGTGCTCCGGCGGGTGCATCTGGCGCCCGCGACGCGCAGCGAGCTCACCCGCGTGAGCGGGCTGAACCGCTCGACGATCGGGGCACTCGTCGCGGAGCTGGTCGACCGCGGGCTCGTCGTCGAGGACGAGGCGGCGGGCGCCGGGCAGGTGGGCCGTCCGAGCCCCCTTGTGCGGCCGTCGGATGCGCCGGTCGCGATCGCGGTGAACCCCGAGCTCGACGCGGTGACCGTCGCGGCGGTGCGCCTCGGCGGCCGGGTGCTCGCGAAGGAACGGATCGCCTTCGACGCGCCGCCGTCGCCCGAGGAGGCCGTCGGTGCCGCCGCCGAGGCCGCCCGCCGGCTGCTCCCCGACGGCGCCGGCCGGATCGTGGGGGCGGGCGTCGCGGTACCGGGCGTCGTCCGCCGCACCGACGGGCTGGTGCGCCTCGCGCCGCACCTCGGCTGGCACGACGTGCCCATCGCCGAGATGCTCGCCGAGGCGCTCGGCGTGCACGCGGGCGCGGCGAACGACGCGAGCCTCGGCGCCCAGGCCGAGTGGGTGTTCGGCGCCGGCCGGGGCGTCGTCGACCTCGTCTACGTGCACGGCGGCGCGAGCGGCGTCGGCGGTGGGATCATCTCGGGCGGCGTGCTGGTCAGCGGCGCCACCGGGCACGCCGGGGAGCTCGGCCACATCGGCATCCGCCGCGGTGGCGAGAGCGACACGATCGGCGTGCGCGGCACGCTCGAGTCCGAGGTGCGCCGCAGCGCGCTGCTGCAGGTGCTCGGTCTCGACCGCGCGGACCCCGACGAGTTCGAGGCCGCGCTGCTCGCCGACGGCAGCCGGCCGGTGCGCGACGAGGTGCGGCGGCAGGTCGCCGCCCTCGCCGTCGCGCTGGCCTCGACGATCAACCTGCTGAACCCGAGCCGGATCGTGCTCGGCGGCTTCCTCTCCGCCCTCGCCGCCGCGGCGCCGGACCGCCTCGCCGAGGCCGTGGCGGCTCGGGCGCTCCCGCTGCCCGACGAGCCCGTCGACATCCGCCGCGCGGCGCTCGGCAGCGACCTGCTGCTGATCGGCGCGGCCGAGCTGCCGTTCGCGCGCCTCTTCGCGGATCCGCTGCCCGGCTGAGCGCGAGTCAGGCCGAGGGCGCGACCGGGGCCGTGCTCTCGCGCACCACGAGGTGGGTGGCGAGGTCGATGCGCTGGTCGGTGGGCTCGCCCGCCCCGAGCCGAAGCACCATGCGCGTCGCAGCGGCGGCCATCTTCTTCAGCGGCTGGTGGATCGTCGTGAGCCGTGGACGGGAGAGCACCGCGAAGTCGCGGTCGTCGTAGCCGACCACCGAGAGGTCGTGCGGCACGCGGAGACCGTGCTCCGTGGCCACCTCGATGACGCCGAGCGCCATCAGGTCGTTGCCCGCGAACACCGCGGTGGGCCGGTCCTCGGTCCCGAACAGCCCTTCCGCCGCCGCACGGCCGCCGGCGGTGTCGAACTCGCCGGAGCGGATCCAGTCCTCCCGCACCGGCACGCCGCGCGAGCCCATGGCCGAGCGGAACCCGTCGAGCCGCGCCAGGGCGCACATGACGTCGTCGGGGCCGGTGACCATCGCGATCCTGCGGTGGCCGAGCTCGAGCAGGTGGCGCGTGGCGGTGAGGCCACCCGTCCAGTTCGCGCTGCCCACGGACGGCAGGTCGGGCGAGGGGTCGCCGGACGGATCGATGACGGCGAAGGGGATCATCCGGGAGCGCAGCTGCTCCGCGACCGCTGCCGAGAGGCCGGATGCGACCAGCACCACGCCCGCGGGCCGGCGCGCGAGCACGCCCTGCACCCATTCGCGGCCCGGCGAGTGACGGTCGCCGCTGACGGAGATGACGACGCTCATGCCGTTGGCGCGGGCCGCCTCCTCGACGCCCGCGATGATCTCGACGCTCCACAGCTCGTGGAAGACGACCTCGATGAGGTTCGAGGTGGGCGAGACGGCGCCGCGGCGGCGGTACTCGTACTTGTCGAGGAGCTCCTCGACGCGCTTGCGGGTGCCGGTCGCCACGTCCGCACGGCCGTTCAGCACCTTCGAGACGGTGGAGAGGGAGACGCCCGCCTCCTCGGCGAGCATCGCGAGGGTCGTGCGCCCCTGCGTGGTGGTGGCGGAGCCGCTCATCGCACTCCTCCTCGTCGCACTCGTGGGCTGTGAGCGCAGCGTACAAGGATCGGTCGCGGTTCCGAAAGTTTCGAGGTGAGGTGTTCACGCGGGGAGCAGTGCCAGGCTGGATCCGTGTTCACGGATCTGCCCGAGGCCGAGCTGCGCGGCTACACCAGCAGCGCGGTCGAGCCCGACGACTTCGACGACTTCTGGGCGGGCGAGCTCGCCCGCTCCCGCGCGGTGGCCCGCGCGCCGCGGCTGACGGAGGTGGAGACCGGGCTGACCGCGATCCGCGTCTTCGACGTGGTCTTCTCGGGCTGGAACGGGCAGCCCATCCGCGCGTGGCTCCGTGTGCCGGCGCACGCCGAAGGCCCCCTGCCGACGATCGTCGAGTACGTCGGCTACGGCGGCGGCCGGGGTGCGGCGCATCTCAATCTCACGTACCCGGCGGCGGGCTACGCGCACCTGCACATGGACACCCGCGGCCAGGGGTCCGGCTGGAGCCGCGGCGACACCCCCGACGACGCGCCCGCGGGCCCGCAGGTGCCCGGCGTGATGACCCGCGGCATCCTCGATCCGGCGTCCTACTACTACACGCGCCTCTTCACCGATGCGGCGCTCGCGGTCGACGCGGCCGCCGCGCTCGAGCAGGTCGACGCGACGCGGATCGGCGTCACCGGCATCAGCCAGGGCGGCGGCACCGCGCTCGCGGCAGGCGCCCTCGTGCCGCGGGTGCGCGCGGTGGTCGCCCGGGTGCCGTTCCTCTGCGACTTCCCGCGGTCGACGACGATCACGGATGCGCATCCGTTCGCCGAGGTCCCCGCGTACCTCGCCACGCACCGGGACGCCGAGGAGGCGGTCTTCCGCACGCTCGGCTACATCGACGGCGTGCACTTCGCCAAGCGCGGCACGGCGCCGGCGCTGTTCACCGCCGCGCTGATGGATCCGATCGTGCCGCCGTCGGGCGTCTTCGCGGCCCACAACGTCTACGGCGGCGAGAAGGACCTGCGGCTCTGGCGGTTCAACGGCCACGAGGGCGGCGGGCCGGATGACGACGTCGCGGCGCTCGGGTTCTTCGCCCGGACGCTCGCGGCCGAGGTCGGCTGACCGGTTCAGCCGATCGTCACCGCGCAGTGCAGCGCGCGGGTGTGGTCGACGACGCGGCGCGTGCCGGTCAGCTCCACCTCGGCGGTGAGGCGGATGTCGCCGCTCGACGCCCCGAGGCGCAGCTCGATGACGCCCGGCTCGACGATGCGGGCGAGGTCGCGGCCCACGAAGGACGTGACGTCGGCCGGGACCCGGAACGACACCGTCGCCGATGCGCCCGCCTCGAGCGGGACGCGCGCGAAGCCGATCAGCTTCACGACCGGGCGCGTGACCTCCGCGACCGGGTCGTGCAGGTAGAGCTGCACGATCTCGGTGCCGGCGCGCTCGCCCGTGTTGCGGACGGTGAGCCCGACGGTCACCTCGCCGTCGACCGGCATGGATGACGGGGCCGCCTGCGCGGCGCCGTCGACGGTGAGGTCCGACCAGGCGAACGAGGTATAGCCGATGCCGGCGCCGAACGGATAGGCCGGGGTCGGATCGAGGTTGGAGACCTCGCTCCTCAGCGCCAGCGTCTGGCTGAGGTAGGTCCACGGCTGGCCGCCGGGCAGCGCGGGCACGCTCACCGGGAGGCGGCCGGAGGGGTTCACCGCGCCGGACAGGACGCGGGCGATCGCGCCGCCGCCCTCCTCGCCGGGGAAGAAGGTCTGCACGATCGCGGCCGCGCGCTGCGGCGCGGTGCCGAGGGCGTAGGGGCGGCCTGAGTCGACGACGAGCACGACCGGCGTGCCGGTGTCGAGCACCGCCTCGAGCAGGTCGGCCTGCACGCCGGGCAGGCGCAGGTCGGCGGCGTCGCAGCCCTCGCCCGAGGTGCCGCGGCCGAACAGCCCGGCGCGGTCGCCGAGCACGACGATCGCCACATCCGCGGTCCGCGCGACCTCGACCGCCGCGGCGATGCCGTCGGTCTCGGGGCCGTCGACGCTGCAGCCCGGCTCGGCGACGACGCTGCTGCCGGCGAACTCGGTGCGGATGGCGTCGAGCACGGTCGGGATCTCGACGCCGAGCGGCAGCTCGGGGTGGTGCGCGCCGACGTGGCTCGGGAACGAGTAGCAGCCGAGCATCGTGAACGGGTCGTCCGAGGCCGGGCCGACGACGGCGAGGGCGGCGGCCGCTGCGAGCGGCAGGACGCCGTCGTTCTTCAGGAGCACGACCGCCTCCTCGGCGATCCGCCGCGCGATCGCGCGATCCGCGGCGGGATCGAGGTCCACGGTGCCGGTGACGTCCGCGCCCGGCTCGAGCTGCGCCTCCGTGAGGGCGAGGGGACGGGCGTCCCAGTCGGCGTCGAGCAGGCCGAGCTCGAGCTTCTGGGACAGCACCCGGGTGAGGGACAGGTCGACGAGCGACTCGTCGATGCGGCCGGCCTCGACCTCCTCGATGAGCGGCTCGAGGTACGCCTTCGGGCCCGGCAGCTCGACGTCGACGCCGGCGGTGAGGGCGAGCCGCGCGGCGTCGCCCCAGGTGCCGGCGACGCCGTGCAGCAGCTTGAGGAAGCCGATGCCGAAGTAGTCGGCGACGACGGTGCCGTCGAAGCCCCACGTGTCCCGGAGCAGGCCGGTGAGCAGCTCGCGGTTCGCGGCAGCGGGCACGCCGTCGACCTCGGCGTAGGAGTGCATGACGCTGCGGACGCCGCCCTCGCGCACCGCCATCTCGAACGGCGGCAGGATCACATCCGCGAACTCGCGGGGACCCATGCTGACGGGAGCGAGGTTGCGGCCCGACCGCGAGGCGGAGTACCCGGCGAAGTGCTTCAGCGTCGCGACGATCCCGGTCGACTCGAGGCCCTGCACGTACGCGGTGGCGACCGTGCCGACGAGGTACGGGTCCTCGCCGATGGTCTCCTCGACGCGGCCCCAGCGCAGGTCGCGCACGACGTCGAGCACCGGCGCGAGGCCCTGATGCACACCGACGGACCGCATCGAGGCGCCGATGCGCGACGCCATCTCGCGGACGAGGTCGGGGTCGAACGTCGCGCCCCAGGACAGCGGCACGGGGTAGGCCGTCGCCTTCCAGGTGGTGAAGCCGGCGAGGCACTCCTCGTGCACGAGCGCGGGGATGCCGAAGCGGTTCGCCTCGACGATCCGGCGCTGCATCCGGGCGAGGGCGGCGGCGCCGGCGGCCGGATCGACGGGGTTCGTGCCGAAGGCGCGGGTCAGCTGGCCGAGGCCCTGCGTGAGGAGCGCGTCGAGGTCGAAACCCTTCTCGAGCTCGGACTGGTGCGGGGCGACGCCCGGGCCCTCCGGATCCGCGCCGAGCCACATGCCGTAGAGCTGCGCGACCTTCTCGCGGAGCGTCATGGCGCCGATCAGCGCGGCGACGCGCTCCTCGGCCGGCCGGCCGGCATCGGTCCAGGGCGCGTCGGTACCGGCCGTCGACGTCATCGTCACCACTCCCTAAAGTTTCGCTCCGCGACAGAAAACTGTCGGAGGCGAGCACAGCCTAGGTCGGGGTTCGGGCGCCCCTCAAGGCAGCACGCGGAGCGCCCGCCCGGACCAGGGCGCCTTCCGTCATTCCGGGCGTCTCATGTCGCCCGGAATGACGGAAGTGGCCCGGAAGCCGCGGGAGGGGGTCACGGGCGCAGGGCGCTGACCGCCTGCATCTCGTCGCCGGTGAGCTCGAAGCCCGTCACCGCGAGGTTCGACGCCTGCCGGCCCGCATCCGTCGACCGGGGGATCACCACGGTGCCGAGCTGCAGGTTCCAGCGGAGCGCCACCTGGTTCCAGCTCACGCCGTGCGCCTCGGCGATGCGGGTGACGACCGGGTCCTTCGCGAGCGCCGAGCCGTGCTTCAACGGGCTGTAGCTCTCGGTGACGATGCCCTTCGCCTCGTGGTACGCCCGGAGGTCGGCCTGGTCGAGGCCGACGCGCAGCTCCACCTGGTTCAGCGACGGCAGCTCGCCGGTCTCGCGCTCGAGCCGGTCGATCTGCTCCGGCGAGAAGTTCGAGACGCCGATCGAGCGGATCCGCCCCTCGTCGCGCAGCCGGATCATCGCCTTCCACGACTCGACGAAGCGGTCGACCTCGGGCATCGGCCAGTGGATGAGGTAGAGGTCGACGACGTCGACGTCGAGCGCCGTCTGCGACCGGTCGAAGGAGGCGAGGGTCTCGTCGTAGCCGTGGTCGCCGTTCGGCAGCTTGGTGGTGAGGAGGAACTCGGCGGGGTCGACGCCCGATCGACGCATGCCGGCGGCCACCTCCGCCTCGTTGCCGTAGCCCTGGGCGGTGTCGAGCAGCCGGTACCCGGCCTCGATCGCGGTGACGACCTGCGCGGTGCCCTTCGCGCCGAAGAGGCCGTAGGTGCCGAGGCCGACGACGGGGATGGACTGCTCGCCGAGTGGCAGGGTGGGGAGTGCGGTCATGATCCGACCGTAACCACGGCCGGCTCCGTGTTCGCCGCGGGCTGCGAAGGGGGAGCGATGACCGCCGCCACCTGTCTCACCGAGGTCTGCGCCGAGCACGGCGAGGGCCCGCTCTGGGATCCCGTCCGCGGGGTGCTCGTGATCGTCGACATGGAGCAGGGCGCCCTCGTCGACGTCGCGCCCGACGGCGCCACGAAGCGGATCGAGCTCGGCGGCGTGACGGCCGCGATCCGCCCGCGCACGTCGGGCGGCTTCGTGCTCGCGACCGAGCGCGGCTTCCGGCTGCTCGACCGCGACCTGCAGCCCGTGGGCGAGCCGATCGTCGCGTTCGAGGACGAGCGGCAGCGGATGAACGACGGCGGCTGCGATCCGCAGGGCCGCTTCCACTGCGGTTCGATGGCGTACGACGAGACGCCGGGCGTCGGGACCCTCTGGCGGCTCGACGCCGACCTCACCGTGCACGCGCCGCTGACCGGCTTCACGATCCCGAACGGGCTGCAGTGGACGGCGGACGGCCGCACGGCCCTGCACGTCGACACCCCCACGAACCGGATCGACGCCTACGACTTCGACGGCGCCACCGGCGCGTTCGCGAACCGGCGCCAGTTCGTGACCATCCCCGAGGACGCCGGGCACCCCGACGGCATGGCGATCGACGAGGCCGACGGCGTCTGGGTGGCGCTCTGGAGCGGATCCGCGGTGCACCACTACACGGCGGACGGGCGGCTCGCCGACGTGATCGAGGTGAACGCGAAGGACGTGACCGCGTGCACGTTCGGGGGCGCGGACCGCTCGACGCTCTACATCACCACCTCCCGGCGGGACCGCGGCGACGCGGATGGCCCCCAGGCCGGCGCCGTGTTCACCGTGCCGACGTCGGTGTGCGGCGCCGTGCCGCATCCGTTCGCCGGATGACCGGGCGCCTCACCGTCGTCACGGGTGGCAGCCGCGGCATCGGTGCGGCGATCTGCCGGCGGCTCGCGGCCGACGGCTCGGACGTCGTCGTCGGCTACCGGCGCGACCGGGATGCGGCCGAGCGGGTCGCGGATACGGTGCGGGCCGCGGGCCGGCAGGCGATCGCGGTGGCGGCCGACGTCGCCGACGAGGCGCAGATCGCGGCGCTGCTCGAGGCCGCCGACGGCATCGGCCCGCTGACCGGGTTGGTCACGTGTGCGGGCGCGGCGACGGCGATCGGCCGGCTGGAGACCCTCCCGGTGGAGGGCATCCGCGCGGACCTCGACGTGAACCTGCTCGGCACCCTGCTGCCCATCCGGGCCGCGATCCCGAGGCTGCGCGCCACGGGTGGCGCGATCGTGACGATCTCCTCGGGCGCCGCGACCCTCGGGTCGCCGGGCGAGTTCGTGCACTACGCCGCGGCGAAGGCCGCCGTCGACGCGCTCACCGTCGGGTTGTCGAAGGAGCTCGCGGCCGACGGCATCCGCATCAACGCGGTCGCACCGGGGCTCGTGGAGACCGACTTCCACCTCGACCCCGGCCGGCCGGCGCGGATCGCGCCGACCGTGCCGATGCAGCGGGCGGGGGAGCCGGAGGAGATCGCCGCGGCAGTCGCCTGGCTGCTCTCGTCCGACGCGTCCTACACGACGGGCGCCATCCTCCGCGTCGCCGGCGGCCGCTGACCCCATCCCCAGATCGCGCCGTTCCGGAGAAATCGCGCGGCACGCCGCCTCCCGGGCCCGGAAGGCGGCGTGTCGTCCAGGAACTCCGGAACGGCGCGATGAACGGGCGGGTCAGCGCTCCTGGACGCCGTCGACGCGGCGGGGGAGGCTCCACGGGTTGCTCTCGCGCAGCGGCTCCGGCAGCAGCGCGTCCGGGGTGCCCTGGTAGCTGACGGGCCGGAGGAACCGGTCGATCGCCGCCGTGCCCACCGAGGTCGTCTGCACCGAGGTCGTCGCGGGGTACGGGCCGCCGTGCTGCATCGCCCAGGTGACGGATACGCCGGTCGGCCACCCGTTCACGAGCACGCGCCCGGCGCGCTCGGCGAGCAGCGGCAGCACGGCCGCGGCGTCCGGGTCGTCGTCCACGGCCTGCACCGTGGCCGTGAGCTGCCCGTCGATCACGCCGATCGCGCGCTGCAGCTCCGCGGTGTCCGCGTACTCGATGACGAGCGCGGCGGGGCCGAAGGCCTCATGGGTGAGCGTCTCCGGGTCCTTCAGGAACTCGGCGGCGCTCGTCGTGAGGAGGCTCGGTGCCGGGGCGTCGCCGCCCTCGCCGCCGGCGACGACCGACACGCCCTCGTGCGACGCCAGCTCGCCGAGCGCACCCGAGTAGCCGCGCGCGATCGACTCGTTCAGCATCGGCGCACCCGCGACCGCGGCCAGCCGGGTCGCCACCAGCGCCGGCAGCGCGGAGCCGGCCGGCACGAACAGCAGCCCCGGCTTCGTGCAGAACTGCCCGACGCCGAGCGTCATCGAGTCCGCGAAGCCGCTCGCGACCTCCTCCGCCCGCGCGGCGGCGGCCGAAGGGGTGACGACCGACGGGTTCACGCTGCCGAGCTCGCCGTAGAAGGGGATCGGGGCCGGACGCGAGGACGCCAGGTCGAACAGGGCCCGGCCGCCCTTCAGCGATCCGGTGAACGCGCCCGCGGCGATCCGCGGATCCGTGATCAGCGCCCGGCCGATCTCCACGCCGGTGACGAGCGCGAACGTGCCGTCGGGCGCGCCCGCATCGCGCAGGGCCTTCACGACGATGTCGCCGGTCGCCACGGAGAGCCGCGGATGCCCGGGGTGCGCCTTCAGCAGCACGGGCGTGCCCGCTGCGAGCGCGGAGGCGGTGTCGCCGCCGGCGACGCTGAAGGCGAAGGGGAAGTTGCTCGCCGCCCAGATCGCGACGGGGCCGAGCGGCCGGAGCATGCGGCGCAGGTCGGGCCGCGGGCCCATGCCCCAGGTCGGATCCGCGTGGTCGATCGTCACCTGCAGGTAGGCGCCCTCGTCGAGCACGTCGGCGAAGAGGCGCAGCTGGAAGGTCGTGCGCTTCAGCTCGCCGGTGAGACGCGGCACCCCCAGGTGGCTCTCTTCGGCCGCGAGCGGGATGAGCCGCTCCGCGTCCGCGTCCAGGGCGTCGGCGACGGCGCGCAGCCAGCCGGCGCGTGCCGAGGGCCGCGTGGCCGCGAGCACCGGCGCCGCGGCGACCGCTGCGTTCAGCAGCCCGTCGAGCTCCGCCTCGGTGGTGTCCGTCACGGTGTCGACATCCGTCATCGCGATCCTCCTCGCAGGTCCCGGCCGACGACGCGGACGGGGTTGATCAGGGTGCCGATCTGCTCGATCGCCACGGTCACGACATCCTCCGCGGCCAAGGTGAAGCCCTCCTCAGGGACGATCCCGGTGCCGGTCAGCAGCACCGCGCCCGCCGGGAACGGCATCGCGGCGAAGAGCCAGGCGCCGAGATCCGCGAATTCGCGGGTGATCGTGGCCGTGGACGTGCTGCCCTCGAACACGACCTCGTCGTTGCGGCTGATCGTGAGGCCGATGCCGAACGGGCCGGTCGCCTCCCAGACGGGCACGATCGCGGGGCCGAGCGCGCAGGCGGCCTCGTAGACCTTCGCCTGCGGCAGGTAGAGCGGGTTCTCGCCCTCGATCGACCGGCTGCTCATGTCGTTGCCGGGCACGAAGCCGAACAGCTCGCCTGCGCTGTTGAACACGAGCCCGAGCTCGGGCTCCGGCACGTCCCAGTCCGAGTCCGCGCGGATGCCGACGGGCTCGCCCGGCGCGATGACCCGGCCCGCCGTCGACTTGAAGAACACCTCGGGTCGCTCGGCGACATAGACGCGGTCGTAGATCGACGCCTCGGTCGACTCCGCCATCCGCTCGTCGCGGCTCCGCTCGTAGGTGACGCCGGCCGCCCAGACCTCCTGCGCGTCGACGGGCGCGAGCAGGTGGCCCTGCACGGGGTCGCCGGATGCGGCGTCGATGCGCGCACGGGCCGTAGCGAGCGGGAGGGCGAGCAGCTCGGCGAGGGTGGCGCCGAGCGGCACGCCGCCGTCCTCGTGCAGCGCCGCCCAGACGATGCCGTGCTCGGTCGCGAGCCGGACCAGCCCGGCCATCAGTGGGACTCCCGCGCGACGTCGGACCCGGATGCGCCGACGAGGAAGTCGAGATCGGCGCCCTTGTCGGCCTGCTGCACGTGCTCGATGTAGAGCCGCTCCCAGCCGCGGGTCGCGCTCGCGAAGCCGCCGACGAGCGCCGGTGACGGCACCCGTCTCGCGAGCTCCTCCTCCGGCACGTCGAGGGTGATCGTGCGGTTCGGCACATCGAGCACGATGGGATCTCCGTCCTGGACGAGGGCGAGGGTGCCGCCGGCGGCGGCCTCGGGGGAGACGTGCAGCACGACGGTGCCGTACGCGGTGCCGGACATCCGGCCGTCGGAGATGCGGACCATGTCGCGCACGCCCAGCTGCAGGATCTTCTGCGGCAGCGGCAGGTTCGCGACCTCGGGCATGCCCGGGTAGCCGCGCGGCCCGCAGCCGCGGAGGATCAGCACGGAGTCGGGGGTGACCGGCAGGTCGGGGTCGTCGACGCGGGCGTGGAAGTCCTCGATCGAGTCGAACACGATGGCCTCCCCGCGGTGCTGCAGCAGGTGGGCCGACGCGGCGGCCGGCTTGATGATCGCGCCGTCGGGCGCGAGGTTGCCGCGGAGCACCGCGATGCCGGCGCCCGCCCCCTCGTCGCCGGCTGCCGGGATGAGCGGCTCC
Organism: Amnibacterium sp.; assembly: GCF_036559085.1. GTDB lineage: Bacteria > Actinomycetota > Actinomycetes > Actinomycetales > Microbacteriaceae > Amnibacterium. The sequence goes on from NZ_DATBTU010000008.1 coordinate 23,592, forward strand.
GCGCGGGGCGTGATCACCTCGTGGTTCCAGATGGGCTTGTCGTCGAGGTAGTCCACGAGCGGCTTGCCGGTCACCGTGATCGGCGTCGGGTCGAGCAGGTCGCGCACCTCGGCGAGCACCGCGAGCAGGCCGCCCGCGTTGTAGAGGTCCTCCATCAGGTACTCGCCCGCCGGCTGCAGGTTCACGAGCAGCGGCACCGCGGCGCCGATCCGGTCGAAGTCCTCGAGCGTGAGCTCGATGCCGAGGCGCCCGGCGATCGCGATCAGATGCACGACCGCGTTCGTGGATCCGCCGCACGCGGCGAGCGCGACGATCGCGTTCGTGAACGACTCCCGCGTGATCACGTCGTTGATGGTGCGGCCCTCGCGCACGAGGTCGACCGCAAGCCGGCCGGTCGCGTGCGACGCCTCGAGCAGCCGCGCGTCGGGGGCCGGGATGCCCGCGACGCCCGGGATCGTCATGCCGAGGGCCTCCGCCATGATCGCCATGGTCGAGGCGGTGCCCATCGTGTTGCAGTGGCCCTTGCTGCGGATCATCGCCTTGTCGCTCGAGAGGAACGCCTCGCGCGAGAGGGTGCCCGCGCGCACCTCCTCCGAGAGCTGCCACACCCCGGTGCCGCAACCCATCCGCTTGCCGCGGAACATGCCGTTCAGCATCGGACCGCCCGGCACGACGACCGCGGGGATGCCGACGGAGGCGGCGGCCATCAGCAGCGACGGGATCGTCTTGTCGCAGCCGCCGAGGAGCACGAGGCCGTCGATGGGGTTGGCCCGGAACATCTCCTCCATGGCCATCGCGGCCATGTTGCGCCAGAGCATCGCGGTCGGCCGCACGAGCGTCTCGCCGAGCGAGACGACGGGCAGGTTCAGCGGCACGCCGCCCGCCTCGTGCACGCCGTCCTTCACCGCCTGCGCGACCTCGTCGAGGTGCATGTTGCAGGGGGTCAGGTCGGATGCGGTGTTCGCGATCGCGATCTGGGGGCGGCTGAACCCCTCGTCCGCGACACCGCGCCGCATCCACGCCCGGTGGATGTAGCCGTCCCGGTCGTCGCCGCCGTACCACTGGCCACTGCGGAGGTCCGCCATCGCATCCGTCCTTCCCGGCCGTCGCCGGCCGTGCTGCAGGTCTGTCAGGGGGTGAGGACGATGCGCCCGAGCGCACCGGCCTTGAGGGAGTCGTAGGCCTCGTTCACCTCGGCGAGCGGGCGGCGCGCGCCGATCAGCCGGTCGAGGGGGAGGCGGCCGGCGAGGTGGAGGTCGAAGATGCGCGCGAGGTCGAGGCGCGGGTTGGCGAGGCCGTAGAGGCCGCCGACGATGCGCTTCTGCCGCTGCACGAGGTCGTTGATCGGCACCTCGACCACGGCGTCCGCGGAGGACAGGCCGATCGCGACGAGCAGCCCCTCGGGAGCGAGGCAGGCGAGCGCCTCGCGCATCGTCGCCGGCCGGCCGACGGCCTCGATCAGCGCCGGCACACCAGCGCCGGTCAGCGCGAGCACCTGCTCCGCGACGCCGCCGTCGCGCGCATCGATCGTGTGGGTCGCGCCGAGGCTGCGGGCGAGGTCGAGGCGTCCGTGGTCCACGTCGATCGCGAGGATCGGATGCGCGCCGGCGACGACGGCGCCGAGGACCGCGGCGAGGCCGACGCCGCCGACGCCGTAGACGGCGATCGGGCGCCCCGCGGTGCCGGGGACGCCGTTCAGCACGGCCCCCACGCCGGTCACGACGGCGCACGCGGCGATCGCGGCGACCTCCGGCGGCACGCCGTCGGGCACGGGCACGACGCTCGTCTCCGAGACCACGACCTGCTCCGCGAAGCAGGAGACGCCCATCAGGTGATGGATGCGCTCCTCGCCGCGGTGCAGCCGGGTGGTGCCGTCGAACAGGCCGTTCTCGGTCGCGAAGACGCGGCCGTAGCGGCAGAGCACGGGGTTGCCCGAGACGCAGGCGTCGCACTCGCCGCAGCGCGGCCGCCAGGTGAGCGCGACCCGCTGCCCGACCGCGAGCCGGCCGCTCGTCGCGGGCCCGAGCGCCTCGACGATGCCCGAGCCCTCGTGGCCGACGACGATCGGCAGCCGCGCCGCCAGATCACCGGTCATGTAGTGCAGGTCGCTGTGGCAGACGCCGGCGGCCTCGATGCGCACGCGCACCTCGCCGGGGCCGGGCGGGTCGAGCTCGACGTCCTCGATCGTCAGCGGCTCGCCGGTGGCGCGCAGCACCGCGGCCTTCACGGCCGTCCCGCCGAGTGCGTCATCGGGCTCCCCGCCGGTCGGTTTGTGGTCTGCTCCAACGAATCCGGCTCGCTCGACGGTACGGATGCCGGAGCGGGGCCGTCAAGCCGGGCGCCGGTGCGTCGCACGCGCCCGGCGCCTGCGTACACGTTGAAGGAGCTGCCGCGGCTGAAGCCGACGAGGGTGATGCCGGCCTCCTCGGCGAGCTCGGCCGCGAGCGACGACGGCGCGCTCACCGCTGCCAACACCGGGATCCCGGCCATCCGCGCCTTCTGCACGAGCTCGAACGACGCCCGACCCGACACCTGCAGCACCGCGTCCGACAGCGGCAGCCGGCCCTCGCGGAGCGCCCAGCCGACCACCTTGTCGACCGCGTTGTGCCGCCCGACGTCCTCCCGGAGCACGAGCAGGTTCCCGTCCCGGTCGAACAGGGCCGCGGCGTGCACCCCGCCGGTCGAGTCGAAGAGCCGCTGCTGCGCCCGCAGCCGGTCGGGCAGCGAGGCGAGCACGACGTCGTCGACGATGAGCCCCACCGGCAGGATGGGCCAGGCGGATGCGGTCGTCACCGCGTCGATCGAGGCGAGCCCGCACACCCCGCAGGAGCTCGTCGTGTAGATGTTCCGCGCCCGGGCCGCGGCGACGGCGAGGCCGCCGCCCGGCACGGTCGCGTCGACGATGTTGAAGGTCGGCGCGCCCGAGCGGGCCACGCCGGTCACGACCTGCATCGTGGGCAGGTCCTCGCTGCGCACGACGACGCCCTCGGAGACGAGGAACCCGGCGACGAGGTCGAAGTCGTCACCCGGCGTGCGCATGGTCACGCTGAACGACGCTCCGCCGACGCGGATCTCCAGCGGCTCCTCGATCGCGAGCTCGTCCTCCCGAATCCGCGGGGCCTCACCGGGACGGACGGCGGCGACGCGACGCCGCGCTGCGCGCTTCATGGGTCAGAGCCTGCCACCGGATCCTGGGCCAGGTCCCGGACGTACGATGCCCGGACGCGGCCGAGGGCGGCTGCGGGGACGGAGCCTGCGCATGGCCGATGCGACCGAACGCGCCGAGGCGAACATCGACGAGTCGAGGCTCACCGTCACGAAGCCGAAGAAGCGGGCCGTGGGCGCGCCCGCCGTGCTCCACTCGATGGAGATGGCGCTCGACCAGATGGGGCCGACCCGCACCGCGAAGACGCTGCTGAAGGTCAACCAGGTCACCGGCTTCGACTGCATGGGCTGCGCGTGGCCGGATCCCGCGCACCGCCGGCACACCGCGGAGTTCTGCGAGAACGGCGCGAAGGCCGTCGCCGAGGAGGCCACCAC
>NZ_DATBTU010000009.1:0-21421 GCF_036559085.1 Amnibacterium sp.
GCCGAGCAGCAGGGCGGGCCGGCCGTCCACGATCAGCCGGTGGCCGTGTGCGGTCCGTTCGACGCGAGGCAGCGGCGTTCCGGTGGCCGAGGAGGACGACATCGTGATCCCTTTCGAAGTGAGCGCTCACTGCGCTGCACCTCAACCTTCGCGTGGAGCGACCGGGATCCGGAACACCGATGTGGTGATCCCCCTCATCCGTGCCGCCGATCGGCGGCGTCGGCGGGAACGGGCAGGGCGTCCGGCTGGGGCAGCGGGTGCACGGCCCGTTCCGACAGGGCGTAGGTCAGCACGGCGACGTCGCCGACGGCCCGGGTGCCGGTCAGCTCGGCCCGGCGCGCCCCCGTCCACGGGAACGGGCCGTCGTCGACGAACCGAGGGGCGCGGGAGTCGCCGACGAACACCGGGGCGACGGCCAGCTGCAGCTCGTCGGCGAGGCCGGCGGCGAGGAACTGGGTCAGCACGGAACGGCCCCCTTCGACCAGCAGCCGCTCGACGCCGCGAGCGGCCAGATCCTGCACGACCTCCGACATCGTCGGTCGGCGGCCCGCGTCCACGATCGTCGCCAGGTCCCCGAAGCGCTGCCGGGCCCTGGTGTGGGCGGTGCTGGAGGAGTAGACCAGGCGGTCGGCGTCGCCCGTCGTGAAGAACCGGGACTCCGGGTCGAGGTCCGCCGTGCGGGTCACCGTGACCTTCATCGGCGAGGACCCGCGGCCGGCGCCGACCCGAGCGGCGCGGAGGGTCGGCGCCCGGACGAGGAGGCGCGGATCGTCGCTCCGCACCGTCCCGGCACCCACCAGGATCGCGTCACAGGTCGCGCGGACGCCGTCGACGCGGGCGAAGTCCGCGTCGTTCGAGAGGTGGAGCCGGCGGTCCGCGGCGTCGTCCAGGTAGCCGTCCAGCGAGATGCAGCAGCTCAGCACGGTGTACGGGCGGGCGCTCATCGGGCCGCCTCCCGCGCATGCCCGATCGGCCGGGTCCACGAGACGACGAGTGGGATCAGGCCGGGCAGCACCGCGATCAGCGCCAGCACCCCGTATGCGACCGCCGCCGCGACGCCGTGGGAGGCGCCGACGCCCGCCTGCGCGAACAGCAGCGCGGCCATGCCCTCCCTCGGGCCGAGCCCGCCGAAGCCCACCGGGATCGTCATCGCGGCCTGGACGACGAGGGCGAGCGGCAGCAGCCGCACCGCGTCGAGCGACGCCCCCGTGATGCTCGCCGCGAGCACGAACACCGACGCGTGCAGCAGCGTGACGAGCACGGATGCGACGACCACGGCGGTGAGCGTGGCCGGGCGCTCCGCGATCCGCGCGATGTCGCCCCGGACCGCCGCCGCGGCCCGGCCCATCCCGCCGACCGGCGCCCCGCGGATGCGGCGTCGCAGCAGCACCGCGCTGCCGACGAGCGCGCCGAGCAGCGCGAGGAGCCCGCCCACGACCCGGAGCGGACCGGCGGAGACGAGCAGCACCACGGCGAGCAGGGCCAGCTGCGCGGCCTGGGCGGCGGCACGGTCCCAGGCCACGACACGGACGCCGTGCAGCCCCCGTCGTGAGCCCGCGGTCGATCGCAGGCCGCGCTCGACGTCGCCGGTCACGCCGCCCGGCAGCACGCTGTTCAGCAGCTGCGACCGGTAGTAGGACGAGACCGCGGCCGGCAGAGGGAGCGACGTGCCGAGCGCTGCGCTGACGAGCGTCCACCGCCAGGCGGACAGCACGGTGGCCGCGGCGGTGAGGAGCAGGGCGACGACGACGGCGGTGCCGGTCACCCCGCGCAGGCCCTCGACGACTGGCTCCGCCCCGACGCGGAGCAGGACCATCCCCAGGACCGCGACGACGGCGAGGCGGATGCCCCACGGGGCGGCCCTGCGGAGGCGTCCCATCGCGTCACCGCTCCGCGGTCCGGAGCGCGGGGGCCGCGGCGAGCCGATCGGCGACGAGGGCTGCGGCGGCGGACCAGGTCCGGCGTCGCGCGCCGCAGGACCGAGCTCCGGCGGTGAGGCGCCGGCGGAGGTCCTCCCGCGTGAGCCAGGCGTCGAGCGCGGCTGCGAGCCCGTCCGGATCGCCCGGCCGCACGAGCAGACCGGCCGACGGGTCGAGCGCCTCGCGCACGCCGCCGGTCGCGGAGGCGATCACCGGGACGCCGCACGCGAGCGCCTCGGCGACGACCATCCCGTAGCTCTCCGCGCGTGACGGCAGCACCAGCAGGTCGCAGCCGGAGTAGAGCCCGTCGAGCGGATTCGCGTGGCGCGGGCCGGTCAGCGCCACCCGGTCGGCGATGCCGAGCCGGGCTGCGAGGTCCCGGACGGAGCGGACGAAGGCGGGATCGACGTCGGTCGGTCCGACGAGCTCGCAGCGCCAGGTGCGGTGCGCAAGCCGCCCGAGCGCGTCGACCAGCACGTCCTGACCCTTGTGCGGCGCGACGGCGCCGACGCAGCGGATGCGCCGCCCGGTCGGCGAAGTGCTCACGAGCCGGGTGGGCCGGACCCCGGGAAGGGCGACGGCCAGGGGCGTGGCGGACGGGACGTGCTCGCGCACCCGGTCGCGGGTCCATCCGCTCGTCGTGACGACCGCGTCGGCGCGCCCGAGCAGGCCGAGCGCGGCTCCGCTCACCGGCGGCATGTGCAGCAGCGGCACGAACCGGTGCTCCTCGAGCGCGGACGTCCCGATCCCGGTCTCGAGCAGCAGGCCGTCCACGAGGATCGGGTCGCCGCCGGGCACGTCCGCCACCGCCGCGGCGATCGCGTCCGGCTCCGCGGCGACCTCGATCATGCGGGCTCGCCACCCGGTGAGCCGGAGGGCGGCTGCGAGCTCGACGTCGTACCGGTTCCCGCCGGACGGATGCCGCTCGTCGTGCACCCCGGTCGGGACGAGGAAGGCCACGGGGCTCACAGGGCACGCTCGTAGCTCGCCGAGGCGGTCGGCGTCTCCTGCAGCGTGACGAGGATCCGCTCGATGGCGGCGCCGTCCTCGCCGAGCGCGCCCTCGCGGATTCGGGTGGCGAGGCGGTCGGCGACGAGGCTGGCGAGCACCTCGGTGGTGGTGTTGAGGTCGGCGAGGTCCGGCTCGTCGTCGAGGTTGCGGTAGTCGAGCGGCGCGAGCACCGCGCGGAGCGCGTCCGCCGCGGCGCCGAGGTCGGCCACCACGCCGTCCGCGCTCAGGCCTTCGCGGCGGAACGTCGCCTCGACGACGTAGGTCGCCCCGTGCAGCCGCTGCGCGGGACCGAAGACCGTGCCGCGCAGGCTGTGGGCGACCATCATGTGGTCGCGGACCGTGATGCTGAACACGTCTCACACCCCTTCGTAATCGAGGACCTGGCACAGGGCCTCGCGCGTCCCGGCGGATGCGGCGGCGAGGAGGACGGGCAGCTCGGTGAACGGCCGAGGTGCGGAGAGCAGCGCGTCGAATGCCGGGTCGATCAGCAGCCGCGCCGCGAGGGCGAGCCGGTCGTGGGCGGTGAGCACGCCCCGTCGTGCCGGCGCGAGCTGTCCCACCTGGCTGGACCGGATCGTCGGCCGCCGAGAGTGGAAGCGGCCGAGCGGGAGGGTCACGAGTGCGTCGCCGTACCAGCTGAGGTCGGCGACGGTCCCGTCCGTCCTGAGCAGCCCGAGCGAGAGCGCGAGCCCCTCGCCGTGCCCGCTCGCGTGGTAGACGACGTCCTGCTCCGGTGGGGCGTCGTCCGGCGCCGCGAACCGGATCCCGAGCGCCTCCGCCATGGCCCGTCTGGCCGGATCCGTGTCGACGAGGGTCACCGTCGTGCCCGCTTGGCGCGCGGCGAGGCGGGCGATGCAGCATCCGACGAGTCCCGCCCCGACCACCGCGACGCGGTCCCCGACGAGCGCGGGGACGTCCCAGAGCACGTTGACCGCGGTCTCCACGATCCCCGTCAGCACCGCCCGTTGGAGCGGCACCCCCTCCGGGACCGGCACCACGGCGTCGGCGGGGACGATGCCGGCCGTCTGGTGCGGGGTGAGGGAGAACACCGGCCGGCCCTGCAGGGCTTCGGAGCCCGCCTCGACGATCCCGACGTTCAGGTAGCCGTACTTCACCGGCCCGGGCAGCTCGCCCTCCTGGAACGGTGCCCGCATCCGGGCCCGTTCCGACTCCGGCACTCGGCCGGAGAACACGAGCGACTCGGTGCCGCGGCTGATCGCCGAGAACCGGGTGCGCACGCGGACCTCGCCATCGCCGGGTTCGCGGAGGCGCTCGGTGCGGATCTCACCCACCCCGGGTTCACGGATCCAGAACGCGCGCTCGCTCGTCGTCATGCGCGTCCTCCGTTCCGGCGATGGGTGAACCACAGGATGCTCCGGATCGTCGTACCCGTCATAGGGAGAGACGGATTGCGCGTGGATCTGGTTCGACGGGGCCTCGGGCTCGCGGGGCTCGGCCGGGCCGCGGTGGTCGCCGCGCTGCTCGCCTCCGGCACGGTGCAACCGGTCGGCGCCGCCGCCGGTCTCGGCTACGGCCTGGTCTGCGATCTGCTCATCGCCACGTGCCTCACGGCGGATGGCCGCCGGCACGTGGGCGCCGCGAACGCGGTGACCTGGACCCGCTGTGTGCTCGTGGGCGCGGTCGTCGCGCTCGTGACCGGCCCGGCGGGGCCGGGCGCGACGGGGGTCCTCGTCGTGACCGCCGCGGTGGCGTTGCTGCTCGACGGCGTCGACGGACGGATCGCGCGGGCCACCCACTCGGTCTCCGCCTTCGGCTCCCGCTTCGACATGGAGGTCGACGCCTCGCTCGTCCTGGCGCTGAGCATCGCCGCCGCGGTGGAGGTCGGACCGTGGATCCTGCTCGTCGGCGCGGCCCGGTACCTGCTGCTGCTCGCGACCGCGCTGATACCGCGTCTGGCCGCGCCCACGGCGCCCCGGCTCTGGCGCAAGGCCGTCGCGGTGCTGCAGGGCGTGGCACTGATCGTGGTCTGCGCCGGCTCGTTCGGCTGGGTGGTCTCGGAGGTGGTCGCCGTCCTCGCCGCCTCGGCGCTCGCCGTCTCGTTCGGCACCCAGATCCGCGGGCTGCTCGGCACGAGCACCCGGACGGCGGCGGTGAAGGGAGCGGTCGTCGATGCGCCGGTCGTCTGAGGCGGGGCGGGGTCGCCGCGCACTCGGTGTGGTCGCCGTCGTCGCGGTGTGGGCAGCCCTCGTCGTCCCCGACGCGGTCGGCGACCTCGGTCCTGCCGCGTTCCTCCGTCTGCCGATCGAGGGGATCCTGCTCGTCGCCCTCCTCGCCGTGATCCCGAGAATTCCGGCGCGGCTCGTCGCCCTGGTCGCGGGGGTCCTGCTCGCGGCCCTCACCGTCGCCAAGGCGCTGAACGTCGCGGTCGGCGGCAGTCTCGGCCGGCCGTTCGACCCGGTGTCCGACCTCGGTCAGCTCGGCTCCGGCGCGGGCGTGGTGGCCGACTCGCTCGACGTGCCGGCGGGCCTCGTGATCGCCGCGGCCGTGCTGCTGGTCGTCCTCTGCGCCGTCGGGCTCGTCGCCGCGGTGCTCGCGGTCGGCGAGCTCGTGCGCGCGCGGCGTTCCCGGAGCATGCGGGTGCTCGCCGGTCTCACCGCGGTGTGGGGAGTCCTCACGCTGACCGGGGTGGCGCTCGTGCCCGGGCTGCCGATCGCCTCGACGAGCGAATCGGCCTTCGCCGCCGGGGAGGTCTCCCGCACGGTCGCCTCCGTCGCCGCGGTCCGCTCCTTCGGAGCCGCGCTCGCGGCCCCCGACCCGTACGCCGGACGCGTGTCCGGCCTCGCATCCGGCCCGCTGCGCGGCAAGGACGTGCTCGTCGTGTTCGTCGAGAGCTACGGGCAGGTCGCGGTGCAGGGCACCTCGTTCTCCCCGGCGGTCGACGCGACCCTGGCGACCGACACGGCGACGCTCCGGGCCGCCGGCTTCTCGGCCCGGACCGGCACCCTCGTCTCGCCCACGTTCGGCGGCATCAGCTGGCTCGCCCACTCGACGCTGCAGTCCGGCATCCGGGTCCCGAACCAGGCGTCCTACGACCGCCTGCTCGCGGGCGACCGGCTCACCCTGACCCGGGCCTTCCACGACGCCGGCTGGCGGACCGTGTCCGACATCCCCTCCGACAGGCATCCGTGGCCCGAGGGCCAGCGGTTCTACGGCTACGACCGGATGGACGACGGCACGGACGTCGGCTACCGGGGGCCGTCGTTCAGCTACGCCGCCATCCCCGATCAGTGGACGCTCGACCGCTTCGCACGGACGGAGCTGGCCCCGCAGCACGCCCCGGTCATGGCCGAGATCGACCTCGTGTCCTCGCACACGCCGTGGACGCCGCTGCCCCGCCTGGTCGATCCGCAGGCCCTCGGCGACGGATCCGTCTTCGTCGGCATGCCGGCGGAGGGGATCCCGCCCCGCATCGCCTGGCAGGATCCGGCGACGGTGCAGGGCCTGTACGGGCAGTCGATCCGCTACTCCCTCGACGCCCTCACCGGCTTCATCGCGGCGTCGCACGATCCGGACCTCGTCGTCGTGATGCTCGGCGACCACCAGCCCGCGGAGATCGTCAGCGGCCCGCACCCCGACCACGACGTGCCGGTCTCCGTGATCGCAGCGGACCCGGCGGTCCTGAACGCGATCAGCGGATGGGGATGGGCGCAGGGACTCCGGCCCGCCCCCGGCGGCAGCACGTGGGGCATGGACCGGTTCCGCGACCGGTTCCTCGACGCGTTCGCCCGCTGAGCCGAGCGCCGGGTGAACGCGGGGCGCCTCAGCGGGTCCCGACTGCGCTTCGCCGCCCCGCGGCGGCGGCCGGGGACCGGGTGCCGAGCATCCGCACGGTCAGCACCGCGAGCACGACGATCGCCGCGGCGTCGACGACGACGGTCTGCGGCACCAGCGTGAAGGTCCAGTGCTCGTGGATGCCGAACAGGCCGACGGTGAGCGCCAGGACGAGCGCGAGCAGGCTCGCGATCGCGAAGAGCAGCGCGAGCACCGAGGCCCACAGCAGCATGCGGCCGCGCAGCACGAGCAGGCCGATCGCGAGCACCACGCCGGCGAGCCCGTTCAGCACGAACGGCGCGACGAGCAGGCCGCCCTGCCCGGTCGCTACGAGGAAGAGGTGGATCCCGCCGATGGCGAGAAGCAGGATCGCGCCGATGATCCTGAGCACTCCGCTGAACCGCATCTGACACGCTCCCTCGGCCCCGCCGGTCGAGGCCTTTCCCAAGGAGACGCGGTAGGGCGCCGGATGGTTCACCGAGCGCGGGTGCTAGCCGGGGATGTCCGCCGGTGGCTGAGGACCGCCTCTCTCCAGCGGCGCCGACCGTCCCTCCGCCGGCTCGTCGCCCGCGGTGACCAGCGCGTCCCTCCGGCGGGAGAGCAACGCCTTCTCCGCCCGGTTGGCGGTGAGCATGATCGCCTGCTCGTAGGCGTCGACCGCCTCGGCCGTGCGTCCGAGCCGGCGGAGCAGGTCCGCGCGGACGGCGAAGTAGGGGTGGTAGCCGGACAGGGCCTCCCGCAGGCCGTCCACGAGGTCGAGGCCCACGCGCGGCCCCGACACCTCGGCCACCGCGACCGCGCGGTTGAGCAGCACGATCGGTGACGGATCGAGCCGGGCGAGGCCGTCGTAGAGCGCGACGATCCGCACCCAGTCGGTGTCCTGGGCCCGGAGGGCGGAGCAGTGCGTCGCACTCATGGCGGCGAGGATCCGATAGCGGCGGCGCGCGGTCCCGAGGCGGTCCGCCTGCTCGAGCAGCTCGCGGGCCTCACGGATCATCGCGTGGTTCCAGGCGCCCCGGTTCTGCGCGTCGAGGGTGATCAGCTCGCCGTCCGGCGACACCCGCGCCGCGCGCCGGGCCTCCGCGAGGAGCATCAGCGCGAGAAGGCCCGTGACCTCGCCCTCCTGAGGCAGCAGCCCGTGCAGCAGCCGGGTCAGCCGGATCGCGTCGAGCACGAGCTCCTGCCGCACCGGCTCCGCCTGGTCCCCTGTCGCGAGGTAGCCCTCGTTGAAGACGAGGTAGAGGACGGTGAGGACGCCGTCGAGCCGGGCCGGCAGATGCTCCGGGGAGGGGACCTCGAAGGGGATGCCGGCCGCTCCGATCCTCGCCTTCGCGCGGCTGATCCGCTGGCCCATCGTGGCTTCCCGCACGAGGAAGGCGCGGGCGATCTCGGGCACCGTGAGGCCGCCGACCATGCGGAGCGTCAGCGCGACCCGCCCCTCCATCGGGAGCGCCGGATGGCAGCAGATGAGCAGCAGCCGGAGGCGGTCGTCCTCGATGGTCCGTTCCGGCTCGTCCGGGCGCTCGTCCTGCAGCCGCAGCAGCAGCCCGTGCTTCTCGTCCCGCATCCGGTCCCGGCGGAGGCGGTCCAGGGCCTTCCGCCCGGCCGTCGTGGTGAGCCAGCCGCCGGGGTTGGGCGGCACGCCGTCGTCCCGCCATCGGGCGACCGCTGCGGCGAAGGCATCCGCCGCGGCCTCCTCAGCGACGTCGAGGTCGCCGAACCGGCGCACCAAGGTCGCCACCACCCGCGCCCACTCCTCGCGGTGGGCGCGGGTGATGGCGCGAGCGACATCACCGGGATCGGCGGGGACGGCTCCTCCTGCCCTCGGAATCGAACCGGTCGGCGGACCCGGTCAAGCGGATGCGCCGTCGGCGGACCGGGCAGCCCGCCGGAAGCGGCGCACCTCCTGCGGCCACGCGCACGCCGTCGCGATCCGGCCGGCCCAGTGCCGCGCTGCGGCCTCGTCGGGCACGTCGACGACCGCGATGCCGCCGAGATGCTCCTTCGACTCGATGTACGGACCGTCGGTGAACAGCGGGGTGCCGCTCGAGGCGTCGACGCTGAAGACGGGCCCGGCGTCGTCCAGGCCACCGGTGAAGACGAGGACGCCGGCTGCGCGCATCTCCTCCCGCAGCTCCCGCACCGCCGCCCCGATCCTCTGGAACTGCTCCGCCGTGTAGTCGGGGACCCACTCGTCGTTGAACGCGATCAGGTACTCGGTCATGTCCGCTCTCCTCGTCCGGAGCCGGCCGGGGTGGCCGCCTCCATCTCTACTACGAACGAGAGGAGCGCATTTCTACAGCGTCGTGCTCAACCCGCGCGGTCGTACGCCTGCTGGGACTCCGCCACGTCGCCGAGGTGGAGGATCGACCACTCGCGCAGGGCTTCGAGCGGCCCCTGCAGTGTGCGCCCCGCCTCCGTCAACGCGTACTCGACGCGGACCGGCACCTCGGGATACAGGGTCCGGGTGACCAGGCCGTCGCGCTCCAGCGCCCGGAGGGTCTGCGTGAGCATCTTCTGCGACACCCCGTCGATCCGGCGGCGCAGCTCCGAGAACCGGGCGTCCCCCTCGGCCAGCACACCCACGACGAGCACGGTCCATCGGTCGCCGATGCGGTCGAGGATGCGGCGCGTCGGGCAGTCCGCGCGGTAGGGGTCGCCGTCGGCAGGCGCTTGCGGCGAGGTGGTTACCACGAAGTGCCTGCTTTCGCTCGGAGACCTGGTCTCCTACGGTAACCACGGCGGCCGATCGGCGCCACCACACCAGCAGGAGGAATCCATGGCACGCATCACCGTTCTGGGCGGAACCGGGTACGCCGGCTCGGCCATCGTGGCCGAGGCCGCCGCCCGTGGCCACGAGGTCACGTCCCTCAGCCGCTCGCCGCCCTCCCAGCCGATCCCCGGCGTCAGGTACGTGCAGGGCGACGTCGCCGACGTGGAGGCGCTCGCGCGGGTGATCGAGGGTACGGAAGTCGTGGTGAGCGCCCTGGCCCCTCGCGGTCCCCTCGCTGCCCCGTTCCGGGAGGTCTCGCGGGCGGTCGCGCGCCTCACCGCCGCTGCCGGCGCCCGGCTCTACCTCGTCGGCGGCTTCTCCTCGCTGCGGCCCGCGCCCGGGGCCGACCGCTACGTCTCGGACCTCAGCGGTGTCCCGGCCGCGCTCCACCCGGAGATCACCCAGGGTGCGGCCGTCGTCATCGAGGATCTGCCCTCGGCGCCCGAGGCGCTCGACTGGGTGTTCGTGAGCCCGGCGGCCGCGTTCGGGGCCTACCAGCCCGGCGAACGGCTCGGCCGCTACCGACTCGGCGACGATGTCGCGGTGCAGCCTGACGGTGGCGCGATCTCGGCGCCGGACTACGCCCTCGGATTCCTCGACCTCATCGAGGCCGGCGACCGGCACCGGGCGCACGTGAACCTCGGGAACTCGCGAGCGCCGCGGCTCGTCACGACGGATCTCCCCTGAATCGGACCTGGTTCGGGGCCGGATCCGGGCCGTTCCGTCAGTGCGCCCGTCGAGAGGCGGCTGCGACGACCACGTCGACAGCCGGTACCAAGCGCATGACCGTGCTGCAGGTCACTGTCGCCGGGTCGGCGGTCTGGCTGACGTTCGTCCTCGCCGGCATCATCGCGGGGCTACAGGGCTACAGGGCTACAGGGCTACTCGTTCGCCGAGCTGGGGGCGAAGTACCCGTCGGGCGGCGCCATCCTCAGGTTCCTCTCCAAGGGGTTCGGTGACGGGCAGCTGGCGGGCATCGGAGCCTGATTCTCCTTCACCGCGGGGTCGATCGTGGTGGCGATGATCGTGTCCTCGCTCGGCCGATACGCGATCTCGGTCGTCGCCCACGACGACCCGTTCTGGGCATCGCGACGGCCGTCGACGTGGCGGTGTCCCTCGGCGTCCTCGGGATGCTCACCGCCGACAAGGTCGTGGAGTACGGGTCGACCGCGCTGGCGGAGGCCGCGAAGCCGGTGCTCGGGCAGGCCGGCTACGTGGGCCAAGCGTCGTTCCGCACAAGGGGTCGCGCCGCAGCGGCCCCGACGCGCTGGTGGAGGTTCGGGCGAGCGGCGTAGCGAAAGGGGAGAACTCCTGGCGTCGGAGACCTTCCTGGTGGCCTTCGAGCAACGGAAGCGCTTGACGGATGCCGGCTGGGGACCGCGACACCCTGCTGCTGCTGCTCCTGCTGCTGCTCCTGCTCCTGCTGCTGCTCCTGCTCCTGCTCCTCGCTCGCCGGTCGTGGCTCCGGCCGGCGTCGAGGGCCGGCTCGAGGACCTCGATGCGCGTCAGGCGAGGGTGAGGAAAAGCTTCTCGAGCTCGTCGACGGTCAGGTGGTCGCCGGTGCCATCCGGGCTCGTCAGGCAGGTGCGCATCGCGGTGGAGACGATGGCGAAGCCCGCCCGGTCGAGCGCCTTGGCCACGGCGGCGAGCTGGATGACGACGTCGCGGCAGTCCCCGCCTCGCTCGACCACCTCGATCACCGCGCCCAGCTGTCCCTGCGCGCGACGGAGTCGGTTCAGGATCCTTCGGTCCTGAGAGAGGAGCCCGCTGGTCGCCTCGGGCGTCGTCGAGCTGCTTTCGGTCGTGGTCATCGATGCCTCCGCGCTCATTGTCCGCCGGTCTCGATAGGAAGGCCCGCGTCGGTCGATGCGGCAGCGCCGCCCTCGACGGTGACGGCGGACCGGCCGGGCAGCCTGGCCAGTCGGCTGACGGTGGTGGAGCTCATGCGGCGCTCATCTGCGGTGCGCGGACGGTGCGGGTCCCTGCGATCCAGGTCGCGTAGCCACCGTCGAGGTTGACCACGTCGCGGCCGAGTTGGCTCAGCAGCCTGGCGGCGGTGTGTCCCCGCTGACCGACCTGGCAGTGCACGATGATGCGCCCTTCGGGGAGCTCGTGAGCCCGGGCTCGCAGCTCGTCCAGTGGGAGGTTCACGGCACCGGGGATGGATCCGGCCGCGTGCTCCCCTCGAGAACGGACGTCCACGAGGAGCGCCCCCGCCGTCCGGGCATCCTCGAGCTCGTGCCACTGGATGCTTCGCGTCGTGCCGCTGACGAGGTTCCCGGCCACGTAGCCCGCGAGGTTCACGGGGTCCTTCGCCGAGCCGTACTGGGGCGCGTACGCCAGCTCCAGCTCCGCGAGCGCTGACGCCTCGAGGCCGGCGGCCATCGCTGTCGCCAGCACGTCGATCCGCTTGTCGACCCCCGCTCCTCCGACGATCTGGGCGCCGAGGATCTCGTCGCTCGCCGGGTCGATCAGCAGCTTCATCGCCATCGTCTCCGCGCCCGGATAGTAGGTCGCGTGCGATGCCGGGTGCGTGTGCACCACCCGATGCGGGCGTCCCGCAGCCCGCAAGCGGTGCTCACTCCACCCGACCATCGCGATCGTCAGGTCGAAGAGCCCCACCACGGCGGTCCCGAGCGCCGGCCGGCTCGGCCGTCCGATCCCGCAGATCGCGTCCGCCGCCGCTCGCCCGTGCCGGTTCGCCAGCCCCGCCATCGTCACCAGGCTCGCGGCTCCGTCGACGGCGTCGACCTTCTCCGCCGCGTCACCCACCGCGTAGATGAACGGGTCGCTCGTGCGCTGGAAGGCGTCGACGGCGATTCCCCCGGTCGGCCCGATGGCCAGACCGGCGTCCATGGCGAGCGCGGCATCGGGGCGCACGCCCCGCGCGTCGATGACCATGTCGGCCTCCACCGCGTCACCGTCGGAGAGCTCGACCCGTCCGGCGCAGATGCGCGTCACCGTCGTGTTCAGCCTGAGGTCCACCTCATGCAGCTCGAGCGCCTCGATGACAGGGGCCGCCATCTCCGGGTCCAGCGGCGACAGCGGCCGGTCGCCCCGCTGGACGAGCGTCACGTTCACGCCCCGGCGGAAGAGGTTCTCCACCGCCTCCAGACCGATGAATCCCCCTCCGACCACGACCGCTCGTGCGCCGGTCGGCGTGATGTCCAGCAAGGCGTCGATGGCGTCGACGTCGTCGACCGTGCGCAAGGTCCGGACCGGCACCCCTTCGCCCGGAAGTGAGGCGCCGGAGGTGGCGCCGACGGCGAGGATGAGGGAGTCGAACGGTTCCGAGTACCGGCGCCCCGTCGTCTCGTCCAGGACCGACACCGTGCGTGAGCTGCAGTCGATGCTCGTCACGACGCTGCTCGTCCTCACGTCGATCCTGAATCGCGCCGCCAAGCCCTCCGCTGTCTGGAGCAGCAGGTCTTCACGTTCTCGGATCACGCCGCCCACGTAGTACGGGAGGCCGCAGTTCGCGAACGAGACGTACTCGCCACGCTCGAACACGACGATCTCCACCTCCTCGTCCAGGCGGCGAAGCCGAGTCGCTGCCGACATGCCGCCCGCGACGCCTCCGACGATGACGACGCGACGCCCCGGGGCATCCGGTGCCTTCTGCACGATCAGCGCCCTCCGAAGAGGCGGGCGAATGGACCGGTCTTTCGTCCCTCGGGAGCACCCGAGCCGGCTCCGAGATGGCCCGCGCACCGGTCAGCGGGGGACACCCGGCTCATCACCTGGTCCACGTGCTGCCCGCACCCGGCCCAGGTCGTCTTCCCACACTGCTTGCACGTCACCGCACGGCACATCCGACTTCCTCTCTCGCGGGTGGCCTACTATACCCCGGGGGGTATAGCGATGCGCGCCTGATCGCAGGGTGCGGTCGAGGTCGTACAGGGCGCCGCTTCGTGTGTGAGCCGGAGATGGCGCACCGCGTCAGACCAGCTGGGACGCGGCCTCGGTCAGGGCAGACAGTCGCACCGGCCCGACCGGTTCCTCGACCAGCGTCGGCACCACTGCGACGCGCTCAGCCTCGTCACGGACCTGCGCGATCCGGTCGAGCTCGTTGCGGGCGCGTCCGCGAAGGAACGGCGATCGTGGTTTCGCGGCGGCGAGGGAGTTGTTCACGACCCACGCCCACGGCTCGATCCCGGCGCGCCGGAGGTCGGCTGCCAGGTCCTCCGCTTCGAGCACGGGCGTCGTCTCGGGGAGCGTCACGAGCAGCACCTTCGTGAGCGCCGGGTCCTGCAGTCGCATCAGCGGAGTCACGAACCCCGCGCCCTCGCCCATCTGCCGAGCGATCTCGCGATGGTAGGACCCTGCGGCGTCCAGCAGGAGCAGGGTGTGCCCGGTAGGAGCGGTGTCGATGATGACGAACTTCCGGCGCGCCTCTGAGATCGCCCGCGAGAACTCGTGGAACACGGCGACCTCGTCGTTGCACGGGGACATCAGGTCCTCCGCGAGCGCAGCCCGCGCCTCGTCGTCGAGGTCCCTCCCCTTGGAGGCCATCACGCGGGACCGGTAGGCCTGCACGGCCAGGTGGGGGTCGATGCGCGAGACGGTCAGGTCGTCGACGGCTGCGCCGGCGAGCGTCTGGATGAGGTGCGCGGCCGGATCGGTGGTGGTGAGCAGCACGGGGTGACCGCGATGCGCCAAGCGCAGGGCGATCGCGGCCGCGATGGTCGTCTTGCCGACGCCGCCCTTGCCCATGCACAGCACGAGCGCGTGGCCGTCCCGTTCGATCTGGTCGACCAGCACTGCGAGGGGCGCCTCGGTGACCGCCGTTCCGCCTTCCGCAACCGGTGGGGCCGGTGCTGCCGGGTGGAAGAAGGCGCGCACCGCGTCGACGCCGACGATGTTCTCGGGCTTGAGGTCGATGGAGTCCCGCGGCAGCGCGGCTACCCGCTCCGGCATCCCCGCTACTGCTGCGGACTCCCGATCGCGCACGGCCGCAGCCAGTGGCTCGTCGCCCGCCGCCCCGGGCAGCACGCCGTTGACGACCACGTATCCGTCCGGCATCCCGATGCCATGCAGCTCGTCGAAGGTGCGCGCGAGTTCGGACAGGGCCGAGCGCTGAGCACGGGTGACGAGCACCAGCCTCGTGCGCGTCGGGTCGGTGAGCGCCTGGACCGCGTTCGCGTAGGTCGCCTTGTGGCGCTCCAGACCCGAGAGGGGCCCGAGGCAGGAAGCGTCCCCGCCCGCGGTGAGGAACTCACTCCAGGACCCCGGCAGCTGCAGGAGTCGGATCGTGTGACCGGTCGGCGCGGTGTCGAACATCACATGGTCGAACTCGGCGTAGCGGCCACCATCGGTCAACAACTCGGTGAACTCGTCGAACGAGGCGATCTCCGTGGTGCACGACCCCGACAGGCTCTCCCGGACCCCGTCCAGCTCCGCGTCCGGGAGCGCGCCCCTGAGCGGTCCGATGATCCGCTCCCGGTACGCGTCCGCCGCCGCCTCCGGATCGATCTCCAAGGCGGAAAGGCGCGGCACCGACGGGATCGAGGTGATCGTGTTGCCGATGACCAGCCCGAAGACCTGACCGATGTTCGACGCCGGATCGGTGCTGACCAGGAGCACCCGCTTGCCCTCGTCGGCGAGGTGAACGGCGCTCGCGCAGGCGACCGAGGTCTTGCCGACGCCCCCTTTGCCGGTGAAGAACAGATACCGAGGCAGCCGGTCGAGGAACTTCACTTCACGCCCCTTCTCCGCGCGATGCTCCTTGCGCACCGCGACCACATCCGAACCTGGTCCCTTTCACCGCCGACGGATGGGGACCTTGGTCACCACGTAGGAGGCGAGGGCGCCGACCGGAACGGTGTCGGCTCCAGTCCGCTGAGCGTCACGACCGGTGGCCCCGCTCGGTGAGGTCGCTTCCGCGCTCCCTCTCGATCATCAGTTCGTCTGACGCGGAGGATCGGCCGTCGGTCACTGGTGGGAGGTCTCCTCGCCTAGCCGCTGGCCAGTTCAAGGAGCCAGACGTACCTCACGCCGCGTGGCGCGTGGATGCGCAGGCGGACTCCATTCGAGGCCTGCGTGAGTCGGAAGGAGCTCTCGAGCGGCATGTACGCGTCGGCGGAGCCCGCGGCCGCGTGGTCCTGGGTCTTCAGACCCTGCTGCCAGCCGCCGGTCGTCGTCTTCGAGAACGGCACAGAGACGCTCGCTGTCCAGTCAAAGTGGCACGGCCTGTCGAACGCGACGATCACGGTGGCTTCGCCAGCGCTGAAGGTCCCCGCTTCGCCCTCGCTGCTCGTGCCCATACCGAAGCCGGACACGGTCGTGGTGATGACGTCGGCCTGGGGTGCCCGCGCCGCGAGAAGCCGATCGACCTGCGAAGAGTCAGCCCGCTCTTGAGGCGCGTGGAGCATCGCCTGGAGCGCTGTCCGGGTCTGAGCACGGTGAGCGGCACTCCAGAGGGTCGGGTCGGCCGTCGGGGTCGCGGCGCTGTGAGCAGCCGTCGCGTGCTGAGCGGCGGCGCTCACGATCCATGCGCCCGTGATCGCAGAGATCGACAGGACGGCCAGGCCAGCCGTGATGATTCGGCCCGCGCTGAACCTGCTACCTCCGGTCCGCACGGACGCGGACGGCGAAGTCGATCGCACCGCTGTATCGAATGGCTGAGTGACGGCCGCCGCGTATGCGGTGACGTTCGCCGCAGTTGCACCGGGGGCATAAAGAGCGCGACGGGCCGCCTCTACGTCCTCGGCATCCATGCGAGAACAGTACGGATCGCTGGCGCTGGAGGGTCGGAGAAACTCGTCGCGGAGACGAATTCAGGCATATCGGACCCTCGTCGTCGGATGCGAGGGGTCCGGCGGCGGGGGTTGGGGCAAGACGAAGAAGGAGGAAGTGGTGGGAGGCGACATCGAATGCATGTGTTGATGAGTTGAAGAGTTGAAGAGTTGAAGAGTTGAATCGAGTTCGCCCCGGGTGGCAGAGCACGGATGGTCGGTTCGTATCGAGATACCGAAGTTCGGCTGGGAGGACGGAATCCTGTTGAAGATCGTGTGTCCCGAGGACGAGCTGGTCGGCTGACGGAGATCGCGCCCGTCGGAGATCGGAGCGAGGGCATCGCGCTGCGGCCGTCGCAGATCGTGGCAGATGAGAACTGACGATCCGTCTGCCAAGGGACGTGTGCCTGTCAGCTGCCGTCGAGTGAGGCGCGGTTGAGGGTGAGGGCCCAGCGGACGCCGGTGGTGGCGTGGACGTCGAGGTAGAAGGTCTCGTCGGGCTTGCCGATGCTCTTGGTGATGTGCGTCGACAGGTGGTCGCTGCATGTCCAGGTGCGGGTGACGCCTCGCAGCGTGACGGTGACCTGGCCGACGCCCCGGCAGTTGAGGCCGACCCAGACACCGCTGCTCTTGAGGAGGTTGGGTGCGTGCTCGACCGTTCCTCCCGCGCTGCTGAAGGTGGCTGCGGAGGTGCCGGGCGTGATGGGGGGCGGCAACGCGTCGGGCCCGCCTCGTGATCGGTAGCCGGTGACGGATCGCGTGAGGTTGATGGCTTGGGTGGCTGTCCAGTGCCGTGCGGGGGAGCTGTCCAGCTCGAGGCGGATGGTCTGCTGGGGGTTGGGCGTCCATTGGGCTTCGTAGCTGGTGCCGTCCGCGCCGTCGTCGGCGTAGAGCGTGGCGGCGCTTCCGTGCACGTCGAACTGCAGAGCGATTCGCCCGTAGGGCGACATGTGGCCGGTGAGTGCCGACGGCGGGCCGGAGAGGAGCTGCATCTGCCTGACGGCGTTGCCGTGCTGGTCGGTCCACGACCGAACCGCGACCGGCTCGTGCGGCTGCTGTTCGAGGAGGGAGGACGTGAACGGGATCGGCGGCCGAGGCACAGTCGGGATGGTCGAACCGTCGACGACGGCGAGGGCCTTGCCCGTCGCCACGTCGAGCAGCTGCCGGCCGGCGAGCGGCGCCCTCAGGTGCACCGGCTGTGGGGTAGCCGTGTAGCCGATCGCCGGACAGGCGGTACCCGGTTGCGCCGGTGCTTGGTAGTCCACGACGAGAAGCCGAACCATCGCGGACGTCTCCTGAGTGAGGATGCGAATCGCGGGCGGCCCGCACTCCCCGCCACCCCTGTCCGGCGAGCCGGTCACGAAGACGGTCAGCAGGCGTGACGATCGCGTATCGATCGAGGCCGAGGTGACGGGCTGCGCCTGCTGATATGGAAGCGTCCGCCCCTGCACCACGATCGAATCCCGCGGCTGGGCAGCGCCGGGACCGACGGAGGTTCCCGGGTGCGGCAGGACGAGGGGTGCGCACCCCGAAAGTCCGCAGACCGTGAGCCCGAGGATCAACGCCGCTGCGAACCTCGAACCGGCTTCCCGAACAGCCCTCATACCGGGAAGTGTCCGGCAGCAGGCCGATCCTCTCAACCGAATCGGCCGCCCGCTCTCGGTTGCGAAGGCTCGTAGCCGGCTTGGTGGACGTCACGAACGCCTGGCCGGTGCGGACCCTTCGGGAGTCTCGCCCCGCCTGCACCGCGTGATGACTCGGCGCGGGTCTCGTGCGAGGAAACGGGTGCCGGGGAAAGCATCGGCTGGTACTGGGTTGGCGATATCGGTACCTTCCTGTGCGCCATGCCCCCGGCCCGGATAAACCGTCGACTTCTGGCACTTGAACGCGCGGCGGCCGAGATTCGGCCCTTTCCGGAGAGGCCTTCGGCATGGGTCCCCGAATGTCCCTCGATCTGGGGTAGGAACCGGGGGAGTCGTGCGAAACCGGGAGCGGGTCATGAGCAGCGAGGTTGATTCGAGAACGCCCACTGTCCGTGTCGGTATCGGGGATCGAGGCAGGGCAGTCCTTGCTTTCGGCTCCTCCTACCGCGCTTCCGCAGGCTTCGCCGCACTGGTGCTGGCGGGCAGCGCTGGTGCCGGAACCATCGTTGCCCCGGCTTCCGCGAAGTCGCTGCAGCTGTGGGCCGTGAGCGACCCGTCGTTCGCGCAGCACCACCACTGGTGGACTGCCCTGACTGCGTTGGCGATCGCACAGGGGCCGCTCCAACTGGCGATCGTCCTGCTGCTGGGGGCACCGCTGCTGGGCGCTCTCGAGACGCGGGTGGGTCATCGCCTCCTGGCGGTCATGCTCGTCGTCGGAGGCGTGCTGGCGGTCGTCGTGGGACTCCTCGCGCAGTCGATCGGGCACGAGATCGGCGCACGGTGGCCCGGTGACCTGCAGAGCGAGTACGTGCTTGATCCGGCAATCGCCGTCGTGGCCGCGGCGATGGCCGCATCGGCCTTCCTCGGCTCCTTGTGGCGCCGGCGCCTCCGCCTGACCGGTATCGGGCTGGTCACCGTCTTCGCGCTCTACAACGGCGATTCCGCGGACGTCTACAGATTCCTCGCGGCCTCGGTCGGCCTCGCGGTGGGTGCAGTCCTTGCTCGACGCCTGGATCCTCGGCCCTCGTCACCTGTCCCGGCCTCGTTCCGCGAGCGCCGCACCCTGCTGAGCCTCATCGTCTTCATCACTGCCTTCGGCCCTGCCGTCGCGGCCCTCAACCCGTCGGGGGTCGGAGTCCTGACCCTCTTCCGATCGATCTTCGGAAACCCGTTTCCTCACGGCAGTGCCGTTCGCGCAGCGTGCGCCGTGGAGTCGGCCCTGTCCTGCGCGCACGATCGGGCGTTCCTGGATGCCCGCGGAATCGCGCCCCTGCTCGAGCTCTTCGTCCCGCTGGTCCTTCTTGCGATCGGCGCGTGGGGGCTCCGGCGTGGTCGGCGATTCGGCATGTGGCTGACCGTCTGGACCAACCTCGCGCTGGCGGCGCTCAGCGTCTGCGTCGTGATCGCGCTCCAAGCCCGGTACCCGAACGTCGACTCCCCGGCATGGCTGAAGCCGCACGGGGTGGCCGACGCCGTGGAACTCGGCGCCTGGGTCCTCGGCCCGGTGCTGCTTCCGCTGGGCGTCGCCGCCGCCACGGTCTGGAACGCGAAGCTGTTCACGCTCACCGCCCCCAGGGCTCGGATCATCGCGTTCTGGGCCGGCAGCAGCGCCGCCCTCGTCGCGCTGTCCGGCGCCTACCTGGTGCTCGCCCTCACCCACCGGGCAGCCTTCACGCCTTCCCCAGATGTACCCAGCGTCGTCTTCGACGCGTTCATGCGCTTCGTGCCGGTGAACTTCCTCACCAACCATCGTCACGTGATCGTTCCCCACGCCCAGGGCCTCCGGGCGGTCTTCCACTGGGTCGGCCCGCTCTTCTGGGCGATCGTCGCCACGCTCGCGATCCGCGCGCTCACGAGGCGCGCCGACTTCAAGCCCGGACGTGAGGGCAACCGACTCGACCGTCTCGTCCGCGCCGGCGGCAACACGCTGTCGCACATGGCGCTCTGGGACGGGAACGATGCATGGTTCGCCCCTCGCGGTGACGCGGCGATCGCCTACCGCACCGTCAACGACGTCGCTGTGACGATCGCCGATCCCATCGGCCCCGACGGAAGTCTCGACGACGCCATCGACGGGTTCATCGGGTACTGCGACCGCAACGGCTGGACTGCGGCCTTCTACTCGGTGCATGAGCCCACCCGACTGCGTCTCGCCGCGAAGGGCTTCCGCAGCACAGAGGTCGCCCTGGAGGCCGTCGTGGATCCGACCACGTTCACGACCCGGGGAAAGAGTGCGAACAGCATCCGCACCGCCCTGAACAGAGCAGCGAAGGACGAGGTCGAAGCCGTCTGGTCCTCATACGACGACTTGCCTCCGGCGGTGCAGGAGCAGCTCATCCGACTCTCCACCGACTGGGTGGCGAACAAGGAGCTGCCTGAGATGGGGTTCACCCTCGGGGGCCTCAGTGAGCTGCAGGACCCGGAGGTGCGGCTCATGATCGCGCTCGACGCCGACGAGCACCTCGCCGGGGTCACGTCGTGGCTTCCGGTCTACCGCGACCAGATCATCGTCGGATGGACGCTCGACGTCATGCGCCGCGCCGCCGCCGGGATGCCCGGGGTGATGGAGTTCCTGATCGCCTCCGTCGCGATCCGCCTGAGGGAAGCAGGACTGCAGGTGATGAGCCTGTCCGGCGCCCCCCTCGCAACCACGCAGCACGCCACGTCCGATTCACGCCGTCGCCCCCTCGACAGCACCCTCGCGTTCCTGTCTCGACGTCTCGAGCCCGCCTACGGCTTCGCCTCGCTGCTCAAGTACAAGGCGAAGTTCGGCCCCCGCTACCAGTCGCTCTACCTCTGCTACCGGGATCCGCTGCAGCTGCCCGCCATCGGCCGCGCGATCGCCAGCGCCTACCTGCCCGACGTCACCGCGGGCGAGATCCTCTCGCTCGCCCGGTTCGTCACGACCAACCGCTGACCCGAGCTCGACCCTCGAGAAGCAGGACGAGAAGGACCGACGCGTGCCGCCGTGGATCACGGATCTGCCCCTCGAGCACGTCCGCACCCTCACGATCGCGTACATCGTCGCCGGCGTCGCGCTGGGCGCTCTCATGGTGCCGACGATCGGAGTGAGGACGCGGCTTCGAACCCGATCGCTGGTCACGGTGGCGGCGCTGGCCGCCGGTGCGCTGATCGGTCTGGGACCGCCCTTCTGGCTGAACGCGCCCGACCTGTTCGGAGTCACGCTCTCACCGGTCATCCTCATCGCGACCAGCGCCGCAGCTGCCGGACTCGCCCTCGTGATCGCGAACCTCGTCCAGACCCGATGGTGGAGGCCGGAGCAGCCACGGACTCCTGTCAACGAGGGGCGCCCGACCCTCTGGTGACTGGGCCGGCTTGCGCTGCTTTCGGGTGCCGGCGAGCCGCCGACGCTGACGAGGAAGGCCGTGAAGCTCCTATCGAGCTGCGCAGCGTGTGTCCAAAATGTGTCCACATCCGGTCGGGAAGACCCGTCAGCGCGAATGGGCAAAAGAAAAACCCCCGGATGACCAGGGGTTCTCGTCGTGGCTCCGACCGGCGTCGATCCGGTGACCTTTCGATTTTCAGTTG
>NZ_DATBTU010000010.1:0-142227 GCF_036559085.1 Amnibacterium sp.
GCGCCCGGCTCGAAGGTCGTCACCGACTACTACGAGAAGGCCGGTCTGATGGGCCCGCTGCAGGATCTCGGGTTCTACCTCGTGGGCTACGGCTGCACCACGTGCATCGGCAACTCCGGGCCGCTCGAGGACGAGATCTCCGAGGCGGTGCAGCAGAACGACCTCGCGGTCACCGCGGTGCTCTCCGGCAACCGCAACTTCGAGGGCCGCATCAACCCCGACGTGAAGATGAACTACCTCGCGAGCCCGCCGCTCGTCATCGCCTACGCGCTCGCCGGCAGCATGAACTTCGACTTCGAGACCGACCCGCTCGGCCGCGACAAGGACGGCAACGACGTCTTCCTGAAGGACATCTGGCCCGAGGCGTCCGAGGTGCAGGCGACGATCGACTCCTCGATCTCGACCGACATGTTCGAGCACGAGTACGCGAGCGTCTTCGACGGCGACGAGCGGTGGCGCACGCTGCCGACGCCGACCGGAGCCACGTTCGAGTGGAACGACAAGTCGACGTACGTGCGGAAGCCCCCGTACTTCGAGGGCATGACGCTCGAGACCACCCCGGTCGTCGACATCTCAGGCGCTCGGGTGCTCGCGCTGCTCGGCGACTCGGTCACGACGGACCACATCAGCCCGGCCGGCTCGATCAAGGCGGACAGCCCCGCGGGCCGCTACCTCACGGAGCACGGCGTCGAGCGCGCCGACTTCAACTCCTACGGCTCGCGCCGCGGCAACCACGAGGTGATGATCCGCGGCACGTTCGCGAACATCCGGCTGCGCAACCGGCTCCTCGACGGCGTGGAGGGCGGCTACACCCGCGACTTCACCGCGGCCGACGGGCCCCAGGCGTTCATCTACGACGCCGCCGAGCACTACCGCGAGGCGGGCGTGCCGCTCGTGGTGCTGGCCGGCAAGGAGTACGGCTCCGGCTCGAGCCGCGACTGGGCGGCCAAGGGCACCAAGCTGCTCGGCGTGAAGGCCGTCGTCGCGGAGAGCTTCGAGCGGATCCACCGCTCGAACCTCATCGGCATGGGCGTGCTGCCGCTGCAGTTCCCGGCAGGGGAGACGGCGGCGTCGCTCGGGCTCGACGGCACGGAGGAGTTCTCGATCAGCGGCGTCACCGCCCTGAACGACGGCACCACTCCGAAGACCGTGCACGTGACGGCCGTGCCGACCGCGCACTCCGGCGACGGCAAGGCCCCGGTCGAGTTCGATGCGGTGCTCCGGATCGACACGCCCGGCGAGGCCGACTACTACCGCAACGGCGGCATCCTGCAGTTCGTCCTGCGCCAGCTCGTGGCGTAGGTGCCGCTGCACACCCGCTGACAGACGGGCTCGCGCTGCACAGGCCGCGCGGGCCCGTCCTATTGTGAAGAGGACCATGACTCTGCTCGAGCGCATCCGGGGGCCGCGCGACCTCGACGGGCTGACCCGTGACCAGCTCACCCAGCTGGCCGCGGAGATCCGCGGGTTCCTGATCCGGTCGGTCTCGAAGACCGGCGGGCACCTCGGCCCGAACCTCGGTGTCGTCGAGCTCACCATCGCGATCCATCGCGTGTTCGACTCGCCGCACGACGCGATCGTCTTCGACACGGGTCACCAGTCGTACGTGCACAAGCTGCTCACCGGGCGGCAGGACTTCTCGCGGCTGCGCAAGTCGGGCGGGCTCGCCGGCTACCCGAGCCGCGCAGAGAGCGTGCACGACATCGTCGAGAGCTCGCACGCCTCGTCGTCGCTGTCCTGGGCGGACGGCATCTCCCGCGCGTTCCAGGTGACCGGGCAGCGCGACCGGCACGTCGTGGCGGTCGTCGGCGACGGCGCCCTCACCGGCGGGATGACGTGGGAGGCGCTGAACAACATCAGCGACGACAACAACCGCCGGCTCGTGATCGTCGTGAACGACAACGGCCGCTCCTACGCGCCGACCATCGGGGGGCTCGCGCACTACCTCAACGAGGTGCGCACCCGTCGCACCTACCGCGACGTGCAGCTCGGCTCCAAGCAGCTCTTCGACCGGTTCGGCCGGCCGGGGCGTGCGTTCTACCGCGGCACCCGAGGTGCCCTGCACGGCTTCCTCGGCCGGTTCGCGTACAGCGACCGGATGTACTCGAACCTCGACATCAAGTACCTCGGCCCCATCGACGGGCACGACGAGGCGGCGGTCGAGCAGGCGTTGCAGCAGGCGAAGCACTACGAGCTGCCGGTGCTCGTGCACGTGATCACCCAGAAGGGCCGCGGCTACGCGCCGGCGCGCAACGACGAGGCCGACCGCTTCCACGCCGTCGGCGTCATCGACCCGGAGACGGGCCTCGCGGTCAGCGCGACCAGCAAGGTGGACTGGGCCGACGCGTTCGGGCAGGACCTCGTCGGGCTCGCCGAGCAGGACGAGCGGATCGTCGGCATCACCGCCGCCATGCTGCGCCCGGTCGGCCTCGCGCCCCTCGCGGAGCGCTTCCCGGCCCGCGTGATCGACGTCGGCATCGCCGAGCAGCACGCCGTCACCTCCGCGGCGGGCCTCGCCTTCGGCGGCCTCCATCCGGTGTTCGCGGTCTACGCGACGTTCCTCGGCCGCGCACTCGACCAGGTGCTCATGGACGTCGCGCTGCACCGCGCGGGCGTCACCTTCGTGCTGCACCGTGCCGGCGTCACCGGCCCCGACGGTGCCAGCCACCACGGCATGTGGGACCTCGCGATGCTGCAGATCGTGCCCGGCATCCGCATCGCCTCGCCGCGCGACGGCGCGACGCTCGCGGAGGAGCTCGCCGAGGCGGTCGCCGTGCAGGACGCGCCGACCGTGCTCCGCCTGCCGAAGGGCACCGTGCCGGCCGCGATCCCGGCGCTGGAGCGGCTCGAGGACGGCGTCGACGTGCTCGCCCGCGGCACCCGCGAGGACGTGCTCGTCGTCGCCGTCGGCGTGATGGCGGACCAGGCACTCGAGGTCGCCCGGCTGCTCGAGCCCCAGGGCATCGGCGTCACCGTCGTCGACCCGCGCTGGGCCGTGCCGATCGCGCCGAGCCTGGTCGAGCTGTCCGCCCACCACCGGCTCGTCGTGACGATCGAGGACGGCGTGCGGGTCGGCGGCATCGGCACCCGGCTGCGCCAGGACCTGCGCGCGGCCGGCGTCGACACGGCGCTGAACGAGGTCGGCCTGCCCGACGCGTTCCTGCCGCACGCGGACCGCGGCGAGATCCTCGCGGAGGCGGGGCTCACGCCGCAGCAGATCGCCCGCGACATCGTGGACCAGATGCGCGGCGCGAAGCTGCCTGCCGCCCGCCAGGCGGGCGAGGACGCCCGCATCCGCTGACGCGCGAGCACGCGCTCAGCTCACCGCACGGCTCACCACCTTCGCGTGAGTTGCCACTTCTCGCCCTCGAATCGCCTCGTGGAGGGCCAGAAGTGGCAACCCACCTGGTTGCTGTCAGCGGTCAGGCGGCGGGCGTCGGCTCGTCGGCCGGCTCCTCCGCGGCCGCGCGGTTCGCCGCGCCGCGGAGCGGAGGCTGGTGGAAGGTGTCGCCGAAGGCTCGCTCGGAGGCGCCGACGCGGTCCAGGTACGGCGTGATCCCGCCGGAGTGGAACGGGTAGCCGGCGCCGAGGATCAAGCAGAGGTCGATGTCCTCGGCTGCCGACACGACGCCGTCCTCGAGCATCCGGTGGATCTCGTCCGCGAGCCCGTCCTCGACGCGGAGGCGGAAGTCCTCCGCCGACATCGGCGTCGCGCCCTTCGGCACCGACTTCTTCACGAGCGCGAGCGCCCGCTTGTCGAAGCCCTTGACGTTCCCCTTGTCGTCCTTCTCGAGCAGCACGCCGGCGTCGGCGAGCGCGTGCAGGTTCGCGGACTCGAAGAACCGGTCGGGGAACGCGGCGTGGTGCGTGTCGAGCACGTGGGCGCCGACCTGCAGCCCGACGAGGTCGAGCAGCTCGAACGGGCTCATCGGCAGCCCGAACGGGTCGAGCGCGGTGTCCACCACCTCGAACGGCGTGCCGGTGTCGACGGCGTGCATCGCCTCGCCCAGCACCTTCGCGAGGATGCGGTTCACGACGAAGCCGGGCGCGTCCTTCGCGATCACGGCGTTCTTCTTCAGCGTGCCGGCGACCGCCATCGCGGTCGCGAGCGTCGCCTCGTCCGTCTGCGGGGTGCGGACCACCTCGACGAGCGGCATGACGGCCACCGGGTTGAAGAAGTGGAAGCCGACCACCCGCTCCGGATGGGCGAGCTCCGAGCCGATCGCCTCCACCGACAGCGACGACGTGTTCGTGGCGAGCACCGCCTCGGGGGAGAGGTGCGGCTCGACGTTCGCGAACACCGTCTGCTTGACGCCGAGCTCCTCGAACACGGCCTCGATCACCCAGTCGCAGTCCGCGAAGTCGGCGAGGTCGGTGGTGCCGCTGATGGAGGCGACGAGCCGGTTCGCCTCGTCGTCGGACACCCGGCCCTTCGCCTGCAGCGCGGCGATCTCGCCGCGGATGCGATCCACGCCCGCGTCGACGCGCGCCTGGTCGAGGTCGGTGATGAGCACCGGCACGCGCAGGCGCCGCGCGAACAGCAGCGCGAACTGGCTCGCCATCAGGCCGGCGCCGATGACGCCGACCTTCGTGACCTTCTTCGCCAGCTTCCTGTCGGGGGCTCCCGCGGGTCGCTTGGCCCGCTTCTGCACGAGGTCGAAGGCGTAGATGCTCGCGACGAACTGGTCGCCCGAGACGAGGTCGGCGAGGGCCTCGTCCTCGGCGGCGAAGCCCGCCGCGATCGACTTCGCGTCGGTCGCCTTCTTCGCGGCCTTCAGCAGGTCGAGCGCGCGGTAGGGCGCGAGCGGCACGGTGCCGATCCTCTGCTCGAGCTGCTTGCGGGCGATGCCGATGGCGATGTCCCACTTGGCGACCCGCTCGAGGCGGCCCGGCACGTTCGGCCGCGCGGGCTTCGTGCGGCCCGCGATCACCTCGGCGGCCCACTGGATGGATCGCTCGAGGAACGTCGCGGACGGCAGGAGCACATCCGCGATGCCGAGGTCGAACGCCTGCTGCGCGGAGAGCATCCGGTTCTGCTTCAGCGGGTTCTCGACGATGACCTTGAGCGCGTTCTCGATGCCGATGAGGTTCGGCAGGAGGGTCGCGCCGCCCCAGCCGGGGATGAGGCCGAGGAACACCTCGGGGAACGCGATCGCCGGGGCGGCGCTGTCGAGGGTGCGGTAGTCCGCGTTCAGCGCCACCTCGAGGCCGCCGCCGAGCGTCAGCCCGTTGATGAAGCAGAAGCTCGGCACGCCGAGGTCCGCCTGCAGGCCGAGCACGCGGTGCCCGAGCTGCCCGAGGCGCTTCGCCGTCGCGCGGTCCGAGACGGCGCCCACCTGGCTGAGGTCCGCGCCGGCCGCGAGGATGAAGGGCTTGCCGGTGATCGCGACGCCCACGATCTCGCCGCGGCCCGCCCGCTCCTTCGCGGCGAGCAGCGCCGCCTCGAGCTCGAGCAGGCTGCGCGGGCCGAGGGTGTTCGGGCGGGTGTGGTCCCGGCCGTTGTCGAGCGTGATCAGCACCAGCACGCCGCCGTCGGGGAGCCCGACGTCGCGGCTGAACGCGTGCGTCACGACCTCGTCCACGGCGAGAGCCGCCAGGTCGTCCATGGAGTCGCTCATCGCTTCGCCGCCTTCTGCATCCGCTTGGCCGCCTTCGCATCGAAGTGCGGGTTCTCCCAGATCACGCTGCCGCCCTGGCCGAGCCCGATGCACATGGCGGTCAGGCCGTAGCGCACCTCCGGGTGCACCTCGAAGTGCCGGGCGAGCTGCAGCATCAGCCGCACGCCGGACGACGCGAGCGGATGGCCCACCGCGATCGCGCCGCCCCACGGGTTCACGCGCGGGTCCTCGTCGTCGATGCCGAAGTGGTCGAGCAGGCTCAGCACCTGCACCGCGAACGCCTCGTTCAGCTCGAAGAGCCCGATGTCGTCGATCGTGAGGCCCGCCTTGACGAGCGCCTTCTCGGTGCTCGGGATCGGGCCGATGCCCATCACCTCGGGCTCGACGCCCGCGAAGGCGAAGCTGACGAGCTTCATCTTCACCGGCAGCCCGAGGGACGCGGCGGCCTCGCCGCTCGCGATGATCGACGCGGTGGCCCCGTCGTTGAGGCCCGCGGCGTTGCCGGCCGTGATGCGGCCGTGCGGCCGGAACGGCGTCTTCAGGTTCGCCAGCCCCTCCATGGTGGTGTCGGGACGCAGCACCTCGTCGCGGGTCGCGAGGCCCCAGCCGGATTCGCTGCGGGTCGCGACCGGGATGAGGTCCTTCTGCATCTCGCCGGACTCGTACGCCGCGGCCGCCTTCTGCTGTGAGCGGAGCGCGTAGCGGTCCGACCGCTCGCGGGTGAGCTGCGGGAAGCGGTCGTGGATGCGCTCGGCCGTCGCGCCCATGACGAGGGCGTCGGTGCCGACGATCTTCTCGCTGACGAAGCGCGGGTTCGGGTCGGCGCCGGAGCCCATCGGGTGGTGGCCCATGTGCTCCACGCCACCGGCGATCGCCACGTCGTAGGCGCCGAAGGCGATGCCACCGGCGACGGAGGTGACGGACGTCATGGCGCCGGCGCACATGCGGTCGATCGCGTAGCCGGGCACGGTGCGGGGGAGCCCCGCCAGCAGCGCGGCCGTGCGACCGAGCGTGAGGCCCTGGTCACCCGTCTGCGTGGTAGCGGCGAGGGCGACCTCGTCGACGCGCTCCTTCGGCAGCTGCGGGTTCCGCTCGAGCAGCCCGACCATCGCCTTCACGACGAGGTCGTCGGCCCGCGTCCCCCAGTACATGCCCTTCTCGCCGGCCCGCCCGAAGGGGGTCCGAACCCCGTCGACGAACACGACCTCGCTGCGCTGATCCACGCCGTCCCTCCCGGTCGCGCCGGAATCGGGCGCGTACCGAGGGTCGATCCTGATCGCGTCGTCGCGGCGGACCAAATCGGGTGAGGTGAACCTACGAATCGTCCAGGGCGGAGTCGGGGGGTGTTTGGGCGGCTCGGACAAAGGCGGCCGCGATCGCGTCGGCCGTCGCCTCGACCTGCCAGGGCCGGGCGCCCTGGGCGGCGAGGGCGGCGCCGATCGCCTCGGGCGTGGTCTCCGCGGGCGGCTCCCACGCGACGCGGCGCAGGGTGTCCGGGGTCAGCAGGTTCTCGGTGGGGAGGTTCAGCTGCTCGGCGACCGCGGCGACCGCGGGCCGTGCGGCCTTCAGGCGGCGGTCCGCGTCGGGGTTGCGGTCGGCCCAGGCGCGTGGCGGCGGCGGGGCGTCGGACGGCACCCGCGTGTTCGGCAGGTCGGCCGTGGCGAGGCCGGCTTCGACGGCGGCCCACCAGCGGTCGATCTCGGGCCGGCTGGCGCGACCGGAGAAGCTGCGCATCGCGGCGAGCTCCCGCTTGCTGCCGGGTGGCGTACGGGCGACGGCGACGAGGGACGCATCCGGGACGAGGCGCCCCGGCGCGGAGTCGACCGCCCTGGCGTACTCGTCGCGGGCCTGCCAGAGCTCGCGGGCGACGGCGAGGTTCCGCGCCCCGCGGACGGCGTGGACGCCGGACAGGCGCCGCCAGGGCTCCGGCGGTGCGGGCCGGGTCTCGCGGAGGCGCACCGCCTCGAACTCCTGCTCGGCGATCGCGGTCTTGCCGGACTCGGCGAGCAGCTCCGCCTCGCGGTCCCGCACGTCGATCAGCAGCTCGACGTCGAGCGCCGCGTAGACGAGCCACGACGTCGGCAGCGGCCGCGTGGACCAGTCGGCCGCGGAGTGCTCCTTCGCGAGGTGCAGGCCGAGCAGCTGCGCGACGACCGGCCCCAGGCCGACCCGCTCGAAGCCCAGCAGGCGCGCGCCGAGCTCCGTGTCGAAGATGCGGTCGGGGTCGAGCCCGACCTCGCGCAGGCAGGCGAGGTCCTGGCTCGCGGCGTGCAGCACCCACTCCTCGCCGGCCATCGCCTCGGCGAGCTCGGTGAAGTCGCCGATCGCGGGCGGATCGAGCAGCACGGTGCCGGACCCGCGGCGGAAGAGCTGGATCAGGTAGGCGCGCTGGGAGTAGCGGAACCCGGAGGCGCGCTCGGCGTCGACGGCGATGGGGCCGTGGCCCTCGCGGATGCGTCGGACCGCCTCGAGGTACCCCTCGCGGGAGTCGATGACCTCGACCGCCTCGGCCGGCGCCGCGTCGCGGACGACCGGCTCCTCGCTGGCGTCAGTCACGCCCTGCTCGTCGTGCGGACAACACACTCACTCCCTCGGCCGCCGGGGGAAGCCCGGCGAGCATGCACAGCAACTCGACCCAGCCTTCCACATGCGCGGCCAGGTCGAGATCGGTCGGCGTCCAGGAGGCGCGCAGCTCGATCTTCGCGCCCGTGCCCTGCTCGGCGAGCTCGCCGAACCCGGTCGACACGATCGTCGTCGCGGTGCCGGATGCGGCGGTGTACTTCGCGCCGCGGGCGTCGAGCGCATCCGTCAGCCACGACCAGGTGACCTCGGCGAGGAACGGGTCCGTGCCGATCTCCGCCTCGAGCGGCGCCTGTGCGAAGCAGACGACGCGGAAGTCGCCGTCCCACGCGGGCTGGCCCTCCGGGTCGTGCAGCAGGATGAAGCGGCCGGTGCCGAGCTCGGAGTCCTCGCCGTGCACCTTCTGCCGCACGTCGCCCGCCAAGGCGATCGAGTACGGGGCGACCTGGGTGGGCGACGGGATCGACGTGACGACGAGATCGGCCCGGATCCGGGCGGATTCGAGCGACGCCCGCGCCTGCTCGAAGGGCGCCGACGTCCCTGATCCTCCGTCGATCGGCACGGAAGCCAGCCTACGGCCAGGCTCCTGAGGTGGCTCGCGACTCGCTGAGCACCTGCTATGCGGGGTCCGAGACGCCTGACCGGGTCCGGCCACCGGCGGCGGCACGCCCTCACCCGTTCGGGGTCGGCGCACCTCCCGAGTCGCGCGGATCGGCTCCGGCATACTCGGGGACTCGTGGACGGAAGGGACGGCCGATGAGCTCGCGGTCGCATCCGCGTCCACCGACGGGCGTGATCGGCGGTGCCGTCGCCGCGGGCAGCGTGCTCGTCGCCGGGGCGGTGTTCGCCGGCGCCATGACCACGGGCGTCGCCCGCCGGATGGTCGGTCCCGGCCGCAGGCGGACGGCCGTCACGACGGTGCTCGGGGTCGATCCGGCAGCCGGCCGCATCCGCTTCGCGCCGACCGACGACGCGGCGCTGCCCGGCGTGTACAGCTTCTGGTTCGACGAGGGCCGCGGGCACGCGCGCGTCGGCCGCATCCTCGACCGCACGCCGGTGGCCGTGACGCGGGAGCTGCTCGGCGTCGACGCCGGCGACATCACCACCGCGACCGAGGGCCGCTTCAACGGCTGGGTGTACCTCACGCCGGAGCAGCTCGACGTGCCGTGGGAGGACGTGCGGATCCAGACGACCCTCGGCGTCGTGCCGGCGTGGGAGGTGCCCGCGGAGGGCTTCGACTCGCCGCGCTGGGCGATCCTCGTGCACGGGCGCCGCACGGTGCGGCAGGAGGTGCTGCGGGCGGTGCCGGTGTTCCACCGGGCCGGCTGGTCGACGCTGCTCGTCTCCTACCGTGACGACGGCGAGGCGCCCTCGTCGTCGTCACCGAAGTACGGGCTCGAGGACGCCGAGTGGCTCGACGTCGAGTCGGCGGTGCTGCACGCGCTCGATCAGGGGGCCCGGGAGGTCGTGCTCGTCGGCTTCTCGATGGGCGGCGCGATCGTCCTGCAGACCGCGATGCGCTCCCGGCTGCAGGCGGTGATCTCGGGCGTCGTGCTCGACTCGCCGGTGCTCGACTTCGCCGAGGCGCTGCTGCACCAGGGCGACGCGACCCGGCTGCCCGCGCCGGTGCGCCGTGGCGCGCTGTCGCTCGTGGGCAGCCGGCTCGGCCCCCTGCTGACGGGGCAGGACGAGCCGTTCGACACCCGCGGCGCCGAGGTCGTCGCACGGGTCGCGGACCTCGACGTGCCCGTGCTCGTGCTGCACAGCGAGGACGACGGCATCGCGCCGATCGACGTCTCCCGCCGCCTCGCGGCCGAGCGGCCCGACGTCGTGCGGCTCGTGCCCTTCACGACCGCCCGCCACACCAAGCTCTGGAACTACGACCGCGAGCGCTGGGAGGGCGCGGTGCGGGCCTGGCTCACGAACGACGAGGCGGCGCTCGCCGCGCTGTCCGGCACGCCGCCGACCGGGCGCCGTCAGCGGCGGGGCAGGGCCCAGCGGGCGTAGAGCCGGTCCGTCTCGTCGAGCACGAGGCCCGCGAGGTGCGCGTGCGTCAACGGCAGGTCTCCGGTGGACAGCGGCGCGCCGGGGGAGACGAGCACCGGCGCGATCGAGTGGTCGAACTCGTCGACGACGCCCGCGGCGACGAGGCCGCTCGCCAGGTGGCCGCCGCCCTCGCAGACGATCCGCCCGTATCCGGCCGCCCGCAGCGCGTCGATGACGCCGCGGGGGTCGCCGCCCTCCGGCGCGGGAAGCAGGTGCGCCCGATCGCCGAGCTCCTCCTCGACGCGCGCTCGCGCGGACTCCGGGCCGACCACGAGCAGGCGGCCGGGCTCGAGGTCCGCCGGGAACCGGTGCCCGGCCAGGTCGCCGGTCGTGGTGGCGACGGCGAGCGGGGCGCGGCGGGGGATGGTGTAGCCCTCGGCGCGCACGGAGGCCGCCCCGACGAGCACGACGTCGGCTCCGGAGCGGAGCACCTTCAGCAGCGGCCGGTCGATGCCGTCCGCGAGGTCGTCGGAGCGGCCGGACGGTCCCGTGATCTGGCCGCCGAGCGCGGTGATGAGGTTGAGCCGCAGCCACGCGTGACCGGGCAGGGCGTACCGCTCGGTGAGCCACGCGTCGAGGTCGTCGCCGTCGAGGTCGAGGGCGCCGGTCGCGGGGACGAGCCCGGTGACGCGCATCAGGCCGCGGCCCGCAGCTGCCGTTTGATGCGGCCGAGCAGACCGGTCATCCCGCGCAGCCGCAGCGGCGAGACGGCGTCGCCGAGGCCGAGGGTCTGCGGGTAGTCGTCCGGCACGGCGAGCGCCTCCTCGACCGGCAGGCCGTCGAGCCCGTGCACGAGCACGGAGGCGAAGCCGCGGGTGGTGGGCGCCTCGGCGGGCGCGGTGGCGTGCACGCGGACGACCCCGTCCTCGATCTCGGCGGCGACGAAGACGGGGGCCTGGCACTCCGTGACCCGCTCGAGCCGTTCCGGGTGCTCGCCGTAGCGGTCGGGCAGCGCGGGGAGGTCGTTGGCGAAGTCGAGCAGGAGCAGCAGGCGGTCGCGGACGGCGACCGCCAGGAACTCGTCGCGGATCTCGGCGAGGCCGACGGGCAGGGAGTCGCTGGTCATGGCCCGACCATTCTCGTCCGCCCCGCGACTGCTGTCCGCACGGACGACTGTGCGTGCTTCAGCGGCAGCAGTTGTCCGTGCGGACAGCACTCGTCGTGAGAGCCGGCGCCTCAGCGCCCCGCGAAGGCCGCCGGCACCTCGCCCGGCTGCTCGCCCTTGACGATCGGCACGCGCACCGCGCTGCCCCACTCGGTCCAGGAGCCGTCGTAGTTGCGCACCCGTGGGTAGCCGAGGAGGTGGGTCAGCACGAACCAGGTGTGGCTCGATCGCTCGCCGATCCGGCAGTACGCGATCACGTCGTCGTCCGGCGCGAGGCCGGCACCGGTCTCGTAGACCGCCTGCAGCTCCGACTTCGAGCGGAAGGTGCCGTCCTCGGCGGCGGCCTTCCCCCACGGCACGTTCTGGGCCGACGGGATGTGGCCGGCGCGGAGCGCGGACTCCTCCGGGTACTCGGGTGCGGTGGTGCGCTCGCCGGAGTACTCGAGCGGGCTGCGCACGTCGATCAGCGGCGAGCCGAAGTGGCCGAGCACGTCCTCGCGGAACGCCCGCACCCCGGTGTCGTCCCGCTCGACGACGGGGTAGTCGACGGGGGCGCGCTCCGGGCGCTCGGTCGTGAGCGGCCGCTCCTCCGCGATCCACTTCGCGCGCCCGCCGTCGACCAGCCGCACGTCGGGGTGGCCGAACAGCGTGAAGACCCAGAGCGCGTACGCCGCCCACCAGTTGCTCTTGTCGCCGTAGATCACGACCGTCGCGTCGCGGGCGATGCCGAGGCCGCCGAGCAGCCGGGCGAATCCGGCGCCGTCCACGTAGTCGCGCGTGACCGGGTGGTTGAGGTCGGTGTGCCAGTCGATCTTGACGGCACCCGGGATGTGGCCGGTCTCGTAGAGCAGCACGTCCTCGTCGGACTCGACGACCACCACCTGCGGATCGTCCAGGTGCTCCGCGACCCAGGCGGTCGAGACGAGCCGCTCCGGGTGCGCGTACTGCAGGAACCTCGGGTCCGGATCGAGCTCGGCAGCCATCGGACGGCCCTCCATTCTGCCGCGCACGGCGGCACCGGCGTCGCGCCGATCAGCAGCGGCGGATCCGCGGCGCTCTACACTGCTGCAGCCGTCGACGGCCGCACACCGACGATACGCACCAGCGCCTGAACTCACCGCCGGAGGCCGTAACCCGTGGACACGCTCGCGCCCGCCCGGCTCGTCGACCGCGTCCCGGACGTCGACGCCGGCCGGATGGCGGCCGAGCTCGTGCCGCCCCGGCAGTTCGCCCGCGCCTCGCTCGACAACTACCGCCCCGACCCCGACTACCCGTCGCAGCAGGGCGCCGTCGACGCCGTCCGCGCCTTCACCGCCGATTGGACGAGCCCGCCCGCCGGCCTGTTCCGGCGCGGCCCGAAGCCGCCGGAGCGGCCCGGCCTCTACCTCGACGGCGGGTTCGGCGTCGGCAAGACCCACCTGCTCGCCGCGCTCTGGCAGCAGGCCCCCGGCCGCAAGTACTTCGGCACCTTCATCGAGTACACCGCGCTCGTCGGCGCGCTCGGGTACGCGCAGGCCGTGCGGCTGCTCACCGGCTCGTCGCTGCTCGCCATCGACGAGTTCGAGCTCGACGACCCGGGCGACACGATGCTCATGTCCCGGCTGCTCGGCGAGCTCGTCTCCACCGGCACGCGGATCGGCGCGACCTCGAACACGCCCCCGAACGCGCTCGGCGAGGGCCGGTTCGCCGCCGCGGACTTCCTCCGCGAGATCCAGGGCCTGTCCGACCGCTTCACCACCGTGCGGATCGAGGGGCTCGACTACCGGCGGCGCGCCCTGGAGGGCGACGCCCGAGTCGCGTCCGACGCGGAGCTCGCCGACCTGCAGGCGGGTCCGGGCGTGACCGTGGACGACTTCGACGCGCTGATCGCGCACCTCGCGACCGTGCATCCGGCCCGCTACGTGGGCCTGGTCGAGGGGCTCTCGACGGTCGGCATCCGGGACGTGCATCCGCTGCCCGGCCAGGCCGAGGCCCTGCGCTTCGTCGCGTTCGTCGACCGGCTCTACGACGCGCAGGTGCGGATCGTGGCCACGGGCCGCCCCCTCGACCGCGTCTTCGGCGAGGAGATGCTCGCGGGCGGCTACCGCAAGAAGTACCTGCGCGCGATCTCGCGGCTCATCGCGATGACCGCGCCCGACGGCCCGGTGGAGTGACGCCCGGGCTCCGCTGAGCGCGAAACCCGAAGTTCACACAGCCTGCGCATCCGTAACCCCTGCGAAACAGGGCGTGCCGCGCCGCGAAACGTCGGCCCTGGACACTTCCGGTGACTCCCCGTCGAGGCCGGTGCGCCCGAAGCGCCGGTCGCGACGGGGTCCCCTGCATCAGAGAGAGGCTCCGAGGTCAGCATGGCTCCGACCCTGTTCGACGCGACGACGGACGCGATCACCGTCAACCTGAATTCCCTGTGGCTGATCGTGGCCGCAGCCCTCGTCCTGCTCATGACCCCCGGCGTCGCCTTCTTCTACGGCGGCATGGTCCGGGCCAAGAGCGTCATCAGCATGATGATGATGAGCTTCGGCGCGATCGCCCTCGTGGCGGTGCTCTGGGTGCTCTACGGGTTCTCCATGGCGTTCCCGAGCTCGACGCCCGACCAGGCGAACGCCTGGCTGATCCACGGCGTTGTCGGCAACCCCTTCGCCAACGCCGGGCTCATCCCGCTGCTCACGAAGGGCGGCGCGGGCGCGGAGAACAACCTGAACGCGCTCGCGTTCGCCGGGTTCCAGGCGACGTTCGCGATCATCACCGTCGCGTTGATCTCGGGCGCGATCGCCGACCGGGCCCGGTTCGGCACCTGGATGGTGTTCGCGGGCGTCTGGGTGACGCTCGTCTACTTCCCGGTCGCCTGCTGGGTGTTCGACTTCACCGCGGGCAACACGGACGGCGGGTTCATCGTCCACAACCTGGGCGTGAACGACTTCGCAGGTGGCACGGCGGTCCACATCAACGCCGGCGCGGCAGGACTCGCGCTGGCGATCGTGCTCGGCAAGCGCGTCGGGTTCGCGAAGGGCATGTCGAAGCCGCACAACGTGCCGCTCACCCTGCTCGGCGCCTCGCTGCTGTGGTTCGGCTGGTTCGGCTTCAACGCCGGCTCCGAGGCCGCCGTCGACGGCGTGGCCGCGCTCGCGTGGATCAACACCCTCGCGGCGCCCGCCGCGGCGACGCTCGGCTGGCTGATCGTCGAGCGGATCAAGGACGGCAAGGCCACCTCGATCGGTGCCGCATCCGGCGCCGTGGCCGGCCTCGTCGCGATCACCCCCGCCTGCAACATCCTCACGCCCTTCTGGGGCATGGTCCTCGGCCTGATCGTCGGCGCGGTGTGCGCGCTCTCGATCGACCTGAAGTGGCGGCTCGGTTTCGACGACTCGCTCGACGTCGTGGGCATCCACTTCGTCGGCGGCTGGATCGGCACGCTCTACATCGGCATCTTCGGCTCCGGCATCGGCCTCATCGACACCGGCTCGTTCAAGCAGCTCGGTGCGCAGGCCCTCGGCGCCCTCATCGTCTCCGTGTACTCCTTCGCCCTCGCCTTCGCCATCGGCTGGGTGCTCGAGCGGACGATGGGCTTCCGCGTCAAGAACGAGGAGGAGGTCGCCGGCGTCGACCTCTCGGTGCACGGCGAGGAGAGCTACGCGCTCGACCCGCAGACCGTGTAGCGGATCCCTACCCCTGGGCGGGGCGCGGCACCTCGGTGCCGCGCCCCGCTTCCCTGCCGGGCCCCGCGGGGCGATCATGCTTGCGTGACCGGGCGCGATGGCTCCGGGATCGCAGCGCCGACGGCGGCCGGTCCCGCGGACGACCGCGGCCCGGAGCAGGGCTTCGCGGCCCGCGCCCTCACCGATCCGGCCTTCCTCGCCCGGTTCAGCGCCGCCTACGAGGGCGAGGACGACCCGCTCGACGCGCTCTGGTGGCTCGACCGGCCCGACGAGACCGGCCCGAGCGGCGCCCCGGCTCCCGGCGCGCTGGCGCGGACCGCCCGCCGCGCCCTCTACGGTCCGGGGACCGATTCGGCGGCGCTCGAGCAGTACGAGTGCGCGGCAGCCCGCGCCGAGCGCTCCCGGCTCGCCGCCGTCTCGGCGCTGGGACGACTCCCGGTCCAGGACCCAGCCGCACCCGTCCCGACGCCGGCGGCTCCCGGGCGGCCGCCGCCGTCCCTGCTCCCGCGCGCCGCCGTGCGACCGGCCGTGGTCGCCGCGGCCGCGCTCGCGATCGTGGCCGCCGCTGCCGGCTTCGGCCTGGGACGGACGTTCCCCGCCGCGCCCCCGGTGACGCCGGCGCTCACCGAGCACTTCCAGCAGACCGTGACCGGTCAGGACGCCGTCACCGTCTTCGACCGCGCCCCGGAGGCCGCCGATCTGCTCGGCGGGGCGCTCGAGCCGCTCGACACCGTGAACCTGCGGCGCCTGGTCACGGTCGGCGCCGTCCGCTTCCTCGCCGCGCGCACGGTCGGCGAGGGCGCGGCGCTCTGCCTGATCGCCGCGGACGGCACCCGGCGAACCGCCTCCCGCTGCGCCTCCGTCCGCGGGTTCGAGCACGACGGCATCACCCTCACCGCCGCGGACGGGCTCCCGAAGGAGTTCGCCCGCGTCCGGTGGCAGCCGGACGGCCGGCTCGTCTGGTGGTCACCGCTCGGCTGACCCGCGCCGGCCGTCCACCGGGCAGCCGCATACTGTCGCCGTGAGCACGGGCGCCGGGACCGGCACGACGGCCGGCACGACGAGCGCGGCCGACGATGCACGGATCCGCGCCCTCCGGTCGCGCGTCTACGGGCCGGATGCCACCCAGGTCGACATCGCTGCCCTGGCCGAGGCGCTCGCCGCGGTCGCGCCGCCGTCTCCTCCCGCGCTCGACGAGGCGGTCGAGTCGGCTCGGCAGCCGGCCGCGGCGCCCGCGGCGCCCGCGGCGCCCGCGGCGCCCGCACCGCCCCAGCCTGCGACGGCCCTCGCCGTCCTCCGGAGGGTGCCGCCGCGGCTGGTGGTCGGCATGGTCGCCGTCGCCGCACTCGGCGCCCTGGCCGGGGCCGGCACCGCGGCGGTCGCCGCCGGGACGGGATCCGCCGACCCGCGCGCCGTCCCGTCGTTCAGCGCGACGATCGACGTCCCGGCGCCCGCCGGGGTGCTCGCCAGGCCGGCGCGATCCGGAGACCATCCCACGGCCCTCGTCGGGCCCGACCTCGTGAACGGGAGCTTCCGCCGCCTCGCCGCCTACCCGGCCGCAGGGGTGACCCTCTGGGCGGCTCGCGACCGGTTCGGCCAGACCTGCCTCGTCGTCGCCGACACCTACTACCGGACCGCGTGCGCCGACGCGGCGACCGTCGCGAAGGACGGGCTGGTGATCGGCTGGTCCGGCGGCCCGGGCTACCCGGCGAGCACGACAGAGAGCTACACGGCCCTCTGGCGGGCGGGGCGGCTCACCGCAGGACGGTCGGCCCCGTGACCGCGCTCCGGCTGCCGCGGCTCCCGCAGGTCGGACCGCGGGTGGTGACCGCAGCGGTGCTGCTGCTCGTCGCGGCCCTGGCGGCCGTCCTCGGCGGCCTGGCGGTGCGTGCCCTCACCGTCCCGCGGCCGCCCGCATCCGTGGCAGCCCTGCCGGTGCTCCGGACCGTCGCGGGCGACGTGTTCGCACGTCGGCAGACCGCGACCGATCGCCGCGACGCTCCGCGGGGCGGCGACTTCGTCGCCGGCAGCGTCCGCCGGCTCGCGGTGATGCCGAACGTGCCCGCCGTGCTGTCCGCGGCCCGGAACGCCGGGGGGGACGTCTGCCTCGTGGCGGCCGTGAAGCAGGGGCGGCAGTACAGCGCCGACTGCGTCCCGCCCGCGGTCTTCGCCCGCCGCGGCGTGAGCCTGCAGTGGTCGATGTCCGGCTGGTCAGCGGGGGAGCCGTTCGTGGAGCAGGGCTACCTGCCCCGGTTCTTCACCGTCGTCTGGGGCCCGGACGGGCACATCCGCTACCTCACCCACATCGTGGGCGAGGGATGAACCCCTACCGTCGGGCGCTCGACGATCCGGCGTTCCTCAGCGCGGTCGACGAGCGCTGGACGGGCCGCGTGCCCACGCTCGAGGCGCTCCGCGGCCTCGACGACGAGGAGGAGGGGTCGCCGTACGCGGGACTCGACGCTCGGCGTGCGGCCCTCTACCGGCCCGGCGCGGATCCGGCCGAAGTCGCCGAGGTCGCCCGGCTGATCCGCGAGCGGGACGAGCTGCGCGCCGTGGTGGCCGCCGTGCTCGAGGACGCGGGCGCGGGGGCCGCGCCGGTCGCCATCGGTCCGCGGGCATCCGTCCGGCCCCCCAGGCGGGCGTGGCCGGTGCTGCTGCTCGCGGTCCCGGCCGCCGCGGCGGCGTTCGCGGGCGGCCTG
Source organism: Amnibacterium sp. (assembly GCF_036559085.1). Lineage (GTDB taxonomy): Bacteria > Actinomycetota > Actinomycetes > Actinomycetales > Microbacteriaceae > Amnibacterium. The sequence goes on from NZ_DATBTU010000010.1 coordinate 17,702, forward strand.
CTGCTCGGGCCGGCGCTCGGCAGCCGAGCCGAGGTGCTGCCGACCGTCGCGCCGGCGCAGCTGCCCGCGCCGGTCGTCGTCCGGCCCGCGGGTGCCGATGCGCTCGCGATCTTCACGCGGACACGCCACATCACCGACCGTCCGATCGTGGCCCCGGAAGGCGACCTCGTCGCGACCTCCTTCCGGCGGCTCGTCACGCTGCAGGGCGCCGGAGTCGACCTCTACGCCGCACGGACGGGCGGGGACCAGGTGTGTCTCGTCGCGGTGACCGTCGACGCCCACCTCACCGCAGCCTGCGCGGACCCGGAGGACTTCCGCGCCATGCCGCTCACCATCGACCTCAGCGTGACCAAGGATCCGTCGACCGACGACCCGAAGGACACGCGCACCGAGGTCGAGGCGACCTGGTCCTCCGATGGGACCGTGCGGGCGGGGGCCGTCTCATGAGACGGCGGTGGCCGTGGGCGGTCGTCGGCGTCGTGCTGGTCCTCTCGTTCCTGGCCGGAGTCGGGGTGTCGCTCATGCCGGTCCCCGCGCCGAAGGCTGCGACGACCACATCCGCCACGCCGACGGCCGGCGGCAGCGGGGTGCTCGCGGCGCTCGCCCGGCCGCAGCAGGCGCGGGACCGGCCGAGGATCCCGGTCGGGGCGCGGCTGACCCCCTCCACGTTCCGGATCCTCGAGCACGGCACGCTCGCCGACCTCTACGTGGCCCGCGATGCGAGCAGCCGGATCTGCCTGGTGGCGGTGACCACCGACGACCACTTCGCCGCCGCCTGCGGAACGGATGCGACGGGGCTTCCCGCGTCGCTCCGGCTGCGCTTCACGGCGGCCGCGCCCGGTGGCGCCGACCCGTCGCAGCTGGTCGCCGGCCTGCCGGCGCCCCGCTGACGGCAGATCGCGGCCCGCACACCTGGGCCACGGGCGCTGGCGAGAGGCGGGACGGGAGCCCGCGGGGAGCGACGGTGGGCGATGCCAGACTCGAACTGACGACCTCTTCGGTGTGAACGAAGCGCGCTACCAACTGCGCCAATCGCCCGTGCGCGGACCATGATGCCACAGCCGTTCCCGCGTCGAGATCATCGCGCCGCGGGCCACGCCGCGCCGCCGCGCTCGTTCGACACCCCCCGTGGGATCGGCTACAGTTCTGGATGCCCCGAGAGGGGCGACGCGGATGTGGCGCAGTGGTAGCGCATCACCTTGCCAAGGTGAGGGTCGCGAGTTCGAATCTCGTCATCCGCTCGGTGGGACCAGATGGACCGATCCCGGCCACAAGGTTCTCCTCCGTGGTGGGGTGGCCGAGAGGCGAGGCAACGGCCTGCAAAGCCGTGTACGCGGGTTCGAATCCCGTCCCCACCTCCATCCGGACCCCGGCGTGAGCCGATACGGATCCGGGCGATTGGCGCAGCGGTAGCGCGCTTCCCTGACACGGAAGAGGTCACTGGTTCGATCCCAGTATCGCCCACCACACGAACCCCCGGCCTGACCGGGGGTTCCTCGTCTCTCAGCCGTGTGGGCGGCCCGCGTGCCGGTCCTCGCCGGCGGCTGACGACGTCCCGTCCGTCGGCTCTGCACCACGGCTCCCCGGGTATGGGTCCTCCTCGTCCGGGCCCGCAGCGCTTCAGATCCTGCTCCTGAGGGGTGCGGGGTCCGGTCCACCTCATTCCCTGGGGCTGTTGTGCGTCCCTGTTCCGAGCGGTACGGTCCGCCTCTTCCGACCACGATGTCGGAGAGGAGACGCTCATGCGTCGTATTCGCCGGCGCCTGTGGCTCACGCTCGGGCTCGTCTCGGTCGTGCTGCTCACGGCCTGCACATCGCCCGCGCCGAGGGTGAGCAGGTATCCCCGACCGGCCCCCACCGTGACTACGGCCGCAGCACACGAGTTCGTCTCGAAGCGGCACGGCTTCCGGCTGACCCTGCCCAAGGACTGGACAGGGGCCGACGCTCAGGTCTCGTGGGACGGCGGTCTGCTGCTCGGGGTCGACTCACCCGCCTTCGCCGACTTCACGGATTCGACGGGTGGCCGCGTGATCACCTTCGGCGCTGCCCAGCTGCCGAGGGGTACGACGCTCGCAGCGTGGCAGGCCAGCATCTTCCGCAACGAGACGGGCAGCTGCGTCATGGATCCCTCCACGACGACGACGACCCTCGGGGGCGAGCGCGCCCTGAGCTGGACCGTGGCGTGCCCCGATCAGGTGGTGGACCTCGCCGTCGAGCACGGGACGCGTGGCTACGTCGCCATCTTCGTGCCCCTCCAGTCCCGCATGGACGCCACCGATCTGGCGGCCTTCGACCCCATACGCCGGTCCTTCCACTTCACCGACTAAGGGCAAAGGAGACGCACATGCGTCGGATCCGCCACCGCTTCTTGCTCACGCTCGCGCTCGTCTCGGGCGTGCTGCTCACGGCGGCCTGCACCTCCCCCGGGCCGAGGGTGACCACCGAGCCTCGGCCGACCGCGGCGCTGGCGGCGCCGAGGGCGCATGAGTTCGTCTCGACGGTGTACGACTTCCGACTCACCCTTCCCGAGGACTGGACCGGGGTGGACGCGGCGCCGTACGACTCGTGGGACGGTGTGCAGCTGCCGGGGATGAGCTCCACCGCCTTCGCCGACTTCACCGACTCGACGGGCAATCGCCTGTTCGCGGTCGGCGCTGCGCCCGTGGTGATGGGAACGACGCTGGCGGCCTGGCAGCGTGCCATGGTCCGCGCCCATGATTTCGACTGCGCCGACCTCCGTCCCCTCCGTCCCACGAGGACGACCACGTTCGGAGGCGAGCGGGCCTTGACCTGGATGTCGAAGTGCGACGACGAGATCCACATGTATCTCGCCGTCGTGCACGGCACGCGGGGGTACGTCGCGGAGTTCCTGCCGTACGAGTCCAGCATCTCCGCGGCCGACCTCGCGCTCTACGGTGCGATGCTCCGGTCGCTCCACTTCACGAGCTAGGGCAGCGGTGCGGGTCCGCGCTGCACCACGGCCCACCTCACCCGGCACGGGTGGTGCCCGCACCCGGGTGGCGTGATGGGCTGCGAGCGTCCACCGCCGGAAGGGGTATCGCCGTGACCACGCTCACCGAACCGAAGGCCGGAGCGGCGCCCACCGCCTTCGAACGTCCCGCGACCGTGGCGGGGCCGTCCGCCTTCCCGCCGATCGCCGACTACGCGTTCCTGTCAGACTGCCACACGGGTGCTCTCGTCGCGCCCGACGGATCCGTCGACTGGCTCTGCGTGCCCTCCTTCGACTCGCCGGCGGTCTTCGGCAGTCTGCTCGACAAGGAGGCCGGCACCTTCCGCCTCGGGCCCTTCGGGACCAGCGCGCCGACCGACCGGCACTACGAGCCCGGCACGAACGTGATGACGACCACGTGGCGCACGCCGAGGGGCTGGGCCGTCGTGAAGGACGCCCTCGTGATCGGTCCGTCGCGCGGCTCCGACGCCGTGACTCCGCATACCCGTCCGCCCTCGGACGACGACACGGAGCACGTGCTGGTCCGCACGGTCACCGGCATCGAGGGCGAGGTCGAGATCGAGCTGGTCTGCGAGCCGGCGTTCGAGTACGGCACCGTCACTCCGGGCTGGACCATCAGCGACGACGACGGGCTCGTCGCCGACGCCGTGAGCCCGCGGCTCACGCTGCGCCTGCGGACGGACTTCCCGATGGGCATCGAGGGGAACCGGGTGCGCGCCCGGCGGGTGCTGCACGCCGGGGAGACGATGTTCTGCTCCCTGTCCTGGGCGGCGGACCTCGTAGGCCCTGCGTCCGACGAGGACGCGGTCGCGGCGATCGAGCGGACGACCCGCTTCTGGCGGGACTGGCTGGGCCGTGCGCGCATCCCCGATCACCGCTGGAGCGCCGCGATCCAGCGCTCCGCGCTCGCGATCAAGGCAATGACCTACCTGCCGACCGGGGCGACCGTCGCCGCGCTGACCACCTCGCTCCCGGAGACGCCCCAGGGGGAGCGGAACTGGGACTACCGCTACAGCTGGATCCGCGACTCCACCTTCACCCTGCGCGCGCTGCACTGGCTCAACCTCGACTGGGAGGCGAACGACTACGTGCAGTTCGTGGCCGACCTGGAGCCGAACCCGGACGGCGGGCTGCAGATCATGTACGGGATCGACGGTCGGCGCGACCTGAGCGAGTCCACGCTCGACCACATGAGCGGGTACGCGAACGCGCGTCCGGTCCGGGTCGGGAACGGTGCATACGACCAGCATCAGAACGACGTGTACGGCGCCGTGCTCGACTCGCTGCTGCTGCAGAGCAGGCGCAGCCAGCGGCTGCCGAGCCGGCTCTGGCCGATCGTCCTCAACCAGGCGGCCTGCGCGCTCAAGGTGTGGCGCGAGCCGGACCAGGGCATCTGGGAGGCGCGGGGGGACCCGAAGCACTACGTGTCGTCGAAGCTCATGTGCTGGGTCGCGCTCGACCGGGCTTCACAGCTCGCAGCCATCAACGGCGACCCGGAGCTCCGCGACGAGTGGGGCGCTGCGGCCGATGAGATCAAGGCCGACATCCTCGAGCACGGCCTCGACGAGCGCGGGGTGCTGAAGCAGCACTACGAGGCGGCCGCCGGCACGCTCGACGCGTCGAACCTGCTCGCCGCGATCCTCGGCTTCCTGCCGGGCAGCGACGAACGCCTGCATGCCACGGTGATGGCGATCGCGGACGACCTCACCGAGGACGGGTTCGTGCTCCGCTACCGGGTGGACGAGACGGACGACGGGTTGTCGGGCAAGGAGGGCAGCTTCCTCATCTGCTCGTTCTGGCTCGTGTCGGCCCTCGTGATCGTGGGGGAGGAGGACCGCGCCAGGAGCCTGTTCGAGCGGCTGCTGCGGATCGCCTCACCACTCGGGCTCTACGCCGAGGAGTACGACGTCGGCAGCGGGTTCCACCTCGGCAACTTCCCGCAGGCCTTCTCCCACCTCGCCCTCGTGGAGGCGGCGGGCCGGATGATCCTCGCCGAGCGGGAGCGCGAGTTCGGGTAGCCCAGGGGTCCCCGCCGGCGGCAGGGTGACGCGGGGATCCCCGCCGGTCCTTCCGGCGACCGGCTCGGGTCGTCGTTCCGAGCAGCCTGCGGGGATCAGCGCGGATCGCTCATCCGTCGAGATGTCCCCTGTACAGGGCACTTATGCGATGCATATGCTCCGGATACCCAATACCCATGCACGGCGCCGTGGTGACGTCGCCGTGCGCGCTACCCCCATGGAGCCACCGTGCGTCGAGGTCGATCAGCCGTGCCCGCATCCCCACCGACGAGTCGACGGGGGAGGCGATCCAGCCGGCTGATGCTGCTCGGCGCGCTGACCGCGTGCGCGCTCTCCGTCGCCGGCGTCTCCGGCGCGAGTGCGGCCACGCACCCCGTCAAGCCGTCTGCGAAGTCGTTCCTCCTGAAGGGCAGCGCCACCAGCGGCAGCGGGGTGAAGGCCTTCGCCGACACCGGAAGCGGCAGCGGCGTCGACGCCGGCGAGGCTCGGTCGGTGCAGCTGCGCGGCGAGTTCCAGCAGTCGATCACCGCGGCCCCTGCTTTCCAGGCGCCCGCCGCGGGGCTCGTCGCGGCGCAGCACGCCGCTTCCTCGCTGCCGACCGCCGGCGGCCACTGGTACGAGGTGACCGCCAAGCCCTTCGTGAACGACCCGATCCCGCGCGGGGCGAACTACGGCACCGGCTGGGGCGACGTCAGCGGGCGGCTCACCTCGCTCACGCACTCCGGCTCCGTCGTGTTCGCGGGCTCCGCGAGCGGTGGCGTCTGGCGCTCCTCCGACGGCGGCGCCCACTTCACGCCCGTCAACGACGGTCTCCCGCGGCTCTCGGTCGGGGCGCTCGCCACGGACCCGCGCGACGGCTCGGTCTGGGTCGCCACCGGCGAGGGCAACAACTCGTCGGAGAGCCAGTACGGCGTCGGCGTCTACCGTCTCGCCCGCGGCGCGTCCACCTGGAAGCAGGTCGGCGGCCCGGAGCTCTACGGCGCCGGCTCCTACCGCATCGTCTGGATCGGCGGCTACGTCTACGTCGCGACGACCAAGGGCCTCTACCGTCGCCCGGCCGGCTCGACCTCGGGTCGGGCATGGCAGGCGGTGCTGCAGCCCGCCGGCCCGAAGACCTACCCGCCCTCGTCGGCGGTGACCGACGTGATCGCGGTGCCCGGCACCGGCGGCCACCTGATCCTCGGCGTCGTCGGCTGGGCCGGCTACACGACCCCGCCTGCCGACGAGGCCAACGGCTTCTACGTGGGCACCGGGTCCGCCGGCAGCTTCCACCGGATCACGCCGAAGGGCGACATCGACCCCACCACGATCGGGCGCACGAGCTTCAGCAGCTCCGGGCACAGGCTCTACGCCGTGGTGGAGAGCACCGCGACCGGCGACCTCCGGGGCCAGGGCGTCTACGTGAGCCCATCCGGCGACCCGCGCGGTCCCTGGACCCGCATCGCCGACGTCGACAAGCTCGCGGCGTCCGGCTCGGCGCTCGGTGACTCGACGAGCGGCTACTTCCCCGGCGTGCAGGCGGACTACAACCAGTACGTCCTCGCCGACCCGACGAACCCGAACCACCTCTACCTCGGCCTCGAGGAGGTCTTCGAGTCGACGGACGGCGGCGCGACCTGGAACACGGTCGGTCCGTACTGGAACGTCGGCATCTCCTGCGACGTCGACGGCACCACGCCGTACAACTGCCCGCAGACCACGCATCCCGACCAGCACGCCGCGATGATCTTCGCCGGCAGGCTGTGGGCCGGCAACGACGGCGGCGCCTGGAAGCGGCCGCTGAACGTGCACGTGCGCGGCAGCTGGACCAACCTGAACGCGACGCTGCACACCACGCAGAACTACTCGATCGCGGTGGGCAAGGTCGCAGGCGGCCTCGCCTACTGGGGTGGCCTGCAGGACAACGGCGAGTCGTACACCACCACCACCTCGCCGGACGTCCAGCAGGCGTTCACGGGTGACGGCGGGGACACGATCGTCGATCCGGCGAACGGCAACAGGGCCGTCGAGGAGTACACCAACCTCGACATGTACGTGACGACGGACGGGGCGACGAACGATCTCCGCGAGATCTCGCCGTCCTGCCTCACCGCGACCAACCCGCCGGCGGTCTGCGACCCGAACCCCCGGTTCATCGCCCCGATCGAGCAGGACGTGAAGGACCCGACCCACTGGGTCGCGGGCGGCCAGTACGTCTGGGACGACACGGCCGGCTGGAGCACCGTCTGCGACGGCGCGTCCGGCTGCGACTGGAAGAAGGTCTACGACACGGGGGCCGGCCACCAGGTCACGGCGCTCGCGGACAACGGCGCAACGACCTATGCCGCCTGGTGCGGCAGCTGCAACCCGGGCAGCTTCCAGCGCGGCCTCGCGACCAACTACGGCGGCGCCTGGCACGAGCTGTCCCTGGCCGGTGTGCCGAGCCGCTACATCACCTCGGTGGCCGTCGACCCGAAGGACGCGGCGCACGTCATCATCAGCATCGGCTCCTACAGCCGGCGCTGGATCCCGAACGCCGGCTACGGCCACGTGTTCGAGTCACGCAACGGCGGCCGCACCTGGACCGACGACAGCGGGAACCTGCCCGACGCGCCGGTCTACAAGGTGGCGCTCGCCGGGCAGAAGCTCGTGGTCGGCACCGAGGTCGGGGCGTTCGTCGGCAGGACGAGCCCTTACGGCGCCCGCTGGGCCCGACTCGGCACCGGCCTGCCGAACGTCACCGTGTGGGACCTGACCGTGACGCCGACCGGCGCCGTGGTCGCCGGCACACACGGGCGCGGGGACTGGAAGGTGCAGCTGCACTAGCAGGACTGCCGACGAGGCGGGCGGCCGACGGCGACGTCGACCGCCCGCCTCGCGGTCGTTGCGGGGCGGCGGCGACGCTCAGCGCTGCAGCGTGAAGTACAGCAGCGCGGCCAGCCCGACGAACATGACGGCGATCCACACCCGGCGCAGCCGGGCGTTCTGGGGCCGCCGCTCCTCACGTGCCCGGGCGCGCTCGCGCTGGAGGAACGAGATCGCGACGAGCGCGACCGCCGCGGAGGCGATGTAGCCGACCGTCGTGAGGACCATGGGGCGATCCTGCCCGACAGTCCGTCGATACGCTCGCCGGATGGGGGACGACGGGCCGAAGGATCCGCCCCTCGGCGAGGAGGGCGCGGTCCGGCTGCTCAGCGAGGCGATGCCGGAGCTCCGCTGGTCGTCCCTCCGCTACGTCGACGCCGGCTGGGACCACGAGGTGCTGCTGCTCGACGACCGCCTCACGGTCCGCTTCCCCAACGAGGAGCACTACCGGCGGATGCTCGACGCCGAGCGCGTGGTGATCGACCGCCTCGCCGGCCGCAGCCGGGTGGCGCTGCCCCGCGTCCGCGCGATCGACCCCGACCGGCGCTTCTCGGTGCACGACTTCGTCCCCGGCGAGCAGCTCACCCCCGCACGGCTCCTCGCCTTGTCGGCGCCCGACCGCGACGAGGTCGCCGACGCCCTCGCCGGGCTCCTCTCCGCGCTGCACGGGCTGGACCCCTCCGTCCTGCCGCCGGGCACGCCGTCCTGGACGGTGCCGGAGGAGCACGTCGAGGTGCGCCGGCTGGCGGCGTCCGGGCTCCCGGCGCTGCTGGGGCCGGTCGAGCTGCGCCTGGTGGACGAGGTCCTCGACGACGTGCCCGCCCTGCTCGCCGAGTCCCCGCCGCCCGTGCTCGTGCACGGCGACGTCTACGAGGACCACCTGCTGCACGACCCCGCCACCGGCCGCCTCGGGCTCATCGACTTCAGCGACCTGGCCGTCGGCGACCCGGCCATCGACTTCGCCGAGCTGATCGACTACGGCCGGCCCTTCCTCGAGGACGTCGTGCGCCGATACGGCGGCGACGAGGCGCTCACGGACCGCGCGATCCGCTACGGCCGCTGGCTGGCCGTCTACCTGATGACCGACCACCTCGTGTCGGCCAAGACCTCCTTCGCCGAGGCGCGCATCCCCTTCGACCGCCGGGTGGGGTCGGACGGCTGACACCGAGGCGGGCGGGGGAGGATCGGCACGGCTCGGGGGAAGGACGGATGGGACAGGAGTCGATCGCCCACTTGTACGACGACGACCACGCGGCGCGCCGCCCGCCCGAGAAGGCCGCGATCGACGCCGAGGCCGACGAGGGCCTGCTGCTCGCGGAGTACGCGATCCGGATGCGGCTCAAGAACCGGATCATCGTCGACACGATGGCCGGATCCGGTGCCGCGCGCGCGGAGGCGTGGCTGGACGAGGTCCGCCTGGCCCTCGGCCGGCTGCGCGTCGAGGCGGAGACGTCCGCGCGGCGGATGGCCGGGGAGCGGGACTCGGCGGCACGGACCCGCGGCCTCGCCCGGCACGAGCACGACTACCGGCACCGCGACGCGGACAACCTCGAGCGTCGACGTCGCGTGTACACGGCGCTCGCCGGGCGGCTCGTGCGGTGGGAGAACGACGACGCACGGGTGACGGCGCTGCTGGCATCGGCCCGCGACGACGCGTTCCTGGAGATGCGCTCGGCCATCACCGCGATGCTGTCGCGGGCGAGGTCGGCGCCCGAGGAGGACCGCGCGGTGCTCGAGGAGCGGCTCAGCCTGGTCGCCGCCGTCGACCTGCCGGCGCTCGCGGAGGAGCGGCGGCGCGAGGCGGAGGCGGATGTACAGGCGCCACCGGAGACCCCGCATGCCGGCGCCCCGACGGATCCGCCCGGACCGCCCACCCCTCCTGAAGCCCCGCCGCGACGCCGGCTGCGCGACCGCATGCGCCGGCGCTGAGCGCTCCGCCCGTCGCCCGGGCCTGCCGTCGGCGGGGCCCGGACCGGTCGTCCGCGGCAGGGCGCCGCGGGTCGCGCCGATACAGTGGACGGACCTCCCGACCCGTCGAAAGGGACCCCGTTGAGCGACTCCGCACCCTCCGCCGCACCGGTCGAACAGGGACCGGCGGCGACGACGGGCCGCACGCTCTTCGGTGAGGACCGCGAGGTCATCGCCGTCCGCGTCGACGGCGCCCTCTGGGACCTCGACCGGCCGCTGCCCGCCGACGCCCAGGTCGAGCCCGTGCCGATCGGCTCGCCCGACGGGCTCTCGATCCTCCGGCACTCCACCGCGCACGTGCTCGCGCAGGCCGTGCAGACCGTGAACCCGGAGGCGAGGCTCGGCATCGGACCGCCCATCGCCGACGGCTTCTACTACGACTTCGGCGTCGAGCAGCCGTTCACCCCCGAGGACCTGAAGCGCCTCAGCAAGGAGATGGAGCGCATCCAGCGCGCCGGCCAGCGGTTCGTCCGCCGGCCCGTCACCGAGGACGAGGCCCGCGAGCTGTTCGCCGACGAGCCGTACAAGCTCGAGCTGATCGGCCTGAAGGGCGGCGCGACCGGCGGCGACGAGTCCGTCGAGGTCGGCGCCGGCGAGCTCACCGTGTACGCGAACGTGGACCGCACCACCGGCGAGACGATCTGGCAGGACCTCTGCCGCGGCCCGCACCTGCCGAACACCGGCCTGCTCCGCAACGGTTGGGCCCTCGACCGCGTGGCCGCCGCGTACTGGCGGGGCTCGGAGAAGAACGCGCAGCTGCAGCGCATCTACGGCACGGCGTGGCCCAGCAAGGACGAGCTGCGCGACCACCAGCGCCGTCTCGAGGAGGCCGCGAAGCGCGACCACCGCAAGCTCGGCGCGGAGCTCGACCTGTTCAGCTTCCCCGACGAGATCGGCTCCGGCCTCGCCGTCTTCCATCCGAAGGGCGGCGTCATCCGCCAGGAGATGGAGCAGCACGCGCGCCGCCGGCACGTCGAGGCGGGCTACACCTACGTTTACACGCCGCACATCGCGAAGGAGGACCTGTTCCTCCAGTCGAACCACCTCGTCACCTACCGCGAGGGCATGTTCCCGCCCATCCGGATGGACGAGGAGATCGACGCCGCGGGCGAGGTCGTCAAGCAGGGCACCGACTACTACCTGAAGCCGATGAACTGCCCGATGCACATCCTCGTCTACAAGGCGCGGGGCCACAGCTACCGCGACCTGCCGATGCGGCTCGCGGAGAACGGCACCGTCTACCGCAACGAGCTCTCCGGCGCACTGCACGGGCTCACCCGCGTGCGCGGCTTCACCCAGGACGACTCGCACCTCTTCGTCACCACCGAGCAGCTCGAGGACGAGGCGACGAAGGTCCTCCAGTTCGTCATCTCGATGCTGCGCGACTTCGGCCTTGACGACTTCGAGCTCGAGCTGTCGCTCCGCGACGACGAGAAGTCGAAGTGGATCGGGTCGGACGAGTTCTGGGAGTACTCGACGAACGCGCTGCGCAACGTCGGGGCCGCGAGCGGGCTGAAGCTGACCGAGATGCCCGGCGAGGCCGCCTTCTACGGGCCGAAGATCGACCTCAAGACCCGGGACGCGATCGGTCGTGTATGGCAGCTGTCGACGGTGCAGGTGGACGTGAACCTGCCGGAGCGCTTCGACCTCGAGTACACCGACCGCGACGGCCAGCGGAAGCGCCCCGTCATGATCCACCGGGCCCTGTTCGGCTCGATCGAGCGGTTCTTCGCGATCCTGCTCGAGCACTACGCGGGCGCCTTCCCCGTCTGGCTGTCGCCGGTGCAGGCCGTCGGCATCCCGGTCGCCGAGGAGTACGCCGAGTACCTCGGCGCCGTGGTCGACCGGCTCCGGTCGGCCGGCGTGCGCGCAGACCTCGATACGTCCGACGACCGGATGCAGAAGAAGATCCGGAACCACACGGTCCAGCACGTGCCGTTCCTGCTCATCGCGGGCGAGAACGACCGGGCGGCGGGCGCGGTCAGCTTCCGCTTCCGCGACGGCACGACCCGCAACGGCGTGCCCGTGGACGAGGCGATCGCCCTCATCACCGGCGCCATCGCGTCCCGCACCCAGGTGTCGACGGAGGCGGACCTCGAGCCGGCGGGCGGCGCGGGCGCGGCGGCGGCGGGAGCCGTGTGACCGACGCTGGCCCGTACAGCGCCCACGAGTTCGACGGGGTCCCGCGGATCGACGGCGCCGTCGGCGTGCCCGACGCCTACCAGCGGCTCTGGGTGCCGCACCGCATGGCGTACATCCAGACGAACCACACGGGCGACGAGCCCGAGGACGAGGGCTGCCCGTTCTGCCGGGCGCCGAGCCTGCCCGACGACGAGGCGCTGATCGTGGCCCGCGGCGAGCACGCCTTCGTGCTGCTCAACCTGTTCCCGTACAACTCCGGGCACCTGCTCGTCTGCCCGTACCGGCACGTGCCGCTGTATGACGAGGCCACCGACGACGAGGTGCGCGAGATCGCCGCGCTCACGCAGACCGCGATGCGCGTGCTGCGCGCGGACTCGCGCTGCGACGGCTTCAACATCGGCCTGAACCAGGGCCGGGTCGCGGGCGCCGGCGTCGCCGACCACCTGCACCAGCACGTCGTGCCGCGGTGGGCCTCCGACGCGAACTTCTTCCCGATCATCGCCGAGACGAAAGCGCTCCCGGTGCTGCTCGGCGACACCCGTGCCTCGCTCGCCGCCGCCTGGCCCCGCTGATCCCACCTCACTTCGCCCGGCCGGGAGGCTGCCTCTCAGGGCATGTCGGGGCGTGACGGGGGCGCGGGGCGGGGGCGCCGCGGCGAGTAGACTCGAGGATCGCCGTCGGCGGATCCGCCACGGCCCATCGGCACCGATTCAGGGATCTCAGATGACGGACAGCACCACCAGCACGGTCGGCACCAGCCGGGTCAAGCGCGGACTCGCGGAGATGCTGAAGGGCGGCGTGATCATGGACGTCGTCACGGCCGACCAGGCGAAGATCGCCGAGGACGCCGGCGCCGTCGCGGTGATGGCGCTCGAGCGCGTGCCGGCCGACATCCGCGCCCAGGGCGGCGTGGCCCGGATGAGCGACCCCGACCTGATCGCCGGCATCGTCGAGGCCGTCTCGATCCCCGTCATGGCGAAGGCCCGCATCGGCCACTTCGTCGAGGCGCAGGTGCTGCAGGCCCTCGGCGTCGACTACATCGACGAGTCCGAGGTCCTGTCGCCCGCCGATTACACGAACCACATCGACAAGTGGCAGTTCACCGTGCCCTTCGTCTGCGGCGCGACGAACCTCGGCGAGGCCCTCCGCCGCCTCACCGAGGGCGCGGCGATGATCCGCTCCAAGGGCGAGGCCGGCACCGGCGACGTCTCCGAGGCCACCCGGCACATGCGCCAGATCTCCGGCGAGATCGCGGCGCTCGCCTCGAAGAAGCCCGACGAGCTCTACGTCGCGGCCAAGGAGCTGCAGGCTCCGTACGAGCTCGTCGCCGAGGTCGCCGCCGCCGGCAAGCTGCCCGTCGTGCTCTTCACCGCCGGTGGCGTCGCCACCCCGGCGGACGCCGCGATGATGATGCAGCTCGGTGCGGACGGCGTCTTCGTCGGCTCCGGCATCTTCAAGTCCGGGGACCCGGCCAAGCGCGCCGCCGCCATCGTGAAGGCCACCACCTTCTTCGACGACCCGGCCGTGATCGCGGAGGCCTCGCGGGGGCTCGGCGAGGCGATGGTCGGCATCAACGTCGCCGACGTGCCCGCCCCGCACCGGCTCGCCGAGCGCGGGTGGTGACGGCCGCCACTCCCGTCGTCGGCGTCCTCGCGCTGCAGGGCGACTTCCGGGAGCACCTCGCGGTGCTCGCCGAGCTCGGCGTGAGAGGCGTCCCGGTCCGGCGCGCGAGCGAGCTCGACCAGGTCGACGGCCTGATCATCCCCGGCGGGGAGTCCACCGTCATGGACAAGCTGTCGCGGGCCTTCGGGCTCGCCGAGCCGCTGAAGGCGCGGATCGCGGACGGCCTGCCCGTGTACGGGACCTGCGCGGGCCTCATCTTCCTGGCGGACCGCGTGCTCGACGCGATCGACGGGCAGCAGACGCTCGGCGGCCTCGACGTCGCCGTGCGTCGCAACGCCTTCGGCAACCAGCTGGACTCCTTCGAGACGGACCTGGAGGTCGACGGCTTCGAGGGGCCGCCGGTGCACGCCGCCTTCATCCGCGCGCCCGTCGTGGAGACGGTGGGGGAGCGCGCGACACCGCTCGCCGCGCTCGAGGACGGGCGGGTCGTCGCAGTCAGGCAGGGCAACCTCCTCGGCACGTCGTTCCACCCCGAGATCACCGGGGAGCTCCGCTTCCACCGCGCGTTCCTCGACACGGTCGTCGCCGCCGCCTGAGCGGGCACAGGGTCCGTCCGGAGGGCGGCGGAAGGATCGCCGGATGCGCCTCTACTCCGATCTCCCGCGCGCCCGGGCGCTCCAGATCGCCGGAGACGCGGTCGCCCTCGTCGTGCTCGTCGGCGGGATCGTCCTCGCGGTCGCGCTGCACGGCGCGATCGCGGCGCTCGAGGACGTCGGGAACCGCGTCGCCGCCTCGGGAACCGGGTTCTCGACGACGCTCGGCGACATCGGCCGGCAGCTCGGCGGGGTACCACTCATCGGGAGCGGGATCCGCGCCCCCTTCGACGGTGCCGCGGGCGCCGGGTCCGCCCTCGCCACGGCCGGCGCCGGCTGGAGCGACGGAGTGGAGCGGATCGCCGCCATCGCCGGCTGGACCGTCGCGCTGCTGGTCGTGCTCGTCGTGCTCGCCGGCTGGGTGCGTCCGCGCCTCGCCGGTGCGCTCCGTCGGGGTACCGTGGCCCGGCTCTCGGGCGACGTCGACCTCCTCGCGCTGCGGGCGCTCGCCGGCAGGCCCACCCGGGCGCTGGCCGCGATCGGGCCGGATGCCGCGGCTGCATGGCGCCGGGGCGATCCGGACATCGTCAAGCGGCTCGCAGGTATCGCGTTGGCCGACGCCGGTCTCCGGCCACTCGCCGGCTGACGGCCGTTCCCTCGGCGCCCACGGCGCGGGCCGGTACCATCGGTCCGGCGTTTCGGCAGCAGGCACAACAGGAGGTCACATGTCCGGACACTCCAAGTGGGCGACCACCAAGCATCAGAAGGCGGTCAAGGACCAGCGGCGGGCCAAGTCGTTCGCGAAGCTGATCAAGAACATCGAGGTCGCGGCGAAGATCGGCGGCGCCGACCTCTCGGGCAACCCGACGCTCGTCGACGCCGTGCAGAAGGCGAAGAAGACCTCGGTCCCGAACGAGAACATCGACCGCGCCATCAAGCGCGGGGCGGGCCTCACCGGCGAGACGATCGACTACCAGACGATCATGTACGAGGGCTACGGCCCGAACGGGGTCGCGCTGCTCGTCGAGTGCCTCACGGACAACCGCAACCGCGCCGCGGCCGAGGTGCGCACCGCGATGAGCCGGAACGGCGGCACCATGGCCGATCCGGGATCCGTCGCCTACAACTTCAGCCGCAAGGGCGTCATCCGCGTCGCGAAGACGGACGGCCTCAGCGAGGACGACGTGCTGACCGCGGTGCTCGACGCCGGGGTGGAGGACGTGGCGGACCACGGCGAGGAGTTCGAGGTCGTCACCGACCCGAGCGACCTGGTCGCGGCACGCACGGCGCTGCAGAGCGCCGGTGTCGACTACGAGTCGGCGGACGCCGAGTTCGTGCCGGGCCTCAGCGTCGAGATCGACGACGTGGAGCTCGCGAAGAAGGTGCTCCGGCTCGTCGACGCGCTCGAGGACCTCGACGACGTGCAGAACGTGTTCGCGAACTTCGACCTGTCCGACGGGGTCGCCACCGCCCTCGACGAGGAGTAGCCCGTGCGGGTGCTCGGCGTCGACCCGGGCCTGACACGGTGCGGGGTGGGCGTCGTCGACGTCGCTGCCGACCGCACCGCGCGCCTCGTGCACGTGGAGGTGATCCGCACGCCGCCCGAGCAGGCGCTCGAGCTGCGGCTGCTCGCCCTCGGCCGGGGCATCGCGGCGCTGCTCGACGAGCACCGGCCCGAGGCGTTCGCGCTCGAGCGCGTCTTCGCGCAGCACAACGTGCGCACGGTGATGGGTATCGCCCAGATCAGCGGCATCGCCCTGCATCTCGCGGCTGAGCGCGGGCTGCGGGTCGGGCTGCACACCCCGAGCGAGGTGAAGGCGGCCATCACCGGCTACGGCGCCGCCGACAAGCGGCAGGTCACCGCCATGGTGACGCGCGTGCTCGGCCTCGACGAGCCGCCGAAGCCCGCCGACGCCGCGGACGCCCTCGCCATCGCGATCTGCCACGCGTGGCGGTCGGGGCCCGTGGCGCCGGTCGTCGGCTCCTTGACGCCTGCGCAGCAGGCCTGGCGCGACGCGGAGGCCCGCACCGCCCGCCGCTGACGCCGTCTCTCACCCCTCCGCTCATCGCGCCGATCCGGAGAAACCGGACGACACGCCGGCGTCGCGCGCGAATCACCGGCGTGTCGCGCAGGAACTCCGGAACGGCGCGACCGACGGATACTGGTCGGCCGGGGAAGGGGGTCCGCCATGCCGTCGTATCGGGTGGTGCTGACGTTGGGACGCGTGCATCCCGGAGCGGATGCGCAGGCCGTGCTGCCGAAGGCGGCCGACGCCGTGGGCGCGATCGCGGTCGTCGAGGCGCGGAGCGTAGGGGTAGCCAAGGGACGCGGGCAGGCCACGGTGCGGTTCGAGGCCGCGGATGACGCCGCCGCCCGGCCGGTCGCCGTCGCTGCCGCGACGGCCGCGGGCACGCAGGCCGAGATCCTCGAGGTGCAGCTGCGGCGCCAGGCCGGCACGCGCTGGACGCTCATCCGCTGATCCCAGCGAGCGCTTCGGCAGGCCCGCAGCGCTTCGGCGGGCCAGTAGCGCTTGAGCAGACCCCTCGTTCACCAGGAGCTTGGCCCCCGCGGCCGGTTTCGGCGCGCGGCGAAGCCGCGTGGCGGCCGTGTCCGAGGGAATGAAGCGCTCGTGGTCTGCTCAAGTGCACTGGATCGAACGCGTCTTCGACTCGCCGGGGCGCCACGCTCGTCGATGTCGCCGCCCGCGCCTACGGTGGTCGCCGTGATCGCATCGCTCCGGGGGACCGTGCTGGAGGCCATGGGCTCGCTGCTCGTCGTCGAGGTGGCGGGCGTCGGCTACGCGGTCACCGTCACGCCGGAGCACGCGCTCGCGGTTCGCCACGGCGAGGTCGTGCTGCTGCACACGGCGATGGTCGTGCGCGAGGACGACATCTCGCTGTTCGGGTTCCAGACCCGCGAGCAGCTCGCCGTCTTCGACCTGCTCCGTGGCGTCACCGGCGTCGGCCCCAAGTCCGCCATGGGTGTGCTCGCGGTCATGCCGCCCGCCGCCATCGCCACCGCGGTCACCATGGAGGACGACGCGGCCTTCCGCCGGGTCTCCGGCATCGGGCCGAAGACCGCGAAGCTGATCGTCCTGTCGCTCACGGGCAAGCTGCTGGACATCCGCCCTGCCGCCCCGGTCGCATCGCCGCGCGGCGCCGACGTGCTCGTCGCGCTCGTGGGCCTCGGCTACGCGGAGCGCGCCGCGCAGGCCGCGCTCGACGACGTGCTCGCCGAGCGGCCGGACGAGCGCCAGACCGCCGTCCTGCTGCGCGCCGCCCTCGCCGTGCTCGGCCCCCAGACGGTCCGATGAGCATCGTCAAGCCCACGCCCGAGTCCGAGGCGGAGCTCGCCTTCGAAGGGGCGCTGCGGCCGAAGTCGCTCCGGGAGTTCGTCGGCCAGCCGAACGTGCGGCGGCAGCTCGAGGTGCTGCTCAAGGCCGCCGCGCTGCAGCAGCGCACGCCCGACCACATCCTGCTCGCCGGCCCGCCCGGACTCGGCAAGACCACCCTCGCGATGATCGTCGCCGAGGAGTCGGCGCGGCCGCTGCGCATGTCCAGCGGCCCCGCGATCCAGCACGCGGGCGATCTCGCGGCAGTGCTCTCCTCGCTGACCCCTGGCGAGGTGCTCTTCATCGACGAGATCCACCGGATGGCGCGCAGCGCCGAGGAGATGCTCTACCTCGCGATGGAGGACTTCCGCATCGACATCATGGTCGGCAAGGGGGCCGGCGCCACGTCGATCCCGCTCGACCTCGCGCCGTTCACCCTCGTCGGCGCCACCACCAGGTCGGGCCTGCTGCCGAACCCGCTCCGCGACCGGTTCGGCTTCACCGCGAACCTCGAGTTCTACGAGCCCGGCGAGCTCGAGCAGGTGCTCGACCGCGCCGCCCGCCTGCTCGGCCTCGACGCCGCCCCCGGCGCCCTCGCCGAGATCGCCGGCCGCAGCCGCGGCACGCCCCGCATCGCGAACCGGCTGCTGCGCCGCGTGCGCGACTACGCCCTCGTGCACGGCGGCGGCGTGGACCACGCGGCCGTCAGCGCGGCGCTCGAGCTCTACGACGTCGACGGCCGCGGGCTCGACCGGCTCGACCGCGCGGTGCTCGACACGATCCTCACCCGCTTCGACGGCGGACCCGTCGGGCTCAGCACCCTCGCCGCGAGCGTGGGGGAGGAGCCGGAGACCATCGAGTCGGTGGTCGAGCCGTTCCTCGTCCGGATCGGGCTCGTCGCACGCACCCCACGGGGCCGCGTCGCGACCGCCGCGGCCTGGCGGCACGCCGGCAGGTCACCCGCCGCGGCGGAGCAGGCCCTGTTCGACGACCCGGTATGATCGGCGCGCATCCCGAGCGCCGTTCCTGACGTCCGGGTCCTTCGATCCCAACGGCCCCCCGCGCACGGCGCGGCCGGAGGCGGGATCCCCGCCGACGGAAGGCCCTCCCGTGTCGCCCCAGATCACCCAGTACCTGTTCTTCGGCCTGATCATCGTGGTCTTCGTCGTCTTCATGTTCCGCAACAGCCGCAAGCGGCAGCGGGATGCGGCGGCGCTGAACCAGGGCCTGAAGCCCGGCGCGGAGATCATGACGACGTTCGGCGTCTTCGGCACCATCGAGTCGTTCGACGAGGCCGAGAACAAGATCGTGCTGAAGACCGGCCCGGGTTCGCAGCTGACGATCCACCGGCAGGCCGTCGGCCGTGTCGTGACGACGCCCGACGACGCCGCGACCACGCAGCTGAACGGCGAGCCGGTGCTGCTCGACGACGCGGCCAGCGAGCCCGAGTTCGGCCAGCGGATCGAGCCCGTCACGGACCCGACGGCGCCCGGCGAGGACCCCACGACCGGCACCCGGGGTGGCGTCCCCGGCCGGAGCGCCGAGTAGCGGTTAGCATTGCCAGGCCCACCGCCTGAGAAGGTGGTGGGAATCCGCGCGTGAGCAGACCGACCCCGGTGCCGCGCGACGCGGCGCGAAGCGCCGCCCCGATCCGACTGGGAAGGCGTCCGTGGCGAGAGCAGTGACCCCGCAGGTCAAGGCGAGACGTTCGCTCGTCGGCCTGGCGCTGATCGTGCTGGCGCTGATCGCGCTGAACTTCCTCGGCGTCCTCTTCGCGCCGGGAGCGACGTTCGGCGCGAAGATGCAGTCGTTCGTGCCGAAGCTCGGGCTCGACCTGCAGGGCGGCACGCAGATCATCCTCGAGGCGCAGACGGTCAACGGGCAGAACCCGACCGCCGACCAGCTGAACCAGTCCGTCGCGATCATCCGCCAGCGCGTCGACGCGGGCGGTGTGAGCGAGGCGCAGATCAGCACCGCCGGCGGCAAGAACATCATCGTCTCGCTGCCCGGCACGCCGAGCCAGGCGACGATCAACAGCGTCAAGTCGAGCGCGCGGATGGTGTTCCGCTCCGTGCTGCTCAGCTCCGCCGCGTCGACGTCGAGCGTCGGGAAGGCGAAGCCGTACACGCCGCCCGCCTCGCTCGCGACGCAGCCGAGCGTCAAGCCGACGAACGGCAGCGACTCGGCGTACGTCACCCCGTACCTGCGGGACCTGTACGACCACTACGACTGCGCGCAGGACACGACGGCGGCGAAGCAGTCGCTGCAGCACCCGACCGAACCGCTCGTCACCTGCGACCCCACCGGCAGCGTGAAGTACCTGCTCGGCCCGGTCGAGGTCGAGGGCACCCACATCTCGAACGCCAACAGCGGCGTGAAGACCACCTCGCAGGGGGCGACGACCGGGACCTGGGTCGTGAACCTCACCCTCGACGGCACCGGTGCGAAGGAGTTCGCGACGACGTCCTCTCGGCTCGTCGCGCTCGCCCCGCCGAAGAACGAGTTCGCGATCGAGCTCGACGGCAAAGTGATCGAGGCGCCCGCGGTCAACCAGGCGATCACCAACGGCCAGGCGGAGATCAGCGGCAACTTCACGCAGGACTCCGCGAAGGCCCTCGCCGACCAGCTGAAGTTCGGCGCCCTGCCGATCAGCTACACCGTGCAGAGCCAGGACACCATCTCGGCGACGCTCGGCACCACGCAGCTGCTGGCAGGCCTGCTCGCCGGTCTCATCGGCCTGGCCCTCGTCGTGGCGTACTCGGTGCTGCAGTACCGCACCCTCGCGTTCGTGACCGTCGGGTCGCTCCTCATCTCCGGGCTGCTCACCTACCTGGTCATCGACTTCCTCTCCTGGCGGGAGGGCTACCGGCTGTCGCTCGCCGGCGTGGCCGGCCTCATCGTGTCGATCGGTATCACCGCCGACTCGTTCATCGTCTACTTCGAGCGCATCCGCGACGAGCTGCGCGAGGGCAAGGCGCTCGTCGGCGCCGTCGAGGCCGGTTGGCGCCGTGCGATCCGCACGATCCTGGCGTCGGATGCGGTCAACTTCCTCGCCGCCGCGGTGCTCTACATCCTGGCGGTCGGCGACGTGCGGGGCTTCGCGCTCACCCTCGGGCTGACCACCCTCGTCGACGTCGTCACCGTCACCCTCTTCACGCACCCGGTGCTGCAGCTCGTCGCGCGCCGCCCGTTCTTCGCCGACGGCCATCGCTTCTCGGGCCTCGACCCGCGGGCGCTGGGCGCCGTCTACCGCGGCCGCGGCAGCTTCCGGGAGCCGGCGCTCGCCGGCCCTGCCGTGCTGCGCAGCCGCGGTGAGGCCGCTCGGCGGCAGACGATCGCCGAGCGCAAGGCGGCGGAGCTCGGCGCGTCCACCAGCACGGGCACGATCGACACGATCCGGGAGGACCGGGACTGATGGCGAGCTTCACCCGCTTCGGCAACGACCTCTACTCGGGCGCCCGCTCGATCGACTTCATCGGCCACCGGCGCGTCTTCTACCTGATCGCGGCGGTCGCGATCCTGGTGTCCGTCGTGGTGCCGTTCCTGCGCGGCGGGTACCACTTCGGCATCGAGTTCACCGGCGGCTCGCAGTACACCGTCACCGGAGCGCCGTCGGCGCTGGTCTCGGACACGAAGATCGGCGCGGACGCGGTCCGCTCCGTCGTGACGAACCAGGAGCCCACGGTCAGCATCGTCGGCGGGAACGGCGTCCGGGTCCAGACGACCCAGGTGACCGCCGATCAGAGCGACCAGATCACGACCGCGCTGGCGAACGCGTACCACGTGGGGCGGAACGACGTCGCGTCGTCCTTCATCGGGGCGACCTGGGGCGCGGACATCACCAGCACGGCGGTGCGCGGCCTCATCGTGTTCCTCGTGCTCGTCACCATCGTGATGGCCGTCTACTTCCGCACCTGGAAGATGTCCGTCGCCGCGCTGATCGCGCTCGCCCACGACCTCATCCTCACCGCGGGGATCTACGGGATCGTCGGCTTCGAGGTGACGCCCGCCGCCGTGATCGGGTTCCTGACGATCCTCGGCTACTCGCTCTACGACACCGTCGTGGTGTTCGACAAGGTGCGTGAGAACACCGAACGGCTCACCCCGGACAGCCCGCGGACGTTCGCCGAGACGGTGAACCTCGCGATCAACCAGACGCTCGTGCGGTCGATCAACACCTCCATCGTGGCGCTGCTGCCGATCGCGGGCATCCTCTTCATCGGTGCGCTGCTGCTCGGCGCGGGCACCCTGCGGGACATCTCGCTGGCGCTCTTCATCGGCATCATCGTCGGCACGTACTCGACGATCTGCGTCGCGGCGCCGCTCTACGTGGACTTCCGGTCGACGGAACCGGCGATCAAGCTGAACACCCGGCGGGCCCTCACGGCGCGGGCACGCGCCTGACCCGGCCGTTCGCCCACGGCGTGCGGCGTACGACTGCGGCGCGGAAGTCCGTGCGGATGCCCGGTGTTAGCGTGAGCGGACCCGGAGGGCAGAAGTGACGGAGACGCGAGAGCAGCCGCCGACGACGGCGTCGCTGCGCCGTCGCGTGCCCCGGCTCTTCTCCCGGTCCCAGCCGCAGGGCGCGGTGGAGACGCTCATCCGCACGGTCAAGGGGCACCACCCGAAGGCCGACGTCTCGGTCATCGAGCGGGCCTACGCCACGGCCTACCGCGCACACGACGGGCAGCTGCGCAAGAGCGGCGAGCCGTACATCACGCATCCACTCGCGGTCTCGCAGATCCTGGCGGAGCTCGGCATCGGCCCGCGGGGGATCGCGGCCGCGCTGCTGCACGACACGATCGAGGACACCGAGTACACGCTCGACGAGCTGCGCGCCGACTTCGGCGACGAGGTCGCGCTGCTCGTCGACGGCGTCACGAAGCTCGACAAGCTGAAGTACGGCGACTCCGCGCAGGCGGAGACCGTGCGGAAGATGGTCATCGCCATGTCGAAGGACGTGCGCGTGCTGATCATCAAGCTCGCCGACCGGCTCCACAACGCCCGCACCTGGGGCTTCGTCCCCGCGGAGAGCGCGCAGCGGAAGGCGAAGGAGACCCTCGAGATCTACGCGCCGCTCGCGCACCGCCTCGGCATCCAGGCGATCAAGCTCGAGCTCGAGGACCTCTCCTTCGCGGTCCTCTACCCGAAGCTGTACCTCGAGATCGAGTCGCTCGTCCGCCGCCGCACGCCGCAGCGCGAGGAGTTCGTCGCCGAGGTGATCAACACCGTCACCGAGGACCTGAAGGCCGCGAAGATCCGCGGCAAGGTGATGGGCCGGCCGAAGCAGTACTACTCGATCTACCAGAAGATGATCGTCCGCGGGCGCGAGTTCGACGAGATCTACGACCTCATGGGCATCCGGGTGCTCGTCGACAGCGTGCGGGACTGCTACGCCGTGCTCGGCGCGATCCACGCCCGGTGGACGCCGGTGCCGGGGCGCTTCAAGGACTACATCGCGACCCCGAAGTTCAACCTGTACCAGTCGCTGCACACCACCGTGCTGGGCCCCGAGGGGCGGCCGGTCGAGATCCAGATCCGCACGCACGAGATGCATCAGCGCGCCGAGTTCGGCGTCGCCGCGCACTGGAAGTACAAGGAGCAGCTGCAGGCGGGGCGCGCGCCCGACCGGGCCGGCAGCGACAACGAGATGGCGTGGCTCGCGCATCTCTCCGACTGGGAGAGCGAGACCGCGGATCCGCAGGAGTTCCTCGAGGGGCTGCGGTTCGAGATCGGCGCGAAGGAGGTCTACGTCTTCACGCCGAAGGGCAAGGTCATCGGCCTGCCCGCCGGTGCGACGCCCGTCGACTTCGCCTATGCCGTGCACACGGACGTCGGCCACCGCACCATGGGCGCCAAGGTCAACGGCCGGCTCGTCCCGCTCGACTCCACCCTCGCGTCCGGCGACGTGGTCGAGGTCTTCACCTCGAAGAACCCCGACTCGGGCCCGAGCAAGGATTGGCTGCAGTTCGTCCGCAGCCCCAGAGCCCGCGCGAAGATCCGGCAGTGGTTCACCAAGGAGCGCCGCGACGAGGCGATCGAGCAGGGCAAGGACGCGATCGCCCGTGCCATGCGGAAGCAGAACCTGCCGCTGCAGAAGCTGATGAGCCAGGAGCTGCTCGTCGGTATCGCGACCTCGATGCGGTACGAGGACGTCTCGGCGCTGTACGCCGCGATCGGCGAGGGGCACGTCTCCACGCAGTCGGTGATCGAGCGGGTGCTGCAGCAGGTGCAGGGCACGCAGGAGACGGACGAGCCCGAGTTCGAGTCGCCGACGACCGGGCGGCAGCGGGTCATGCGCACCAGCGACTCCGGCGTGCTGGTGCGCGGCGCCCCCGACATCCTCGTCAAGCTCGCGAAGTGCTGCACGCCGGTGCCGGGTGACGAGATCGTGGGCTTCGTGACCCGCGGCTCCGGCGTCTCGGTGCACCGCAGCGACTGCACCAACGTCACCTCCCTCGGCGCGCAGCCGGAGCGGATGGTCGACGTCGAGTGGGCGCCGACGTCGAAGAGCGTGTTCCTGGTGCAGATCCAGGTGGAGGCGCTGGACCGCGCCGGGCTGCTGTCGGACGTGACCCGGGTCCTCTCCGAGCACCACGTGAACATCCTCTCGGCGACGGTGTCGACGTCGAGCGACCGGCTCGCGCTCAGCCGCTTCGTCTTCGAGATGGGCGACACCACGCACCTCGACCGCGTGCTGAACGCGGTGCGCCGCATCGAGGCCGTCTACGACGTCTACCGGGTGTCGGCCGGCTGAGTCCGCTCAGACCGGCTCGTCGCCGTCCCGGCGCGCGCGGAAGCGCGCCAGCGCTCGGAGCCTGCCCGGTGCGACGGGGGTCGCGACGAGCGCGGCGACGGCCTGCCGCCAGGTGAGGCCGGCCGTCGCGATCAGCGCGTCGAGCACGGCGACCGTCTCGCGGCGGAGCGCCGGCTCCAGGCGGGCGAGGTCCGCCGCGGTCCGGAAGACCGACGTCACCCGGACGCCCCCGATGCGCACGACGTCACGTGGGCCGAACGCCACCTCCCGCACGGGTACGACCTTGGAGCGGGATCCGCCGTCGCTCTCCGTCGCGAGCTGCAGCGGCCGCCGGAGCAGGTCGGTGGCGCCGTGCACCCACGCGGCGGTCCAGCCGACGAGCACGAGGTCGTAGGGCGCCGTGGCGGTCGCGAGCGAGGCCGCCCGCTGCACGGGGCCGTCCGGCTCGTCGGCCGCGATCAGCCCGTCGCCGAGCGCGAAGCCGTCGCCGTCGAGCCGGATCGCGCACTGCTCCGCGAGGGCGAAGGACGTCGTGTCGAGGACCGATGGCATGCGCACGCAGGGGAGCGTGGCAGCCGTCATCCGATGCGGACGGCCGATCCGGCGACCTGTGGAGAACGTCGCCGCGGGAAGGCCTGGGGAGGAGCGGGCGGCTCAGCCGATCGCGTCGAGCCAGATGCGGCGGGCGTTCAGGGCGTCCTCGGCGTCCTTGATCCGCCGCGCGTCGCCGGCCGCCTGCGCCTCCTCGAGCTCGCGCTCGAGCTTCTCGATCGCCGAGCTCAGCTGCGCGGCGAGGCCCTCCGAACGCGCCTTCGTCTCCGGGTTCGTGCGCCGCCAGTGCTCCTGCTCGAGCTGGGCCACGTGCTGCTCGATGCGGCGGAGCCGGTCCTCGACGGGCCGGAGCTGGTCGCGGGGGACCCGCCCCGCCGCGTCCCAGCGGCGCTGGATGCCGGTGAGCGTCTTCCTCGCGGCGGTGGCGTCGGTCGCCTTCAGGAGCGGTTCGGCCTCCTCGAGCAGCGCGAGCTTCACGGTGAGGTTCTCGCCGAGCTCGGCATCCTGCTCCGCCTGCACGGCGGCCTTCGTCTGGTAGATCGCGTCGCCGGCGGCGCGGAACCGCGCCCACAGCGCGTCGTCGACCTTCCGGCCGGCACGCCCGGCGGCCTTCCACTGGTCGAGCAGCGACCGGTACTCGCCGATCGCGTCCCCGGAGCTGCCGGCGAGCGCCTCGGCCCGTTGCACGAGCCGCTCCTTGGCCTCGCGAGCCGCGCCCTGCGTCTGGTCGAGCTCGGCGAAGTACGCCCGGCGCTGCGTGTCGATGGTCGAGCGCGCGTCGCGGAACCGCTTCCAGAGGTCGTTCGACTCGCTCTTCGGGAGGCGCGCGCTGCTGCGCTGCGCCTCCTGCCAGCGGGCGAAGAGCGCGTCCATGGCCTGCGTCGTGGCCTTCCACTGCACGGTCGCGGGGTCGCGGGCTGCGAGCGCCTCCGCCTCCTCGACGATCGCGACGCGGTCGGCGCGCGCGGCTTCGACCTCCGCCTTGTGCTCCTCGGAGCGCTTCGCCGACAGGTCCTCCACGGTGCCACCGAGCGCGGCGACCCGGCGCCGGAGCGCCTCGAGGTCGCCGACGGCGTTCGCGTCCTCGAGCGCCTCGGACAGCCGCTTGACCGCCTTCGCGACGTCGGCGGGCGGGGCGCCGCGATGGGCGCGCTGCTCGAGCAGAGTCACCTGGGCGGCGAGGTCGGTGAACTTGCGCTGGTAGTAGGCGAGCGCCTCCTCCGGCGTCGCGTCGGGGTACTCACCGACCTGCCGCTCGCCGTCGCGGTCGCGCACGAACACGACGCCGTGCTCGTCCACCCGCCCCCAGGGCGCGTCAGTGGCCTCGGCCGGCTGCGTCGTCGCGTCGTCGGTCGTGGTCTCCGGATCCGAAGTCGTCACGGTGCTCCCCTCGGCTCCACACTATTGCACCGCTGATCGGCGCCTCCGGTCGTCCGTCAGTGCACGGTGAGCGCGGTGATCGTCGTCTTCACCGCCGGTGCGCCGTCGCCGGTGGACTGGGCCGATGCGACGACGCCCTTGTCGGTGATCGCCGACCTGAGCGCCGGGAGGCCGCTCGTGATGTGGCCGAAGACGGTGTAGCCGCCGGGCAGCGTCGTGTCCTTGTAGACGAGGAAGAACTGGCTGCCCTGGCTGTCCGGCTGTCCGGTGTTCGCCATGGCGATCGTGCCCGCCGGGTACACGCCGTCCCTCGGCGCGTTCTCGATGGGGCCGAAGCTGTAGCCGGGGCCGCCGCTGCCGTCGCCGTTCGGGTCGCCGCACTGCAGCACGTAGAGCTGCTTGACCGTCAGCCGGTGGCAGCTCAGGCCCGTGTAGAAGCCCTGCTGCGTGAGGCTCACGAAGTTCGCGACGGCCTGCGGGGCGGCCTTGCCGTCGAGCGAGATGCCGAGCTTCGTCGTGTTCAAGGTCATCGTGCCCGTCCACGTGCGATTCTCCGAGAGGGCCTTCGGCGGCACCGTCCTGGTCGGCGTGGGCGTCGGCGAGGTGGTCGCGGAGGCGGATGGCGAGGGCTTCGATGCCGGCTTGCCCGGGCCGCTCGTGAAGTAGAGGACCTGCGCCGTGATCGCCAGCGCCACGACGACGAGGAGCACGATCGGCGCGATCAGGTCGTCGCGCCGGCGTCGCTGCACCTGCTGCTCGTGCACCGTCCGCCGTGCCGTGAAGAGCCGGTTGCGCCGCCTCGCCTCGCGTTCCGCGCGTTCCCGCGCGCTCCGTGCCGCCACGTGCCGTCCCTCCGCTGTGAGCGGCGCCCATCGTAGGAGGCGCCGGTAAGGATGCCGCGATGGAGGCGCGGCCTGTCCGCCCGTCCGCCTATCGTGTCCGCGTGCAGGCACAGGTCGGGTTGCGGTCGGGTCCGGTCCCGCTCGCGGTGCGGATGCGGCCGAAGTCGCTCGACGAGGTCGCCGGCCAGGCGCATCTGCTGCGGCCCGGGTCGCCGCTGCGCCGCCTCGCCTCATCCGACGGCGCGAGCGGCGCGACCTCGGTGCTGCTCTGGGGTCCTCCCGGCACCGGGAAGACCACGCTGGCGCAGGCCATCGCCGCGAGCTCCGGGCGCCGCTTCGTCGAGCTGTCCGCCGTCACCGCGGGCGTCCGCGACGTGCGGCAGGTGATGGACGAGGCCCGCACCACCGCCGATCTCTACGGCACGTCGACCGTGCTGTTCCTCGACGAGATCCACCGGTTCAGCAAGGCGCAGCAGGACACGCTGCTGCCCGGCGTGGAGAACGGCTGGGTCACCCTGATCGCCGCGACCACGGAGAACCCGTCCTTCTCGGTGATCGCCCCGCTGCTGTCCCGGTCGCTGCTGCTCACCCTGCAGCCGCTCTCCGACGACGACCTCGGGATGCTCGTCGACCGGGCGCTCGTCGACCCGCGCGGGCTGGTCGACCGGTTCGTGCTCGAGTCGGACGCCAGGGCCGCGATCGTGCGGCTCGCCTCCGGTGACGCCCGGCGGGCGCTCACCGCGCTGGAGGCGGCGTCGATCCTCGCCGCGGACGCGCCCGCCCAGGAGCACGACGCCGACGAGGGCCGGGACGAGGACGAGGGGGCCGGGGGCGAGCCGGAGCGGCCCCGCATCACCACCGAGCTCGTCGCGACCGCCGTCGACCGGGCGCTGCTCCGCTACGACCGGGACGGCGACGAG
Organism: Amnibacterium sp.; assembly: GCF_036559085.1. Lineage (GTDB taxonomy): Bacteria > Actinomycetota > Actinomycetes > Actinomycetales > Microbacteriaceae > Amnibacterium. The sequence continues at coordinate 45,644 of NZ_DATBTU010000010.1, forward strand.
CACTACGACGTGATCAGCGCGTTCATCAAGTCCGTCAGGGGCAGCGACGTCGACGCGTCCATCCACTACCTCGCCCGGATGATCGAGGCGGGGGAGGATCCCCGCTTCATCGCCCGGCGCATCATCGTGCTCGCCGCCGAGGACATCGGCATGGCCGACCCGCAGGCGCTGCCGCTGGCGATCGCCGCCGCCGACGCCGTGCAGTTCATCGGCATGCCGGAGGGGCGCATCCCGCTCGCCGAGGCGGTCACCTACCTCGCGCTCGCGCCGAAGTCGAACGCCTCCTACCTGGCGATCGACGCCGCGATCGCCGATGTGCGCGCCGGCCGCATCGGCCGGGTGCCGCCGCACCTCCGCGACGCGCACTACCCGGGTGCCAAGCGGCTCGGCCACGGCAAGGGCTACCGGTACGCGCACGACGGCGAGCACGGCGTGGTCGAGCAGCAGTACCCGCCCGACGAACTCGTGGGCCGCGACTACTACGCCCCGACAGGAAACGGGTTCGAGCGTGAGACGGGCCCGCGGCTCGAGCGGCTGCGCCGCCGGGTTCGCGGGATCGAGGACGGCGGTTGACCCCGCTGCTCTGCTAGAATCGTCGGCGGCCTGGAGCGGATCCACCGTGTCGTGCGGCTGCGACACCGGAACCGCGAGGGGACCCGCGTCTGTAGCCGACCGGTTCCCGCACAGCACGACCCTCGCGATGCTTTCGCTCGCGCCCGCGCGAGCGAGTCCGTTTGTCGAGTTCCCGGAAGGAACGCATGTCCACCAAGTCCCGCACCCGCGGCAAGGTCCGCCTCTCGCGTGCGCTCGGGGTCGCCCTGACCCCGAAGGCCGCCCGCTACCTCGAGAAGCGCCCCTACGCGCCCGGTGAGCACGGCCGCAGCAAGCGCAAGGCCGACAGCGACTACGCCGTCCGTCTCCGCGAGAAGCAGCGTCTCCGCGCCCAGTACGGCCTGCGCGAGAAGCAGCTCCGCATCGTCTTCAACGAGGCCCGCCGCGCAGCCGGCCTGACCGGTGAGAACCTCGTCGAGCTGCTCGAGCAGCGCCTCGACGCGCTCGTGCTCCGCGCCGGCTTCGCCCGCACCACGGCCCAGGCCCGCCAGCTCGTCGTGCACCGCCACATCCTGATCGACGGCAAGATCGTCGACCGGCCGAGCTACCGGGTGAAGCCGGGCCAGCTCATCCACGTCAAGGAGAAGAGCGAGCAGCTCGAGCCGTTCCAGGTCGCGGCCGCCGGCGGTCACGCCGAGGTCCTGCCGAAGGTCCCGGGCTACCTCGAGGTCGAGCTCGACCGCCTGCACGCCCGCCTCACCCGCCGCCCGAAGCGCGTCGAGGTGCCGATCCAGGCCGACGTGCAGCTGGTCGTGGAGTACTACGCGGCTCGCTAGTCCTCATTCTCAGCACCGAACGCCCGTCCCTCTCGAGGGGCGGGCGTTCGTCGTTCCAGCACGTGGGCCAGGCCCTCGGCTCGGCCTCGGTAGGCTTGACGGTCGGATGAAGGAGGGGCCATGGGCAAGGTTCTCTGGCTGATCGTCGGCGTGCTCGCCGGCATCGTGCTGTCGCAGCAGCTCTCGCGCACGCCGGGCGGTCGACGCGTGCTCGCCGCCGTGAACGGCACGGCCGGGGAGTTCGTGCAGACCTTCGCCGACAGCTACCGCGCGCGCCTGAACGAGAAGGACAACGGCTGATCCGTGCAGACCGCTGACATCCGACGTCGATACCTCCAGTTCTTCGCCGACCGCGGCCACACGGTCGTGCCGAGCGCGTCGCTCGTCTCGCCCGACCCGTCCCTGCTGTTCACGGTCGCGGGCATGGTCCCGTTCATCCCGTACCTGAACGGCACCGTCCCCGCGCCCTACCCGCGCGCCGTCGACAGCCAGAAGTGCATCCGCACCCTCGACATCGAGGAGGTCGGCCGCACGCCGCGGCACGGCACGTTCTTCCAGATGCTCGGCAACTGGTCGTTCGGCGACTACTTCAAGCAGGACGCCATCAGGTGGGCCTGGGAGCTGCTCACGACGGATGAGGCCGACGGTGGCCTCGGCTTCGACCCGAAGGACCTCTGGGTCACCGTCTTCCAGGACGACGACGAGGCCGAGGAGATCTGGCGCGACGAGGTCGGTCTGCCGGCCGAGCGCATCCAGCGGCTCGGCTACGCCGACAACTACTGGATGACCGGCCAGCCCGGCCCCGCCGGTCCCGACTCCGAGATCTTCTTCGACCGCGGCCCCGCGTACGGCGCCGACGGCGGCCCGGCGACCGGCGACGACCGGTACGTCGAGATCTGGAACCTCGTGTTCATGCAGTACGAGATCGCGAACATCCGGTCGAAGGAGGACTTCGACGTCGTCCGCGAGCTGCCGAACAAGAACGTCGACACCGGCATGGGCCTCGAGCGCGTCGCCTTCCTCAAGCAGGGCGTCGAGAACATCTACGAGATCGACCAGATCCGGCCGGTGATCGAGGCGGCGGCCGAGCTCTCGGGCAGGCGCTACGGCGCCGACCACGAGGACGACGTGCGGATGCGTGTCGTGTCCGACCACATCCGCTCCGCGATGATGCTCATGCTCGACGGCGTCACGCCGTCCAACGAGGGCCGCGGGTACGTGCTACGCCGCCTCCTGCGCCGCTCGGTGCGCGCGATGCGGCTGCTCGGCGTCGAGGGGGCGACCTTCGGGGAGCTGTTCCCGGCGTCCCGCGACGCGATGGCGCCCGCCTACCCCGAGCTCGTGCCCGAGTTCGGCCGGATCCAGCGGCTCGCGAACGCGGAGGAGGAGAGCTTCCTCCGCACGCTCGTCGGCGGCACGACGATCCTCGACACGGCGATCACGAGGACGAAGGAGACCGGCGGCCGTGAGGTCGCGGGTGACACCGCGTTCCTGCTGCACGACACGTACGGCTTCCCGATCGACCTCACCCTCGAGGTCGCGGAGGAGGCCGGCCTCTCGGTGGACCGCGGCGCGTTCGACCGCCTCATGCAGGAGCAGCGCGCCCGCGCGAAGGCGGACGCGAAGCAGCGCAAGACCGCCCTCGCCGACCTCTCCATCTACACGGAGTTCCGGGCACATGGCGAGACCGCGTTCCTCGGCTACCAGGAGCTCACCACGGAGAGCCGCGTGCTCGGCCTGCTGCGCGACGGCGTCTCGGTACCGTCGATCGCGCTCGGCGACATCGCCGAGGTGATCCTCGCCGAGACGACCCTCTACGCGGAGTCGGGCGGTCAGGACGCCGACCAGGGCGAGATCCGCGGCCCCGGCTACGTGCTCGAGGTCGTCGACGTGCAGCGACCGGTCGCGGGCCTCGTCAGCCACCGCGTGCAGGTCACCCAGGGCGAGGTCGCGGTCGGCGACCCGGCGATCACGATCGTCGATCCGCTCTACCGCCGCGGCGCCACGCAGGCGCACTCGGCGACGCACCTCATCCACGCGGCCCTGCGGCAGGTGCTCGGACCGGATGCGCACCAGGCGGGCTCCTACAACAAGGCCGGCTACATGCGGCTCGACTTCTCCTGGAACGCCCCGCTCAGCCCCGAGACGCGCAGCGAGGTCGAGGACATCGCGAACCAGCGCGTCAACGAGGACCTCGACGTCGTCACCCGGGTGCTGCCGATCGACGAGGCGAAGGCGCTCGGCGCCATGGCCCTCTTCGGCGAGAAGTACGGCGACGTCGTGCGGATGGTCGACATCGGCGGCCCGTGGTCGCGCGAGCTCTGCGGCGGCACGCACGTCGCGCACTCGTCCGAGATCGGCCTCATCAACGTGGTGGGGGAGTCCTCGGTCGGGGCGACCAGCCGCCGGATCGAGTCCCTCGTCGGACCCCAGGCGTTCCAGGACTTCGCGGCCGAGCGGGCGCTCGTGGCGCAGCTCGGATCGGCGCTGAAGGTGCCGCGGGAGCAGATCCCGGCCCGCGTGGCCGATCTCGCGGCGAGCCTGAAGGCCGCGGAGAAGCGCATCGCCGAGTTCGAGCGTCAGGCGCTGTCCGGACGCGTGCCCGCGATCGCGGCGAACGCGAAGCCGGTGGGCGCCGTGACCGCGGTGCTCGAGCAGGTCGGGGAGCTCGGCAGCGCCGACGACCTCCGCGGTCTCGTCACCGGCGTGCGGGACAAGCTCGGTGCGATCCCCGCCGTCGTGGCGCTCGCCGCCACGGTCGGCGGCCGTCCGGTGGTGATCGTCGGGTCGAACCGCGAGGCCCGGGACGCCGGCGCCAAGGCCGGCCCGCTCGCCCGCGCCGCCGCGCAGGTGCTGGGCGGCGGCGGCGGCGGTCGGGACGACCTCGCGCAGGGCGGCGGGAGCGACGCGTCCGCGATCGGATCCGCGCTCGACGCCGTGGCAGCGGGGCTCCCGCGCTGACCGGCATGCGGCGAGGGGTCCGGCTCGGTGTCGACGTGGGCACGGTGCGCGTCGGCGTCGCCCGCAGCGACCCGGATGGGCTGCTCGCGACGCCGGTCGAGACCGTGCAGCGCGGCGCGGACGTCGCGTCCGTCGTCGCGAGGGTCACGGCGCTGGCCGACGAGCTCGACGCGATCGAGCTGATCGTCGGCCTTCCGCTGTCGATGCGCGGCACCGACACGGCCTCGACCGCGGACGCCCGGTCGGTCGCCGCGATGCTCGCGGACGGCCCCCGGCCCGTGCGGCTGGTCGATGAGCGGCTCACGACCGTCAGCGCCCAGTCGGCGCTGCACGCATCCGGACGGAACACGCGGGGCTCGCGTCCCGTGATCGATCAGGTTGCTGCGGTGATACTTTTGCAGCACGCCCTCGATGCCGAGCGCGCCCGAGGCGAGGCGCCCGGCGCGCTCGTCGATCCGAACCGGAAGTAGCACCGTGGCCAAGACCCGAAGCGGCCAGTTCGACGTGCGTGCCGACGACGGGCGCCCCGACGAGTTCTCCGTCCTGCTCGCGCCCCGCGAGATCGCGGACGGCTCGGAACGCGAGCCGCACCGGCATGGGCGCGGCCGCCACCGCCGCGTCTGGCCGTGGATCGTCTCCGCGGTGGTCGTGCTCCTGCTGCTCGGAGGCGGTGCGCTCGCGGCCGCCTACTCGGTCCATCCCGACCAGGTGAAGAGCCTGTTCGGCTATCGGAACGACTACACGGGCAGCGGATCCGGGACCGTCGAGTTCGTGATCAAGCCCGGCGACCTCGGTTCGACGGTCGCCGACCGGCTCGCGGCCGAGGACGTCACGAAGACCCGTGCCGCCTTCTACGACCTGCTGCTGAAGTCGAAGCCGGAGCCGGCGCTCCAGCCGGGCACCTACAGGCTCGCGCACCACATGAGCGCGGCGACCGCGCTCGCCGCACTCGAGGACCCCGGCCACCTCATGGTCGCCGACGTGCTCATCCGCGAGGGCGACACGGTGCGCACGATCCTGCCCGCGATCGCGAAGGCCACCGGCACGCCGCTGGCCGAGCTGCAGGCCGCGGCGAAGGACTACCGGTCGCTCGGCGTGCCGGCCTCCGCGCCCAGCCTCGAGGGGTACCTCTTCCCGGCGACGTACCGGTTCCAGCCCGGCATGTCGGCGAAGGCGATGCTGACCACCATGGTGAAGCGGATGTACCAGTCGCTCGACGCGGCGGGCGTCGCGCCGGCCGACCGTGAGAAGGTGCTCACCCTCGCGGGGCTGGTGCAGAAGGAGGGCAACGGCGCCGACGACCCGAAGGTCGCTCGCGTGTTCCTCAACCGGCTCGCGAAGCACATGATGCTGCAGAGCGACGCGACGGTGAGCTACGGCGCCGGCGGCACGACCGTCGTGCCCACGAAGAAGCAGTACGCGGACAAGAACCCGTACAACACCGACCTGCACTACGGGTTGCCGCCCGGCCCGATCTCGAGCCCCGGCGATGTCGCCATCCACGCCGCGCTGCATCCGGCGAAGGGCACGTGGCTCTTCTTCGTCACTGTGAACCTCGAGACCGGCGAGACGGTGTTCAGCACGACCGAGGCCGAGCACGAGAAGGCCTCGGCCCGGTTCGACGCGTGGCTCGCCGCGCATCCGAGCTACGCCAAGTAGGCCAGGTGGACGGGACGCGCCGCCTCGCGGTGCTCGGGGCGCCCATCGCGCACTCGCGGTCGCCGCTGCTCCACGCCGCGGCCGCCCGCGTGCTCGGGCTCGACTGGGACTACGGACGCGCGGAGGTGCGCGAGGGAGACCTGGCCGGGTTCCTCGCGGGACTCGGCCCGGAGTGGCTCGGCCTGTCGCTCACCATGCCGCTGAAACGCGCCGTGGTGCCGTTCGTCGCCGATCATGACGCCCTCGTCGAGCGGCTGGGGCTGGCGAACACGCTGCTGCTCGGCGAGCGGCCGCGCCTCTTCAACACGGACGTCGCCGGCGTGGCCGCGGTCCTCGGCGCCGGCCCGTACCGGCGAGCGGTGGTGCTCGGGGCGGGCGCGACGGCGGCGAGCAGCCTCGAGGCGCTGCGCCGGCTGGGCGTGCCCGGACGGATCGTGGCGGCTCGCGATCCGGCGCGCGCGGAGGCGGCGCTCGGCGGCCTCGCGACCGGGTTCGTACCGCTGTCCGATGCGCCGCTGGCGTCGGCCGATGTCGTGGTCGCGACGCTGCCAGGCGGGACCGATTCCGGGGTCGCGGTGCCGGGAGACGCATCCGGCGTCCCCCTGCTCGACGTCGCGTACGACCCGTGGCCGTCCGCGCTCGGCGCGGCCTGGGCTGCGGCCGGCGGCGTGCTGCTGCACGGGCTCGACCTGCTGATCGAGCAGGCGCTCCTGCAGGTGCGGATCTTCACGAGCCGCGACCCGGAGCGGCCGCTGTCGCAGGAGGACGCCGTCCGGGAGGCGATGCGTGCCGCGGTGGGTCGCGACGTCATGGAAGACTCATGACGATGTTGCGCTGGCTCACGGCCGGTGAGTCGCACGGCCCGAGCCTCACCGCCATCCTCGAAGGGCTGCCCGCGGGCGTGCCCGTCTCCCTCGACGCGATCCGCGAGGACCTCGCGCGCCGCCGCCTCGGCGTCGGCCGCGGGTCCCGGCAGAAGTTCGAGCAGGACGAGCTCGCCGTGCCCGGCGGCGTCGTGCACGGCCGGAGCATCGGCGGCCCGGTCGCGATCACGATCGGCAACTCCGAGTGGCCGAAGTGGCAGGAGGTCATGTCCGCCGAGGACGTGCCGCTGACCGACGCCTCGCGGGGTCGCGGCGCACCGCTGACCCGCCCGCGGCCCGGGCACGCCGACCTGACGGGCATGCAGAAGTACGGCTTCGACGAGGCGCGCCCCGTGCTCGAGCGGGCGAGCGCCCGCGAGACCGCGGCCCGCGTCGCGCTCGGCGCCGTCGCCCGCGCGTTCCTCGGCGAGCTCGGCGTCTCGGTGCTCAGCCACGTCGTGGCGATCGGCCCGGTGCAGGTGCCCGAGGACGCCGCCGTGCCGTCCGCGGGCGACGGCGAGCGGATCGACGCCGATCCGGTGCGCTGCGCGGATCCGGCCACGAGCGCCGCGATGGTCGCCGAGATCGAGGACGCGCACCGCGCCGGCGACACCCTCGGCGGCGTCGTCGAGGTGGTCGTGCACGGGCTGCCGCCCGGCCTCGGCTCCTACGTGCACTGGGACCGCCGCATCGACGCCCGCCTGGCCGCCGCACTCATGGGCATCCAGGCGATCAAGGGCGTCGAGGTCGGTGACGGCTTCACGACCGCGCGCCGCCGCGGATCCGCCGCCCACGACGAGCTCGTGCTCGCCGACGGCGCCATCCGCCGCGAGACGGACCGCGCCGGCGGCACCGAGGGCGGCATGACGACGGGTGACGTGCTGCGGGCGCGGGCGGCGATGAAGCCCATCAGCACGGTGCCGCGGGCGCTCCGCACGATCGACGTGGCGACGGGGGAGGCCGCGTCCGCGCACCACCAGCGCTCGGACGTCTGCGCGGTGCCGGCCGCCGGGGTGGTCGCCGAGGCCATGGTGGCGCTCGTGCTCGCCGACGCGCTGCTCGAGAAGTTCGGCGGCGACTCGCTGCCAGAGACGCGCCGCAACATCGAGGGCTACCTCGCCGCGATTCCGCCGACCCTGCGGACCGCCGCGCCGTGACCGCCCGCACCGTGGCCGTGATCGGGCCGATGGGCGCGGGGAAGAGCTCGATCGGGCGCAAGCTCGCGAAGCGCCTCGGCGTGCCCTTCGTCGACACGGACCAGCGGATCGTCGCGGCGCACGGACCCATCGCAGAGCTCTTCGCGGAGCGCGGCGAGCCCGCCTTCCGCGCGATCGAGCGGTCCGTGGTCGCCGACGCGCTCGCCGGGGGCGGCGTCGTCGCACTCGGCGGGGGTGCCGTGCTCGACCCCGGCACCCGGGACGACCTGGCGAGCTGCACCGTCGTGCTGCTCACCGTCGACGAGGCAGCGGTCGCCGCGCGCCTCGAGAACAGCAGGCGCCCTCTGCTCGTCGACGGGCTCGCGTCCTGGCGGCGGATCGCGGACGAGCGCGCAGCGCTCTACGCCGACCTCGCCGACGTCGTCGTCGACACGTCGCGACGCCCGATGGCGCACCTCGTCGAGGAGCTCGCCGAACGCCTGGCATCCGAGGAGGTCGGATCGTGACGGATCCCGTGATCGTGCCCGTCCGGGGCGCCGGCGACTACGACGTCGTCATCGGCCGGGACCTCGGCGACCAGCTCGCCGACGCGCTCGGTGCCGGGGTGAAGAAGGTGCTCGTCGTGCACCAGCCCGTGCAGGCGAAGCGCGCCGAGGCCATCCGCGAGCGCTTCGCAGGCAGCATCGAGGTCCTGCTCGCCGAGGTGCCGGATGCGGAGGACGCGAAGCGCATCGAGGTGGCCGCGTTCTGCTGGCAGGTGCTCGGCCAGGCCGACTTCACCCGCTCGGACGCGATCATCGGCCTCGGCGGCGGCGCGGTCACCGACCTCGCCGGCTTCGTCGCCGCCACCTGGCTCCGCGGGGTGCGGCTGGTGCAGCTGCCCACCAGCGTGCTCGGCATGGTCGACGCCGCCGTGGGTGGCAAGACCGGCATCAACACGACCGAGGGCAAGAACCTCGTCGGCGCCTTCTGGGCGCCCGCCGCCGTGCTCGCCGACCTCGACACCCTGGAGACGCTGCCCCGCAACGACCTGCTCGCCGGCTTCGCCGAGGTCGCGAAGTGCGGCTTCATCGCCGACACCGCGATCCTCGACGCCCTCACGGGCGACCTCGACACGGCCACGGACCCCGCATCCGACGTCTTCGCGGACCTCGTGACCCGCGCCATCCGGGTCAAGGCCGACGTCGTCAGCGGCGACTTCCGCGAGTCGGGGCGCCGGGAGATCCTCAACTACGGGCACACCCTCGGCCACGCGATCGAGTACGCGGAGCGCTACCGCTGGCGGCACGGCTCGGCGATCTCCGTCGGCATGGTGTTCGCCGCGGAGCTCGCCCGCCTGGTGGGCCGCCTCGACGACGACGGGGTCGAGCTGCACCGGGAGATCCTCGGCGGACTCACGCTGCCGCTCGGCTACCCGGCCGGCCGCTGGCCGACGCTCACCGCGGCGATGCGCCGCGACAAGAAGGCAAGGGCGGGCCTGCTGCGGTTCGTGCTGCTCGACGGGATCGGGCGCACGAGCATCCTGAACGGCCCGGAGGACCACCTGCTCTTCACCGCGTACAACGAGATCGCCACCTGACGACGGGCCGGTTCGGACGCATCCGGGCGTCATCGGACGCCCGTTCCGCCCGAAACCGCCCATCCCGCCCCGATACAGTGGCGGCGTGGCTCGCGTCCTGGTCTTGAACGGTCCGAACCTGCAGCGGCTGGGCACCCGGGAGCCGACGATCTACGGATCCGCGACGCTCGCCGACGTCGAGCGGGACCTCGTGGCGGCGGCGCCCGAGGGCGTCGAGGTCGAGCTGCGGCAGACCGACGACGAGGCCACCCTCATCTCCTGGCTGCACGAGGCGGTCGACACCGGCTCCCCGGTGATCATGAACCCCGCTGCGTTCACCCACTACTCGTACGCGCTCCGGGACGCGTCGGTGCTCGTCACCGAGGCCGGCCTGCCGCTGATCGAGGTGCACATCTCGAACCCGCACCGCCGCGAGGAGTTCCGGCACACGAGCGTCGTCTCCGGCGTCGCCACCGGCGTGATCGCGGGTCTCGGCGTCGAGGGCTACCGCCTCGCGCTGCAGTACGTCGCGGGCCGGATCGCCTCAGCCGGCGGCGCGTAGACTGTCGGGTCGGCCCGGCGACCCCGGGCCCTCTCGACCGAAGGAAGAGCATCCACATGGCGTCCACCGCTGACATCCGCAACGGCATCGTCCTGAACATCGACGGCCAGCTCTGGAACGTCGTCGAGTTCCAGCACGTGAAGCCCGGCAAGGGCGGCGCCTTCGTCCGCACGAAGCTGAAGAACGTCGTGACCGGCAAGGTCGTCGACCGCACCTACAACGCGGGGGCGAAGGTCGACATCGAGAACGTCGACCGGCGCGACTACCAGTTCCTCTACCGCGACGGCGACGACTTCGTCTTCATGGACACCACGACCTACGAGCAGCTGCCGATCCCGGCCGCCGTCGTCGGCACCGCGGCGAACTACCTGCTCGAGAACCAGTCCGCGACCATCGCGATGAACAACGACAACCCGCTCTACGTCGAGCTGCCGGCCTCCGTCGTCCTCGAGGTCACCTACACCGAGCCGGGCCTGCAGGGCGACCGCTCGTCGGCCGGCACCAAGCCCGCGACGCTCGAGACCGGCACCGAGATCCAGGTGCCGCTGTTCCTCGAGACCGGCACGAAGGTCAAGGTCGACACGCGCACAGGCGACTACCTCGGCCGCGTGAGCTGACGTGTCGGCACGGACGAAGTCGCGCAAGCGCGCGCTCGACGTGCTCTTCTCGGCGGACGTGCGCGGCGACTCCCAGGCCGACGCGCTCGCCGCGGAGCAGGAGCGCGCCCTCGCCCGCCCCGAGCGCTCCTCGAGCTGGCCGTACGCCCGCGAGATCGTGCAGGGCGTGATCGACCACGCCGCCGAGATCGACGCCGAGATCGCCGAGCGCGCGCCGGCCTGGCCGATCGAGCGGATGCCCGCTGTCGACCGCGCGATCCTCCGCATCGCCGTCTGGGAGATCCGGTACAACGCGGACGTCCCGGCGCCCGTCGCGATCGACGAGGCGGTCGAGCTCGCGAAGGAGCTCTCCACCGACGACAGCCCGCGGTTCGTGAACGGCGTGCTGCACGCCATCGCGGAGCGGACGCAGCTCGGCTCTGCGGCGGATGCCTGAGCCCCGCCGCCGGCTGAGCACCAGGCGCGGGGCCGCCCTCACTCCACCGCGCTGAGCACGACGCCGACGGTGAGCGCCCAGATCGGGTGCCCGGTCGTGCTCGTCGTGACGGTGAAGCGGCCGAGGGGCTTCGCGCTCTGCGCCATCGAGAGCCCGTCCTGGCCGGGGGCGCAGGTGATGACCGTGCTCGTGCCGTCGGAGAGGCCGATGGAGACGGTGCCGTCGCCGCCGCACATGGCGGTGATCAGCACGTGGTGCCCACCGGCGTCCAGCTGGGCGGCGACCGCCCCGCTCGTGCTCGTGAGGGATGCCAGGACCGGGCCCGGCACCGGCGGCGGCACGATCGCGGGCAGCGGAGTGCTGGTCGGGACCGGCAGCGCGGCCGGCGCGGCTGGCGCGGCGACGGTCACGGTTCCCGAGTCCCGCAGGACGGGCGGGGCGCCGGCGCTGCGCCCGGCGAGCAGCGCTCCGAGCATCAGCGTCGCCGCCACGCCGCTCGCGGCGCCGACCGCGGCCCAGCGGTGGTGGCGGCGGGGTGCGTCGATCGTCGGTTCGCTCGCCGGCGGTCGTGCGGCCTCCGTGCCCGGATCGGGCACCCTCCGGCCCGCGGCGGCGAGCGCAGCGGCGTACGCCTCGGAGGCCGCAGGCGTCGCGTCGCGGGCGTAGACGGCCCGGCGCAGCGCGGCGAGGTCGGTCTGCGCATCGTCGTTGCGGTTCACCGGGACTCCCTCCGCCCGGCCATGGTCCCGCTGCCGGGGCCGGAGCGGAAGGATCCCCAGCCGATCCGCGGGCGCCGGACGGGAACGCTAGGCTCGTCCGCGATCACCTTTAAGGACCGTCCAGTGAGGCGGGGAAGGAGGTCGGATGCCGCCGCGCACCCTGCTGCAGGCCGACGACGTACGCCGCGCGATCATGCGGATGGCCCACGAGCTTCTCGAGACCGCACCCGACGGCGCCCGGTTCCTGGTGCTCGGCATCCCCACCCGCGGTGCCGTGCTCGCCGCGCGCCTCGCCGCCGCGATGAGCCAGGTGGCGGGCGAACCGGTCGCGGTCGGCACGCTCGACGTGACCCTCTACCGCGACGACCTCGGCTCCCAGCCCACCCGCCCCACGGGGCGCACCGACGTGCCGGCCGACGTGGACGGGGCCACGGTCGTCCTCGTCGACGACGTGCTCTTCTCCGGTCGCACCGTCCGCGCCGCGCTCGACGCCCTCACCGCGCTCGGCCGACCGGCGGTGGTGCGGCTCGCGGTCCTGGTGGACCGGGGGCACCGCGAGCTGCCGATCCGGCCCGACTCGGTCGGCCGCAACCTGCCGTCGGCGAAGACGGAGCGGATCCGCGTGCGGCTCGTGGAGGTCGACGGCGAGGACGGGGTGACCATCGAATGAGCGAGCACCTGCTCTCCACCCGCGGGCTCGGCCGGGACGCCGCCGTCGCGCTGCTCGACATCGCCGAGGACATGGCGGACACGCAGCAGCGCCAGGTGAAGAAGCTGCCGACGCTGCGCGGGACGACCGTCGTGAACCTCTTCTTCGAGGACTCGACCCGCACGCGGATCTCCTTCGAGGCCGCGGCGAAGCGGCTGTCCGCCGACGTGATCACGTTCAGCGCGAAGGGCTCCTCGGTCTCGAAGGGCGAGAGCCTCCAGGACACCGCGCAGACCCTGCAGGCGATGGGTGCCGACGGCATCGTGATCCGGCACCAGGCGTCCGGCGCGGCGGAGGTGCTCGCCTCGAGCGGCTGGACGCGCGCGGGCATCGTGAACGCCGGCGACGGCACCCACGAGCATCCGACCCAGGCGCTGCTCGACGCCTTCACCATCCGCAAGCGCCTGCACGGGGCGGCGTCGCGGGGCCGGGACCTCGACGGCGTCGCGGTCGTGATCGTCGGCGACGTGCTGCACTCGCGGGTGGCCCGCTCGAACGTCTGGCTGCTCACCGCGCTCGGTGCGGCGGTGCGGCTCGTCGGCCCGCCGACGCTGCTGCCGGGCGCGGTCGGCGGCTGGCCGGTCACCGCCGGCATCGACCTCGACGAGGCGATCGACGCCGGCCCCGACGTCGTGATGATGCTCCGCGTGCAGCGCGAGCGGATGACCGAGGCCTTCTTCCCGAGCGCCCGGGAGTACGCGGCGCTCTACGGGCTGTCGTCGGCCCGGGCGGCGCGGCTGCCGGAGCGCAGCCTCGTCATGCATCCCGGTCCGATGAACCGCGGGCTCGAGATCGCCGGCGAGGTCGCCGACTCGCCGCGCTCCACCGTGCTCGAGCAGGTGGAGAACGGCATCGCCGTGCGGATGGCCGTGCTGTACGACGTGCTCGCCGGACGAAGGGGCGCCGCATGACCAGGATCCTGATCCGCGGCGCGCTCCGCGCCGGCGACGGCGTCCGCACCGACCTCGCCGTCGAGGACGGTGTGGTCACCGCCACCGGCGCCCTCGCAGCGTCGCCCGGCGACCGGGTCATCGACGCCGACGGCCTCATCGCGCTCCGCGGCTTCGTCGACCTCCACACCCACCTCCGCGAGCCGGGCGGTGAGGGCGCCGAGACGGTGCTCACCGGCTCGCGGGCCGCGGCGGCGGGCGGCTACACCACGGTCCACGCCATGCCGAACACGGACCCGGTGGCGGACACCGCGGGCGTCGTCGAGCAGGTCGCCGCGCTCGGCAGGGCGGCCGGCTACGTCGACGTGCGGCCGATCGGCGCCGTCTCGAAGGGCCGCGAGGGCCGTGAGCTCGCGGAGCTCGTCACGATGGCCCGGTCCCGCGCCCGGGTCACGATCTTCTCCGACGACGGGTCCTGCGTCGCGGATCCGCTGCTCATGCGCCGCGCGCTCGAGTACGCCCGCATCGTCGGCGGCGTGATCGCCCAGCACGCGGAGGAGCCGCGGCTCACCCGAGGGGCGCAGTTGCACGAGGGGGCCGTCTCGGCCGAGCTCGGGCTCGCCGGCTGGCCGGCGGTGGCGGAGGAGGCGATCATCGCCCGCGACGTGCTGCTCGCCGAGGCGGCGGGCGCCCGCCTGCACGTCTGCCACGTCTCGACCGCCGGGAGCGTCGAGCTCATCCGCTGGGCGAAGGCGCGTGGCGTCCGGGTCACCGCCGAGGTGACCCCGCACCACCTGCTGCTCACCGACGAGGCCGCGCGCGGCTACGACCCGCGCTTCAAGGTGAACCCGCCGCTGCGCGCCGCCGAGGACGTCGCGGCCCTCAGGGCCGGGCTCGCCGACGGTACCCTGGACGTCGTTGCGACCGACCACGCCCCGCACCCGGCGGAGGCGAAGCGCAGCGAGTGGCAGGCCGCCGCGAACGGCATGGTCGGCCTCGAGACCGCCGCGTCCGTGGTGCAGGCGGCGATGGTCGAGACCGGCCTGCTCGGCTGGGCGGAGGTGGAACGGGTGATGGCGAGCGCGCCTGCGGTCATCGGGAGCCTTCCCGACCGGGGACCGCTCGTGGACGGCGCCCGCGCGGACCTCGTGCTGCTCGACCCAGCGGCGAGCCGCGTGCTCTCCACCGCCGATCTCGCGGGCCGCAGCACGAACTCGCCCTACCTCGGCCGCACGCTGCCGGGGCGGGTCGTCGCCGTGCTGCACGAGGGCCGGCCGACCGTGCTCGACGGCGTGCTCCGGGACGCGGCCGAGGTCGCCGGGGGCACCGCGTGATCCCACCCGTCGCCGTCACGATCACGCTGATCGTGCTCGTCGCCGCGCTCGCCGGCATGGTCGTCTCGTGGCGCCTGCGCGGCCGGCGGCAGCGCGGCCTGGCCCTGCCGGCGGCCCCCGAGACGGAGGGCGCGGTGCGCGCCGAGGCCGACGGCCTCTACCTCGCCACCACGTTCGCCGGCCGTCCGCTCGACCGCGTGAGCGCCCACGCCCTCGGCTTCCGGGCCAGGGCGCACGTCGCGGTGACCGACACGGGCGTGCGCGTCGACCGCGACGGCGCCACGCCGCTGTACCTGCCTGCCGCCAGCGTCACCGGCGCCGGCACCGGCACCTGGACGATCGACCGGACGGTGGAACCCGGCGGGCTCACCGTCCTGGCCTGGTCGCTCGACACCGACGACGGGCCCGTGCCCGTCGAGTCCTCGTTCCGCATCGACCCGCTCCCGCGCGCCGCGCTCGTCGCCGCCGTCGAGGAGCTGGTCGGCATCCGATCCGCTGCGAAAGGTCCGCATGACGACGCCTGAACCCGCCGTGCTCGTGCTCGAGGACGGCCGCCGCTTCCCCGGCCGTGCCTGGGGCGCCCGCGGCCGCACCTTCGGCGAGGCCGTCTTCGCCACCGGCATGACCGGCTACCAGGAGACGCTCACCGACCCGTCCTACGCCGGCCAGATCGTCATCCAGACGGCGCCGCACATCGGCAACACCGGGATGAACGACGAGGACCCGGAGTCGCGCCGCATCTGGGTCGCCGGCTACGCCGCGCACGCCCCGTCGCGCCTCGCCTCGAACCAGCGCTCGAAGCGCACCCTCGAGGACGACCTCGTCCACGACGGCATCGTCGGCATCGCCGGCCTCGACACGCGCGCCGCCACGCGTCACCTCCGAGACAAGGGCGCGATGCGCTCCGGCATCTTCTCGGGGGAGGATGCGGCCCTCGCCCCCGAGGAGCAGCTCGCGCTCGTGCAGGCGCAGCCGCCGATGAGCGGGCTGAACCTGTCGGCTGAGGTGTCGACCGACGCGGTCTACACCGTGCCGGCGGTGGGGGAGCGGATCGGCTCGGTCGCGATCGTCGACCTCGGCATCAAGGCCGCGACGATCGCGGCGCTGGCCGAACGGGGACTCGACGTGCACGTCGTTCCGGAGTCCGTGACGGTGGACGAGCTCTACGCGCTGCAGCCCTCGGCCGTCTTCTACTCGAACGGCCCCGGCGATCCGGAGGCGTCGGACCGGCACGTCGCGCTGCTGAAGGAGGTGCTCACCCGGCGCACGCCGTTCTTCGGCATCTGCTTCGGCAACCAGCTGCTCGGCCGCGCGCTCGGGTTCGGCACCTACAAGCTGCCCTTCGGCCACCGCGGGATCAACCAGCCGGTGATGGACCTCCGATCCCGCCGCGTGGGGATCACCGCGCACAACCACGGCTTCGCCGTCGACGCGCCGATCGGCCGGGTCGTGGACACCCCCGCCGGCTTCGGCCGCGCCGAGGTCACCCACGTCGCCCTCAACGACGACGTCGTCGAGGGCCTCGCCTGCCTCGACCTCCCGGCCTTCTCGGTGCAGTACCACCCCGAGGCCGCCGCGGGCCCCCACGACGCCGCGGAGCTGTTCGACCGCTTCCGCGACCTCGTGCTCGCGGCGCGTGACCAGGGCGAGGCGGCGGCGATCGCCGTCGAGACCGCCCCGACGGAAGGAGCGAGCTGATGCCCAAGCGCGACGACATCGCCAGCGTGCTCGTGATCGGCTCCGGGCCGATCGTCATCGGCCAGGCGGCCGAGTTCGACTACTCGGGCACCCAGGCGTGCCGGGTGCTCCGCGAGGAGGGGATCCGCGTGATCCTCGTCAACTCGAACCCGGCGACGATCATGACCGACCCCGACTTCGCCGACGCGACCTACATCGAGCCGATCACTGTGCCCGTGCTCGAGAAGATCATCGCGGCCGAGCGGCCGGACGCGGTGCTGCCGACGCTCGGCGGCCAGACGGCCCTGAACGCCGCGATCGCCCTCGACCACGCCGGGATCCTCGCGAAGTACGACGTCGAGCTGATCGGCGCGAAGGTGGACGCGATCCGCCGCGGCGAGGACCGGCAGATCTTCAAGGACCTCGTGATCGAGGCGGGCGCCGAGGTGGCGAAGAGCGCGATCGCGACGAGCGTCGAGGACGCGCTGCAGCACGCGGAGGTGCTCGGCTACCCGCTCGTGGTCCGGCCCTCCTTCACGATGGGCGGCCTCGGCTCCGGGTTCGCCCACACCCCGGAGGAGCTCGCGCGCTTCGTCGCGCAGGGCGTCGCCGCCTCCACGGTCGGCGAGGTGCTCCTCGAGGAGTCGGTCCTCGGCTGGAAGGAGTACGAGCTCGAGCTGATGCGTGACCACGCCGACAACACGGTCGTCGTCTGCTCCATCGAGAACGTCGACCCCGTCGGGGTGCACACCGGCGACTCCATCACCGTCGCCCCGGCGATGACCCTGACGGACCGCGAGTACCAGCGGATGCGCGACATCGCGATCGACATCATCCGGCTGGTCGGCGTCGACACCGGCGGCTGCAACATCCAGTTCGCGGTGGAGCCCACCACCGGCCGGATCATCGTCATCGAGATGAACCCGCGGGTCTCCCGGTCGAGCGCGCTCGCCTCGAAGGCCACCGGCTTCCCGATCGCGAAGATCGCCGCGAAGCTCGCGATCGGCTACCGGCTCGACGAGATCCCGAACGACATCACCCGCGTCACCCCGGCGAGCTTCGAGCCGACGCTCGACTACGTCGTCGTGAAGGTGCCGCGGTTCGCGTTCGAGAAGTTCCCCGCCGCGGATCCCGAGCTGACGACCACCATGAAGTCGGTCGGCGAGGCGATGGCCATCGGCCGCACCTACGGCGCCGCGCTGCAGAAGGCCCTCCGCTCGCTCGAGAAGCGGGGCAGCTCGTTCACCTGGGCGGGGGAGCCCGGCGACAAGGCGGCCCTGCTCGAGACGATCCGCACGCCGACCGACGGACGGATGGGGCAGGTGCAGCAGGCGTTCCGCGCCGGCGCCACCGTCGAGGAGGTCTATACGGCGACGGCGATCGACCCGTGGTTCCTCGACGCGATCGTCGAGATCAACACGCTCGCCGACCGGATCCGCGCCGCGGACGAGCTCGACCCCTTCCTGCTCCGGACGGCGAAGGAGCAGGGCTTCTCCGACGCGCAGCTCGCCGAGCTCCGCGGCACCGACGAGGCGAGCATCCGCCGCGAGCGGCAGGCCGCGGGGATCCGCCCGGTCTACAAGACGGTCGACACGTGCGCGGGGGAGTTCCCGGCGCTCACGCCGTACCACTACTCCACCTACGACCAGGAGACCGAGGTCGAGCCGTCGGACGCCCGGAAGGTCGTGATCCTCGGCAGCGGCCCGAACCGGATCGGCCAGGGCATCGAGTTCGACTACTCGTGCGTGCACGCCGCGTTCGCGCTCCGCGACGCGGGGTACGAGACCGTGATGGTGAACTGCAACCCGGAGACCGTCTCCACCGACTACGACACCTCGGACAGGCTCTACTTCGAGCCGCTCACCCTCGAGGACGTGCTCGAGGTGGTCGACGCGGAGTCCGCGAGCGGCACCGTCGTCGGCGTGATCGTGCAGCTCGGCGGCCAGACCGCGCTCGGGCTGGCGAAGGGGCTCGAGGCCGCCGGTGTGCCGATCCTCGGCACCTCGCCCGCCGCGATCGACCTCGCCGAGGAGCGGGGGCTGTTCGCTGCGATCCTCGCCGACGCGGGCCTCGTCGCGCCGAAGAACGGCACGGCGACGGATGCGGAGAGCGCGAAGGCGGTCGCCGCCGAGATCGGCTACCCGGTCCTCGTGCGTCCCTCGTTCGTGCTCGGCGGCCGCGGGATGGAGATCGTCTACGACGCCGGGAGCCTCGACGGCTACTTCGAGCGGATCGCCGGCCAGGCGATCGTCGGCCCGGATCATCCGCTGCTCGTCGACCGGTTCCTCGACGACGCCGTGGAGATCGACGTCGACGCGCTCTACGACGGCACCGACCTCTGGATCGGCGGCGTGATGGAGCACATCGAGGAGGCCGGCATCCACTCCGGCGACTCGAGCTGCACCCTGCCGCCGGTGACCCTCGGCCGCTCCGTCATCGACGAGGTGCGGACGGCGACGCTCGCGATCGCGCAGGGCGTCGGCGTGCGTGGCCTGCTGAACGTGCAGTTCGCGGTCGCCGCCGGGGTGCTCTACGTGCTCGAGGCGAACCCCCGCGCCTCCCGCACGGTGCCGTTCGTCTCGAAGGCGCTCGGGGTGCAGGTCGCGAAGGCCGCCGCGCTCGTCATGGCCGGCCGGCCGATCGCCGACCTGATCGAGGACGGCATGCTGCCTGCGCGCGACGGCAGCGACGTCCCGGCGGACGCCCCGGTCGCCGTGAAGGAGGCCGTGCTGCCGTTCAAGCGGTTCCGTGACCGCGCCGGCAACGTGATCGACTCCCTGCTCGGGCCGGAGATGCGCTCCACCGGCGAGGTCATGGGCATCGACCGCGACTTCCCGCGCGCCTTCGCGAAGAGCCAGGAGGCCGCGTACGGCGGGCTCCCGCTGTCCGGCACCGTGTTCGTGTCGGTCGCGGACCGGGACAAGCGGTCCATCGTGCTCTCGGCCCTGCGCCTCAGCCAGGTGGGGTTCCGGCTCGTCGCGACGGCCGGCACCGCCGAGATGCTGCGTCGCAACGGCATCCAGGCCGAGGTCGTGCGCAAGCTCAGCGAGTCGGGTGAGGTCGGACCGGATGTGGTCGAGCTCATCCGCCGCGGCGAGATCGACGTCGTCGTCAACACGCCGTCGGGCCGATCGGCCCGCGCGGACGGCTACGAGATCCGCGCCGCGGCCGTCGCAGCCGACAAACCCCTGTTCACGACGGTGGCTCAGTTGTCCGCTGCGGTGGCGTCACTGGATGCGATTCGGGCAGGATTCGATGTGACCCCCCTGCAGGAGTACGAGCGGCGTCGCAGCACGGCTGCGGCGAGGAAGACGAGGTAGTCCATCGTGCCCACCTTCGCGGAGCGCCTCGGCGCCGCATTCTCCGAGTACGGGCACCTGTGCGTCGGCATCGACCCGCACGAGTACCTGCTCGCCGAGTGGGGCCTGCCGGTGTCCGCGGTCGGCGCGCACGAGTTCGGGCTCCGCGTCGTGGAGGCCTGCGTCGGCCGGGTCGGCATCGTGAAGCCGCAGGTCGCGTTCTACGAGCGGTTCGGCTCGATCGGCTACCGCGTGCTCGAGGACGTGCTGAAGGAGGCGCGCAAGGCGGGCCTCGTCGTGATCGCCGACGTGAAGCGCGGCGACCTCGGCTCGACCATCGAGGCCTACGGGCAGGCGTGGCTCACCCCCGGCGCGCCGCTCGAGGCGGACGCGATGACGATCAGCGCCTTTCAGGGCTTCGGCGCGCTGCGGTCCCCGCTCGAGCAGGCCGGCCGGCACGGCAAGGGCCTCTTCGTGCTCGCCGCGACGTCGAACCCGGAGGCGATGGCGGTGCAGACCGCGATCATCCAGCGGGAGACGCAGGCCGGCAAGTCGGTCGCCGGCGGCCTCGCCCAGCGCGCCGTGAACTGGAACCGCACCCACGCGGAGGGGCCGATCGGCAACATCGGCGTCGTGCTCGGCGCGACCGTCGACTTCACCGACTTCGGCATCGACCTCGCCTCGCTGGCCGCGGAGCCGGCGACGCCGATCCTCGCCCCCGGCTTCGGCTACCAGGGAGCCCAGTTCGCGGACGTCAAGCGGCTGTTCGGCGTCGCGGCGGCCTCGACCGTCGTGACCGCATCCCGCAGCATCCTCGCCTCCGGACCGTCCGCCATCGGCGACGCGATCAAGCGGCAGGCCGACCTCCTCGGAGAGGCGATCGCGTGACCACCCGGACCGCACCATGAACCCGCCAGAGGTCGACCGGCTCGCCGGCTCCCGGGCGGCCGTCGCCGCGCGCCGGGCGCGGGCCGAGGTGAAGCGCCAGGTGTCCTCCGGCGAGCGCAGCGCCAGCGAGGTGCTCTCCACCGCCGCGCGCGACCAGACGCAGCCCGAGGCGACCATGCGGGTCAGCGAGCTGATCGGCAGCATCCCGTGGCTCGGGCCGACCCGCACCGCGAAGATCATGCAGGACCTGAAGATCTCGCCGTCGAAGCGGCTCGGCGGCCTCGGCGTGCACCAGTACCAGCGGCTGCACGAGTTCCTCGTCCGCCGCCAGGCGCCGCGTCGCCCGCTCGAGCCGGAGCAGGGGCCGAGCCGCCTCGTCGTGCTCGCCGGGCCCACCGCCGTCGGCAAGGGGACGGTCGCCGCCTACATCCGGGAGCACCACCCCGAGGTGCTCCTGTCGGTCAGCGCCACCACGCGGCCGCCGCGGCCGGGCGAGATCGACGGCGTGAACTACTACTTCCTGTCCGAGGAGCAGTTCGACCGGATGATCGAGGCCGGCCAGTTCCTCGAGTGGGCGCGCGTGCACAACGCCTATCGCTACGGCACGCCCCGGCAGCCGATCGAGTCGGCGCTGAACGAGGGCCGCAGCGTGCTCCTCGAGATCGATCTGCAGGGCGCGCGGCAGGTGCGGGAGGCCTTCCCGGAGGCGATGCTCGTCTTCCTGCTCCCGCCCACGTGGGAGGAGCTCGTCCGCCGGCTCGTCGGCCGGGGGACCGAGAGCGAGGAGGAGCGGGAGCGCCGGCTCGAGACCGCACGGGTCGAGCTCGCCGCCCAGGAGGAGTTCGACGCGACCGTCGTGAACACGGATGTCGAGGAGGCGGCCCGCGAGGTCGTAAACTTGATGTCCGTCTGATCCGGCCTGCCCGGATCCCGCCGCGCACCGCGCGCCCTCCACGCCGCTTCCGCGGCGATCGCTTCCTCTTTCAAGGAGATCCCATGGCTTCCAAGAACCTCGGCATCATCGACCCGCCCATCGACGAGCTGCTCACCAAGGTGGACTCGAAGTACGGCCTGGTCATCTTCGCGAGCAAGCGCGCGCGCCAGATCAACGACTACTACGCCGACCTGCACGAGGGCAGCCTGTTCGACAACGTCGGGCCCCTGGTCGAGTCCTCGATCGACGACAAGCCGCTGTCCGTCGCGCTCCGCGAGGTCAACGAGGACAAGCTCCGCATCACGGCCGTCGAGTGACCCCGAGCGGGCGCGCCGGCCGGGCCATGGGCGCGGGAGCGGGGCGCCCGTGAGGATCGTCGTCGGGATCTCCGGCGGCATCGCCGCATACAAGGCGGTCGGCGTCGTCCGCGCCCTCGTGCTCGCTGGCCACGACGTGCACGTCGTGCCGACCGCGGCCGCGCTGCGCTTCGTCGGCCGGCCCACGCTCGAGGCCATCAGCCGCAACCCGGTCGAGACCGACCTCTACGAGGGCGTCGCCGAGGTGCGCCACGTCGCGCTCGGTCAGTCGGCCGACCTCATCGTCATCGCGCCGGCGACCGCGAACACCCTCGCGAAGCTCGCGGCCGGCCTCGCCGACGACCTCCTCGGCACGACGGTGCTCGCGAGCGCCGCGCCGCTCGTCGTCGCACCCGCGATGCACACCGAGATGTGGGAGCACGCGGCCACGCAGGCCAACGTCCGCACGCTCGAGTCCCGCGGCGTGCTCCTCGTCGGACCCGTCTCCGGGCAGCTGACCGGCAAGGACGCGGGAGCAGGCCGGATGGCGGAGCCCGCCGACATCGTCGCGGCGGCCCTCGACGCCGCGGTCCGCGCGAACCCGCAGCTCGACCGCACGATCGACGCCGCCGCACCCCGGGGGCTCGACGGGAAGCGGGTCCTCGTCACCGCGGGCGGCACGCGCGAGCCGCTCGACCCGGTCCGCTTCCTCGGCAACGCCTCGAGCGGCCGGCAGGGCGTGGCGCTCGCCGAGGCCGCCCGCGACCGCGGCGCCGACGTCGTCCTCGTCGCCGCGCACCTCGAGGTCCAGCCGCCCGCGGGCGTCGAGGTCGTGTCCGTCCGCACCGCGGAGGAGCTGCTCGCCGCGGTGCGTCGCGAGGCCGCTGCCGCCGATGTCGTGATCATGGCCGCCGCCGTCGCCGACTGGCGGCCGGCGAGCGTCGCCGACGGCAAGCTGAAGAAGCGGGAGCTCGGCGAGACGTTCACGGTCGAGCTCGTGCGCACCCCCGACGTGCTCGCCACGATCGCCGCCGAGCGCTCCCGGCCGGGCCAGGTCGTCGTCGGCTTCGCGGCGGAGACCGAGCCCGACCCCGGCCGGCTGCTCGCCCTCGGCCGCGAGAAGATCGCGGCGAAGGGCGCCGACTTCCTCGTCCTCAACGAGGTCGGGCACGACCTCGTCTTCGGCAAGCCGGAGACCGCCGTCACCGTGCTGAACGCCGCGGGCGACGTCGTCGGCTCGGCCGGCGGCGACAAGCGGTCGGTGGCCGACGCCATCCTGGACCTCGTCGTCCCCGCCTGAGCCGGGACGCCCCACCCACTTCCCTGGAGGAACCGTGCCCGCGCTGCGCCTGTTCACGTCCGAGTCCGTGACGCCCGGCCACCCGGACAAGATCTGCGACCAGATCTCCGACAGCGTGCTCGACGCGCTCATCGCGCAGGACGTGCACGCCCGGGTCGCCGTCGAGACCCTCGTCACGACCGGGCTCGTGCACGTCGCGGGCGAGGTGTCGACGAGCGGCTACGCCGACATCCCCGGCATCGTCCGGGACCGCATCCGGCGGATCGGCTACGACTCCTCCGAGCAGAGCTTCGACGGGTCCACCTGCGGCGTCTCGGTGTCGATCGGCTCCCAGTCGGTCGACATCGCGGCCGGCGTCGACCGGGCGCTCGAATCCCGGGAGGGCAGCGCCGCCGCCTACGACCAGCTCGGCGCCGGCGACCAGGGCATCATGTTCGGCTACGCCGTCCGCGAGACGCCGGAGCTGATGCCGATCCCGGTCTCGCTGGCCCATCGGCTCGCGGCCCGTCTCACCGAGGTGCGCCAGGGCGGCGAGCTGCCGTACCTGCGTCCCGACGGCAAGACGCAGGTGACCATCGGCTACGACGGCGTGCGCCCCGTCAGCGTGGAGGCGGTCGTCGTCTCCACCCAGCACGCGCCGTCGGTCTCCTCCGCCGACCTGCGCGACGCCGTCCGGCGCCTCGTGATCGACCCGGTGCTCGAGGCGAGCGGGCTCGACGCCTCCGCGCCGCGCATCTACGTGAACCCGTCCGGCCGCTTCGAGATCGGCGGACCGAAGGCGGACGCGGGCCTCACCGGCCGCAAGATCATCGTCGACACCTACGGCGGCGCGAGCCGGCACGGCGGCGGCGCGTTCAGCGGCAAGGACCCCTCGAAGGTCGACCGCTCCGGGGCCTATGCGATGCGCTGGGTCGCGAAGAACGCCGTCGCGGCCGGCCTCGCCGACCGGCTCGAGCTGCAGGTGGCCTACGCGATCGGCGCCGCGGAGCCGGTCGGCCTCTACGCCGAGACCTTCGGCACCGCGCACGTGCCCGAGGAGCGGATCGTGTCCGCCATCCGGGAGGTCTTCGACCTGCGGCCGCGCGCGATCATCGACGCGCTCGACCTGCTGCGCCCGATCTACGCACAGACGAGCGTGTTCGGGCACTTCGGGCGCGAGCTGCCGTCGTTCACCTGGGAGCGCACCGACCGCGCCGCCGACCTCGCGGCGGCGGCCGGGCTCTGACGACGGCGGACGCGGCGCCGAGGCCGTCGTGAGCACGGAGCCGTGATGAGCGAGGCGTCGATCGCGAACGTCGTGCTCGACTCCCCGCTGCCGCGCCTCGACCACCTGTTC
The DNA here is from genome assembly GCF_036559085.1 of Amnibacterium sp. Classification (GTDB taxonomy): domain Bacteria; phylum Actinomycetota; class Actinomycetes; order Actinomycetales; family Microbacteriaceae; genus Amnibacterium. The sequence continues at coordinate 70,227 of NZ_DATBTU010000010.1, forward strand.
GACTACCGGATCCCCGAGCGGATGCGCGGTGAGGTCGTGCCGGGCGTGCGCGTGAAGGTGCCGCTCCGCGTCGCGGGCCGCTCGGCCGACGGCTTCGTGGTCGGCGTCTCGGATACGAGCGAGGCGCCGGGGGAGCTGTCCGAGATCGACAAGCTGGTCTCGCCGATGCCGGTGCTCGCCCCCGACGTCTGGCGGCTCGCCCGCGCGGTGGCCGACCGCGGCGCCGGCGTCGCCTCCGACGTGCTGCGGATCGCGGTGCCGAAGCGGCAGGCCCGCGTCGAGCAGCGCTGGCTGAAGGACGGGCCGCCCGACCCGGTCCCGGTGGACGCCCTTCGACTCGCCGCGGGCGACGCGCTCGTGGATGGCCGGCGGCTCACCGCCCTGGCCACCCCGCATCCGGTCGACCGGGACGGCCGCACGGTCGGGGGCTGGGCGGCCGAGCTCGCCGACACCGCCGCATCCGTGGCCGCCGCCGGCCGCTCGGTGATCGTCGCGGTGCCCGACCGCCGCGACCTCGACCACCTGGCGTCCGTGCTCGCCGCGGGACCCGCGGCGGACGCGGTGCTGCGACTCGACGCATCGCTGCCGGCCGCCGAGCGCTACCGGGCACACCTCGCGGCGCTCACGCCCGGCCCGCACGTGCTGATCGGGGCGCGCTCGGCGGTCTACGCCCCGGCGCCCGACCTCGGCGCGATCCTCGTCTGGGACGAGGCGGACGCCTTCCACCAGGAGCCGCTCGCGCCCTATGCCGCCACCCGGGACGTGGCGCTCCTCCGGCAGGAGCAGTCGGGCGCCGGGCTCCTGCTGCTCGCCCACACGCGCTCGACCACGGTGCAGCGGCTGGTGCAGGTCGGCTGGCTCACCGACGGCCCGCCGCCGCGGCCCCGGCCCGACGTCGTGCTCACCCCCGACGACGACCGCCCGTCGCGCATCCCGTCCGCCGCCTGGCGGGCGCTGCGCCAGGCGCTGACCGCCGGCCCCGTGCTCGTGCAGGTCGCCCGACCCGGTGAGGCGGCCCTCAGGGCGCTGAGCGCCGGCGACGCCCCACCGCCGATCGACGCCGGGCGCACGGCCCACGAGCTCGGCCGGGCTTTCCCCGGCGTCCCCGTGCTCATCGCCGACGGCGAGCACGTGCACGACGAGATCGACCGCAGCCCGCGCATCGTCGTGTCGACCCGCGGGGCCGAACCGCGTGCGCCAGGCGGCTACCGCGCGGTGCTGCTGCTCGACGGGCGACGGATGCTGGCCCGCGAGTCCCTCTGGGTGGCCGAGGACTGCCTCCGCTGGTGGGCGGCCGCCGCCGCGCTCGCCGGCCCCGACGCGCCCGTGCACCTCGTCGGCGTCTCCGGCGACGTGGCGACCGCGCTCGCCACCTGGCGCTTCCCCGAGTTCGCGGCCCGCCAGCTCGCCGACCGCCGGACGCTCCGCTTCCCGCCCGTCGTGCGGCTCGTGGCCGTCACCGGCCCGGCCACCGCGGTGCAGGGCCTCGTCGAGGAGCTCGAGGCCGCCGGCGCCGAGGTGCTGCTGCACGGCGCCGACCCGACCGGGCGGCGGGCGGTGCTCCGCTTCGACTACGGGGCCGGCCCCCGGCTCGCCGCGATCGCCAAGGCGGCGCTCGTGAAGGCCGGCTCCGCCCGCCGCCCGAAGCCGCCCGCCCCGCCGCCGCCCTCGCTCCGGGTCCGTTTCGACCCCCACGAGCCCCTCTGACGCGCGCCCCCGACCCTCGCATCCGATTCCGGGCCGCTTCCGTCATTCCGGGCGCGAAAAGTCGCCCGGAATGACGGAAGGCGCCCGGGATCCGGGCGGGCGAGGCCAGAGCCGCCGCCTAGGCTGAACGGCGCCGATCGGGAGGGACGACATGCGGCTGCTCTTCGCCGGGACGCCGGATGCGGCGGTCCCCGCGCTCGACGCGCTCGCGGCCGGACCGCACGAGATCATCCGCGTCGTCACGCGGCCGCCCGCACCGCAGGGACGCCGTCGCGTGCTCACGCCCTCGCCCGTGGATGCCCGCGCCCAGGAGCTCGGCCTGCCCGTGCTCCACGCATCCCGGCTCGACGACGAGGCGACGGCGACGCTGCTGGCGGACGGCGCCGACCTCGGTGTCGTCGTCGCCTACGGCGGCCTGATCCGGGAGCCGCTGCTGTCGGGCCCTGCCGAGGGCTGGATCAACCTGCACTTCTCGCTGCTGCCGCGCTGGCGCGGTGCGGCGCCGGTCCAGCACGCCCTGATCGCCGGCGATCGCAGCACCGGGGTCGCCGTGTTCCGGCTCGAGGCCGGCCTCGACACGGGACCGCTGCTCGCCGTCGAGGAGGTCCCGATCGGCACGCACGAGACCGCGGGCCACCTCCTCGCGCGGCTCGCCCCGATCGGCGCCGGGGTGCTCGCCGGCGCGGTGGACGCGCTCGCCGGCGGCACCGCCGTCGCCGTCCCGCAGGCGGGGGAGCCGACCCTCGCCGGCAAGCTCACGCTCGAGGACGGCCGGCTCGACCTCACCGCATCCGCCGACGCCGTGCTCGCCCGCTACCGCGGCACCACGCCCGAGCCGGGCGCCTTCACCGAGGTCGCGGGCAGCCGCCTCAAGGTGCTCGACGCCGCCCCGGCGCGGGACGCCGCCCCGCTGGCACCGGGGGAGGTCGCCCTCACCGGCGGCCGCGTGCTGGTCGGCACGGCGGACGCCCCCATCGAGCTGGTCACCGTGCAGCCCGCCGGCCGCACACCGATGCCTGCGAGCGCCTGGCTGAACGGCGCGGCGCGACCGGTGCGGCTCGGATGACCGCCCGTCCCCGCTCGGCCGTCAGCCCGGCCCGCCGGATCGCGCTCGAGGTGCTCACCGCGGTCCGGGAGCGCGACGCCTACGCCAACCTCCTCCTGCCCGTGCTCCTGCAGCGCGCCGCGACGCCGGCCGCCGAGGCCGCCTTCGCGACCGAGCTCACGTACGGCACGCTGCGCCGGCTCGGGCACTACGACGCCGTGATCGCCGCAGCCTCGGGCCGGGCCATCTCGGCGATCGACCCACCGCTGCTCGACGTGCTGCGGCTCGCCGCGCATCAGCTGCTCGCCACCCGGACCGCGCCGCACGCGGCAGTGCACCAGGCCGTCGACCAGGCGCGCGAGGCCGCCGGGAAGGGTGCCGCCGGCTTCGCGAACGCGGTGCTGCGCCGGGTCGGTGCCGCAGACGACGCCGCCTGGACCGAGCGCCTCACCGCCGGGCTCACGGATCCGGATGAGCTGCTCGCGGCCCGGAGCGCCCATCCGACCTGGGTCGTCGCCGCGCTGCGCGCGGCGCTCGCCGCCACCGACGGGGGAGACGCCGACCTCGACCGGCTGCTCGAGGTCGACAACGTGCCGGCGCCGGTCGGTCTCGTCGCGCTGCCCGGCCTCGCCGAGCCGGCCGCGACCGGGCTGCCCCGGCATCCGCTGTCCCCGCTCGGCATCGAGTCGCCGGGCGGCGATCCGGCCGGCGTACCCGGCGTGCGGGAGGGCGTGGTGCGGGTGCAGGACCCGGGATCGCAGCTCGCTGCCCTCGCGCTCACCCGCGCCAGGCCGGTCGCGGCGGGGGAGCGGTGGCTGGACCTCTGCGCCGGCCCCGGGGGCAAGGCCGCGCTGCTCGCCGCGGAGGCCGCGGCCGGCGGCGCCTCGCTGCTCGCGAACGAGCTGACGGCCGCCCGCGCCCGGCTCGTCGAGCGGGCGCTCGCCGCGGTGCCGGGCGACGCCCGCGTCGAGACGGGCGACGGGGTGCGGTTCGCAGACGGCACGGACCGGTTCGACCGGATCCTGCTCGACGCGCCCTGCACCGGCCTCGGCGCGCTCCGCCGGCGGCCGGAGGCCCGCTGGCGCAAGCGCCCCGAGGACGTCCCCGAGCTCGCGGCCCTGCAGACGCGGCTCCTCGACGCCGCGGTGGCCGCCCTCGCGCCCGGCGGCCTGCTCGCCTACGTCACGTGCTCGCCCGTCGTCGCCGAGACGACCGAGCGCGTGGAGGACGTCCTCGCCCGGCATCCGGGGTTCGTCGCGGTCGAGACGACCGAGGTGCTCGGCCGCATCACCAGCGGCCCGCTGGCCGGCGCGCGCCGCGGCACCGCCGCGCAGCTCTGGCCGCACCGTCACGCCACCGACGCGATGTTCGTGCAGCTGCTCACCCGCTCCTGAGGCGCCGGCGACCTGCGACGGGACGGTTCTCGTCTCGGCCCGATCACGGCGCGCGGAAGGGACTTGCACCGACGCCCTGCCGCCCTCCAAAGTAGGGGCCCTGCCCCGGTGTGTCGTGGCAGGCAACTTCCGTCACCGCCCGACTCCTGGAGCCGCCCGATGTCCGCCGCTTCCGACAACCAGCGCACCCTCGAGTCGTTCGGCTACAAGCAGGAGCTGAAGCGCTCCGTCTCGACCGTCGACCTGCTCATCTACGGCCTGATCTTCATGGTGCCGATCGCGCCGTGGGCGATCTTCGGCACCGTCTACAACAGCGCCTCCGGCATGGTGCCGCTCGTCTACGTGATCGGACTCGTCGCGATGATCTTCACCGCGCTCGCCTACGCGCAGATGGCGAAGTCGTTCCCGCTCGCCGGATCCGTCTTCTCCTACGTCGGCCGCGGCATCCACCCCTCGATCGGCTTCTTCGCCGGCTGGGCGATCCTGCTCGACTACCTGCTCGTGCCGACGCTGCTCTACGTGTTCGCGGCGTCCTCGATGGTGGGCATCTTCCCGGGGACGCCCGACTGGCTCTGGGCCCTCGTCTTCGTCGCGATCAACACGGTGGTGAATCTGCTCGGCATCAGCTCGATCAAGCTCGCGAACCGCATGTTCCTCGTGATCGAGCTCGTGTTCGTGGCGATCTTCATCGTCATCGCGGTGATGGCGATCAACGGCGGCACCCTGCCGGGCGCGCACTGGAGCACCGACCCGATCTGGACGCCCGGCAAGGTCAACGGTCCGCTCATCGCCGGCGCGCTGTCCATCGCGGTGCTCAGCTTCCTCGGCTTCGACGGCATCTCGACCCTCGCGGAGGAGTCGACCGGCCGGAAGAACGGTCCCGGGCGGGCGATGATCATCGCCCTCTTCATCGTCGCCGGCCTGTTCATCGCGCAGACGTGGCTCGCGGCGCTGCTCGCCGGCGGTCGCGCCGCCTTCAGCGACAACGACGTGAACAACGCCTTCTTCCTCCTCGTGCAGCAGGCCGCCGGCACCGGATGGCAGACCGCCTTCTTCGCCGTGAACGTGGTCGCGGTCGGCATCGCGAACGCGATGGCCGCGCAGGCGGCGACGAGCCGGCTGCTCTACTCGATGAGCCGCGACCGGCAGCTGCCGCGGCTCCTCTCCCGCATCAGCCGGCAGCAGGTGCCGACCTACGCGATCCTCGCGGTCACCGCGCTCACCGTCGTGCTCGTGCTGTTCTTCGTCGGCCAGCTCACGCTGATCTCGTCGCTCGTGAACTTCGGGGCGCTCTTCGGCTTCTGCCTGCTGCACGTGGCCGTGTTCTGGCACTACATGGTGAAGCAGCGGTCGCGGAACTGGCTGCTGCACGGGGTGGTGCCCGTGCTCGGCTTCCTGATCATCGGCTACGTGCTGATCAACGCGGATCCGCTCGCGAAGATCGGCGGCCTCGTGTGGCTGGTGATCGGCGCGATCATCTTCGCCATCAACGTGGCGCGGGGCCGCAAGCCGGAGCTGACGATCAGCGAGGACGAGCCGGTGATGGGCGAGGGCGGCGGCGTCACCGTCGACCGCTGAGCGGTCGACGGGGCACGCCGAGCCGGCTCCTCTAGGGTCGGCTGGTGGCCGTTCGCATCGAACCGAGCATCCTGTCCGCCGACTTCACCGCGATCGCGGCGGACGTCGCGCGCATCCCGTCGGCGGACCTGGTGCACGTCGACGTGATGGACAACCACTTCGTGCCGAACCTCACGTTCGGGCTGCCGATGGTGGAGCGGCTGTTGCAGGTCACCGACCTGCCGCTCGACGTGCACCTGATGATCGACGATCCCGACCGCTGGGCCCCCGGGTTCGCCGAGGCGGGTGCCGCGGTGGTCACCTTCCATGCGGAGGCGGCGAAGGACGCGGTCGCGACGGCGCGGGCGATCCGGTCGGCCGGAGCGAAGGCGGGCGTCGCGCTGAAGCCCGGGACGCCGGCCGGCCCGTGGCTCGACCGCCTCGACGAGTTCGACCAGGTGCTCGTGATGACCGTGGAGCCCGGCTTCGGCGGCCAGGCGTTCCAGCCCGAGATGCTCGACAAGATCCGCCAGGTCCGGGGCACGATCGGCGACCGCGACGTGTGGCTGCAGGTGGACGGCGGCATCGGGCCGGCGACCATCGCCCGCACCCGCGAGGCCGGCGCCGACACGTTCGTCGCCGGATCCAGCGTCTTCGGCGACGCGGATCCGGATGCGGCGGTCCGCCGCCTCCGGGAGCTCGCCACCGCCTGACCCATCACGCCGATCCGGAGTTCCTGCGCGACACGCCGCAATGGAGCGCCCCGAGGCGGCGTGTCGCCCGGTTTCTCCGGAACGGCGCGACTCCGGTGCCGCCGGTAGCCTGGGACGCGTGAAGACGTTCGACGGCCTCTACGCCGAGCTCGCGGCGAAGGCCGCCGATCGCCCGGCCGGGTCGCGCACGGTCGAGGAGCTCGACGCGGGCGTGCACGCCATCGGCAAGAAGATCGTCGAGGAGGCGGCCGAGGTGTGGATGGCCGCCGAGTGGGAGGACGACGACCGTCTCGCATCCGAGGTCTCCCAGCTGCTGTACCACGTGCAGGTGCTGCTGCTGAAGAAGGGCCTCACCCTCGAGGACGTCGGCCGCCATCTCTGAGCCGACCGGCCCCGCCGCTGCAGCGTCCCGTCCGACCCCGTTTGGAAAGAGCCCGAGCATGCTGAGGATCGCCGTCCCGAACAAGGGCGCCCTCGCCGACACCGCGGCGCAGATGCTCGGCGAGGCCGGGTACCGCCTCCGGCGCGACCCGAAGGAGCTGACGGTCGCGGATCCGCGCAACGACGTCGAGTTCTTCTACCTGCGCCCGCGCGACATCGCCACCTACGTCGGCTCCGGCGCCCTCGACGTCGGCATCACGGGCCGGGACCTGCTGCTCGACTCCGGATCCACGGCCCGCGAGGTCGCGGCGCTCGACTTCGCGTCCTCCACCTTCCGCTTCGCGGGACCGGCCGGCCGCTTCACCGAGCTGAGCGAGCTCACCGGCCTCCGGGTCGCGACCAGCTTCACCGCCCTCGTCGGCGGGTTCCTCGACGCGGCCGGCGTCCGCGCCGAGCTGGTGCACCTCGACGGCGCCGTGGAGACCGCGGTGCGGCTCGGCGTCGCGGATGCGGTGGCCGACGTCGTCGAGACGGGCTCGACCCTGCGGGCGCAGGGCCTCGAGATCTTCGGCCCGGTCATCCTGCAGTCCACCGCGGTGCTGATCGCCGGGCCCCGCGCCGCGACCGGCCTCGAGGTGCTCGAGCGGCGGCTGCAGGGCGTCCTCGTGGCCCGCCGGTACGTGATGGTCGACTACGACCTGCCGCGCTCGCTGCTCGACGAGGCGGCCCGCATCGCCCCCGGCATCGAGTCGCCCACCGTCTCGCCGCTGCACGACCCGGCGTGGGCGGCCGTGCGCGTGATGGTGCCGCGCGGCGACATGAACCACGTGATGGACGCGCTCTACGCGCTCGGCGCCCGCGCGATCTTCGTCACCCCCATCCACGCGGCGAGGATCTGAGCCGATGACGCTCGCGACCCGCGTCATCCCGTGCCTCGACGTCGCCGACGGCCGCGTCGTGAAGGGCGTGCGCTTCGAGGGGCTCGTCGACGCCGGGGATCCGGTCGAGTCCGCGGCGCGGTACGCCGCCCAGGGGGCGGACGAGATCACCTTCCTCGACGTGACCGCCACGGTCGAGGGCCGCGGCACGATGCTCGACACCGTCCGGCGGACCGCCGAGCAGGTGTTCGTGCCGCTCACCGTCGGCGGCGGCGTGCGGTCCGTCGCCGACGTCGACACCCTGCTGAAGTCCGGTGCGGACAAGATCGGCGTGAACTCCGCCGCGATCGCCCGCCCCGCGCTGCTCGCGGAGATCGCGGACCGCTTCGGCGCCCAGGTGTGCGTCCTGTCCCTCGACGTGCTCCGTGACCCGCGGGTGCCGAGCGGCTTCGCGGTGACCACCCACGGCGGGCGCACGAACACCGGCATCGACGCCCTCACCTGGGTCGAGGAGGCGATCGTCCTCGGCGCCGGCGAGCTGCTCGTCAACTCCATCGACGCGGACGGCACGAAGGCCGGCTACGACCTCCGGCTCATCGAGGCGGTTCGGGCGATCAGCAGCGTGCCGGTGATCGCATCCGGCGGTGCCGGCGCCCTCGAGCACTTCGCCCCCGCGGTCGCCGCCGGGGCCGACGCGGTGCTCGCCGCATCGGTGTTCCACCGCGGGGTCTTCACGATCGGGCAGGTCAAGGCGGCGCTCGCGGATGCGGGTGTCGTCGTGCGGCGGACGGGAGCGGTGCACGCATGAGCGACGAGGCCGGGCAGGCGCCGGTGCTGACCGCGGCGGATGCGCTCGAGACGGCCCGGTTCGGGCCCGACGGCCTGCTGCCCGCCATCGTGCAGGAGCACGCGACCGGGGAGGTGCTCATGCTCGGCTGGATGGACCGCGAGGCGCTGTCCCGCACGCTCACCGAGGGGCGCGTGACCTTCTGGTCGCGCTCCCGGCAGGAGTACTGGCGCAAGGGCGACACGTCCGGGCACATCCAGGTCGTCCGGAGGGCCGCGCTCGACTGCGACGCGGACGCGCTGCTCGTGCGGGTCGACCAGACCGGCGCCGCGTGCCACACCGGCGCGCACTCGTGCTTCGACACGCACCCGGTCGACGCCGTCGACGGGAGCGCCGCATGAGCCGGATGCCGGGCACCACGACCGTCGAGGCGTTCTCGTCCGCGCGGGAGGGACGCCGGGTCGTCCCCGTGGTCCGCGAGCTCTTCGCCGACAGCGAGACGCCGCTCGGCATCTTCCGCAAGCTCGCGATGCGCGCGGGTGGGCGGATGCGGCCGGGCACGTTCCTGCTCGAGTCCGCCGAGCAGGGCGGCCTCTGGTCGCGCTACTCGTTCGTCGGCGTCGCCGCGTTCGGGGCGCTCACCGAGCAGCGCGGCCGCCCTGTCTGGCAGGACTGGGGCCTGCCCGCGTCCCGGGCGTTCGGCGCCGGCGGCGTGACGGGCGACTACCTCGAGGCGCTCGACGACCTGCACTCGCACTGGGCGAGCCCGCGCGTCGAGGGGCTGCCGCCGCTCACCGGCGGCCTGGTGGGCTACATCGGGTGGGACGCCGTGCGCCTGCTCGAGCGGCTGCCCGACGCCCCGCCGGCCGACTACGCGGTGCCGGAGCTCGGCATGGTGTTCGCCTCCGAGGTCGTCGCGGTCGACCACCTCAAGGGCACGGTCTCGCTCATCGTCACCGTGCTGAACGACGGCACCGAGGACGAGGTCACCGCGTGGACGGACGCCCAGCGGCGGCTCGACGCGCTCGAGAAGCGGCTCGGCGCCCCGGTGGAGGCGCAGCTGGCGGAGGTCGACCTCGGCATCGTGCCCGAACCCGAGCTGCGCACGCCCCGGCAGGACTACCTCGACTCGGTGGTGGCCGCGAAGCAGCACATCCGCGACGGCGACGTGTTCCAGGTCGTCATCGCCCAGCGCTTCGACCTGCCGACGACGGCGAGCCCCCTCGACGTGTACCGCGTGCTGCGGCAGCTGAACCCGTCGCCCTACATGTACCTGCTCGCCCACGAGCGGCAGGACGGCAGCCCCGTCGCGGTCGTCGGGTCGTCGCCCGAGGCGCTCGTCAAGGTGTCCGAGGGTCGCGTGTTCAGCCATCCGATCGCCGGATCCCGGCCGCGCGGCGCGACGCCCGAGGCGGACGAGGCCTTCGCCGCCGAGCTCGCCGTCGACGAGAAGGAGCGGGCCGAGCACCTCATGCTCGTCGACCTCGCCCGCAACGACCTCGCCAAGGTCTGCCTGCCCGGCACCGTCGAGCTCACCGAGTTCATGCGCATCGAGCGGTTCAGCCACATCATGCACATCACCTCGAGCGTCGAGGGCGAGATCGGCCCCGGCGTCGGCCCGGTGGACGTGCTGAAGGCGACGTTCCCGGCCGGCACGCTCTCCGGGGCGCCGAAGCCGCGCGCCCTCGAGATCATCGACGCGCTCGAGCCCGCCCGCCGCGGCGTCTACGGCGGCGTGGTCGGCTACTTCGACTTCGCCGGCGACCTCGACCTCGCCATCGCCATCCGCACCGCGCTCATCGCCGACGGCGTCGCCCGCGTGCAGGCCGGCGGGGGCCTCGTGGCCGACTCGGTGCCGGAGGCGGAGTACGCGGAGTCGCAGAACAAGGCGGCCGCGCCGCTGAAGGCGGTCGCGATCGCCGCGGCGATGCGGCCGGTCGGCCGGCCGTGAGGGACCGGCGCGGCGCGGCCCGCGAGCGGCTCCTGCTCGTGCTCGTCGTCCTCGCGCTCGGCGGCGTGGTCGTGCTCGCGTCGACGCAGGTGTTCTCCACCGTCGTGCCCGTCGACGGCAGGCCGGTGCCCGTCACCGGGCAGGGCGTCGCGCCCGCGCTCGCGCCGCTCGGCATCGTGCTCATCGCCCTCGCCGGGGCGCTCACGATCGCCGGCCGGATCGCGCGGATCGTGCTCGGGCTGATCCTCGTGCTGCTCGGCGCCCTCGTGGTGCTGCTGACGCTGCCGAACGCGCTCGACGCGGCCGCCGGCACCCGGGGCGCGGTCAGCACGGCGACCGGCGTCATCGGCCACGTGACCGCGGTCGCGCACGGCACCGGATGGCCGTTCGTCGCCGCGGCGGCCGGCCTGCTCGCCGCCATCGCGGGCGGCGCGGTGCTGCTGCGCGCCCCGGGCTGGCCGAGCGGATCGAGCCGCTACCGGCAGTCCGCGAACCCCGCAGGGCGGCGCTCGGATCCGGTCGACGAATGGGACGCGCTGACCGCCGGCGGCGACCCCACGCACGACGACGACGACCGGCCCCGGCCACCGGCCGTCCCGTAGGATCGTTCGCATGGCGAACACCACGGAGGACCCCGGCCACGGCTCGTCGCCCGCGGCCTGGATCGCAGTCGCGATCATGCTGCTCGGCATCGCGATCGGCACGCTGTTCCTCTTCCTCGAGGTGCTGCCGCTCGTCTACCTCGGCGCCCTGCTCATCCCGATCGGCCTCATCGTCGGCTTCGTGCTGAAGAAGGCCGGCTTCGGCGTCGGCGGCTCCCGGGTGGGGAGCTCGCACTGACCTCGCCCCGCACGGCCGTCCCCGGCCTGCTGGCCGAGCTGATGGCCGGCGCGGCCGAGGACGCCGCCGCGCGCCGCGAGGCCCGCCCGCTGCCGGCCATCGAGGCCGCCGCCCTCGCCGCGGCGCCCCCGCTCGACGCGGCCGCCGCGCTCGCGCGGGACGAGACCCGCATGAAGGTGCTCGCCGAGGTGAAGCGCGCGAGCCCGTCGCGCGGCACGATGGCCGACATCCCGGATCCCGCAGCGCTCGCCGCCCGGTACGCCGCCGGAGGAGCCGCCGCGATCAGCGTGCTCACCGAGGGGCGCCGCTTCCGCGGCTCGCTGGCCGACCTCGAGGCCGTCCGTGCGGCCGTCGACGTCCCGGTGCTCCGCAAGGACTTCGTCTCGACCGCGTACCAGGTGCTCGAGGCGCGCGCCGCCGGCGCCGACCTCGTGCTGCTGATCGTCGCCGCGCTCACCGACGAGGCCCTGGCCTCGTTGTTCCGCCTCATCGGCGACCTCGGCATGGCGGCGCTCGTCGAGACGCACAGCGAGGCGGAGCTCGACCGCGCCCTCGGCATCGGCGCCGGGATCATCGGCGTCAACGCCCGCGACCTCGACTCCTTCGAGCTCGACCGCGACCTCTTCGGGCGGCTCGCCGCCCGCATCCCCGCGGGCGTCGTCCGCGTCGCCGAGTCCGCCGTGCGCACCACCGACGACGTCGCGGCGTACCGCGCCGCCGGCGCCGACGTGGTGCTCGTCGGCGAGGCGCTCGTCACCGGGGACCCGGAGACCCTCCTCGCCGCCTTCACGAAAGCCGGATCATGACCGCCACCGACCTCCCCGCGCGCTACTCGCAGCCCGGGCCCTACTTCGGCGCCTACGGTGGCCGGTTCGTCCCCGAGCCGCTCGTCGCGGCCCTCGACGAGCTCACGGCCGCGTGGGAGCACGCGAAGACGGATCCGGTGTTCCAGGCGGAGCTCGCCGAGCTGCACAGGAACTACACCGGCCGGCCGTCGCCGCTCACCGAGGTCGCCCGGTTCGCCGCGCACGCCGGCGAGGCGCGGATCTTCCTGAAGCGCGAGGACCTGAACCACACCGGCTCGCACAAGATCAACAACGTGCTCGGTCAGGCGCTGCTCACCCGCCGCGTCGGCAAGAAGCGCGTCATCGCGGAGACCGGCGCCGGCCAGCACGGCGTCGCGACCGCGACGGCCGCGGCCCTCTTCGGGCTCGACTGCACCATCTACATGGGGGAGGTCGACACCGAGCGCCAGGCGCTGAACGTCGCGCGGATGCGCCTGCTCGGCGCCGAGGTCGTCGCCGTGAAGTCCGGCTCCCGCACCCTGAAGGACGCGATCAACGAGGCGATGCGTGACTGGGTGACGAACGTCGCGACGACGAACTACGTCTTCGGCACCGTCGCCGGCCCGCATCCGTTCCCGTCGATGGTCCGCGACCTGCAGCGCATCATCGGCGACGAGGCCAGGGCGCAGCTGCTCGAGCGCACCGGCGCGCTGCCCACCGCGGTCGCCGCCTGCGTCGGGGGTGGCTCGAACGCGATCGGCATCTTCACCGCGTTCCTCGACGACGCGGACGTCGCCCTCTACGGCTTCGAGGCCGGGGGTGACGGGGTCGACACCCCGCGGCACGCCGCCACGATCGGCAAGGGGCGCCCCGGCGTGCTGCACGGGGCCCGCAGCTACCTGCTGCAGGACGAGGACGGCCAGACCCAGGAGTCGCACTCCATCTCGGCCGGCCTCGACTACCCGGGCGTCGGGCCGGAGCACGCGTTCCTCGCGGACGCCGGCCGGGCCCAGTACCGGGCGGTCACCGACGCCGCGGCGATGGATGCGCTGCGGCTGCTGAGCCGCACCGAGGGCATCATCCCGGCGATCGAGTCCGCGCACGCGCTCGCCGGCGCGCTCGAGCTCGGCCGGGAGCTCGGCCCGTCGGCGACGATCCTGATCAACCTCTCCGGCCGCGGTGACAAGGACATGGTCACCGCGGGGGAGTGGTTCGACCTGATCGACCGCGACGCGGCCCAGTCGTGACCACCGCGACCCCGGTGGGGCCTGTCGAGGCGCGGATCCGCGCCGCCAACGCCGAGCGGGCAGGCGCCTTCGTCGGCTACCTCCCCGTCGGCTTCCCCGACCTCGCCACGAGCATCGACGCCGCGATCGCCCTCGCCGAGGCCGGCGCCGACGTGCTCGAGCTCGGCCTGCCCTACTCCGACCCCGTGATGGACGGCCCCGTCATCCAGCGGGCCACCCAGACGGCCCTCGCCGGCGGATTCCGGCTGCGGCATGCGTTCGAGGCGCTGCAGCGCATCACCGCCGCCGTCGACACGCCCGTGCTGCTCATGACCTACTGGAACCCCGTGCTCGCCTACGGGGTCGAGCGGTTCGCCGACGACCTCGTCGCGGCGGGCGGCGCGGGGCTGATCACGCCCGACCTCATCCCCGACGAGGCCGGCGAGTGGCTCGCCGCCAGCGACGCCCGCGGCCTCGACCGGGTCTTCCTCGCCGCCCCGACCTCCTCGGATGCGCGCCTCGACGCGGCCGTCGCAGCCTCGCGCGGCTTCGTCTACACGGTGTCGACGATGGGCATCACCGGCGCCCGGATGGACGTGGACGCCGCGGCCCGCACCCTTGTCGCGCGGCTGCGCGAGCACGGCGCGGCCAGCGCGTGCGTCGGGCTCGGCGTCTCGAGCCCCGAGCAGGTCGCCGAGATCCTCGCCTACGCGGACGGCGCGATCGTCGGCTCCGCCCTCGTGTCGGCACTCGCCGAGGGCGGCATCGGCCGCCTGCGGGAGACCGCGTCCGGCCTCGCCGCCGGGACCGCGCCGGCGAGCGGCGAGACGGTCAGCCGCTAGGGTCTTCCGCGTGATCGAGAGCATCCCGAGCCCGCCCGCGTCCTGGGCGTCGTTCCAGATCTGGATCTTCACGGTCCACAGCTACGCGCTCTGCATCCTCGCCGGGATCATCGTCGGCCTGATCATCACCTCGCGCCGCCTCACCGCCCGCGGCGCCCAGCCCGGCGTCGTGGTCGACTTCGCGATCGTCGCAGTGCCGCTCGCCATCGTCGGCGCCCGCGCCTACCACGTGCTCACGCACCCCGGCGACTACTTCGGCGCGGGCCACACCTTCTACGACGTCATCGCGATCTGGAACGGCGGCAACGCCATCTTCGGGTCGCTGATCGGCGGGGCCGTCGGCATCTGGATCGCGAGCCGCTGGACCGGCGTGCGCTTCCTGTCGTTCGCGGACGCCATGGCGCCCGGCCTGCTCGTCGCGCAGGGCATCGGCCGCATCGGCAACTGGTTCAACACCGAGCTCTACGGCATGCCCACCACGCTGCCCTGGGGGCTGCAGGTGCCGAGCGACAACGCGGCCTTCCCGGCGGGCCTCGCCCCGGGCACCCTCTTCCACCCCACCTTCCTCTACGAGCTCATCTGGGACGTCGCCGGCGCGATCGTGCTCGTCGCCATCGAGAAGAAGCTCGTCCGTCCGGCGAACGGACGCCCGTACCTCGCGCCCCGCATCCCCATGCGGTGGGGCCGCGCCCTCGCCTTCTACTTCATCTGGTACGGCGCCGGGCGCAGCGTGTTCGAGTCGATCCGCATCGACCCGAGCGAGGTCTTCTTCGGGCTCCGCACCAACGTATGGGCCGCCTTCCTGTCGATCGTGATCGGCATCGTGCTCATGGCCTGGTCCTTCCGGCGCCATCCCGGCCTCGAGGTCGGCGTCTACCGCCCGGGACGACAGTGGGTGCCCGACGGGCTTGTAGGATCGCGCTGGACCGCGGCCGACTTCCCGTCGAGCCCCGCGGACGAGGACGCGCGATCCGTCACAAGCGGCGGCGCGTCCAGGGGCTGATCCCGGGGCGAGCCGCACCGCGATCCTCCGCACCCCGCGCACCTTCCCTGTAGCCTCCCCTTCCCGCCGAGCGGGCAGCGGGACGCATCCGCATCCCGGGCCGACGGCGTCCCGCTTGGAATCCACTCCCCGCCGGGCTCCCCGGCTGATCTGGAGGACGCCATGGCCGAGCGCCCCGCACCCCGCGCGCTGTTCAGCGCCGTGCCCGAGGCCACCGGGCTCTACGACCCCGCCGCCGAGCGCGACGCCTGCGGCCTCGCGATGGTCGCGACGCTCCGCGGCACCGCGGGCCACGACATCATCGACGCCGCGCTCGACGCCCTCCGGCACCTCGAGCACCGCGGTGCGGTCGGCTCCGACGCGGGCACCGGCGACGGCGCCGGGATCGTCACGCAGATCCCCGACGCGTTCCTCCGCGCGGTCGCCGGCTTCGAGCTGCCCGATGCCGGCACGTACGCGGTCGGGCTCGGCTTCCTCCCGGTCGACCCGCGCGAGCGCAACGCCCTGAAGGCGGCCGTCGCCGCGATCGCCGAGGAGGAGGACCTCGAGGTGCTCGGCTGGCGTCCCGTGCCGACGGACGCGAGCACCATCGGGGCGCTCGCGCGTGGCTCCATGCCGGCGTTCGAGCAGCTCTTCCTGACCTCCACGCGCCGCGGCGCGGACGGCGAGCGGCCCGCGGGCATCGCCCTCGACCGGCAGGCCATGCGGCTCCGCAAGCGGGTCGAGCGGGAGCACCGCGCCTACTTCGCCTCCCTGTCGAGCCGCACGCTCGTCTACAAGGGCATGGTCACCACGCTCCAGCTGGAGCCGTTCTACCCCGACCTCTCCGACGAGCGCTTCGTCTCGATGCTCGCGCTCGTGCACTCGCGCTACTCCACGAACACGTTCCCGTCCTGGCCGCTCGCGCAGCCGTTCCGGATGATCGCCCACAACGGCGAGATCAACACGGTGCAGGGCAACCGCAACTGGATGCGGGCCCGTCAGTCGCAGCTCGAGAGCGAGGTGCTCGGGGACCTCACCCCGCTGCTGCCGATCGTGACCGAGGGCGCATCCGACTCGGCGTCGTTCGACGAGGTCGTCGAGCTGCTCACCCTCGCGGGTCGCAGCCTGCCGCACGCGATCATGATGATGGTGCCGGAGGCGTGGGAGAACCAGCCCGACCTCGATCCGCAGCTGCGCGCCTTCTACGAGTACCACTCCGGGATCATGGAGCCGTGGGACGGCCCCGCAGCCATCGTCTTCACCGACGGCACCCTCGTCGGCGCCACGCTCGACCGCAACGGGCTGCGCCCCGGCCGCTGGGTCGTGACGACCGACGGCCTCGTCGTGCTCGCGTCCGAGATCGGCGTGCTCGACCTGCCGCCAGAGCGCGTGCAGGCCAAGGGCCGCCTCCGCCCCGGGAAGATGTTCCTCGTCGACACCGCCGAAGGGCGGCTGATCAGCGACGAGGAGATCAAGTCGAGCCTCGCCGCGTCGCAGCCCTGGGCCGAGTACCTCGACTCCGCGCGGATCAACCTCGCCGACCTGCCCGACCGCGAGCACGTCGTCCACACGCCCGCATCCGTCGTGCGCCGCCAGCGCACCTTCGGGTACACGGAGGAGGAGGTCCGCATCCTCCTCGGCCCGATGGGCGCCACCGGCGCGGAGCCGCTCGGCGCCATGGGCTCCGACACCCCGATCGCCGTGCTCTCGGCCCGGCCACGGCTGCTGTTCGACTACTTCACGCAGCAGTTCGCGCAGGTGACGAACCCGCCCCTCGACTCCATCCGCGAGGAGGTCGTCACCTCCCTGCGCCTCGGCCTCGGCCCCGAGCGCAACCTGCTCTCCGCCACGCCGCGGCACGCCCGCCAGGTGGTCCTCGACTTCCCGGTGATCGACAACGACGAGCTCGCGAAGCTCATCCACATCGACCCGCACCCCGGCAGCGCGACGACGACCGTCGTCCGCGGGCTCTACCGGGTCGAGGACGGCGAGCGCGCCCTCGAGGAGCGGATCACCGCGATGCGGCAGGAGGTCGACGAGGCCATCGCCCGCGGCGCCGAGTTCATCGTGCTGTCCGACCGCGACTCGAACCGCGAGCTCGCGCCGGTGCCGAGCCTGCTGATGCTCTCCGCGATCCACCACCACCTCATCCGGAACCAGAACCGGATGAAGGTGGGCCTCATCGTCGAGGCCGGTGACGTGCGCGAGGTGCACCACGTCGCGCTGCTGATCGGCTACGGCGCCTCCGCGGTCAACCCGTACCTCGCGATGGAGACCGTGGAGCAGCTCGTCCGTAGCGGCCAGCTCTCCGGCGTGACGCCCGAGAAGGCCGTGCGCAACGTGATCAAGGCGCTCGGCAAGGGCGTGCTGAAGATCATGTCGAAGATGGGGATCTCGACCGTCTCCTCCTACGCGGCGGCGCAGGCGTTCGAGGCCGTCGGCCTGTCGCAGGAGTTCGTCGACGACCACTTCACCGGCACCACGACGAAGCTCGGCGGCGTCGGCATCGACGTGATCGCCGCTGAGAGCGCCGCACGCCATGCGGCGGCGTTCCCCGACGAGGCCGCCCCCGGCGTGCACATGCGGCTCGCCACGGGCGGCGAGTACCAGTGGCGCAGGGACGGGCCACCGCACCTCTTCAACCCCGAGACCGTCTTCCGCCTGCAGCACGCCACCCGTGCGCGCCGGTACGACGTGTTCCGTGAGTACACGAGGCTCGTCGACGACCAGTCGTCCTCGCTGATGACGCTGCGCGGCCTGTTCCGCTTCGCGCCGAGCCACCGGCATCCGGTGCCGCTCGACGAGGTCGAGCCGATCGAGTCGATCGTCCAGCGCTTCAACACGGGCGCGATGTCGTACGGCTCGATCTCCAAGGAGGCGCACGAGACCCTCGCGATCGCCATGAACCGGCTCGGTGGCCGGTCGAACACGGGCGAGGGCGGCGAGGACGTCGACCGGCTGCTCGACCCCGAGCGGCGCAGCCGGATCAAGCAGGTCGCCTCCGGCCGCTTCGGCGTGACGAGCATGTACCTCAGCCACGCGGACGACATCCAGATCAAGATGGCGCAGGGCGCGAAGCCCGGCGAGGGCGGCCAGCTGCCGCCCGCGAAGATGTATCCCTGGATCGCCCGGACGCGGCACTCGACCGCGGGCGTCGGCCTCATCTCGCCGCCGCCGCACCACGACATCTACTCGATCGAGGACCTCAAGCAGCTGATCTTCGACCTGAAGCGCGCGAACCCTGCGGCGCGCGTCCACGTGAAGCTCGTGAGCCAGTCGGGCATCGGCGCGGTCGCGGCGGGCGTGACGAAGGCGAAGGCCGACGTGGTGCTCGTCTCCGGCCACGACGGCGGCACCGGCGCCAGCCCGCTGAACTCGCTGAAGCACGCGGGCACCCCGTGGGAGCTCGGCCTCGCCGAGACGCAGCAGACGCTGATGCTGAACGGGCTCCGCGACCGCGTGACCGTGCAGGTCGACGGCCAGATGAAGTCCGGCCGCGACGTCATCGTCGCCGCGCTGCTCGGTGCGGAGGAGTACGGCTTCGCGACGGCGCCGCTCGTCGTCTCCGGCTGCGTGATGATGCGGGTCTGCCACCTCGACACCTGCCCCGTGGGCGTCGCGACGCAGAACCCCGAGCTGCGAGCCCGGTTCTCGGGCAAGCCCGAGTTCGTCGTGAACTTCTTCGAGTTCGTCGCCCAGGAGGTGCGCGAGCTGCTCGCCTCCCTCGGCTACCGCACCCTCGACGAGATCATCGGCCGCCGTGAGCTGCTCGACGTGAACGGCGCGATCGACCACTGGAAGGCGGACGGCCTCGACCTCACGCCGATCCTGGTCGGGCCGGCGTTCCCCGACGACGAGCCGCGCACGCGGCGGGTCGGCCAGGACCACGAGCTGGAGCAGCACTTCGACAACCGGCTGCTGCACAAGGCCGCCCACGTGCTCGAGCACGGCGGACGGATCGAGCTCGACCTCGAGGTGCGCAACACGGAGCGGGCGGTCGGCACCATGCTCGGCCACCACCTCACGATGAAGCAC
This sequence comes from Amnibacterium sp., assembly GCF_036559085.1. Lineage (GTDB taxonomy): Bacteria > Actinomycetota > Actinomycetes > Actinomycetales > Microbacteriaceae > Amnibacterium. The sequence goes on from NZ_DATBTU010000010.1 coordinate 89,353, forward strand.
GGCGAGAACGGCCTGCCGTCCGGCTCCATCGAGGTGACGCTCCGCGGATCCGCTGGGCAGTCGTTCGGCGCGTTCCTCCCGCCCGGCATCACGCTGAAGCTGATCGGCGACAGCAACGACTACGTCGGCAAGGGCCTCTCCGGTGGCGAGATCGTGCTCCGGCCGCATCCCGAGGCGCGCTTCGCCGCCGAGGAGAACGTGATCGCCGGCAACGTGATCGGCTACGGCGCCACGCAGGGCACCATGTTCCTCTCCGGCATCGTGGGGGAGCGGTTCCTCGTCCGGAACTCCGGCGCGACCGCCGTCGTCGAGGGCGTGGGTGACCACGCGCTCGAGTACATGACCGGCGGCCTCGCCGTCATCCTCGGCGCGACCGGCCGGAACCTCGGCGCGGGGATGTCCGGCGGCACCGCCTACGTGCACGAGCTGGCGGAGTCGCAGGTCAACCGCGACGCGATCGCGAGCGGCGAGCTCGGCCTGCTGCCGATGGACAGCGCGGATGCGGCGATCCTGAAGGACCTGCTCGAGCGCCACGTCGCGCTCACCGACTCGGCCCTCGCGGCCCGCATGCTCGCCGACTTCGACCGGGTCGTGGAGGAGTTCGTGAAGGTGCTGCCGCGCAACTACGCGGCGGTGCTGGAGACGCGCGCGAAGGCGGCGGACGAGGGGCTCGACCCGGACGGCGACACCGTCTGGCGGCGGATCCTGCAGGTGACCACGGGTGCGTAGGAACGGAGGCGACTGCAATGGCTGACCCCAAGGGGTTCCTGAAGACGCGGGAGCGCGAGCTGCCGAAGCGGCGCCCCGTCGCGCTGCGGCTGATGGACTGGCACGAGGTCTACGAGCAGCAGGACCGCGGCGAGCTGCGCCGGCAGGCCGGGCGCTGCATGGACTGCGGCATCCCGTTCTGCCACCACGGCTGCCCGCTCGGGAACCTCATCCCCGAGTGGAACGACCTCATGTACCGCGGCGACGGCCGGCAGGCCATCGAGCGGCTGCACGCGACGAACAACTTCCCGGAGTTCACCGGGACGCTCTGCCCGGCGCCGTGCGAGGCCTCGTGCGTGCTCGGGATCAACCAGCCGGCGGTCACGATCAAGCAGGTCGAGGTCTCGATCATCGACCAGGCGTGGGCGAACGGATGGGTGGAGCCGCATCCACCGACCCGGCTCACCGGCAAGACCGTCGCCGTCGTCGGCTCCGGCCCCGCGGGGCTCGCCGCCGCCCAGCAGCTCACGCGGGCGGGCCACACCGTCGCCGTGTTCGAGCGGGACGACCGCATCGGCGGCCTGCTCCGGTACGGCATCCCCGAGTTCAAGATGGAGAAGCACCGCCTCGACCAGCGGCTGAACCAGATGATCGCGGAGGGCACGCGCTTCCGCGCCGGCGTCGAGATCGGCGTCGACATCCCCTGGGACGAGCTGCGCCGACGCTACGACGCGGTCGTCGTCGCCACGGGTGCTCCCGTGCCGCGGGACCTCCCCGTGCCGGGCCGCGACCTCGAGGGCGTGCACTTCGCGATGGAGTTCCTCACGCAGGCGAACAAGGCCGTCGCGGGCGACCAGGTGCCGGGGCAGATCCTCGCGGAGGACCGCGACGTGATCGTGATCGGCGGCGGCGACACCGGCGCGGACTGCATCGGGACCGCGCACCGGCAGGGCGCGCGCAGCGTGACGAACCTCGCGATCGGCAAGCAGCCGCCGCTCACCCGGAGCGACGCGCAGCCCTGGCCCATGGTCCCGACGGTGTTCGAGGTCGCGAGCGCGCACGAGGAGGGCGGCCGGCGCGAGTTCCTCTCGTCGACAGTCGAGTTCCTCGGCGACGAGAGCGGCCGCGTCACCGGGCTGCGCGTCGCCGAGACCGAGTACATCGACGGCCACCGCGTACCGAAGGCCGGCACGGAGCGCACCCTGCCGGCCGACCTCGTGCTGCTCGCGATGGGGTTCTCCGGACCGGAGCGGCACGACCTCGCCGAGCAGCTCGAGGTGCCGTTCGACGAGCGCGGCACCGTGACCCGGGACGACGGCTTCCAGACCGACGTGCCCGGTGTCTTCGTGGCCGGCGACGCCGGCCGCGGCCAGTCCCTCATCGTCTGGGCGATCGCCGAGGGCCGCTCCGTGGCGGCCGCCGTCGACGCCTACCTCGAGGGCGAGTCCGAGCTCCCCGCGCCCGTCCGGCCGACCGACCGGGCGCTCAGCCTCTAGCAGTCCGCGGCCGTCGGGAGCCCGTCTCCCGCGGCACTACCCTCGACACGGCACATCCCGAACCACGATTGGCGGACACACCACCGATGAGACGAGCGAAGATCGTCGCGACCCTCGGGCCGGCGACCTCGAGCTACGAGAACATCAGGGCGATCATCGAGGCCGGCGTCGACGTCGCCAGGATGAACCTGAGCCACGGCAGCTACGAGGTGCACGAGGGCGTCTACCGCGAGGTGCGGCGCGCGTCCGACGACACCGGCCGGGCGGTCGCCGTGCTGATCGACCTCCAGGGGCCGAAGATCCGCCTCGGCCGCTTCGCCGACGGGCCGCACGAGCTCGCCGAGGGCGACATCCTCACGATCACCACCGAGGACGTCCTCGGCACGAAGGACCTCGTCGGCACCACGTTCAAGGGGCTGCCCCAGGACGTGAAGCCGGGCGACTCCCTGCTGATCGACGACGGCAAGGTGCGCGTGCAGGTGCTCGACACCGACGGGGTGCGCGTGCGCACCGAGGTGATGGTCGCCGGCACGGTCTCGAACAACAAGGGCATCAACCTGCCGGGCGTCGCGGTGAACGTGCCCGCCCTGTCGGAGAAGGACGAGGCCGACCTCCGCTGGGGCCTGCGCCTCGGCGCCGACCTCATCGCGCTCTCCTTCGTGCGAAGCCCCGACGACGTCGTGCGCGTGCGGGAGATCATGGACGAGGTCGGCCGGCGCGTGCCGGTGATCGCGAAGATCGAGAAGCCGCAGGCGGTCGACAACCTCGAGGCGATCATCGACACGTTCGACGGCACGATGGTCGCCCGCGGCGACCTCGGCGTCGAGCTGCCGCTCGAGGCCGTGCCGATCGTGCAGAAGCAGGCCTGCGAGATCTCGCGGCGCCTCGCGAAGCCGGTCATCGTGGCGACGCAGATGCTCGAGTCGATGATCTCCTCGCCCGTCCCGACCCGCGCCGAGACGTCCGACGTCGCGAACGCGGTGCTCGACGGCGCCGACGCGGTCATGCTCTCCGGCGAGACGAGCGTGGGGGAGTACCCCGTCACCACCGTGAAGACCATGGCGAAGATCGTCCGCTCCACGGAGGAGCACGGCCTCGAGCGCATCCTGCCGCTCGGCACGAAGCCCCGCACCCAGGGCGGCGCGATCACGCTCGCCGCCGCCGAGGTCGCGGACTTCGTCGAGGCGAAGTTCCTCTGCGTCTTCACCGAGTCCGGCGACTCCGTGCGGCGGATGGTTCGGCTCAGGTCGCAGATCCCCGTGCTCGCGTTCACGCCCGAGCCCGGCATCCGGTCGCGTCTCGCACTCAGCTGGGGCGTCGAGACATTCCTCGTGCCGCGGGTCACGAACACGGACGAGCTGATGCACCAGGTCGACGACGTGCTGCTCAGCATCGGGCGGGTCGAGCGCGGCGACAAGGTCGTCGTGATCTCCGGATCCCCTCCCGGGATCACCGGCTCCACGAACGACATGCGCGTCCACGTGATGGGCGACGCGATCGGCGGCGCCGCCCCCGCCTACCAGCAGTTCGGCGGCTGATCGGCCGATCGTTACGCATTCGCAGCCGGGCGGGGGATGACCCCGCCCGGCTGCTGCCGTTAGCGTGCGGGCATCGGCCGCGGGGCCGGGGACGGGGTCCCGATGACGATCCACGCGACACCGCCGGGCTGGTACGGGGACGGCTCGGGGACCGAGCGCTGGTGGAACGGCGGCGGCTGGACCGAGACCGAGCACGAGCCCCTGCGCGCGCGGGGGACCCTCGCCGACACGACGGGCGACGTCGAGCTGCTGCCGCGCCACGGGGTGGTGGCTCCGGCGACGAGCCTCGAGCACGGACCGCTGCGCCGCGGCCGGGCCCCCGAGCGGCACCGGTTCCCGACCTTCGCGGTCGTGTCGATCACCGCGATGACCGGGGTGGTGTGGCTCGGGTTCTGGCTGCTGGGGCCGCTGGCGCCGTGGCTCGCGGGTCTCTGAGCCGCTCCGCCGCGACGCGCCGATCGGGCCGGGATTCGCAGCCCGGATTCAGGTTTCCCGGACCACGCTGACGGCATGGTCGAGACGGAACCGCGAGAGCGGAGCCCGGACTAAGAGGCGGGCCCCGATACGACGAAGGCGGACCCCCGCCCCCGCGCTGCGGGGCGGGGGTCCGCTGTCGTTTCGCCCCCGCCTCTTCGTACCGGACTCGCGGCAGGACGGCCTGGAGCGCGCGGCTGCTCGAGTCGCCGCCGCTGCGTGCGGCCGGGATCATCAGCTGCAGCGTCCACCTCTGGCACCTGCCGGTGATCAACTGGCTGACGATCGACCATCTGGGCCGCCGGGCTGCCGCCGGACCTCGCGCTCGTGCTCGCGATCACGCTGCCGCTCGCGACCGCGACGTACCTCCTCGTCGAGCGCCCGGCGCTCCGGCTGAAGCGCCGCCGTCGGATGCCGACCCCACCGGCGGAGCGGGTGGTCGTCGAGGCCGCCGCGTCCCGCTCATGAGTACCGGTGGTGGGACTCGAACCCACAAGCCCTCTCGGACAGAGCATTTTGAGTGCCCCGCGTCTGCCATTCCGCCACACCGGCCCGCTCGGCCACCCCGCAGGCAGCCGCGCCTCCACAGACTAGGCTTCGAGCGTGGCTGACAACGCAACCGCTGCACCCCGCCGCGTCGTCGTCGCGGAGGACGAGTCCCTGATCCGGCTCGACATCGTCGAGATCCTTCGCGACAACGGATTCGACGTCGTCGGGGAGGCCGGCGACGGCGAGACCGCCGTCCAGCTCGCGACCGAGCTGCGCCCCGACCTCGTCGTCATGGACGTCCGCATGCCGCAGCTCGACGGCATCAAGGCGGCCGAGCGGCTGACCCGCGATCACATCGCGCCGGTCGTCCTGCTCACCGCCTTCAGCCAGAAGGAGCTCGTCGAGCAGGCGAGCGAGGCCGGCGCCCTCGCCTACGTGGTGAAGCCGTTCACACCGAACGACCTGCTCCCAGCGATCGAGATCGCCCTCGCGCGCTACGCGCAGATCGTCGCCCTCGAGTCCGAGGTCGCCGACATGGTCGAGCGCTTCGAGACCCGCAAGCTCGTCGACCGGGCCAAGGGTCTGCTCAACGAGAAGATGGGGCTCACGGAGCCGGAGGCGTTCCGCTGGATCCAGAAGGCGTCGATGGACCGTCGCCTCACGATGCACGACGTCGCGCAGGCCGTCATCGAGCAGCTGGCGGCCCCGAAGAAGTAGGGGCTGCACGAGGTCGATCCGCCACGATGTCCGCTCCCAGCCGAGACCTGGCGCGTTCCACCAGCCGCTCTCTTCGATCGCCCTTCAGATCGTCGCCCGTGACCCGGACGACCACCCACCCCTCGTCGCTCAGGCGTTCGTACCGTTCGACGTCGTAGCGGAACTGCTTCCGCTCGCGGTGGCCGTCGCCCTCGTACTCGAAGACCACGCGCTGCCTCCGGTACACGACGTCGGGCTTGCCGAGGTAGCTCCCGTCTGCGCCGTACAGCGGGACATTCAGCTCGGGCTCGGGGAGTCCGGCGCGAACGAGCACGAGTCGAAGCCGCGTCTCGCCGGGGGAGGCGGAACCTCTGCGAGCCTCCTTCAGCGCGGTTCGCAACGAGATCCGCATCCTCGGGTCTCTCCGAGCGATGGCGGCGGCCAGTCGATCGGACCTCTCCTTCTGGGAGGGGAAGGTCCGTGAGGAAGCGGTCGGCGATGACGATCAGGTCGTCGAGCTCCATGAGGCCGGCGAGCTGGCACCACGTGTCGACAGTGCTGCAGACCATCAGCCCTCTGAGCTCGATCACCCCGGGAGCGACCCGAAGTCGGTGCCCGAGGACTCCCTTCGCCCGTGGTGCGGTCGCGGGATGGACCGCGGAGACGTCCAGCACCACCCGGCGAGCGAGCTCGAGCGGGAGCTCGAAGCCGAGGAGCTGGGCGGCGGTGACGTGACTGAAGGCTTGGCCGGGCGGCATCCGCACGGCGTAGGCGCGGCACCGCTCCCAGATGGTCGAGGGCGTCGTCGTTGTCTGGACGCCGCGGTAGGGGCGCACGATGTCCGCGTCACGGAGCCGACCGGGTCCGACGCCATGACGACCCGCGGTCGGCCGGTCGAACGGGTCCGTCAGGAGCGACGACGGCAGCGGTGCACGCGAGACCATGCGGACAGCGTGCAGGTCCGATCAGCGAGTGGCGCCCGACTCTCCACAGGGCGGTGGTCGCAGTTCGGGCCGCTCCGGCAGAAGGATGAGCGGCCAGAACTGTGACCACCCTGTTGCTCGCATCGCCGTGGTCACAGTTCGTGCCGCTCGCCGATGGTTGCGAGCGGCACGAATTGCGACCACGAGGCCGGGGTGCGCGGGTCAGGCGTCGCGGAGGAGGTTCGTCATCCGCACCGTGGAGAGCAGCCGGCCCTGCTCGTCGCGGATCGACGTCTGGTGCGTGCAGAGGGTGCGGCCGAGCGAGATGGCCTCGCACGTCGCGACCACGAAGCCCTCGGTGGCCGAGCGGCTGTGCGTCGCGTTGATCTCGATTCCCACCGCGTAGCGGCCGGGGCCGGCGTGGATCGCGGAGGACACGCTGCCGAGCGACTCGCCGAGCACCAGGTGCGCGCCGCCGTGCAGCAGCCCGACGACCTGCCGGTTGCCCTCGACGGGCATCCGCGCGACCGAGCGCGACGCGGACAGCTCCAGGAACTCGATCTCCATCCGCACGGCCAGCTCACCGCCCCCCGACTCCACCAGCCGGGTCACCAGCTCGGGGTCGAGGTCAGGCGGGAGCTGCATCGATGCGGGGTCCTTCCGAGAGCGCCGGGCGGGGTCGGACCCGCTCGTTAGGCTGGTCGGGTGCCGGATCCGTCGAAGCCTACGCTGCTGGTCGTCGACGGGCACTCGCTCGCGTTCCGAGCGTTCTACGCCCTCCCCGTCGACAGCTTCAGCACCGCCGAGGGCCAGCACACGAACGCCATCCACGGCTTCCTGTCGATGCTGCTGCTCCTCCTGCAGAAGGAGCGCCCCACCCACCTCGCGGTCGCCTTCGACATCTCCCGCTTCTCCTTCCGCAACCGCGAGTACCCCGAGTACAAGGGCACGCGCAACGAGACCCCGCCGGAGTTCAAGGGTCAGATCCCGCTCCTCCAGGAGGCGCTCGCCGCCATGAACATCCCGACCGTCACGAAGGAGGACTTCGAGGCGGACGACATCCTGGCCACCCTCTCCGTGCAGGGCCGCGAGCAGGGCTACGACGTGCTCATCGTCTCGGGCGACCGCGACTCGATCCAGCTCGTGAACGACGACGTCACGCTGCTCTACCCGTCCGTCAGGGGCGTCAGCGAGCTCACCCGCTACGACACCGACAAGGTGCGCGAGCGCTACGGGATCGAGCCGTACCAGTACCCCGAGATCGCCGCGCTCGTCGGTGAGACGAGCGACAACCTGCCGGGCATCGACAAGGTCGGGGAGAAGACGGCCGTCAAGTGGCTGAAGCAGTACGGCTCGCTGGAGGCGATCCTCGAGCACGCGGATGAGATCAAGGGCGTCGTCGGCAACAACCTGCGCGAGCAGCGCGGCAACGCCGAGCGCAACCGCCGCCTCAACCGCCTGCACACCGACGTCGAGCTGCCGGTCGCCCCCGCGGATCTCGTTCGCCGTCCCATCGACGAGGAGGCGGTGCGGCAGGTCTTCGGCAAGCTGGAGTTCCGCCAGCTGCTCGACCGGGTGCTGAAGCTCGAGGGCGGCGGCGTGTCGGGCTCGGCCCCCGAGGCGGAGGCCGACGCGGACGCCGCGCCGCCCGCGCCGCCCGCCCAGCAGCTCCTCGACGAGGAGCTCGCCGTCTGGCTCGACCGCAACCGCGCCGCGCATCCTGAGGGCCTCGGTCTCGTCCTCGAGACCCAGGGCTCCCGCGTCGTCGGCGTCGGGATCGCGTCACCCACCGAGACCGTCGACCTGCCGTGGCAGCCCGGCCGCGCCGACTACGCGCCGCTCGAGGCCTGGCTCGCCGACCCGTCGGCCCCGAAGGTGCTGCACGACGCGAAGACCCAGCTGAAGGCCGCCGCGGCGAGCGGCCTGACTCTCGACGGGATCGCGTTCGACACGTTGCTCGCCGCCTGGCTGCTGCGGCCGAGCGGCCAGGACAAGACGCTGCGCGACGTCGTCGACCGCTACCTCCAGGAGCGGCTGCCCGAGGCCGACCCGAACCAGCTCGTGCAGGACATCGGGGGAGCGTCCCCGGCGCCGACGCACGCCTGGTACGTCTACCGCTCGGCGCACGTGCTCCGGGAGGGCCTCGACGAGAAGACCCTGAAGGTCCTCACCGACATCGAGCTGCCCACCCTGAAGGTGCTCGCGGAGATGGAGACCGCCGGCGTCGCCGTCGACGTCCTCGCCCTCGACGCCCTGAACACCGAGCTCTCCACCCGCGTCCGCGAGCTCGCCGACGACGCGTACGCGATCGTCGGGCACGAGCTGAACCTCGGGTCGCCGAAGCAGCTGCAGGAGGTGCTCTTCGTCGAGCTCGGCATGCCGGGCACGCGGCGGAACAAGACGGGGTACTCCACCGACGCCGACTCGCTCGCGGACCTGCAGGCGAAGAGCCCGCACCCGTTCCTCGACGTGCTGCTGCAGCACCGCGACGCGTCGAAGCTCAAGCAGATCATCGAGACGCTGCAGCGCGGCATCGGCGCCGACGGGCGCATCCACACGACCTACGTGCAGACCGGCACGACCACCGGCCGCATCTCCTCGAACGACCCGAACCTCCAGAACATCCCCATCCGTGCGGAGGAGGGCAGGCGGATCCGCGGGGCCTTCATCGCCGGGGAGGAGCGGCCGATGCTGCTCACCGCCGACTACTCGCAGATCGAGATGCGGATCATGGCGCACCTCTCCGAGGACGCCGGCCTCATCGAGGCGTTCGTCTCCGGGGAGGACCTGCACCGCTTCGTCGGCTCCCGGGTCTTCGGCGTCACCCCGGCCGAGGTCACGCCGTTCATGCGCACGAAGGTGAAGGCGATGTCGTACGGCCTCGCCTACGGCCTCTCCGCGTTCGGCCTGTCGAAGCAGCTGCGGATCGACACCGCCGAGGCGCGGGAGCTGATGGCCGGCTACTTCGAGCGGTTCGGCGGCGTGCGCGACTACCTCCGCAACGTCGTCGAGCAGGCCCGCGTCGACGGCTACACCGAGACGATCTTCGGCCGCCGCCGTCCCTTCCCCGACCTGAGCAGCCCGAACCGCGTGCTCCGCGACAACGCCGAGCGCGCCGCGCTCAACGCGCCGATCCAGGGCAGCGCCGCCGACATCATGAAGCTCGCGATGATCGGCGTCGCCCACGACATGAAGGCGGCCGACCTCCGCTCCCGCATGCTGCTCCAGGTGCACGACGAGCTCGTCTTCGAGGTCGCCGACGGCGAGCAGGACGCCCTCGCCGAGATCGTGCGCGCGCGGATGGGCGGTGCCGCCGAGCTCCGCGTCCCGCTCGACGTGCAGGTCGGCGTCGGCCACGACTGGGACGCCGCCGCCCACTGAGCGCCAGGTCCTCGACCCCTGCCCATGAAGGGGTGCGAGGGGCGGAGGACGGCGCCGCGACGCACCCCCAGTGGGCGGGTCACGCCCGGCGCGGGAGCGGCGCAGATCCGTGGTTGACGCAGACAACGTTTGAGACTTGGATACAGACGGCCCCCGCTCCCAGAGGGGGACCTGAGCGTCGAAGTATCCGACTCGGACTCGCTACAAAGGGGTAACAAGGACAATGTCCGCATACACGCCGGTGGTCACCGGCACCGGCCCACGGGCCGTCATCCAGCGCTTCGGCGCGTTCCTCGCCGGCATGATCATGCCGAACCTCGGTGCGTTCATCGCCTGGGGTCTCGTCACGGCCCTCTTCATCCCGAGCGGCTGGGTCAACCTGATCGCCGGCCGCCCGGCCACGAACCCGCTGCCGTTCACCACCGCCGCGGGCTCCATCGTCGGCCCGATCATCGTCTTCCTGATCCCGGTGCTGATCGGCTACACCGGCGGCCGCCAGGTGCACGGGCAGCGCGGGGCCGTCGTCGGTGCCATCGCGACGATGGGCGTCGTGATCTCCCCGCTCGCCTACAACCCGAAGCTGACGCTCGGCGACCTCGGCCCGCAGTTCCTCGGCGCGCTGATCATCGGACCGCTCACCGCGCTGATCCTGAAGTACTGGGACCGGCTCGTCGACGGCAAGCTGCGCGCCGGGTTCGAGATGCTGGTGGACAACTTCTCCGCCGGCATCATCGGCGGTGCGATGGCGCTCGTCGGCCTCTTCTGGCTCGGCCCGATCGTCGTCGCGATCAGCCAGGCGTTCGGCTCCGTCGTGCAGTGGCTGATCAACCTGCACCTGCTGCCGCTCGCGCAGATCATCATCGAGCCCGCGAAGGTGCTGTTCCTCAACAACGCGATCGGCAACGGCGTCCTCGTGCCGCTCGGCGCGACGCAGGCGCACCAGACCGGCCAGTCGATCCTCTTCATGCTCGAGTCGGACCCGGGCCCCGGCCTCGGCATCCTCCTCGCGATGATGCTGTTCGGCCCGCGGGCCGTGCGCCCGACCGTGCCGGCCGCGATCGTCGTCCAGTTCCTCGGCGGCATCCACGAGATCTACTTCCCGTACGTGCTGATGAAGCCGATCCTGATCATCGCCGCGATCCTCGGTGGCGGCTGCGGCGTGCTCACCTGGGTGATCTTCGGCGTCGGCCTCCGCGCCCCCGCCTCCCCGGGCTCGATCATCGCCTACCTCATCGAGTGCCCGCCGAACGAGATCGTGACGATGCTGCTCGGCGTGATCATCGCCACGGCCGTGTCGTTCGCGGCCGGCGCGCTCCTGCTCGGCTTCGGCCGCAGCGAGAAGACGGCGATGGACCTCGACGAGGCCAACGCCCGCAACGCGCAGAACAAGGGCCGGAAGACCGCCGTCGCCGGCGCCTGATCGGCCTGACGTCGGAGGGCGGGGGATCCCTGGGATACCCCGCCCTCCGCTGTCGAACGGCGGGCGTACGCTCGCACCAATCCACCGAAGGAGCACGAATTGACCACGATCGACGGGTCGAGCATCAAGAAACTGATCGTCGCCTGCGACGCCGGCATGGGCAGCAGCGTGATGCTCGCCGGCCAGCTGAAGAAGCAGCTGAAGAAGACGGGCGTCACCGTGGAGCACGCCCCCGTCGCCCACATCCCGACGGACGCGGACGTCGTCGTCACGAACGCCGGGCTCGCCGACCGCGCGCGGCAGATGGTCCCCGACGTGCCGGTCGTCACCTTCCAGCTCTTCATGGGCGACCCCAACGTCGCGAAGGTCGTCAAGGCGATCCAAGACGGCACGAGCGTGGAGGTCTGACGATGGCCGGAGCCGCTCTCACCTCGCTCCTCGCCGAGTCGTCCATCCGGCTCGACTCCCACGCGTCCGACCGGCTCGACGCCGTCCGCCAGTGCGGGCAGGCGCTGCTCGAGGCCGGCGCCGTCGACGAGTCGTACATCGACGCGATGCTGGAGCGCGAGCACAGCGTGTCGACCTTCGTCGGCGAGGGCGTCGCGATCCCGCACGGCACGCTCGCCGGCAAGGAGGCGGTCAAGCAGGACGCGCTCGTCGTGCTCCGCTTCCCCGACGGCGTGGACTGGGACGGCAACGACGTGCGCGTCTGCGTGGGCATCGCGGCGGCCGGCGGCGGCCACATCGCCCTGCTCTCGCAGCTGGCCGAGATCCTCCTCGATCCCGAGAAGGCCGAGCAGCTACGCTCTGCCACGACCGCCGAGCAGGTCTACCGCCTGCTGACCCCCGAGGACGACTGAGCCGGCTCCGGGCCGGTTCCGAAGGAGCACCATGCCGGAACGCACCGTCACCATCGCATCGAGCGTCGGGCTGCACGCTCGCCCGGCCTCCCTCTTCAGCCAGGCGGCGGCGAAGGCCGGCGTGCCGGTCACGCTGACCACCAAGGCGGGCAAGAGCGTCAACGCCGCGAGCATCCTCGGCATCCTCTCTCTCGGCATCGGGCACGGCGAGGAGGTCACGCTCTCGGCGGACGGCGACGGCGCCGACGCGGCGCTCGATTCGCTCGTCGCGCTGCTCAGCACCGACCTCGACAAGGAGTAGTCGAGGAGTCGACGCCGACCCCTCGCAGCAGCGCCCCGCCGTTCCCCGGCGGGGCGCTTCCTCGTTCCCGGGAGGAACACGGCGCCCGCCCCGGGCGTTGTCCTCGATACCGTCCTGACAGCGTCCGCGGACTTCGGTAGACTCGCCGTTCGTCCGTCCGGTTCCAGTGGGACGGATCGCCGTCCGGCACCCTCGGGGTGCCCGATCGGCCGGGCCTCACGGGCTCGACAACTCCATCCCATCCGCTGCAGCGGCCTGATGTCGCTGCGGCCCGACACGAAACCGACGCAATCAACTCCATGACTCTCACACCGACCGCATCGGCCCCCAAGCAGGTCGCGATCAACGACATCGGATCCGCAGAGGAATTCCTGGCCGCGGTCGAGAAGACCCTCAAGTTCTTCAACGACGGCGACCTCATCGAAGGAACCGTCGTGAAGATCGACCGCGACGAGGTCCTCCTCGACGTCGGTTACAAGACCGAGGGCGTCATCCCCTCGCGCGAGCTCTCCATCAAGCACGACGTCGACCCCAACGAGGTCGTCGCCGTCGGCGACACGGTCGAGGCCCTCGTCCTCCAGAAGGAGGACAAGGAGGGGCGGCTGATCCTCTCCAAGAAGCGTGCCCAGTACGAGCGCGCCTGGGGCGACGTGGAGCGCATCAAGGAGGAGGACGGCGTCGTCACCGGCACCGTCATCGAGGTCGTCAAGGGCGGCCTGATCGTCGACATCGGACTCCGCGGCTTCCTGCCGGCGTCCCTGATCGAGCTCCGCCGGGTCCGCGACCTCACGCCGTACCTCGGTCAGAGCCTCGAGGCGAAGATCCTCGAGCTCGACAAGAACCGCAACAACGTCGTCCTCTCCCGCCGCGCCCTGCTCGAGCAGACGCAGTCCGAGAGCCGCACCACGTTCCTCAACAACCTGCACAAGGGCCAGGTCCGCAAGGGCGTCGTCTCCTCGATCGTCAACTTCGGTGCGTTCGTGGACCTCGGCGGCGTCGACGGGCTCGTCCACGTCTCCGAGCTCAGCTGGAAGCACATCGAGCACGCCAGCGAGGTCGTCGAGGTGGGCCAGGAGGTCACCGTCGAGGTGCTCGAGGTCGACCTCGACCGCGAGCGCGTCTCCCTGTCGCTGAAGGCGACGCAGGAGGACCCGTGGCAGGTCTTCGCCCGCACCCACGCGATCGGTCAGGTCGCACCGGGCAAGGTCACGAAGCTCGTGCCGTTCGGTGCGTTCGTCCGCGTCGCGGACGGCATCGAGGGTCTGGTGCACATCTCCGAGCTGTCCAGCCGTCACGTCGAGCTCGCGGAGCAGGTCGTGTCGGTCGCCGAGGAGGTCTTCGTCAAGATCATCGACATCGACCTCGAGCGTCGCCGCATCTCCCTCTCGCTCAAGCAGGCGAACGAGGGCGTCGACCCCGAGGGCACCGAGTTCGACCCGGCGCTCTACGGCATGCTCACCGAGTACGACGAGCAGGGCAACTACAAGTACCCCGAGGGCTTCGACCCCGAGACCAACGAGTGGCGCGAGGGCTTCGAGGAGCAGCGCGACAAGTGGGAGCAGGAGTACGCGGCGGCCCAGGCCCGCTGGGAGGCGCACAAGGCGCAGATCCTCAAGCAGCAGACCGAGGACGCCGTCGCCGCAGGCGCCGGCACGTTCACGAGCGAGCCGACCTCGGCCGGCCGCCTCGCGGACGACGAGTCACTCGCCGCCCTGCGGGAGCGGCTCTCGAGCCGCTGAATCGAGCACGGCCCACTCAGCAGCCGCTGCGCGACAGCACGCTGAACGCCGAAGGGCGGTTCCCTCGACACGGGGGAGCCGCCCTTCGGCGTTCCGGACCTCACTCCGGTGACGGCGCCCGCACGTCCTTGACGAGCAGGCAGGAGGCGAGGGCGAGCACGCCGATCACGCCGGCGCCGACGAGCGCGGGCTGCAGCCCGACGAGCGACGCGATGGGCGCCGCGAGGGCCTGCCCGACGGGGATCGCGAGGAACGAGCCGAGCAGGTCGTACGAGGTGACGCGGGCGAGGAGCTCCGCCGGCACCCGGCGCTGCTGCTCGACCTGCCAGAGCACCTCGAACACCTCGGTGAGCACGCCGATCAGCAGCAGCGCCGCGATGAGCAGCGCCGGAACCGGGATCAGCACGAGGAGGGCGGGGATCGCCCCGAACGGCACGACGCAGCAGACGGCGACGGCCAGGGGGCGCTTCGGGCGCACCCGCAGCGCGACCAGGCCGCCGAGCACGAAGCCGGCGGTGATCGCCGCGAGCGCGAAGCCCCATCCTGCGCGGCCGAGCGAGCGGTCGGCGTAGACCGGGCCGAGCACGTTGACCGCACCGGCGTACGCGGCGTTCGCGATCGTGAAGGCGACGACGACCGCCCACAGCCATCGGCGGGTGCGGAACGCGTGCCAGCCGTCGACGATGTCGGCGAGCAGGGACGTGCGCGTCGATCGTACGAGCCGCTCGACCCGCAGTCCCGACCAGGCGAGCGCGGCGAGCAGGAAGGTGACCCCGTCGAGCGCCACGACGGGCGCGGATCCGAGCACGGCGACGCCGGCCCCCGCAACCGCGGTCCCCACGAGCGATGCCGTGTTGGTGCCGATCCGGAAGACCGTGCTGCCCTCCTGCAGCAGGTCCGAGTCGAGGGTCTGCGGCACGAGGGCGGTCACGAGCGGCTGCGCGACCGCCGCGGCGGCGCCGTTGACGGCGGCGAGCCCCGCGACGACGGCGATCAGGTCGAGGTGCGCGGCGACCACGCCGCCGATCGCGAGCTGTGCCGCGCCGCTGAGCAGCGCGGAGCCCACGAGCAGCGGCCTGCGGGGCAGCCGGTCGGCCAGCGCGCCGCCGACGAGCAGGAGCGCCACGTTCGCCGCCGACCGGGCGGCGACGACCAGGCCGAGCGCGGGAACGGAGTGGGTGAGGTCGAGCATCGCGAAGGCGAGCGCCACCGTGGCGAGCCCGTTGCCGAAGCGGCTGATGGTGGCGCCGATGGCGAGGCGCCGGAACGCAGGGAGCCGCAGCACCGCCACGGCCCCGCCGCGGGCTCGCACGGCGTCCCCGGCGGATGCGCTCACGGAGTCACCGTAGATCGACCGCCGGCGGTGCCTGTCTAGGCTCGTGGTCGTGCCCCTGATCGCGCTCACCGGCGGCATCGCGTCGGGCAAGTCCACCGTCGCCCGCCGCCTCGCGGAGCTCGGCGCGGTCGTCGTCGACGCGGATGCGCTGTCCCGCGAGGTCGTCGAGCCGGGAGAGCCCGCCCTCGACGCGATCCGCGCGGCCTTCGGCGAGCGCGTGCTGCAGGACGACGGGCGGCTCGACCGGCCCGCGCTCGGCGCGATCGTGTTCGCGGATCCGGCCGCGCGGCACCGCCTGAACGACATCGTGCATCCGGCCGTCGTGCGGCGGTCGCACGACCTGTTCCGCGCCGCGGTCGAGCGCGACCCTGACGGCGTCGTCGTCTACGACGTGCCGCTCATCGACGCCCGCGGCGTGGGGGAGTTCGAGCGGATCGTGGTCACCGACGCGCCCGTCGAGACCCGGGTCACCCGGCTCGTCGAGCTGCGCGGGATGAGCGAGGAGGACGCGCGCGCCCGCATCGCCTCCCAGCTGGACGACGACGCCAGGCGCGCCCTCGCCACGGACGTGATCGACACGAGCGGGACGCTCGAGACCACCCTCGCGCAGACCGACGACCTGTGGCAGCGGCTACGCGGCTGACCCCGACCCGCGGCCCTGCAGCGCGACGGTGAGCACGTTCGCGAGGCACACCGCGACGATGCCGGCGAGCTGGAGCGGCTCCAGGTGCTGCCCGAGCACCAGCAGCCCGAAGACGGCCGCGGCCACGGGGTGCAGGCTCTGCAGCATCCCGAAGAGCGACCGCGGCAGCGTGCGCAGGATCACGAGGTCGAGGGAGTAGGGCAGGGCCGACGACAGCAGGCCGGTCACCGCTCCGATGAGCAGCACGTGCGGCAGCACCGCGCGCGGCACCCCGGCGAGGATCACGAGCAGGAACGGCAGCGTGAGCACCGTCCCGGTGAGGCTCGCGACCGCCGTGCCGGTCACCCCGGGCAGCGCGCCCGCGCGGTGGTTCAGCAGGATGTAGGCCGCCCAGAGCACCGCGGCCGCGACGCCGAGCAGCAGGCCGAGCGGATCGAGCCGTGCCCCGCCGACCGCGCCGGTGAGCATGACCACCCCGGCGAGCGCCAGGGCGGCGCAGGCCGCGTCCTGCGCTCGTGGACCGCGTCGGCCGTGCGCCTCGCCCCCGGTGGCCAGCGCGATCGCCAGGGGCCCGAGGAACTCGATCGTGACGGCGAGCCCGAGCCCGATCCGCTCGACCGACGCATACAGGGCGGTGTTCATCCCGACGAGCACGAGGCCGAGCATCAGCGCAGGGGTGAGGCGGCGCAGGCCGATGCGGCGCAGCGGCGGCCTGGCGATGGCGAGCAGCGTGATCGCGGAGACCAGCTGCCGCATCGCGGCGACGCCGAAGGGGCCCACGATCGGGAAGACCGTGGCGCCGAACGCGGCACCCACCTGCACCGAGGAGGCGGAGACCACGACGCCGGCGATCCGGCTGCGGCGCGAGGCGCGGGAGTCGGCGGCGGCCTCGGACATCGGGTGGAGCGTAGCCGTTCGCGGTCCGCGGATCGCCGCAGCGGTGTCCGAGGGGCCGCTTAGCCTGTGTGGTATGCAGACGACCCGCGCGGTCCGCCCCTTCCGGGTGGTCAGCGACTACACGCCGAGCGGCGACCAGCCCACGGCGATCGCCGAGCTCGCCAGCCGTGTGAAGGCGGGTGAGTCGGACATCGTGCTGCTCGGCGCCACCGGTACCGGCAAGTCCGCGACCACGGCCTGGCTGATCGAGCAGGTGCAGCGCCCCACGCTGGTGCTCGCCCACAACAAGACCCTCGCCGCGCAGCTCGCGAACGAGTTCCGCGAGCTGATGCCCGACAACGCGGTCGAGTACTTCGTCTCGTACTACGACTACTACCAGCCCGAGGCGTACGTCCCGCAGACGGACACGTTCATCGAGAAGGACTCGTCGATCAACTCGGAGGTCGAGCGCCTGCGGCACTCGACCACGAACTCGCTGCTGAGCCGCCGCGACGTGATCGTCGTCTCCACCGTGTCCTGCATCTACGGGCTCGGCGCCGCCGAGGAGTACCTGGAGGCGATGGTCGCGCTGCAGGTGGGGCAGAGGATCAGCCGCGATGCGCTCGTGCGGGGGTTCATCGCGATGCAGTACCAGCGCAACGACGTCGACTTCTCCCGAGGGCGCTTCCGGGTGCGCGGCGACACCATCGAGATCATCCCGATGTACGAGGAGCACGCGGTCCGCATCGAGATGTTCGGCGACGAGGTCGAGGCGCTCTACGCCCTGCACCCGCTCACCGGTGACGTCATCTCGTCCCTCGACGCGGTGTCGATCTTCCCCGCGACGCACTACGCGGCCAGCCCTGCGACCATGCAGCGGGCGATCGGCACGA
Organism: Amnibacterium sp.; assembly: GCF_036559085.1. Classification (GTDB taxonomy): domain Bacteria; phylum Actinomycetota; class Actinomycetes; order Actinomycetales; family Microbacteriaceae; genus Amnibacterium. The sequence continues at coordinate 107,126 of NZ_DATBTU010000010.1, forward strand.
TCCAGGAGGAGCTGCACGACCGGCTCGGCGAGCTGAAGCGCGAGTCGAAGCTGCTCGAGGAGCAGCGGCTGCGGATGCGCACCTCGTTCGACCTCGAGATGATGGAGCAGATCGGCTTCTGCAACGGCATCGAGAACTACTCGCGGCACATCGACGGCCGCATGCCGGGCCAGCCGCCGCACTGCCTGCTCGACTACTTCCCCGACGACTTCCTCACCGTCATCGACGAGTCGCACGTGACCGTGCCGCAGATCGGCGCCATGTACGAGGGCGACGCGTCCCGCAAGCGGGTGCTCGTCGAACACGGCTTCCGGCTGCCGTCGGCGCTCGACAACCGGCCGCTCACCTGGGACGAGTTCTCGGCCCGCGTCGGGCAGACCGTCTACCTGTCGGCGACGCCGGGCAAGTACGAGCTCGGCATGGCGGACGGCGTGGTGGAGCAGATCATCCGCCCCACCGGGCTCATCGACCCCGAGATCGTGATCAAGCCGTCGAAGGGCCGGGTCGACGACCTGCTCGAGGAGATCCGCGTGCGGGCCGAGCGGCACGAGCGGGTCCTCGTCACCACGCTGACGAAGAAGAGCGCGGAGGACCTCACGGACTTCCTCGGCGAGGCGGGCGTCCGGGTCCGCTACCTGCACGCGGACGTCGACACCCTCCGCCGTGTCGAGCTCCTGACCGAGCTGCGGCAGGGCGTCTACGACGTGCTCATCGGCATCAACCTGCTGCGCGAGGGACTCGACCTGCCCGAGGTGTCGCTCGTCGCGATCCTCGACGCGGACAAGGAGGGCTTCCTCCGCTCGTCCACGTCCCTCATCCAGACCATCGGCCGCGCCGCCCGCAACGTGTCCGGCCAGGTGCACATGTACGCCGACACGATCACCCCGTCGATGGCGCAGGCGATCGAGGAGACGAACCGGCGTCGCGAGAAGCAGGTCGAGTACAACCGGGTGCACGGCATCGACCCGCAGCCGCTGCGGAAGCGGATCGCGGACATCACCGACGTGCTCGCCCGCGAGGCCGCGGACACCGACAAGATGCTGGGCCAGCGTGACGGCGGCAAGCGGTCGCCCGTGCCGAACCTGCGCCGCGAGGGCATCGCCGCATCGGGTGCCGCCGAGCTCGAGAGCGTCATCGCCGACCTGAACCAGCAGATGCTGCAGGCCGCCAACGAGCTGAAGTTCGAGCTCGCCGCGCGGCTCCGCGACGAGCTCAGCGAGATGAAGGGCGCCCTGCGGCAGATGGAGAAGGCCGGCCACCTGGTCTGACCCGGAACGCGCCGCGCTCGGGGCGGTCGCTCCGGCGTCCGTCGATACAGTGATCGGCGTGCGCCGCTGGGTCCTGAAGCTTCGACGCCGCGCGCAGTCCGCGCTGATCGCCCGCCTGCGCCGGTCGCGGTTCTTCCCGCGCACCATCCCGGATCGGCGCGGCCAGGACGTCGCGATGGCCGCCGCGCGCTTCGACGCCGAGGTGCTCGTCTACTTCCCGGGCGCGCTCGACACGACGTACCAGATCACCCCGTGGCTGCCGACGTTCGCGGCGCTCCACTCCGCGCATCCGGTCGTCATCGTCTGCCAGGACTCGAGGGTTGCCGACCTGCTCGCCCGCTCGAGCACGGTGCCCGTCGTGACGATCGCGCGCTACGGCACGCTCGACGGCATCCTGAGCCGCAGCGACGTGAAGCTCGCGCTCTACGTGAGCCACCTGCCGCGCAACTTCGAGGCGCTCCGCTTCGGGTCCCTGCTGCACGCCTACATCGGGCACGGCGACAGCGACAAGGGCGTCTCGGCGTCGAACCAGCTGAAGGCGTACGACTTCGTCTTCGCACCCGGCCAGGCGGCCGTGGACCGGATCGAGCGGCGGCTGATGCGCTTCGACGTGACGAAGCACTGCCGCATCGTCGGCCAGCCGTTGACCCTCTCCGCGCCGCTGCCCGCCGAAGGGGCGGTCGAGGGATCGGGGGCGGTGCTCTACGCGCCGACCTGGGAGGGCGCGCAGCCGTCCGTCGCGTACAGCTCGGTGCTCTCGCACGGCGAGCGGCTGGTGACGTCGCTGCTCGCGGACGGCCGCTTCCCCGTGCTCTACCGCCCGCATCCGCTGATCGGGGTGACCTCGCCCGCCTACGCCGTCGCCGACCGGGCGGTCCGGGAGGCCATCGCGGCCGCCGGCGCGCCGCATCGGGTGATCGAGGCGGAGGAGGAGTCGCTCGAGTCGACCTTCGCCAGGGCGGCGGCACTGATCTGCGACGTCTCGGCGGTCGCGACGGCCTGGCTGCCGTCCCTGAAGCCCATCGTCGTCACCGCGGCGTCCGGGCCGGAGGCCGTGTCGGCGGATGCCGGCATGCTCGGCGCCGTGCCGCGGCTGACGGCCGCCGGATCCGACGCTGCGGCTGACCTCATCGACGCCGAGATGGCCGACGAGGAGGGCAGGGGCCGCCGTCAGGAGCTCGTGGCCTACTACCTGTCGCCCTACTGGCCGGAGCGCGTGATGGACCGCTTCGTCGAGGTGTGCGGCGAGGTCATCGCCGAGCGGGACGCGTTGCGCGGGCTGCTGGTCGAGCAGGGCGCCACCGGGGTCTGAGGCTCAGGCGGTCCCTGGCGCCCGCGGCTCACAACGTCGGGACCGGCCGGGTGAAAGGCGCGGCGTCGTGTGGAACGGCGTTGCGCCGCCGGCGGGGCGAGTAGACCCACGACTTGTAGAGCACGAAGCGGACCGCCGAGCCGAGGATCAGGCCGACGACGTTCGACGAGATGTTGTCGTCGAGCACGCTCCGCAGGCCGAGGACGTAGTGCGAGAACCCGAGGCAGGCGAGGCCGACGAGCATCCCGAGGACGCTCACGGCCGCGAACTCGAGGGCCTCGACCGCGCTGTTCGAACGGCGATCGCCGCCGAAGGTCCAGTAGCGGTTGCCGACCCAGTTCGCGGCGATCGCGACGGTCGTCGAGATCGTCTTCGCGATGATCGCGCCGCCGTGCACGTGTGCCGGGGACAGCAGGGTCTCGCGCAGCACCGTGAAGACGGTCACGTCGAGCACGAAGCCGACGCCGCCGACCGCTCCGAATGCGAGCAGCTGCTTCAGCAGCCGCATGATGCGCTCTCGGCTCACCTGGTCCCTCTCCGATCCTCGGTCGCTCATGTGGTGCTCACGCCGGGATCTCGTTCGGCCCCGACACTACGGACGGCCCTGGCCCCAATCCGGGGGACCGGCCGCGTGTCGCCGAGATCCTCGGCGACGCGCAGGTGGTGTCCGAGGGGCTCCTTACACTCGTCGGGTGCCGATTTCGCGTGTGGGGACCAGCTCCAAGCTCAGCGTCCGAGGCGCCCGGGTGCACAACCTGCAGGACGTCTCCGTCGAGATCCCGAGGGACTCCCTCGTCGTCTTCACCGGGCTGTCCGGCAGCGGCAAGTCGTCCCTCGCGTTCGACACCATCTTCGCAGAGGGGCAGCGGCGGTACGTCGAGTCGCTGTCGGCGTACGCCCGGCAGTTCCTCGGGCAGGTGGACCGGCCGGACGTCGACTTCATCGAGGGGCTCTCGCCCGCGGTGTCGATCGACCAGAAGTCGACGAACCGCAACCCGCGCTCGACGGTCGGCACCATCACCGAGATCTGGGACTACATGCGGCTCCTGTGGGCGCGCATCGGCGTGCCCCACTGCCCGATCTGCGGCGAGGTCATCGCCAGCCAGACGGTGCAGCAGATCGCCGACCAGCTGATGGAGCTGCCGGAGGGCACGCGCTTCCAGGTGGTCTCGCCGGTCGTGAGCCAGAAGAAGGGCGAGTTCGTCGACCTCTTCAAGGAGCTCACCGCGAAGGGCTACTCGCGCGCCGTCGTGGACGGTGAGACGGTACAGCTCGCCTCGCCGCCGACGCTGAAGAAGCAGTTCAAGCACGACATCGCCGTCGTCGTCGACCGCCTCGTCGCCGGGCCCGAGCTGCTCACGCGGCTCACGGACTCGCTGGAGACGGCGCTGTCGCTCACGGACGGCGTCGTGCAGGTGAACTTCGTCGACCAGGACGGCCCCGAGGCGTGGCGCAGCTTCTCCGAGCGGCTGTCCTGCCCGAACAACCACCCCATCCAGCTCGCCGAGATCGAGCCGCGCACGTTCTCGTTCAACGCGCCGTTCGGCGCGTGCCCCGAGTGCTCGGGCCTCGGCACGCGGATGGCGGTCGACGCCGACCTGCTGCTCGGCGACCCGACGCTCTCGATCCGCGAGGGCGTCATCGTGCCCTGGACGAACCAGGGCAAGCAGCTCTTCAACTACTACGAGCGGATGCTGAACGGCCTCGCCCGCGACCTCGGGTTCTCGCTCGACAGCCCCTGGGAAGCGTTGCCGGAGGACGTCCGCAACGCGGTCCTGCACGGCAACAACTTCGAGGTGCGGGTGCGGTGGAAGAACCGCTACGGCCGCGAGATGTCCTACAGCCAGGGCTTCGAGGGCGTGATCCCGTACCTGGAGCGCAACTGGCTCCAGGCGGAGACGGACGTGCAGCGCGCGCGCTGGGCCGAGTACCTCCGCGAGGTGCCGTGCGCGGTCTGCGGCGGCAAGCGGCTGAAGCCCGAGGTGCTCTCGGTGCTCGTCGACGAGCACAGCATCGCCGACGTCGCCGACCTCAGCATCTCCGACGCCCAGCACTTCATGGACACCGTGCAGCTCTCCGCGCGCGACGCGAAGGTCGCCGCGCAGGTGCTCCGCGAGATCCGGGCACGGCTCGAGTTCCTCTCCCAGGTGGGGCTGACCTATCTCACGCTCTCCCGGTCGGCGGGCACGCTCTCCGGCGGCGAGGCCCAGCGCATCCGCCTCGCCACCCAGATCGGCTCCGGGCTCACCGGCGTGCTCTATGTGCTGGACGAGCCGAGCATCGGCCTGCACCAGCGCGACAACCGCCGCCTGATCGACACCCTCGTGAAGCTCCGCGACCTCGGCAACACGTTGATCGTCGTCGAGCACGACGAGGACACGATCCGCACGGCCGACTGGATCGTCGACATCGGCCCCGGCGCCGGCGTCAACGGCGGCCGGGTCGTGCACTCGGGCGACTACGCCTCGCTCCTCGACGACGAGGAGTCGATCACCGGCGCCTACCTCGCCGGCCGGCGGACCATCGAGGTGCCGGCCGAGCGACGGCCGATCGACCGCAAGCGCCGCCTCGAGGTCGTCGGCGCCGCCGCGAACAACCTGAAGAACGTCACCGCGTCCTTCCCGCTCGGGGTGATGACGGCCGTGACCGGCGTCTCGGGCTCGGGCAAGAGCTCGCTGGTGAACGACATCCTCTACCGCGTGCTCGCGAACCGGTTGAACGGGGCGCGGAAGGTGCCGGGCAAGCACCGCCGCGTCACCGGCCTCGACGACCTCGACAAGGTCGTGCACGTCGACCAGGGGCCGATCGGGCGCACGCCGCGCTCGAACCCGGCGACCTACACCGGGGTCTTCGACCGCATCCGCACGCTCTTCAGCGAGACGGTCGAGGCCAAGGCCCGCGGCTACCTGCCCGGCCGGTTCAGCTTCAACGTCAAGGGCGGCCGCTGCGAGCACTGCCAGGGCGACGGCACGATCAAGATCGAGATGAACTTCCTGCCCGACGTCTACGTCGTGTGCGAGGTGTGCCACGGGGCCCGCTACAACCGGGACACGCTCGCCGTGCACTACAAGGGCAAGAACATCGCCGAGGTGCTCGACATGCCGATCGCCGAGGCGGCGGAGTTCTTCGAGCCGATCTCCGCGATCCACCGGTTCCTGAAGACGCTCGTCGACGTCGGCCTCGGCTACGTGCGGCTCGGCCAGAGCGCGACGACCCTGTCCGGCGGCGAGGCCCAGCGGGTGAAGCTCGCCACCGAGCTGCAGCGGCGGTCCAACGGCCGCACCGTCTACGTGCTCGACGAGCCGACGACCGGGCTGCACTTCGAGGACGTGAACAAGCTGCTCCACGTGCTGAACGGGCTCGTCGACAAGGGCAACACCGTCATCGTCATCGAGCACAACCTCGACGTCATCAAGTCGGCCGACTGGATCGTCGACATGGGGCCTGAGGGCGGTGCAGGCGGCGGCACGGTGCTGGCCGAAGGCACGCCGGAGCAGATCGCCGACACCCCTGGCAGCCACACGGGTCACTTCCTGGCGGAGGTGCTCCGCCAACCGGCCCTCGCCGTGAGCGCGTGAGCGACACCGTCCCGTGGCGGCCGAAGGCGGGGGAGATCCCCGTCTCCCCGGGCGTCTACCGGTTCCGTGATCCCAAGGGGCGGGTGCTCTACGTCGGCAAGGCGAAGAGCCTGCGTGCCCGGCTGAGCAACTACTTCCAGCCGCTGCGGTCGCTGCACGAGCGCACGCGGCGGATGGTCACCACCGCCGCGAGCGTCGAGTGGACCGTCGTCGGCAGCGAGTTCGAGGCGCTCCAGCTCGAGTACAGCTGGATCAAGGAGTTCGCGCCGCCGTTCAACGTGCAGTTCCGGGACGACAAGTCGTACCCCTACCTCGCGATCACCCTCGGTGACGAGGTGCCGCGGGTGCTCATCACCCGCAACCGCAAGCTGAGGGGTGCGAAGTACTTCGGGCCGTACACGAAGGTGTGGGCGATCCGGGAGACGCTCGACCTGATGCTCAAGGTGTTCCCGGTGCGGAGCTGCTCGGACACCACCTACCGCCGGGCGGAGCTCACCGGGAGGCCGTGCCTCCTCGGTGACATCGGCAAGTGCGCGGCGCCGTGCGTCGACCGGATCCCCAAGCAAGCGCACCACGACCTCGCCGAGGACCTCGCGTCGTTCATGGCCGGCGGCGACCAGCGGTTCCGCGGTGACCTCACCCGGCGGATGCGGGAGGCCGCGGCGGCGCAGAACTACGAGGCCGCCGCGAAGTACCGGGACGCGCTCGGCGCGATGGAGGCTGCCCTCGCGAAGACCGCGGTCGTGCTCGGCGAGGACGTCGACGTGGACGTGTTCGGCATCGCGGACGACGAGCTCGCCGCGAGCGTGCAGCAGTTCATCGTGCGCGGCGGGCGCATCCGCGGCACACGCACGTGGACGGTCGACAAGGAGATCGACGTGACCCGCGGCGAGCTCGTCGAGACGGTGCTGCTCGGCGCGTACGAGGAGGACGCCTACCCGCCGCGCGAGGTGCTGGTGCCCGAGCTGCCCGACGACGCGGAGGAGCTCGAGACCTGGCTGACGCAGCGCCGGGCCGAGGGGCGGGAGGCGGAGGGCCGCCGGGGCGCGGGACGCACCAGGCTCCGGGTCGCGGAGCGCGGCGAGAAGGCGGCGCTGGCGGAGACCGCGGCCCGGAACGCGGCGCAGGCGCTGATGCTCTACAAGACGCGCCGCACCGCCGACTTCACCGCCCGATCGCAGGCGCTGAACGACCTGCAGGATGCGCTCGGCCTCGACGAGGCGCCGCTGCGCATCGAGTGCTACGACGTCTCGCACCTCGCCGGCACGAACATCGTCGCCTCGATGGTGGTCTTCGAGGACGGGCTGCCCCGCAAGGACCAGTACCGCCGGTTCAACGTCGCGTCGTCCACCGACGACACCGACTCGATGTACCAGGTGCTGCGCCGCCGGCTCGCGCATCTCGCGGACGAGGAGTCGGCGCCCGCGGTGCAGGGGGAGCGGTTCGCCTACCGCCCGAACCTGCTCGTCGTCGACGGCGGCCAGCCGCAGGTCGCCGCGGCCGCCCGCGCGCTCGAGGACGCCGGGGTCACCGGCCTCGCGGTCGTGGGGCTCGCGAAGCGGCTCGAGGAGATCTGGCAGCCCGACAGCGACTTCCCGGTCATCCTGCCCCGCAACTCCGACGCGCTCTTCCTGCTCCAGCGGCTCCGCGACGAGGCGCACCGGTTCGCGATCACCCACCAGCGCAGCCGGCGCAAGCGCGACATCGCCTCGCAGCTCGCGGAGATCCCGGGGCTCGGCGAAGCGCGGGTGCGGGTGCTGCTGCGGCACTTCGGGTCGGTGGCGAAGCTGCGCACCGCGAGCCTCGACGACATCGCGGAGGTGACCGGCTTCGGCCCGGTGCTCGCCGCCGCCGTCGTCGAACGGCTCGCCGTGTCGTCGAAGGCCGCCATGGCCGAGTCGGACGGCACCGAGGAGGGCGCGCCCGACGACGTGGCGGCGGTGATCGGCTCCTCCGCGGACCCTGTGGAGCTCACCCCGGTCGGCGGCGCCCAGCGTGCCGACGGGTAGGATCGCTGGCGCATCCTCCCCCTCTCCCCAGGAGTCACGCTGCATGACGGACGGCATCACGTCCGAGGCCGGCACCACGGTGTCCGCCTCGCCCGCGAACCAGTCCGTCCTGGTCGTCACGGGGATGTCCGGGGCGGGCCGGTCGACCGTCGGCAACGCCCTCGAGGACCTCGGCTGGTACGTCGTCGACAACCTCCCGCCGCAGATGCTGCGGCCCCTGCTCGACCTCGCGGGCCACTCCGGTGACCGGCTGTCCCGCGTCGCCGTCGTCGTCGACGTGCGCGGCGGGCAGCTGCTCTCCGAGCTGAACGCCCCGGGTCCAGGGGGAGTGCGACCGCAGCTGAAGCTGCTCTTCCTCGAGGCGAACGACGCCGCGCTCGTGCGCCGGTTCGAGGCCGTGCGCCGGCCCCATCCGATGCAGGGCACCGGCACCCTGCTCGACGGGATCACCGCGGAGCGGGCACTGACCCTCGCGGTGCGCGAGCAGAGCGACATCATCATCGACACCTCCGAGCTGAACATCCACCAGCTCGCATCGGCGATCAACGACCTGTTCTCCGACGACGAGCGGCCGGGCGTCCGGGTGACGCTCACGAGCTTCGGGTTCAAGTACGGCGTGCCGACGGATGCGGACATGGTCGCGGACGCCCGGTTCCTGCCGAACCCGTTCTGGCTGCCGGAGCTGCGGCCCCTGACGGGCAAGGACGAGCAGGTGCGCGACTACGTGCTCGGGCAGCCGGGCGCCCTCGAGTTCGTGGAGCGGTACGCGGACGCGCTGGCGCCCGTGCTCGCCGGCTACCAGCGGGAGAACAAGAGCCACGCGACCATCGCGGTGGGCTGCACGGGCGGCAAGCACCGCTCGGTCGCGGTCGTCGAACGGCTCGCGACGCTGATCGCCGGACAGCCCGGCGTGGTCGTCAGCGTGAAGCACCGGGACCTGGGCCGCGAGTAGCGCGGTGTGCGGCACCCCTCGGGCGGTGCGAGACTGGACGGGCGTCGCCGGCTAGGGAAGACGGCGACGCGGGGGAAGAACGGGGAGAAGCGCATTGGCTCTGACCGCCGAGGTGAAGGACGAACTCACCCACGTCGAGGTCGGCAAGACCTCAGTCCGCGCGGCGGAGCTCGCGACGATCCTCCGGTTCTCCGGCGGGCTGCATCTGATCTCCGGTCGGATCGCGGTGGAGTCGGAGCTCGACACCCCGCAGCTCGCCCGCCGCGTGCGGCGCGACCTCAGCGAGCTGTACGGCGTTCGCAGCGAGATGACGGTGCTGTCGGCCTCCGGCGTGCGGCGGACCAACCACTACCTCGTCCGCGTCGTCGACGGCGGCGAGACGCTGGCCCGGCAGACGGGTCTGCTCGACGCCCGTCGCCGCCCCATCCGCGGCCTGCCGAACCGGCTCACCACCGGGGCGCCGGATGAGATCGAGGCCGTCTGGCGCGGCGCGTTCCTCGCCCACGGCTCCCTGACCGACCCGGGCCGCTCCGCGGCCCTCGAGGTGACCTGCCCTGGCAACGAGACCGCGATGGCCCTCGTCGGCGCCGCAGGGCGTCTCCAGGTGCCCGCGAAGGCCCGTGAGGTGCGTGGCGTGCACCGCGTCGTCATCCGCGACGGCGAGGCGATCAGCGACATGCTCGGCCACATGGGCGCGAAGCGGAGCGTGCAGAACTGGGAGGACCTCCGGCAGCGCCGCGAGGTCCGCGCCAACACGAACCGCCTCGTGAACTTCGACGACGCGAACCTGCGGCGCAGCGCGCAGGCCGCCGTCGCCGCATGCGCCCGCGTCGAGCGCGCGCTCGAGATCCTCGGCGACTCGACGCCCGAGCACCTCCGCTACGCCGGCCGGCTGCGGCTCGACCACCGCGACGCGAGCCTCGACGAGCTCGGCCACCACGCCGACCCGCCCATGACGAAGGACGCGGTCGCCGGCCGCATCCGCCGGCTGCTCGCGCTCGCCGACAAGCGGGCGATGGACGAGGGCATCCCCGGCACCGACGCGAACCTGCCCGCCGACATCGACGCGTAGGCGCCCGCTCGCCACCCTCGCGGCGTCGCGCAGACCGCCCTCTCAGCGCCGGCCAAGGTCTCGCTGGACGAACGGTCCTAGGCTGTCGAACGACCGCCGAGGAGGACCTGACATGGCCGTTTACACACTGCCCGAGCTTCCGTACGACTACAGCGCACTCGAGCCGCACATCAGTGGCCGCATCATGCAGCTGCACCACGACAAGCACCACAACACCTACGTGACGGGCGCGAACACCGCCCTCGACCAGCTCGCCGAGGCCCGCGACAAGGGTGACTTCGCGAACATCAACAAGCACACGCGGGACCTCGCCTTCAACCTCGGCGGCCACGTCAACCACTCCGTCTTCTGGACGAACATGTCCCCGGACGGCGGCGACAAGCCGACCGGGGAGATCGCCGCCGCGATCGACGACTTCTTCGGCTCGTTCGACACCTTCCGCGCGCAGTTCACCGCCGCCGCGCTCGGCGTGCAGGGCTCCGGCTGGGCCGCCCTCGTCTACGACGGCATCGGGCAGCGCCCGCTGATCGTGCAGTTCCACGACCAGCAGCAGGACTTCCCGGTCGGTGTCGTGCCGCTGCTGCTCCTCGACGTGTGGGAGCACGCGTACTACCTCGACTACGCGAACGTCCGCGCCGACTACGTGAAGGCGTTCTGGAACATCGTGAACTGGACGAACGTGGAGCAGCGCTTCACCGCCGCCCGGGGAGGCGCCGCGGGGCTGCTGCTACTGTCGTGAGCGGCCGCGCGCCCGAGGTCGTGCGCTGCGAGTCCTGATATCCGCAACTGCTCCTCGGGAGGACCTTCGTGACCGTCAGAGTCGGGATCAACGGCTTCGGCCGGATCGGCCGCAACTACTTCCGGGCCGCGCTGTCGAAGGGCAGCGACCTGGAGATCGTCGCCGTCAACGACCTCACCGACAACCGAGCGCTCGCGCACCTGCTGAAGTACGACTCCACCGCGGGCCGGCTGCAGCAGTCCGTGGAGCTCGACGGCGACAGCATCGTCATCGACGGCAAGCCGGTGCAGGTGCTCGAGCAGCGCGACCCGGCCGCCCTCGGCTGGGGCGACCTCGGCGTCGACATCGTCATCGAGTCGACCGGACGGTTCACGAAGGCTCAGGACGCGCGCAAGCACATCGAGGCCGGCGCGAAGAAGGTCATCATCTCCGCGCCCGCCTCGGGTGAGGACGGCACGTTCGTGATGGGTGTCAACGAGGGGTCCTACGACCCCGAGACGATGCACATCCTCTCGAACGCCTCGTGCACCACGAACTGCCTCGCGCCGCTCGCCAAGGTCTTCAACGACGCGTTCGGCATCGAGAACGGGCTGATGACGACGGTGCACGCGTACACCGCCGACCAGAACCTGCAGGACGGCCCGCACAGCGACCTCCGCCGCGCCCGCGCTGCCGCGCTCAGCATCATCCCGACCTCGACCGGTGCGGCGAAGGCCATCGGCCTGGTCCTGCCCGAGCTGAAGGGCAAGCTGGACGGCTTCGCCCTCCGCGTGCCGGTGCCCGTCGGCTCGATCACGGACCTCACCGTGACCTCGAGCCGCACGGTGAGCGTCGACGAGGTGCTCGCCGCCTACCGGGAGGCCGCGGACGGCCCCATGAAGGGGATCCTCAAGTACGTCGACGAGCCCATCGTGTCGGCCGACATCGTGGGCGATCCGCACTCCTCGCTCTTCGACGCCGAGCTCACCCGCGTGATCGGCAACCAGGTGAAGCTCTCGTCCTGGTACGACAACGAGTGGGGCTACTCGAACCGCCTCGTCGACCTCACCGACTACGTCGCCGCCCGGCTCTGAACCGGTGACGCTGCGCACCCTCGACACGCTCGGGTCGCTCGCGGGACGACGCGTCGTCGTCCGGTGCGACCTGAACGTGCCGTTGAAGGACGGGACGATCACCGACGACGGCCGCATCCGCGCCTCGCTGCCGACGCTGAACCGGCTGCTCGACGCCGGCGCGACCGTCACCGTGGTCTCGCACCTCGGCCGCCCCGACGGCGCTCCGGACGAGCGCTACAGCCTCCGGCCGGTCGCGGCGCGGCTCGGTGAGCTGCTCGGGCGCGAGGTCGGCTTCGGGCCGGAGGCCGCCGGCGACGTGGTCGTGCGGGAGAACCTGCGGTTCGATCCGCGGGAGACGTCGAAGGACGCGGGCGAGCGGCGTGCGTACGCCGAGGAGATCGCGGCCGGCGCCGACGCGTTCGTGTCCGACGGCTTCGGCGTCGTGCACCGCAAGCAGGCGAGCGTCTACGAGCTCGCCCAGGTGCTGCCGAGCGCGGCGGGTCTGCTGATCGCGGGGGAGCTCGGCGTGCTCGAGCGCCTCACCCGGGACCCGGCGAAGCCGTACACGGTCGTGCTCGGCGGATCGAAGGTGAGCGACAAGCTCGGGGTCATCGACCACCTGCTGCCGCGCGTCGACTCGCTGCTCATCGGCGGCGGGATGCTCTTCACGTTCCTCGCCGCCGCCGGCCACCCGGTCGGGAAGAGCCTCCTGGAGGCGGACCAGATCCCCGTCGTCCGGGACTACCTCACGCGCGCCGAGCAGCTCGGCGTGCGGATCGTCGTGCCGACCGATGTCGTGGTGGCCGCGGCCTTCGCCGCCGACGCGGATCACGAGACGGTCGCGGCGGACGCGATCGAGTCGACCCGGTTCGGCGCCGACGCGATCGGGCTGGACATCGGCCCCGACACCGCCGAGTCGTTCGCTCGCGCGATCACGGGCTCGCGGACCGTCTTCTGGAACGGCCCGATGGGCGTCTTCGAGTTCCCGGTCTTCGCCGCCGGCACGAAGCGCGTCGCCGAGGCCCTCACCGAGGTCGACGGGCTCTCGGTCGTCGGCGGCGGCGACTCCGCCGCTGCGGTGCGCACGCTCGGCTTCGGCGAGGACCGGTTCGGCCACATCTCGACGGGCGGCGGCGCGAGCCTCGAGTTCCTCGAGGGCAAGCGGCTGCCGGGCCTCGAGGTGCTCGGCTGGGAGGCGGAGTCATGACGCGCAGACCGTTCATCGCCGGCAACTGGAAGATGAACCTCGACCACCTCCAGGCCATCGCGCTCGTGCAGAAGCTCGCGTGGACCCTGAAGGACGCGGGCTACGACGCGAAGGGCGTCGAGGTCGCGGTCTTCCCGCCGTTCACCGACCTGCGCAGCGTGCAGACGCTGATCTCGGCCGAGAGGTTCACGCTCGAGCTCGGTGCGCAGGACGTCTCGCCGCACGAGTCGGGGGCGCACACGGGCGACGTGTCCGCCGCGATGCTCGCGAAGCTCGACGCGCGTTACGTGATCATCGGGCACTCCGAACGCCGAGCCGACCACCATGAGGACGACGCCCTGGTGAACGCCAAGGTGCGCGCCGCCCTGCAGCACGGCCTCGTGCCCGTGCTGTGCGTGGGGGAGACGGCCGAGGACCTCGAGCGGCACGGCGCCAGCGCGGTGCCCGTGGGGCAGCTGCGTGCCGCGCTCGACGGCGTGTCCGCCGACGCGGAGCTCGTCGTCGCCTACGAGCCCGTCTGGGCGATCGGCTCCGGCAAGGCGGCGACGGCCGAGACCGCGCAGGAGGTCGGTGCGGCGCTCCGCGGCGCGCTGCGTGAGGTCCTCGGCGACGCGGCGGCCGAGCGCACCAGGATCCTCTACGGCGGGTCGGTGAAGAGCGGCAACATCGCGGGCTTCCTGCGGATGCCCGACGTCGACGGCGCGCTCGTCGGCGGCGCGAGCCTCGATCCCGCCGAGTTCGCCGCGATCGCCCAGTTCCCCAAGCACGTCGGCGTCTGAGGCCGACCCACCCGTGCGCCGCGCGAGCGGCCGGTTATACTTGCCGTCGCTGGATTCTCGCTGCGAACGGTGGAAGGAGGAGGGATGGCGATCCTCGAAGTCGTGATCTACGTGGTGCTCGGCATCACCAGCCTGCTGCTGACCCTGCTCATCCTGCTGCACCGCGGTCGCGGCGGCGGCCTCTCCGACATGTTCGGTGGCGGCGTCACGTCGAGCCTCGGCGCGTCCGGCGTGGCGGAGCGCAACCTCAACCGGATCACCGTGATCCTCGGAGTGATCTGGTTCGCCTGCGTCATCGTCATCGGCCTGATCACCCGGTTCACCACGGGCGCCTGAGCGTCCCGCAACCCGAAGCGAGCAACTCATGGCATCAGGCGGCAGCGCCATCCGCGGCTCCCGAGTGGGCGCCGGTCCGATGGGCGAGCAGGATCACGGTCACCACGCGGAGCGCATCGCGGTCTCGTACTGGGACGCGCTCGGCAACGAGACCGTCCGCTACTTCGCGGCGAACCTGCCCGCGGACGAGATCCCCACGACCATCGACTCGCCCTCGAGCGGCCTGCCGGCCGGTCGCGACCGGGCCAACCCGCCCGCCGTCGCGAAGACCGAGCCGTACAAGACGCACCTCGCCTACGTGAAGGAGCGCCGCACCGACGAGGAGGCGGCCCAGCTCCTCGAGGAGGCGCTGAAGCAGCTCCGCATCCGTCGCGGGAAGATCCCTGCCGACAGCTGATCGCTCCGCATTCGGGACGCGGCACGGGCTCGACCCTTCCCTGTCGCACGGCCGCCACGCCGCATTCGCGGCGCGTCGGAACCGGCTCCAGGGGCCCCGCGCGTTCCGAACGCGTCAGTACGACTGGGCGATGAGGTTCTGCGGGACGTTCTTGGCAGCCGCCTCGTCGACGAAGAACACGGTGCGCTTGCGGCCCTGGACACCGGCCACCGGCACCTCGTCCTCGCTCGCTCCCGCGAGCGCGAGCCCGAGGGCGGTCGCCTTCTCGGCGCCGGCGGCGACCATCCAGACCCGGTGCGACGTGTTGATCGCCGGCAGGGTGAGGCTCAGGCGGTCGGGCGGCGGCTTCGGTGCGTTGCGGACCGGGATGACGGTGGTGGACGTGGTGTTCGCTCCGGGCCGTTCGGGGAACAGCGAGGCGATGTGCCCGTCGGGTCCCACACCGAGGAACGTGATGTCGAAGCGCGGCATCGTGCTGCCCTCGGGAGCGTGCTGCTGCAGCACCTCCGCGTAGGCGGCGGCGGCGCGCTCGATGTCCTCGATCTCGTCGGAGGCCGGGAACGGATGGATGTTCGCCTCGGGGACGCCGATGTGGTCGAGGAGCGCCTCGCGGGCCTGCACCTCGTTGCGCTCGGGGTCGTGCTTCGGTACGAAGCGCTCGTCGCCCCACCAGAAGTGCACCCGGCTCCAGTCGATGGTGGTGCGCATCCCGGAGGTCGCGACCGCCCGCTGGGTGCCGGCACCGACCGTGCCGCCCGTGAGGGCGACGTTGACCGTGTCGAACTCGTCCATCAGGTCGACGAGCTTGGTGAGGAAACGCGCCGCCACCGCAGCGGTGAGCGCGTCGACGTCGGGGTGGACGAGCACCCGTCTCTCGTTGGTCACGGTCCTCCAGTTCCGGTCGCCGCCTGCCCCGCGAGTGCCGGGAGGCCCTCGGTGAGCACCTGGCCGAACAGGTCGTCCGGGTCGAGGCGGCGCAGCTCCTCCGCCAGGCAGTCTCGCAGACTGCGCCTGGGCAGCGAGACCTGATGTGTCGGCTGCCCGGGCTGCAGCAGCGTGGCGATGTTCGGCACGGTGCGCTCCAGGTCGATGTCGCCGCCCGCGCGGGTGAGCCGCACCCCGTGGATGCCGCTCGAGCCGGTCGACCGGTCCGACAGCACGATGGTCACCGGCACGCGGAGCTGCAGCCCGAGCCAGGCGCCGAGCAGCTCGGTGGACGGGGAGTCGGCGGCGCCCGAGACCTCGACCGCCTCGACCGTCTCGAACGGCGGCTGGTCGAGCACGGCGGCGAGGATGGCGCGCCAGAGGGTGAGCCGGGTCCAGGCGAAGTCGGAGTCCCCGGGGCGGTAGGTGCGGGCGAGGTGGAGCAACGCCGCCTGCGGGTCGTCCTGGGTCGAGGCGTCGGTGATCCGACGCTGCGCGATGCGGCCGATGGGGGAGTCGCTGACCCGGTCGGGCGCCTCGCCCGGCCACCACGCCACGACGGGCGCGTCGGGTAGGAGCATGCCGGTGATCAGGCCTTCCTCGTCCGCGCCGGCCTCGCCGAAGGCCTTCAGCACGACGACCTCGCTGGCGCCCGCGTCGCCGCCGACGCGGATCTGCGCGTCGAGGCGGGGCTCGCCGTCCGTGGTGTCGGGCCGGCTGACGACGATGACGCGCATCGGGTGCTCGCGGGAGGCGTCGTTCGCTGCCTCGATGGCCTCCTCCTCGGCACCGAGCCGCGTCGCGATGACGAGCGTGAGCACACGGCCGAGCGCGACGGCCCCGCCCTCGGCCCGGATCTTCACGAGCGCCCGCTGCACGCGGGAGGCGGTCGTGTCCGGCAGGTCGACGATCACGGGCGCCTCCAGCTTCGTCCGTCGCGGGTCATCAGGGCCTCGGCGGAGGCGGGCCCCCAGGTGCCCGGCCGGTAGGGCTCGGGCCTGCCGGACTCGGCCCAGAACCGTTCGACCGGGTCGAGGATCATCCAGGACAGCTCGACCTCCTCGTGGCGGGGGAAGAGCGGCGGGTCGCCGAGCAGCACGTCGAGGATGAGTCGCTCGTAGGCCTCTGGGCTCGCCTCGGTGAACGCGTGGCCGTAGCCGAAGTCCATCGTGACGTCACGGACCTGCATCCCGGCCCCCGGCACCTTCGAGCCGAACCGGATCGTCACGCCCTCGTCGGGCTGCACGCGGATGACGAGCGCGTTCTGGCCGAGCAGCGACGTCTGGCTCTCCGCGAAGAGCTGATGCGGCGCCCGCTTGAACATGACCGCGATCTCTGTGACGCGACGCCCGAGCCGCTTGCCTGCACGGAGGTAGAACGGGGCGCCGGCCCAGCGTCGGGTGCCGATCTCGAGCTTCAGCGCCGCGTAGGTCTCGGTGGTGGAGTCGGGCGCCATGCCGTCCTCCTCGAGGAAGCCGAGCACGTGCTCGCCACCCTGCCAGCCGGACGTGTACTGCCCTCGGGCCGTCGCGAGCGACAGGTCCTTCGGGAGGCGCACCGCGGAGAGCACCTTCTCCTTCTCCGCCCGCAGGTGCACGGCGTCGAAGGAGACGGGCTCCTCCATCGCGGTCAGCGCGAGCAGCTGGAGCAGGTGGTTCTGGATGACGTCGCGTGCGGCGCCGATGCCGTCGTAATAGCCGGCGCGGCCGCCGACGCCGATGTCCTCGGCCATCGTGATCTGCACGTGGTCGACGAAGTTCGCGTTCCAGATCGGCTCGAAGAGCATGTTGGCGAAGCGCAGCGCCAGGATGTTCTGGACCGTCTCCTTGCCGAGGTAGTGGTCGATCCGGAAGACGCTGTCCGCCGGGAAGACGCTCTCGACGACGTCGTTGAGCTCGCGCGCCGTCTGCAGGTCCGACCCGAACGGCTTCTCGATGACGACGCGCCGCCACTGGCCCGGCCGCGGATCGGCGAGGCCGGACGCCTTCAGCTGCTCGGTGACCTGCGGGAACGCCTTCGGCGGGATCGACAGGTAGAACGCGTGGTTGCCCATCGTGCCGCGCTCGGCGTCGAGCGCCTCGACCGTCTGCCGCAGGCGGCTGAAGGCCTCGGCGTCGTCGAAGGTGCCCTGGACGAAGCGGATGCCCTGCGCGAGCTGGCGCCAGACGTCCTCGTGGAAGGGCGTGCGCGAGTGCTCCTGCACGGCGTCATGGACGACCTTCGCGAAGTCCTCATCCGCCCAGTCCCGCCGCGCGAACCCGACGAGGGCGAAGCCGGGCGGCAGCAGGCCGCGGTTCGCGAGGTCGTAGACGGCGGGCATGAGCTTCTTGCGGGCGAGGTCGCCGGTCACGCCGAAGATCACGAGGCTCGAGGGTCCTGCGATGCGGTTGAGCCGTCGATCCGTCGCGAGCCGGAGCGGGTTCTCGCCGGGGCCGACGGTCGCCGGTCCTTCCGTCATCGCGGTCCCTCCGAGGGGGTCGACGTGGGCGCTGCCGGTCCGCCGAACGGGTCCACCCCGTGCAGGTGGGCGAGGAGCGCCGCGGTGTACTGGAGGACGAGCAGCAGCTCGCCGAGGGAGCCGCTGATCAGCACCTCGCGCGGACCGGGCCGGCCGTCGTGGGCGTCCGAGACGATCCGGAGCACCGGGAGCTCGGCGGGCTCGGCGGAGTCCGCGGGGATCGCGCGTGCCCGTATCCCCGCGGCGCCGAGCAGGTGCGCCGCCCACCGGTCGTAGCCGACCACGTGGGTGCCGTCCGCCACGACGGCGAGCCCGTCCTGCCCGAGCGCCGCGAGCAGCGCGGCGAGCCGCAGCCCGTTGTTCGAGGGGTCGTCGATCGCGAGGTTCAGCTCCTCCGACTCCGCTTCGTCGAGCAGCTCGGCGAGGTCGGCGCCGGCGAGCCCCGCCGGCACGAGGGCGGCCGCGCTCAACGCGGAGAAGCGGTCGCCGACCGCCGTCGGCGCCGGGAAGACCCGGAGGCGGGCGGCCGTGGCGGCCGACTCGAGCGCCGAACCCGGTTCGGCGACGACGACGATCCGCCGCTCGGCGTCCACACCGGCGGATCGGACAGCCTGCTCGGCGGCCTGGAGCAGCGCCTCCGCCGCGAGGCCGCTCCCCGATGCGTCGGCGAGGACCACGACGGTGTCGGCTGCGGCACCCAGCGCGACGCCGATCGTGTCCGCGTGCGGATCGAGCAGCCTCAGCGCGACGCCCTGCGTCGCCGTGATGGTCGTCGCCGCGAGACCCGTGACCGGGCCGGCCAGCAGCGCGACCCGGGTCGCGCCCGCTCGGCCGAGCTCCGTCCGGAGCGACTCGACCGGGTGCACGAGGCTCCGTCCGTCGGCGACCGCCTCGGTCCAGCCGAGCGCGTTCGTCGCGCCGGCCTCCGCGGCAGGACCCCACAGCGTGGGGTCCTGCACGGTGATGGCCGACGCGGCCCGCTCGTCGACGAGGCGGGCGATCACCCGCCTCGCGGCCTTCTCCGTAGCACCGCCCGCGGCGATGCGGATGCTCACCGGCGCGCTGCGTCGAGGGCGGCGGTGACCGTGTCGGTCAGCTCGTGCCAGGAGGCGATGAACTTCTCCACGCCCTCCTTCTCGAGCAGCGCGGTGACCTCGTCGATGTCGACGCCCACCTTCGCGAGCCCCGCCATCACCTGCTTGGCGTCCTCGTACAGGCCGACGACGGTGTCGCCCTCGACCGTGCCGTGGTCGGCCACGGCCTCGAGCGTCTTCTCCGGCATCGTGTTGACGACGCCGTGGGTGACGAGCTGGGTGACGTAGAGCGTGTCGGGCAGGCTCGGGTCCTTCACACCGGTGGAGGCCCAGAGGGGACGCTGCCGGTTCGCGCCCTTCTCCTGCAGCGCGATCGCGCGCTCGGTGGCGAACCGCTCGACGAAGAGCTCGTAGGCGAGTCGCGCGTTCGCGATCGCCGCCTTGCTCTTCAGGGCGCGGGCCTCGTCGGATCCGACGGCGTCGAGGCGCTTGTCGACCTCGGTGTCCACACGGGAGACGAAGAAGGACGCGACCGAGTGGATGGTCGACAGGTCGATGCCGGCCGCGGCGGCCTTCTCGAGGCCCGCGAAGTAGGCGTCGATCACCGCGGCGTAGCGCTCGAGGCTGAAGATCAGGGTCACGTTGACGCTGATGCCCTCGGCGATGGCGGCGGTGATGGCGGGGAGGCCCTCGACGGTCGCCGGGATCTTGATCATGACGTTCGGCTTGCCGATCGTCGACCAGAGCCGCTTCGCCTCGGCAATCGTGGCGTCGGTGTCGTGCGCGAGCTCGGGGGAGACCTCGATCGAGACGCGGCCGTCGTAGCCGTTGGACCGGTCGTAGACCTCGCGGAAGACGTCCGCCGCGTTGCCGACGTCGGCGGTGGTGATCTCGAAGATCGCCTCCGCCACGTCCTTGCCGGAGGCGGCGATCTCGCGGACCTGCTCGTCGTACGCCTCGCCCTTGGAGAGGGCCGACGCGAAGATCGTCGGGTTCGTCGTGACGCCCACGACGTCGCGCTCGGCGATCAGCTTCTCGAGGCCGTGGCCCTTGATCCGCTCGCGGGAGAGGTCGTCCAGCCAGATGCTCACGCCCGCCGCGGAGAGCGCGGCGGTGGGGGTGTCGGCCTTGGTGTCGGTGATGCTCATGATGAACTCCTTCTTCCTGGTGGAAACCGGTTCAGCGGCCCAGGGATTCCTTCGCGGCGGCGACCGCGTGCTCGGTGGTCAGGCCGTACTTCTCGAACAGCGTCTGGTAGTCGGCGGAGGCGCCGAACGTCTCGACCGAGACGCTGCGGCCGGCGTCGCCGATGTAGCGGCGCCATCCGAGGGAGAGGCCCGCCTCGATCGACACGCGCGCGCGCACCGAGGCCGGCAGCACCGACTCCTTGTACGCATCGTCCTGCTCCTCGAACCACTCGAGGCACGGCGCGGACACGACGCGGGCGTTGATGCCCTCGCCCTTCAGCTGCTCGCGGGCGTCGACCGCGATCTGCAGCTCCGAGCCGGTGCCGATGAGGATCACGTCGGGCGTGCCACCCGGTGCCTCCGCGAAGACGTAGGCGCCCTTCGCGGTGCCCTCCGCCGACGCGTAGGTGTCGCCGTCGGCGGCGCCCGAGCCGCGCTCGAACACGGGGATGTTCTGGCGGGTCAGCGCCAGGCCGGCCGGTCCCTTGCGCCGCTCGAGGATGGTGCGCCACGCGACCGCGGTCTCGTTCGCGTCACCGGGGCGCACGACGTCGAGCTGCGGGATCGCCCGGAGGGCCCAGAGCGTCTCCACCGGCTGGTGGGTCGGGCCGTCCTCGCCGAGGGCGATCGAGTCGTGCGTCCAGACGTAGATGGTGGGCGCCTTCATCAGGGCCGCGAGGCGGACCGAGGGCCGCATGTAGTCGCTGAAGATGAGGAAGGTCGCGCCGAACACGCGGGTGTTGCCGTGCAGCACGATGCCGTTCAGGATCGCGCCCATCGCGTGCTCGCGGATCCCGAAGTGCAGGACGCGTCCGTACGGGTTCGCGTGCCACATCTTCGTGCCGCGCTCGGGCGGCAGGAACGAGTCGGCGCCCTCGATGGTCGTGTTGTTCGACTCGGCGAGGTCCGCGGATCCGCCCCAGAGCTCGGGCATGTGCGGCGCGATCGCGTTGATCACCTTGCCGGAGGCGACGCGCGTGGAGACGGCCTTGCCGGCCGGGAACTCCGGCAGGTCGACGAACGCGTCCTCCGGGAGCCGGTAGTCGATGATGCGGTCGAGCAGCTGCTTGCGCTCCGGGTTCGCCGCCGCCCACTGCTCGAGCCGCTCGTTCCACTCGCGGTGCTGCTCCTGGCCGCGCTCGATCGCCTTGCGGGTGTGCTCGAGCACCTCCGGCGCGACGTCGAAGGTCGTGTCGGGGTCGAAGCCGATCGCGCGCTTCAGGCCCGCGACCTCCTCGTCGCCCATCGCGGAGCCGTGGATCTTGCCCGTGCCCTGCAGCTTCGGCGACGGCCAGCCGATGATCGTGTCGACCACGATGAAGGACGGCTTGTCGGTGACGGACTGCGCCTCGAGGATCGCGGCGTGCAGGGCCTGGACGTCCTCCTTGTAGGAGCCGTCGGGCTGGATGAAGGACACCTCCTGGACATGCCAGCCGAGCGCCCGGTAGCGCGCGGGGGTGTCCTCGGAGAGGGCGATGTTGGTGTCGTCCTCGATCGAGATGCGGTTGCGGTCGTAGAAGACGATCAGGTTGCCGAGCTGCTGGGTGCCGGCGAGGGAGGAGGCCTCGTTGGTGATGCCCTCCTCGATGTCGCCGTCGCTCGCGATGCAGTAGACGAAGTGGTCGAACGGGCTCGTGCCCGGTGCCGCGTCGGGGTCGAACAACCCGCGCTCGAAGCGGGAGGCGTAGGCGAAGCCGACGGAGGAGGCGAAGCCCTGGCCGAGCGGGCCCGTGGTGATCTCGATGCCGTCCGTGTGCCCGTACTCGGGGTGGCCCGGCGTCTTCGAGCCCCACTTCCGGAGCTGCTTCAGGTCCTCGAGCTCGAGTCCGTAGCCGCCCAGGTAGAACTGGATGTACTGCGTCAGGGACGAGTGACCCGCCGACAGGATGAACCGGTCGCGGCCGATCCAGGTGCTGTCGGTCGGGTCGCGGTGCATGACCTTCTGGAACAGCAGGTACGCGAGCGGCGCGAGGCTGATCGCCGTGCCCGGGTGGCCGTTCCCGGCGTTCTGGACGGCATCGGCGGCGAGGACACGGACCGTGTCGACCGCTTTCTCGTCGAGCGGTTCCCACTCGAGCTCGGTCGTGTGCCTCGTGCGGACGTCCGTCACTTGGATCCCCTTCCACCGGGTGGACTTGAGAGCGGGCCGTGCACCAGCCCGGGGGAAGTCTAGGGATTCCTGCCTTGTAAACGACCTGCGGTTCCAGGGGAGGCGGCCGAAGGGCTGGGCTGCGGCCCCGTAGAATCGTTGCCAGTGAGCACGGCAGTCTCGGCTGCCGGCGGCCCGGCGGCCGTCGGCCAGGGCCCATCCAACGCGCCGGGCGGCCGACGTCTGCGTGGCTACATCGCGCTGATGAAGCTGCGTGTCGTCGAGCTGCTGCTCGTGACGACCGTGCCGGTGATGATCCTCGCGGCGCACGGGGTGCCGAACCTGCTCGTCGTGCTCTGCACGCTCGTCGGCGGCACGTTGAGCGCGGGCGCCGCGAACGCGTTCAACATGGTGATCGACCGGGACATCGACCGGGTCATGCACCGCACCCGGCACCGCCCGCTCGTGACGGGTGTGCTCACGCCCCGCCAAGCGGTCGTCTTCGCCTCGGCGCTCACCGTGCTCTCGACGCTGATCCTCGGCTTCGGCGCCACGTGGCTCTCGGCTGTGCTCTCGCTCGCCGCGATTGCGTTCTACGTCTTCATCTACACGATGTGGCTGAAGCGCCGGACGCGTCAGAACATCATCTGGGGCGGCCTCGCCGGCTGCTTCCCGGTGCTGATCGGGTGGGCGGCCGTCACCGGCTCGCTCTCCTGGGGCGCCTGGGTGCTCTTCGCGGTGATCTTCCTCTGGACGCCGCCGCACTACTGGCCGCTGTCGATGCGCTACAAGGACGACTACGCATCCGTGAACGTGCCGATGCTCGGGGCCGTCGCGAGCAACACCAAGGTCGGCCTGCAGACCGTGCTCTACGCCTGGGCCACCTTGGCGTGCTCGCTGCTTCTCGTCCCCGTCGCCCACATGGGGCCGCTCTACACGGTCGTCGCGCTCGTCGCGGGCGGCTGGTTCGTCCTCGAGACGCACCTGCTCTACGCCCGGGCCGTCACCGGTGCCGAGGTCGCCCCGATGCGCGTGTTCCACGCGTCGATCGGGTCGCTGTCGCTGCTCTTCGTCGGCGTCGCGCTCGACCCGCTGCTCTTCCACTGAGCCGATTCCGCCCGGGGCGTGGAGGAACGGGCCACTTCGGACACCATGGGCGTCATCGGACGCCCATCTCGCCCGAAACCGCCCGTCGGCGTGGCCGAGGCCTCCCGGGAGCGAGTCAGGCGGCGGGGACGGGGGCCGCGGGCGACGACGCCGTCACGGGCGCCGGGCGGCGCGAGGCGAGCACCACGGCAGTCGTCGCGGCGGTGAGCACCGCCGCGAGGAAGACGTGCACGACGACCAGGCCCGCGGCCCAGCCGAGCGCCACCTGCGTCACACCGACCACCAGCTGCACCACCTCGACGCCGACGAGGACCGCGACGGGTCGCACCCGTGCGCGGCCGCGGAGCGCGAGGACGAGGAGCACGACGCTCGCGAGCAGCAGCAGCCACGCGGCGGACTCGTGCACCTGCTGCAGCACGACCGGGTCGAGGCCGTTGCGGGGCGCTGTCGCATCGCCCGCGTGCGGGCCGGAGCCCGTCGTGGTCACGCCGAGGGCGACGACGATCGCGGCGAGGACCGCCACGACGCCCGTCATCACGGCGGCGAGCGGCGGGATCGCCCGCACCCGCGGCCCGGGCAGCACCCGGGACCGGTGCACGAACACCGTCATCGCGACCACCAGGGTGAGCGAGAAGAGGAAGTGGGCCGCCACGATCCACGGGTTCAGGTGCGTCAGCACGGTGATGCCACCGATGACGGCCTGCGCGGGGATGCTGAGCAGCTGCGCGAGCGCCAGCCCGAAGAGGTCCTTCCTGGTGCGCCACGAGCGCAGCACCACGGCGAACGCGGCGAGCGCGACGACGACGAGCACGAACGTGAGCAGCCGGTTGCCGAACTCGATGATCCCGTGCACGCCCATCGCCGGCGTGGTCGCGAACGAGGCCGCGGTGCACCGCGGCCAGGTCGGGCAGCCGAGGCCGGAGCCCGTGAGCCGCACCGCGCCGCCGGTGCCGACGAGCAGGATCTCGGCGACGAGCGAGGCCCACGCCGCGATCCGGATCACCGGGGAGGCGACCCGTGGCACGGCGGCGCCCGCCGATCCCTGTGCCGCCTGCGCGTCGAGCCTGACCGTCATGGATGCGTCCTCCGAGGTGCATGTGGGCGGCGGCTAGGATGGGCCGCCGGGTCGAGCGCGACGCCGCCGTGCCGTGGAGCCGCTCATCGGCCTGCAGCCCGCACGGGTGCCGCCCGTCGCCTTCGCACCGGATCATAGGCGCGGTGCGTGAGGCTCCCGGCCGGGAGCCGAGGGAATGCGCC
Source organism: Amnibacterium sp. (assembly GCF_036559085.1). Taxonomy (GTDB): domain Bacteria; phylum Actinomycetota; class Actinomycetes; order Actinomycetales; family Microbacteriaceae; genus Amnibacterium. The sequence continues at coordinate 131,886 of NZ_DATBTU010000010.1, forward strand.
GCCCCCGGATCGGGTTGCCACTGTACGGAGAGGAGCACCGTGACCGATGTGCTGATCGATCGTCCTGAGCTGGAGGGACTCGGTGTCTACGAGTTCGGCTGGTCGGACTCCGACAAAGCCGGTGCCTCCGCGCGACGGGGGATCTCCGCCGACGTCGTCACCGACATCTCCCGCCGCAAGGGTGAGCCGGAGTGGATGCTGAAGAACCGGCTCAAGGGCCTCGCCATGTTCGAGCGCAAGCCCATGCCCACGTGGGGCGCCGACCTCTCGGGCATCGACTTCGACAACATCAAGTACTTCGTGAAGTCCACCGAGCGCCAGGCGCAGACCTGGGAGGACCTCCCCGAGGACATCCGGGCCACCTACGAGAAGCTCGGGATCCCGGAGGCGGAGCGGCAGCGCCTCGTCGGCGGCGTCGCCGCCCAGTACGAGTCCGAGGTCGTGTACCACCAGATCCAGGAGGAGCTGGAGGAGAAGGGTGTCATCTTCATGGACACCGACACGGCCCTCAAGGAGCACCCGGAGTTCTTCACCGAGTACTTCGGCACCGTCATCCCCGCGGGCGACAACAAGTTCGCGTCGCTGAACACCGCGGTGTGGAGCGGCGGCTCCTTCGTCTACGTGCCGAAGGGCGTGCACGTCGACATCCCGCTGCAGGCCTACTTCCGGATCAACACCGAGAACATGGGACAGTTCGAGCGGACGCTGATCATCGCCGACGAGGGCTCCTACGTGCACTACATCGAGGGCTGCACGGCGCCGATCTACAAGAGCGACTCGCTGCACTCGGCGGTCGTCGAGATCGTCGTGAAGAAGAACGCCCGCGTGCGGTACACGACCATCCAGAACTGGTCGAACAACGTCTACAACCTCGTCACGAAGCGGGCCATCGCCCACGAGGGCGCCACGATGGAGTGGATCGACGGCAACATCGGCTCCAAGGTGACGATGAAGTACCCGTCCATCTACCTGGTGGGGGAGCACGCCAAGGGCGAGACGCTCTCCGTCGCCTTCGCGGGCCCCGGCCAGCACCAGGACGCCGGCGCCAAGATGATCCACATGGCGCCGTACACGCAGTCGTCGATCGTCTCGAAGTCGATCGCGCGGGGCGGCGGCCGGGCGGGCTACCGCGGCGAGGTCCGGGTCGACCCGAACGCGCACCACTCCGCGAACACCGTGCGCTGCGACGCGCTGCTCGTCGACACGATCTCCCGGTCGGACACCTACCCGGCCATCGACATCCGCGTCGACGACGTGCAGCTCGGCCACGAGGCCACGGTCTCCAAGGTGAGCGAGGAGCAGCTCTTCTACCTGATGAGCCGCGGCATGCCGGAGGACGAGGCGATGGCGATGATCGTGCGCGGCTTCATCGAGCCGATCGCGAGGGAGCTCCCGATGGAGTACGCGCTCGAGCTGAACAAGCTGATCGAGATGGGCATGGAAGGCAGCGTCGGCTGACCGCCGGAACACGGATGACGAACGAGACCACTGCGACCACGACCACAGGCCTGGCGACGCCGGCCGGCGAGACGAGCGTCGAGGTGACCGGCACGGGCACGCGGCCGGCCATCATCGCGGATGCGACGAGCCGGCACGAGCGATCCGCCGTGCCGGTGCAGACCCGCAACGAGCGCTTCTCCTCCACCGACGTGACCGCGTTCCCGCCCGTCACGGGCCGGGAGGCCGGCTGGAAGCTGACGCCGATCGACCGCCTCGGCGCGCTCATCGAAGGCGAGCTCGACGGCGGCCGGTACCCGATCACCGTGCAGGGTGACGGCGCGTCGACCGTCGGCTGGTCCGACCGGTCGGATGCGCGCATCGGCACCGCCGGCATCCCGGAGGACCGGGCATCCGCGAACGCGTGGTCGCACTTCGGCGAGGCCCTCGACATCCGCATCACGGGTGAGGTGGGCCCCACGGAGCGCCGGGGACCCGGCGCGGCGCGAAGCGACGGGACGGGGCGCTCCGAGGGACCGGTGCACGTGACGGTGCGACGCGACCGCCTCGGCAGCACGCCCCGCGCCGCGCACACGATCATCGACGTCGCCCCGTTCGCGCGGGCCGTCGTCGTGCTCGACAACGCCGGCGAGGCCGTGCTCGCGGAGAACGTCGAGATCCTGGTCGGCGACTCCGCCGAGGTGACCGTCGTCACGCTGCAGGACTGGGCCGACGACGCCAAGCACGTCGCGAACCACTTCGCCCGGGTCGGGCGCGACGCCCGGCTCAAGCACGTGGTGGTCTCCCTCGGCGGCTCCGTCGTGCGGGTGAACCCCGCCGTGACCCTCGCCGGGTCCGGCGCCGACGGCGAGCTGCTCGGCGTCTACTTCGCCGACGCGGGCCAGCACCTCGAGAGCCAGGTCTTCCTGTTCCACCAGGCCGACCACACCAAGGGCCGGGTCGAGTACCGCGGCGCGCTCCAGGGCGACGGCGCGCACACGGTGTGGGTCGGCGACGTGCTGATCGGCCGCGACGCCACCGGCACCGACTCGTACGAGCAGAACCGCAACCTCGTGCTCACCGACGGCACCCGTGCCGACAGCGTCCCGAACCTCGAGATCGAGACCGGCGACATCGCCGGCGCAGGCCACGCCTCCGCGACCGGCCGCTTCGACGACGAGCAGCTCTTCTACCTGCAGGCCCGCGGCATCACCGAGGAGGCCGCCCGTCGCCTCGTCGTCCGCGGGTTCCTCGCCTCGATCGTGCAGAAGATCGGCGTGCCCGAGCTCGAGACGCGACTCCACGACGCCATCGAGGCGGAGCTCGCAGGCCCGAGCCGGTCGGAGCAGTCCCGATGAGCGCGCCCGTCCGCGTCTGCGGCGTCGACGAGCTCGAGGTCGACACCGCCCTGCGCGTCGACGTGGCCGGCACCCCGGTCGCCGTCGTGCAGGACTCGAAGGGCACCATCCACGCCATCGGCGACACCTGCACCCACGGCGACATCTCGCTCGCTGAGGGCTTCGTCGAGGACGAGACCCTCGAGTGCTGGGCGCACGGCTCGAAGTTCTCCCTGACGAGCGGACGCCCGCTCACCCTGCCGGCGTACCAGCCGGTGCCCGTCTTCCGGGTCGTGGTCGAGGGCGGCGACGTGCTCGTCGACCCGACCCCGATCCCCGCCGAGGAACTGCCCGCCTGACGGCGGCGCGACAAGGTAAAGGACTTTCAGCATGTCAACGCTTTCCATCGCCGACCTCCACGTCAGCGTCGAGACCGACCAGGGCACGAAGCAGATCCTGCGCGGCGTCGACCTCACCATCCGCGAGGGCGAGACCCATGCGGTCATGGGCCCGAACGGCTCCGGCAAGTCGACGCTCGCGTACACGATCGCCGGCCACCCGAAGTACCACGTCGAGTCCGGCTCGATCCGGCTGGACGGCGAGGACGTGCTCGCCATGTCCGTCGACCAGCGCGCCCGCGCCGGCCTCTTCCTCGCGATGCAGTACCCGGTCGAGATCCCCGGCGTCACCGTCTCGAACTTCCTCCGCACCGCCAAGACCGCGATCGACGGCGAGGCGCCCGCCATCCGCGGCTGGGTGAAGGATGTCCGCGAGTCGATGAACGCGCTGCGGATGGACCAGGGCTTCGCCGAGCGCAACGTCAACGAGGGCTTCTCAGGCGGCGAGAAGAAGCGCCACGAGATCCTCCAGCTCGAGCTGCTGAAGCCGCGCTTCGCGGTCCTCGACGAGACCGACTCCGGCCTCGACGTGGACGCGCTGAAGATCGTCTCCGAGGGTGTGAACCGGGCGAAGGCGAACACCGGCCTCGGTGTGCTGCTCATCACCCACTACACGCGGATCCTCCGCTACATCACCCCCGACTTCGTGCACGTGTTCGTCGCGGGCCGGGTGGCCGAGGAGGGCGGCCCCGAGCTGGCCGACCGGCTCGAGGACGAGGGCTACGACCGCTACGTCGGCGAGGCGGTCGCTTCATGAGCACCGTGTCGCTCGCGCCGGAGCGGTTCGACGAGATCTCCGAGGCGCTGAAGGACGTCGTCGACCCGGAGCTCGGCGTGAACGTCGTCGACCTCGGCCTCATCTACGACCTCAACTGGGACGACGAGAACGACGCGCTCGTCATCAACATGACCCTGACGTCCGCGGGCTGCCCGCTCACCGATGTGATCGAGGACGAGACCGCCCAGGCCCTCGACGGCCACGTCGAGCGGTTCCGGATCAACTGGGTCTGGATGCCGCCCTGGGGCCCCGACCGGATGACCGACGACGGCCGCGACATGATGCGCGCGATCGGCTTCCAGATCTGACCGTTCCGCAACGCCGAAACGCCCGCTCCCATCGCTGGGAGCGGGCGTTCCTGCTGTTCGGAGGGTTACTTGCTGCGGTCGGCCCGGGCGACGAGGGCCCACGCGCCGCGGAGCAGGAGCGCCGCGATCACGGCCTTGATGATCCCGCCGACGATGAAGGGGTAGAGGCCCCCTGCGAGCGTCTGCGACCAGGTCAGGCCGAGGCTCACCTTGAGCCAGGGCAGGCCGACGAGGAACACGACGACCGAGCCGGCGACGAAGGCGAGCATGCCGCCGACGAACCGGCGCTCCCACCGACGCTGGGCGAGCCAGCCGGTGAGCGCGGCCGCGAGCACGAAGCCGACGATGTATCCGCCGGTCGGCCCGAGCAGCACCGCCGCGCCCGACGTGTGGTCCGAGTAGACGGGCAGGCCGATGAGGCCCGCCAGTGCGTACACGACCATCGACGTCGCGCCGCGGACCGCCCCGAGCGAGGCGCCGACGAGCAGCACCGCGAGCGTCTGCCCGGTGATCGGCACGGGCCAGAGCGGGATCGCGACCTGCGCGAGGCCTGCGGTGAGCGCTGCGCCGGCGAGCACGAGACCGGCGTCCACGGCGAGGGATCGGGGAAGCACCCGGTCGGCGAGGACCGTGCGGCGCGGGGCGAGTGAGAAGGTCGACAACGGCGCTCCTAGGGGCATCACGCGGCGGTCCGCATCCGGACCCTGGACTACACTAGAGGGCTGCTTTCCCGGAGCCCGTCGTGGGCTCCCTCCATCGGAATCGAGGTATCGCTGTGCTCGCCGTGCACGACCTCGAGATCGCCGTCGGCGCCCGCCGGCTCATGGCCGACGTCGAGTTCCGCGTCGGCGACGGCGACAAGGTCGGCCTCGTGGGCCGCAACGGCGCCGGGAAGACCACCCTCACGAAGGTGCTGGCGGGGGAGCTGCAGCCGGCCGCCGGCCGCGTCGAGCGGTCGGGCGAGATCGGCTACCTGCCGCAGGATCCGCGCGCCGGCGACCCCGAGCAGCTGGCCCGCACCCGCATCCTCGACGCCCGCGGGCTCGGCAGCGTGACGCTGCAGATGGCCGAGGCGACCGAGCGGATGGGCTCGAGCGACCCGGCGGTCGCCGAGAAGGCGATCAACCGCTACGCGCGGCTCGAGGAGGAGTTCCTCGCCCGCGGCGGCTACGCCGCGGAGGCCGAGGCGGCCTCGATCGCCTCGAACCTCGCCCTGCCCGACCGGATCCTCGACCAGCAGCTGAAGACCCTCTCGGGCGGCCAGAGGCGCCGCATCGAGCTCGCCCGCATCCTGTTCTCCGACGCGGGCACCCTCATCCTCGACGAGCCGACGAACCACCTCGACGCGGACTCGATCATCTGGCTGCGGGAGTTCCTGAAGCAGTACAAGGGCGGCGCGATCGTGATCAGCCACGACGTCGACCTCGTCGGCGACGTCGTGAACCGCGTCTTCTACCTCGACGCGAACCGCCAGGTGCTCGATGTCTACAACATGGGCTGGCGGCAGTACCTGAAGCAGCGGGAGACCGACGAGCAGCGGCGCAAGCGCGAGCGGCAGAACGCCGAGAAGAAGGCGTCCGCGCTGCAGCTGCAGGCCGCGAAGATGGGCGCGAAGGCCACGAAGGCCGTCGCGGCCCAGAACATGGTCCGCCGCGCCGAGCGGCTCCTCTCCGGGCTCGAGGAGGTCCGCCAGGTGGACCGTGTCGCGAAGCTGCGCTTCCCGGATCCGGCGCCGTCCGGCAAGACGCCGCTCATGGCGTCCGACCTGTCGAAGTCGTACGGCTCCCTCGAGATCTTCTCCGCCGTCGACCTCGCGATCGACCGCGGCTCGAAGGTCGTCGTGCTCGGCCTGAACGGTGCGGGCAAGACCACGCTGCTGCGGATCCTCGCGGGTGTCGACCAGCCCGACACCGGGCAGATCGAGCCCGGCCACGGCCTGCGCATCGGCTACTACGCGCAGGAGCACGAGACCATCGACGTGAAGCGCTCGGTGCTCGAGAACATGCTCTCCGCGGCCCCGAACCTCTCGGCAACCGAGGCGCGACGGGTGCTCGGGTCGTTCCTCTTCACCGGTGACGACGGCGACAAGCCCGCCGGCGTGCTGTCCGGCGGCGAGAAGACGCGGCTCGCGCTCGCGATGCTCGTCGTGTCGGCGGCGAACGTGCTGCTGCTCGACGAGCCGACGAACAACCTCGACCCCGCGAGCCGCGACGAGATCCTCGGCGCGCTCGCCACCTACACGGGTGCGGTCGTGCTCGTCAGCCACGACGAGGGCGCCGTCGAGGCGCTGAACCCCGAGCGCGTGCTGATCATGCCCGACGGCACCGAGGACCACTGGAACCCCGACTACGCGGACCTCATCAGCGTCAGCTGACCAGGCCTCAGCGGTCGAGGAGCGAGTCCTCCGCGGCCTCGTCGGACGGCGCGCGCCTGCTGCGGCGCGCCTCCGCGCGGAGATCGGCCTCGAGGACGTCCGGGTCGCCCGCGTCGCGCAGGCTGCGCCGCACGGACCAGCCGAGCCCGAAGAAGGCGAGCAGCGCGAACAGGATCCATTGGATCGCGTAGGAGAGGTGGGTGCCCTCGTCGTCGCCGAACGAGGGCGGAGCGAGCTGGGCCGGTTTGATCCCGGCCGGCGGGTCCTCGGACACCATCAGGCCGTACGCGCCGGTGTACGTCGGCGCGCCCACCTCCTTCGCGACCGCGTCGAGGTCGATGGACGGGATCTCGCCGGCAGGCGCGCTCCGGCCCGGGATGGCGTGCTCGTTCGCCTGCAGGCGGGCGGTGACCGTCACGCGGCCGGTCTGCGGCGACGGGATCTGATCCGGCCGGTCCTGCTTCGTGCCCACGTTCAGGAACCCGCGGTCGACGACGAAGACGCGTCCGTCGTCGAGGCGCAGCGGGGTGAGGACCTCGAACCCCGGGTTACCGCCGAGCTGCCGGTCCCGGACGAGCAGCTGGTCCTGCACGAGGTAGACGCCGGTCGCCGTCACCTGCCGCCACTGCTGGCCGGGGCGGTACGACGTGAGTCCGTGGAGCACGTCGCCGAGCGGCCGCGGCGCGGCGTCGTAGTTCGCGACGACCAGCGCGTTCGCCTGGGCGGTCTCGGTGCGGCGGGCGAACTGCCACCACGACAGCAGTCCGCAGCCGATGGCGAACGCGATCGCGAGCGCCAGGGGGCGCCGCCAGCGCCCGTCACGGGCGAGGGCGCGCAGCACCGCCGTGATCTGGTGCATCCGCTACGCCTCCGCCACGGCCGCCACCTGCACGGGGAAGTCCCGTGCGGCGAGGAAGTCGGTGAGGAACCCGCGGTGCGCGTCGCAGGCGAGCCACACCTTCGTGCGGGTGGCATCGTGCAGCTTCGGGTTGCGCCACTCGATCCGCCAGACGGCCGGCTGCCGGCAGCCCGCCCTCGAGCAGGTGGCGGCGGCCCCGCCGGAGGTCAAGGCCGGCGTTGCTCGATCGCCAGGGGTGGGACCACTCCGGGGCGCACCGGTTCGGCGGCGCCGCTGGATCCCACGTTCGCGAGCACCACGGCAATGTACGGCAGGATCACCGCGCCCACGCCGAACACGTAGCGCCACCAGTCCGGGATGACGACCAGCAGGATCAGGCAGACGGTGCGGATGCTCATCGCGATCGTGTACTTCCGCATCCTCGACCTGCGGTCGTCATGCGGCGAGCTGCGCAGCGAGGTGGCCGACTGCACGTCGTGCGACGGGCGGCGGTGCAGCGTCGGGACGTGCAGGGAGTGAGCCACAGTGCAGTCAGGCTACGCCCCCACCAGGGGGCGTCAGGTCGGGGTCGATAGGCTCCCGGGAGGTTCACTGGGAAGGGGAGCGGCATGACCGCACGCACCGTGCTCGTCACCGGCGGCAACCGGGGGATCGGGCGCGCGATCGCGCTCGCCTTCGCCGAGACGGGGCACCGTGTGGCCGTCACGAGCCGCGACGGGAAGGGCCCGGACGGGGTGCTCACCGTCCAGGCGGACGTCACGGACGCCGCCTCGATCGACGCCGCGTTCACGGCTGTCGAGGCCGAGCTCGGGCCCGTCGAGGTGGTCGTCGCGAATGCCGGGATCACCCGCGACACCCTGCTGATGCGGATGTCCGAGGACGACTTCGACGCCGTCGTCGCCACGAACCTCGGGGGCGCGTTCCGCGTCGTCAAGCGCGCCTCGAAGGGCATGCTGCGCGCGCGGTTCGGCCGGGTCGTGCTGATCTCGAGCGTCGTCGGGCTGCTCGGCTCCGCCGGCCAGGTGAACTACGCGGCGTCGAAGGCCGCGCTCATCGGCTTCGCACGGTCGCTCACCCGCGAGCTCGGCGGCCGCGGCATCACGGCGAACGTCGTCGCCCCCGGCTTCATCGAGACCGACATGACCGCCGCGCTTCCCGAGGAGACGCAGCAGGAGTACAAGGGCCGCATCCCGGCCGCGCGGTTCGGCTCCGTCGAGGAGGTCGCCGCCGCCGTGCTCTGGCTCGCGGGCGACGACGCCGGCTACATCTCGGGAGCCGTCATCCCGGTCGACGGCGGCCTCGGCATGGGGCACTGACCGCGGCCCTCACCTCCCGACCCGACGAGGGCCGTTGTCCCGCGCGGGTTGCCACTGGTGGTGACTTCTCGGGCCGGGAAGTCGCCACGAGTGGCAACCCTCGAGGGGTCGGATGAGGTGGGGTCGGCAGGCGGGCGGCGCGCCGACGAGGTATCCATAGATCTCCTGGTCGGAGGCTAGGGAGTGTCGTACCCCTGTGGTGCAATGCAGGCATGGAAGCAGCGGCGACGACACGGGCGGCGCTGGCTGCTGCGCTCGCTGCGACGCCCCGCTTCCGGACCTGCTCCGATGATGAGCTGGTGGCGGAGACGGAGGCGTGGGAGGCCCTCGGCCGGCTCGTCGACGCCCGCCGGATCGCTGTCGCGGCGGAGATCGAGATGCGCTCGGCGCCGGCCCGCGGTGACCAAGGTCTCGCGTTCACCCGTGGGCGGAAGGACGGCGCGGACCTGATCGCGGATCTCGCGCGGGTCGGCTTGCGGGAGGCGAAGCGGCGGATCGGGCTCGGTATGGCGCTGCAGCCGCGGCTCACCCTCGCCGGCGAGGAGGTGCCCGGCCGGTACCCCGAGCTCGCGGCCGCGGTGCAGGCGGGCGAGGTGGGGCTCGAGCCGGCGCGGATCATCGTCGAGACGTTGCAGTCGGTCCGGCGGCGGGCGGATCGCGAGCAGCTGCCGGTCGCCGAGGCGGCGCTCACCGAGGTGGCCTGCGAGGTCGGTCCCGAGCTGGTCCGGATCCATGCCGACACGTGGCGTGCCTACCTCGACCCCGACGGCGCGGAGCCGGATGAGGACGAGCAGCACCGCAAGCGCTCCTTCACCCTCGGCCGCGAAGGGCTCGACGGGATGACCCCGTTCCGCGGCCTCGCCGCCGCCGAGGACGCCGCCGTCATCCGCGCCGCGTTGCACAGCGTCCGCCGCGGCGTGCACTGGCAACGCGAGGACTGCGACGAGACCGAGGACCTCGAGTCCGGCTGGCGGGAGACCGAGGGCGAACGGCGCAGCAAAGCCCAGTTCGACTTCGACACGGTTCTGGCGCTGCTGAAGGCCGGGATGACGGCATCCGACGACGCCAAAGCCGGCCCCACCAAGCCCGGCCACGAAGTCATCGTCACCACCACCCTCGCCGACCTCCAAGCCGGGCGCGGCTGCGGCAGCATCGACGGCATCGGCGCGCGGATCTCGATCCCGTCCGTCGAGCGCCTCACCTGCGGCGGCGGCATCCGCCTGCTCGTCACCGGGGAGGCAGGCGAACCCCTCGTCCTCGGCCGGACCGAACGGCTCTTCACCGCCGCCCAACGAAAGACCCTTGTCGTCCGGTACGGCGGATGCGCCTACCCCGGCTGCACCGCCCCGGCCGCCTGGACGGAGGCGCACCACATCCAGTGGTGGCACCGCGACGACGGCGGCACCGACGTGCTCAACGGGGTGCTCCTCTGCGCCTTCCACCACCACCTCGTCCACGCCAAGACGTTCCAGCACGAGATCCGGGTCCACAACGGCTTCCCACACCTCGTCCCCAAACGCTGGAACGGCCCACCC
>NZ_DATBTU010000011.1:0-15441 GCF_036559085.1 Amnibacterium sp.
AGGTACTCATATCTCCAGTCACCGAGAACCGCGTAGTTGCGGGGATCCCGTCACTGTCGAACCCCGCACTAACCCCTCAACTACCCGCTAATTCGAATCGTGGTGTCGCGGGTTCGAGTCCCGCCCCCGCTACCACAGGCCATCATGTCGAGCCCCGGCCTCTGCCGGAGCGAACGGGCTCAGGCGGAGGGCGCGTCCCCTGCTGCCACCTTGCGCACGGGGCCGTCGACCTCGCCCGCGACGCGCACATCCGCCGCGGCCGTCGCCTCCACGGCACCCTCGACGCGACCGACGATCACGGCGCGCCCTCCGTCGGCGACATGCACCTTGCCCTGGGCCTCCCCCGTCAGGATCAGCGTCGCGCCGGGCTCCACCTCGGTCGCGCCGACGATCAGCCCCGACGCGAGCAGGTGCGCGCCGGACTCGACGGTCACCGCCCACTTGTGGGTTCCTCGTAGGGTCGCGTCCTCATCGACGGACACCGCCCCGACCGTCGTCCCGCTGCCATCCGCCAGATCACCCACGTCGGCACCGTAGTTCCGGGCCACGTTCCATCCTCGGCCGGGTCGCGCTGCAGAGCCGAAAAGCGCACAAGCAGCCGCAAATGGCGCTCAGGTGCGATCCCGTAAGCCAGAGGCGTGACCCTGAGGTGATGAAGGTCACGAGGTTGCGCATCGATGGCCAGGAGTTCCTGCTGCCGCCGGACGCGGACGTGCCCGCCCTGCAGCGGCGGGTCCTCGATGCCGTGCGCGGTGAGGCGGCGTTCGTCACGTTCCTCCCCATCGGGCACGGCGAGATCAGCGTGCTGGTGACCCCGCACGTCGCGATCCGGTTCGAGGTCGAGGACCACAGCGACGAGCAGGTGGAGGCCTGGGAGGAGAACCCGCCCGCGATCGACATCGGCGAGTACTTCCACAACTTCGAGACCGGCTCGACCGACCCGCTCTGAGCGCGCGGATATCGGCGCGTGGGCTCCCGGACGCCGTCGCGGACGAGCCGCTTCAGCCGGTTCGCGGAACCAGCGTCCCGACGCCGCTGTCCTCCGCCGGCGCGGGTGGCCAGGTTGCGCCCGGGGTCGGACGCTCGTCCGCGATCTCGTGGCCTGCGGCACAGATCCACACATGCTGCCCTGCGGCGTAGGAGAGCGTGTCCGTGGTCCGGAAAGCGAGCTGCGAGCATCCGCGAGCCCGACACGGCCGAAGCGGCTGCTCCTGCTCCGAGATCAGATGACCCATCAGATCCATCCCGCTCCTGAGGACCCAGCACTCACATCCCGGGTGCGCTCACCGACGGTGCAGCCTTGGACCGACTCGTGAGATGCGACCCGCTCGATCGAGATCGGCCCTTCTGGGGCCGTGATCGGTGCCGAAGGATTCCGCCACCGATCGGATTGTACGGCTGTCGAAGGAGCTCCGCGACTGGCGCCGGTCAGCTGTAGAGCTCGGGCTCCAGCTCGTTGATCTTGATCAGCATCCCGCCGGGCGCCCTGAGCTGCAGCTGCCGGCCGAAGCCCTCGTCGACGGGCTGGCCGGCTCGACCATTGCTCGCTCGGCGATGCCCGCTGCGCCAAGATGCCGATGCGGAGCGCGGGGCCGGTCATCGATCGACGTCCCCGGCGGCCGGGAATGGCGTGGCGCGCATCGCCAAGGCGGTGTCCACGAGCTGTGAGGATGGGCGATCGAGCGTCATCGAGCTCTCCCTCGAGCTGGGGCGGATCCGGCGAGGCGCGAATCTACGCACCGACGTGCAGCGGTCGTCAGCGATATCGAACGTTCGGTGCAGCGGATCTGCTTACGGAGATCATCAGCGGGGCACCCCGGCCGTGAAACCGCCACCCGTCTCGGCCGGGCTCGCGACGAGCCGGAGCCGACTCGTCGCCGACCCTCCGTCGTCCATGTGTGACTGCGACGCCGCGTGATGGCACGGTGTCGCGCGACGCGGGACCCGCCCTCGTCAGCGCTTCGCCCCGGCTACGCCTGGGTCGGACCGGCAGACGTCGGAGGCGCGAAGATGTTGGCCCACGGCGCGATGTCCCAGCGCTCGATCATGTCTGCGACGACGAACGGGTCGTGCTCCACGAAGTCCTCGGCGTCGGCCTCCGAGACCAGGATCCCCATGGTTCGTACGGCGCGGCCGGGCTCGTCCAGGAACGCGCCCGCCATGACGAGCCGGCCCATCTGGTGGAGCTCCCGCGACCGCCGTACGTGCTCGGCGAGTTCGACTGGCGCCTTCCGCTGCACGTCCTGCATCGAGGTGAATCGCGTGGTCATCGTCACCACCCAGTACCTCGGGAAGTCTTCGATCACGAACGTTGGATGCGTCAGGCCACCCACCTCGATCCGTCGTCGATCCGGACGCGCTCAGGATACGCACGCCCGGCCCGTCTCGACCCGGTCACCAGCGCGTCACCTTCATGGGGGCGAGCAGGGCGCGTCGCGGACCGGGACCGCGTTGGAGGCATTTGGGGGCTCGCTCAGCGAGCGAGCTCGAGCCAGGAGAGCTCGCCGGTGAAGCGGCTGTCGGGCTTCATCGTGGTGTTGGCGCTCACCCATGCGAGCAGCGCGGCGTCCGCTCCCTTCGCGTGCGCCTCGGACTCCCACTGACTGATCGAGACCACCTTGTCGTCGTCGAACATGACGCCGTAGGAGATGTACCCCGGCGTCCCGGTCACGATCGGGATCACGGCTGCGCGGGCCTTGGCCTCGAGCTGCTCCTTGTCCTCGTCGTACGTGTAGACGACCACGCGTGCATACATCGATGACTCCTTCGTCGGGACCGGCTCGCGGTCGAGCAGCGATCGCCGCCGCCCGTAGGCGCACCGTAGCCCCGGGCTGCACGTCCTGCGGAGGATCTCGAAAGATCACCGGAAGTGCGCGAGAGACGCCGCCCGCGACATGGGCATACGGTTCGCGCATTCGGACGCGCCGACGCGCCCGAGGAAGCAGGGAGCCGTGACCACCGTCGTCGCACACCACGACATCGTCAAAGGCAAGAACCACTGGCTGTCATCGCCCGTCCGTGAGGAGCGCTTCGGCCCGCTCGGCGTCACGAACATCCGCACCTTCGTCGACCCGCAGGATCCGACCAAGGTCGCCCTCGTGATGGACGTCGCCGACATGGACGCCCTCATGGCGGCCATGCAGGAGCCCTGGATGGGCGAGGCGATGGCCGCGGACGGCGTCGCGCCCGAGACCCTCCGGATCCTCCTCGAGGAGAAGCCCGCCGGGAGCTGATCAGCGCACCGGCGAGATCGCCACGGCCCGCGACCGGCGCTTCCGCCGCTCGCGGGCCTTCTGCTCGAACCCTGGGCTGAGCCCGACGGACGTTCTAGCCGGAGTGCCCGCCATCGAACTTCGATGCTGATGGCGTGATCGCGCGGTCGAGCCGCCAGACCTGAGCACCCGAGGGCGCCTCGACCCGCCACGGTGGCGGCGCCAGCGGATAGACCCGCGTCGACAGGGAGCGCCCGCCGCTCGTGAACACCTCGAGCGTGGACCCGTCGAGCAGGACGCGGACGGCCGCCCTGCCCGAGCCACCGTCGAAGGCGTCGGTCATCACCGAACCGTCCCGGTGCGCACGCCGATCCGCGCTCGCGCGGCTGCGGTCGACCTCGACCGTGCCCGCCTCCAGGTCGACGTCGATGTCCACCCACTCGTCGACGCCGAATCGGACCCGCAGGCGTCCGGACACGGCGGGCAGGACCACCTCGACCTGGGCGCCGACCTGCGCCCCGTCGGCTTGCAAGGGGGCGCCGAGCCGCAACGCGGCGAGCGCCGGATGCGGTTCGCTGCAGAGCCGCGGCCCGCTCGTGGACGAGTCGGCGAGCCACACCCTCCGGGGCAGCGCGATGACGCCGGCCCAGCCCTCCTCCTGCCACCACGCGTCGTCGCGGCCCTCGCGCAGCCACCCGAAGAGGACCGGGCCGTGCGCGCCGTCGCGCATCACCGACGGGGCATAGAACGAGTTCCCGTCGTCGAAGACCTGCGGCCGGGGCGTGCCGCCGAGCGGGAACGCCAGCACGCTGCCCGGGCCGCCCGCGAACGACCACGCGCAGACGAGGGCGACCTCGCGCCCGTCGACGCCGATGACCTGCGGGCACTCCCAGCCCTCACCGGTGTCCACCCCGTCCTGGACGGTGCGCGGAAGTGCGGCGATGTCGCCGACGTACCGCCAGGTGCGACGGTCCGCCGAGCGGTAGTGCCGGATCGCCGGACTCCCGTCGGCGAGACCGCATCCGATGACCATCTGCAGGCCGGCTCCCCCGGACCACACGAACGGGTCGCGGAGCATCACCACCCCGGCCGACGGGTCGGGCTCCTCGAGCAGCAGCTCCGGCGGCCCGAATGACGCCCCTCGGTCATCCGACACGGCGGTCAGGATGTGCTCGAGCGGCCGGTCGGCGATGTGGCCCGAGTAGAAGGCGCGCACCCGGCCGCCGTCCAGGACGGTGTTGCCCGACCAGCAGCCGTCCGAGTCGAGGCCGCCGGGTGTCGGGCTCATCGCGGGCCGGTGCAGCGTCCAATGCACGAGGTCGGTGGTGGTGGCCGTCCCCCACTGCACGGGAACGCGGAGGTCGGCGAACGGACGCGACTGGAAGAAGAGACGGATGAGCCCGTGGACCTCGATGGGGCCGTTGGGATCGTTCAGGTAGCCGTGCGGCAGGCTGGGGTGGTACCTCGGCCGATGGTGCGGATACCGGTCTCCCACTGGAACGACCTCCTCAGGAACCGTGGACGAGGCGCTCGTCGGTGTTGAGGGCTTCCTCCACGGCACCGGCGAAGGGAGGGTCGGCTGCGAGGGCCGGATCGATGAGGGCGATCAGGTCCCGGGGCCCTGCGGCCGCCCGGATGCGTTCGGCCTCGGCGTCCCGGGGAGCGTCCCCTCGCCGGACGAGTGCGATCCACGCGGCGACACCTGCGGCTGTCGCGCGCGCATCGCGGCCCGCGGCGAGCTCGGCCCTCGCGATCGGTGCCAGCCGTGCCCGGAGCTTCGTCAGCGTGTCCTGACCGACCTGCTCGAGGGCGTGCTGGATGCCGGGGTTGCGGAACCGGGCGAGCAGCGCGCGCCGGTACTCGTCGGCGTGCAGCTCGGCCGGGAGCTGCCGGGCGCACTCGTCCCAGAAAGCCTCGACGAGCGCGAGGCAGTCGGGATCGCCGACGGCTTCCGCGACACTGCTGTGTCCGCGGAGCAGCCCGGAGCAGGCGAGCAGGGTGTGCGCGCCGTTCAGCAGCCAGAGCTTCCGGGACTCGTACGGATGCACGTCGTCGACGAAGCGGGCACCCGCGGACTCCCAGTCGGGCCGCCCGGCCGGGAAGTCGCCTTCGAGCACCCAGTCGGCGTAGGGCTCGGTGACGACGGGCGCCGCGTCCTCCCATCCGGTCGCCGCAGCGACCTCCACGGTCTCCGTGCCGGTGAGGCGGGGCGTGATCCGGTCGACGGACGTCGAGACGAACGAGGCCGACGTCGTGAGCCATGCGGCGAGGTCGGACGAGCCGGCTGCGGCGAGCTCGAGCAGGCCCCGGCGCAGGAAGCCGCCGTTGCCGGGCACGTTGTCGCACGGCACGAGAGCGATCGCCCCTCCCCCGGTACGCCGCCGCGCGTCGAGCGCGAGCAGGAGCCGGCAGAGCGGGGTCCGGGGTGGTGTGGGAGCGCCGTTGAGCGCCACCCGCAGCAGCGCGAGGTCGTCGCGCAGCGCAGCGGCCTCGGGATCCGGCGACCCGTCCGGCAGCAGGAGGTACCCCGCCTCGGTGATGGTCAGGCTGATCAGCGCGGTGGCCGGGTCCGCCACCCGCGCGACCAGGAGGTCGACCCGATCGGCCGCGATCACCTCGTCGATCGCGGCGAGCACCTCGTAGGAGGAGCCCGACGGCCCGCGCTCGATCAGCGTGTAGAGGCCGTCCTGCGGGGCGAGGAGCTCGGCGAGTTCCGGGCTCCGACCGGTGAACGCCGAGATCGCCCAGTCGGCGGCATCCGAGGCGCGAGCGGTGTACCAGACGAGATGCGCACGGGCGAAGGCGCCGATGCCGATGTGCACGATGCGCCGGGACGCAGCTGGCGCCGGCAGACCGAGGGCGGCGCGGTTGAGCCGCTGCATGGGACCGGTGCCGCTCACAGCTTGAACGCCGTCCGCGGGATGGCGCCCACGAGGTCGTCCGCGACCCGCTCGGCCGTCGCGATTGTGATCCGGTCCTCGGCGACGAGGCCGGCCAGGAAGGCGGCGTCGGCGCGGCGCGCGGTGTCGTGGCGGGCCGGGATGGAGAGGAAGGCACGGGTGTCGTCGATGAAGCCGGACGTCCGGTAGAAGCCGGCGGTCTCGGTGACCGCCGAGCGGAACCGCGCCATGGCGTGCGGGGCGTCGAGGAACCACCACGGCGCCCCGATGTAGACCGCGGGGTAGAAGCCGGCGAGCGGCGCGAG
Source organism: Amnibacterium sp. (assembly GCF_036559085.1). GTDB lineage: Bacteria > Actinomycetota > Actinomycetes > Actinomycetales > Microbacteriaceae > Amnibacterium. Next base: position 6,418 of record NZ_DATBTU010000011.1, read on the forward strand.
CTCGCGGGAGAACGTGGTCTCATCGACGGTGAAGAGCACGAGGTGGAAGTCGGGCCGGAGGCCCCAGCGCTCGAGCACGGGCCGCAGCCCCTCCACGAAGGAGGTCGGGATGGGGATGTCGTGCCCGGTGTCCGGCCCGAACGCGCGCCGGGTCGCCGTGCTGTGGTTCCGCAGCACCCCCGCGTGAACGGTCATCACGAGGCCGTCCTCGACGCTCATCCGCGCCATCTGGAACAGCATGTGCCCGCGGAAGCGCCGGCGATCGGCAGCGCCTGCGGTCCCCCGCAGCACCTCGGCGAAGAGGCGCTCGGCCTCCCCCGCGTCGAGGTCGAGGGCCAGCGGCTCGAGCACGCCGTGGTCGGCTGAGACCGCGCCGCGCGCGCGGAAGTGCGCGCGGCGACCCTCGAGCGCCGTCAGGTAGCCGGCGAAGGTCGAGGGCGCCTGGTCAGCGCCGAGGAGCGCTTGGACGCGCTCAGAGAACCCGTCTGCGTCGGGATCGAGGTAGCCGTCCGGCCGGAAGGTGGGCACCACCCGGCCGCGCAGCGACGAGTTGGCGAGCCGCTCGTGCGCGTCGAGGTCGTCCAGCGGATCGTCCGTGGTGGCGAGCACGGCGATGTCGAACTCGTCGAACAGCGCGCGCGGCCGGAACGCCGGCTCCTGCAGGCGCCGGTCGATCGCATCGAAGATCCGGTCGGCGGACTCCGGCCCGAGCTCTTCGGTGATGCCGAGCACCTCGCGCAGCTCCTGCTCGAGCCACAGCTGGGATGCGGTGCCGGCGAACTCGTGCCAGTGCTCGGCGAGGGTCCGCCAGATCGAGCGCGGCGCGACGGTCTCCCTCCCGAGCCCGAGCGCGTCGAGCGGCACCCCGGAGGCATGCAGGAGCCGGGTCACGTAGTGATCGCTCGTGACGAAGAGGGCCGCAGGGTCGGGGAACGGCGTGTCCGCGTCCAGCATCGCGGCGGGCACGTGGCCGTGCGGCGAGATGATCGGCGCATCCGCCACCCTGGCGTAGAGATCGCGGGCGATGGAGCGCAGCGCCGGATCGGCGGGGAGCAGCCGATCGGATTCGCGCCGTTGCGGTCGAAGCACGGGGTCCATCTCAGCCGGGTGCCGGGCCGTCGGCAAGCCGCGCTCGGGCGTCGAAGCGGCTGCGCTCACTCGAGGACGCGCCCCACGCCGGTCGTACACTCCGGCCATGGCGGAGCGACGCAGCACGGCCTTCCCGTTGGATCCGTCGTCCGAGGCCTTCGAGCCGTTCATCGGCGAGTGGGACACCACCGGCGTGCACGGCATGATCCCGGACACGGTGCTGCACGGCCAGGCATCGATCGACCGGATGCAGCCCGGCGGGTTCCTCCGCATCCGATCGAGCATCCGCGAGGACGTCGGCATCCCGGCGGGCGTCGCGATCCTCGGCGGCGACGGGGACTCCGGCCGATACGTGCTGCTGCACCACGACGACCGCGGCGTCACCCGGATCTACGACGCGGCGATCGAGGGGCGGGTGCTGCGGTGGTGGCGGGACGCGCCCGACTTCGCGCAGCGGTACCGCCTCACCGTCGCAGCGGACGGGCTGTCGATGGCCGGGAAGGGCGAGCTCTGCCAGGACGGGTCGACCTGGCACCAGGACCTCGACCTGACCTACACCCGCGTCGGCACCTAGCTCGCCCGGCATCGGACGGCAGCACGCGCGTTCTGCGCTCGCTCGCCCGGCCGCACCGGTACCCCGCGGACGTACCCCGCTCTGGGGATGCCCGGACTCAGGTGACTTCCATACGCTTGAGCTACCGGGTCCTCGTCACAGCTGGGGGGTTGTGGCTCGAGATGCCGGTAACACAAGACGCCTCGGGCGGTCGGTCGGGGGGCCGGCCGCTCGGAGGCGCTTGTCCTTCTCGCCGTCGGTGCCCTGGACGTTCCTGATCCGGCGTGCGCGCGGCTGCCGAGCAGAGCTCGGCCGTCGAGCCGTCCTGCGTGCGCTTCGCTGCCGGACCGGCCGATCCGCTCGGCACGGCCGAACGTGGGAGACGCCGGCCAGGCGATCTCGGGGAGGAATCGTTCGCCGGCCGGCGTCATCCAGACTTCACGGATGGGTCGTGCTCACCGAAGGGGGTGTCCTCGGCTTCGGCGGCTGGGTGACCGCCTGGTTGAAACAGTAGGACAGACAGATCGGTCTGTCCCATCCCCAGAACGGGTGTCAGCGACCCGGTCGGCTCCCGCAGCACGTCGGCGCCGGCGTGCCGACCTCAGCTCGACCGGTTGTTCGCGAGGTCGAACGAGGCGACGCCCGCGTCGAACGTCCCGTAGGCGGCGTAGTCGACGAGCTCGTAGAGCCGCGACCTCGTCTGCATCCGCGGCACAACGGAGGCCAGGCTCCCCTGCGCGGCGAGCTCGTCGAGGCCCCGCTCGATGGCGCCCATCGCGATCCGCAGCAGCGAGACCGGGAAGATCACCATGTTCACGCCGACGTCCTGCAGCTGCTGGACCGTGAAGAGCTCGCTCTTCCCGAACTCCGTCATGTTGGCGAGGATCGGCACGTCCACGGCCGCCCGCATCGCAGCGAACTCGTCGAGCGAGGCCATCGCCTCGGCGAAGATCACGTCGGCGCCGGCGTCCTGCAGGGCCTTCGCCCGCTCGATCGCCGCGTCGAGCCCGGCGACGCCGCGCACGTCGGTGCGCGCCATGATCACGAGATCCGGGTCGCGCCTGGCGGACACCGCCGCGCGGATGCGGCGCACCGCGGCCGTCGTGTCGACGACGTCCTTGCCGTCGAGGTGGCCGCAGCGCTTCGGGTTCACCTGGTCCTCGATGTGCAGGCCGGCGACGCCCGCGTCCTCGAGGGCCTGCACCGTGCGGGCCGCGTTCATCGGCTCACCGAACCCGGTGTCGGCGTCGACGAGCACCGGCAGGTCGGTCGCGCTCGCGGTCTGCGCGGCGCGGGCCGCCACCTCGCTCAGGGTGGTCAGGCCGATGTCGGGCAGCCCGAGCTCGTTCGCCATGACGGCGCCCGAGAGGTAGACGCCTTCGAAGCCCTTCTCCTGGACCAGCCGCGTCGACAGCGGCGTGAACGCACCCGGGAAGCGCTGGATCGTGCCGCTGGCGAGGCCCTCGCGGAACCGCTTGCGCTTGGCGGATGGCGTGACGGTGGAGGACAGCATCAGAACAATCCCTTCGGGGCCGGCGGCAGGTCCGTCGCCGTGATGGTGAGCCCGGCGAGCTCGTCGGAGGTGAGGCTCGGCAGCCGTTCGGCCACGTCGAGGAACCGGTCGATCTCCTCGGGTGCGAGCACGCCCTCGGCGAGGGCGCGGAACTTGCGGATGTAGTCGGCGCGGGCGAACGGCCGGGCGCCGAGCGGATGCGCATCCGCGACGGCGATCTCGGCCGAGAGGGTCGTGCCGTCCGCCAGCGCGAACTCGGCGCGACCGCCGAAGGCCTGCTCGGCCGGATCGAGCGAGTGGTAGCGGCGCGTCCACTCGGGGTCCTCGGCGGTGGTGATCGAGCGCCAGAGCGCCACGGTGTCGGGCCGCGCCGCCCGCTCGGGCGCGTACGAGTCGGCGTGATGCCAGACCCCGTCCTGCAGCGCCACCGCGAAGATGTACGGCAGCGAGTGGTCGAGGGTCTCCCGGCTCGCCTTCGGGTCGTACTTCTGGGGGTCGTTCGCCCCGGATCCGATCACGAAGTGGGTGTGGTGGGACGTGTGCAGCACCACGGACTCCACTGCGTCCGGCGTGAGGAGCTCCGGGTGCTCCGCGCGGAGGCGGCGGGCGAGGTCGATCCACGCCTGCGCCTGGTACTCGGCCGAGTGCTCCTTCGTGAAGCTCGACAGGATCGCGCGCCACGGCTCCCCCGGCGCCGGCAACGGCACCTCGTAGACCGCGTCCGGGCCGTCGAGCAGCTGCGCGATGACGCCGTCCTCGCCCTCCCAGATCGGAGCGGGGCTCGTCTGGCCGCGCATCGCCCGGTCGACCGCCTCGATCGCGGCCTTGCCCGCGAAGGCGGGGGCGTAGGCTTTCCAGGTGGAGATCTCACCCTTGCGCGACTGCCTCGTGGCCGTCGTCGTGTGCAGCGCCTGCCCGATCGCCTGGTAGACGGTGACCACATCGAGCCCGAGCATCGCGCCGATGCCCGCGGCGGCGCTCGGCCCGAGGTGGGCGACGTGGTCGATCTTGTGCGCGTGCAGGGAGATGGCGCGGGCGAGGTCGATCTGCACCTCGTAGCCGAGCACGATGCCCCGCAGCAGCCCGGCGCCGTCGGCGCCGGCGTGCTGGGCGACGGCGAGGATCGGCGGGATGTTGTCGCCCGGATGCGAGTACTCGGCCGCGAGGAACGTGTCGTGGAAGTCGAGCTCGCGCACGGCGACGCCGTTCGCCCAGGCGGCCCACTCGGGACCGAAGCGTCCGCCGATGCCGAACACGGTGGATCCGGGAGACGCCGGATGCGCCTCCGCCTGCCCGCGGGCGGCGACGACCGGCGCGCGCCGGAGCGAGGCGGCGGCCACGGCCGCGTTGTCGATCACGCGGTTGACGACCATGTCGGCGACGTCGGCGTCGATCGGCACGGGATGCGCGGCGAGCTCCGCGATGCGCCGGGCGAGGTGCTCCTCGACCGGGAACGCCTCGTCGCTGCGGCGGGACCTCACGCGGTAGGTGTTCACGAGGATCGTCTCCCTTCGGATCGCGACGAGAGGGTCGCGAGGATCGTGGCGAGCGACGCGCGCAGGTGCACGGTCGTGGCGGCCGCGGCGAGGGACTCGTCCCCCGCCGCGACGGCGCGGCAGATGGCCGCGTGCTCCGCAGCCGCCTGCAGCAGCCGCTGCGGGTTGTCGGCGGCGAGCCGGCGCGCCCGCACGAGGTGCGTGCGGGTGGCGGCCAGCGAGGCCCGCAGCGCCGGGTTGCGAATCGCGTCGTCGAGCGCCGCGTCGAAGCGGCCGATCACCGCGTAGTAGGCGGCGGCTCCCCCGTCGTGCAGCACGGCGGCCGCCTCGTCGAACTCGGTCGCGAGCGCCTCGAACGTCCGCGGATCGCGTCGCTGCGCGGCGAGGCGCGCGGCGTGCACCTCCAGGGCCTCGCGCAGCTCGAACAGGTCCGCCACGGTCTCCGCGGACATCTCCGTCACGACGCCCGTGCGCCCGCGCGAGGTGTCGACGAGTCCCTCCAGCGCGAGCCGCGTGAGGGCGGCGCGGAGGGGGGTGCGCGAGACGCCGAGGCGCTCGGCGAGCTCGACCTCGGAGAGCGGGGTGCCCGCGGGGATGCGCCAGGAGACGATGTCGTCACGCAGGGCGGCGTAGACCCGATCGCTCGCGGTCCCCTGCCGGCTCATGACCCCACCGTACGCCTGATTGTGCACAGAAGCGCCTCCGGAACGGATCGACGCAGCCTCGGCTCCCGCTTCTGTGCACAGTTCCGCTCGCTGGAATCGAGTTGCCACTCGTGGTGACTTGCGGGCGCGAGAAGTCGCCACAAGTGGCAACTCGGGCGGCGGCGGTTCGTCGGGTTACCACTCGTGGCGACTTCCCGGCGCGAGAAGTCGCCACGAGTGGCAACCCCCGGGGGCCTGACTGTTGCCACTTTCTGCGACCTTGAGCGGCTCAAGGTCGCAGAAAGTGGTAACAGTCGTCTCGGGCGTGGGCACGCGGTAGTGTCCGGCCACAGGTCCCCGGCCGAGCCCGGCCCACCCAGGGGACCGCACTGGAGGCCCGAGATGTCCTACGCCGTGGATTTCGCCGACGTCTCGACGACCGGCCTCGAGTCCTCCCCCGTCGCCGACGCGCTGGCCGGGCTGCGGGCGAACGAGGCGCGCTACTACAAGAACAAGTACGACCACACCTTCACCGTCGAGCCGGCCGCCGAGGCCGCCGACGCGGTCGACCGCGTGGCTCGGATCCTCGAGGAGGAGCGCGGCATCGTCATCGCCTCCCCCGCCCTGGAGGCGACGGACTTCGAGGTCGACGGGCTGCGGATGACCTACGTCTTCTACGAGAGCGGGCTCTCCATCAACGTGATGTACGCCCTCGACCCGGCCGGCAAGCGGGCCGTGGGCTTCAAGCTCTCGGACGGCATGGACGTGCCCGAGGAGCTCTCGTCCTTCAAGTTCGCGCGCCAGCGCTCGAAGCTGGCCGGCACCATCCGCGGCTCCTACTTCGTGATCAAGCAGGAGCACTGAAGCCGCCGGCGCGCACAGACGGTGCACGTAACCGATGTATCGTTCGGAGTCGTTCGCGCCTCAGGAGGATGCCATGAGTGGGTCGTATCGAGGCGGGCCGTCCGGCGCCCGCGGGCAGGGCGGCGCGAGCCGCGCCGGATGGGGCCTGAAGGCCGCGATCGATCAGCTCTGGGAGTCGTTCGAGCAGCGCACCGCCCGTCCTGCTCCGAGCACCGGCGGCGACGTGCGCGCGGCGGTGCTCAGCGTGCTCCTCGACGGCCCGATGCCCGGGTCGCAGATCATCCGCACCATCACGGAGCGCAGCGCCGGCGCATGGCGGCCGACCGCCGGCGCGGTCTACCCGACGCTGCTCCTGCTCACCGATGAGGGGCTGCTCACCGCCGAGGAGACCGCCGGCCGGAAGACCTACTCCCTCACCGACCTCGGCCGGGGTGAGGCCCAGGCGGCCCGGACCGGGGCGGATGCCTGGGGTGTACCGGGCGCGTCGGACCGCGGACGGCCGGGCTCGATCCCCCGCGCCGGCGCCCAGCTCGCGCAGGCGGCGGCCCAGGTCGCCCGCAGCGGCTCGCCCGAGCAGATCGCGGATGCGGTCGCCGCCCTCGACGAGGCCCGGCGCACCATCTACTCGATCCTCGCCCGGCCCTGACCACCACCGTCGCGGCATCATCCCGGCCGGCCGGCCGCGTCCAGTACGACCGGCGCGGACGGGCGCGCTATCGCCGCATCCTCCGGTTCGCGACCCGGTACATGGTCGAGAACTGGTGGTACGAGCTCTTCCTGCCCCGTATCGGCCTCGCCACCCTCGGCGCCCGTGGCCGCCCACGCCGCTGGCGGCGCACCGCTCGCAACTTCTACGGGCTGGCCAGCGAGCTCGGCGGCCTGATGATCAAGGTCGGGCAGTTCCTCTCCACCCGGCTCGACGTGCTGCCGCCCGAGGTGACGAAGGAGCTCGAGGGCCTGCAGGACGAGGTGCGGCCGGAGGACTTCGCGGAGATCCGGGCCCTCGCCGAGGCCGAGCTCGGCGTGCCGCTCGAGCACGCGTACGCGGCCTTCGAGCAGACGCCGCTCGCGGCGGCGTCCCTCGGGCAGGCGCATCGAGCACGACTGACGCCGGAGGCGGCCGCCGAGACCGGCTTCACCGACGTGGTCGTGAAGATCCAGCGACCCCGCATCGGGATGATCGTCGACATCGACCTGGCCGCGCTGCAGCGCGTCGCCGGCTGGCTGAGCCGCGTGAAGCTCGTCTCGCGCCGCGTCGACCTCCCCGCGCTCGCCCGGGAGTTCGCGGCGACGAGCCTCGAGGAGATCGACTACCTGCACGAGGCGCAGAGCGCGGAACGCTTCGCCCTGCAGTTCGAGGGCGACCCGCGGGTGCGCGTCCCGGGCATCGCGTGGGAGCGGACGACCCGTCGGGTGCTCACCCTGCAGGACGTCAGCGCGATCAAGGTGAACGACCTGGACGCGATCCGGGCTGCCGGCATCGATCCCGCGGAGGTCGCGACCGAGTTCGCGACGGTGATGTTCGACCAGCTCTTCGTCGACGGCTTCTTCCACGGCGACGCCCATCCGGGGAACATCTTCATCACGCCGCTGGAGCCCGGGGCGGATCCCGCGGACGGCGGCCGGGACTGGGCGCTCACCTTCGTCGACTTCGGGATGATGGGCGAGATCCCCGACACGCTCCGCGAGCGCCTGCAGGGCTTCCTCATCGCGGTCGCCGCCCGGGACGGGCGCCGGCTCGTGTCGAGCATGCGCGACCTCGGCGTGCTGCTGCCGACGGCCGACACCCGCGGCCTCGAGCGCACGATGTCGGCGCTCTTCGACCGGTTCGGCGGCGTCGCGTTCACGGCGCTGCAGGAGTTCGACCCGCGCGAGCTGCGCGAGTTCGCGGAGGAGTTCGGCGAGACCATCCGGTCGCTGCCGTTCCAGCTGCCGGAGAACTTCCTGCTCGTCATCCGCGCGGTCTCGCTGACCTCCGGGCTCAGCAGCACGCTCGATCCGGAGTTCAACATCTGGAACGCCGTGGAGCCCTACGCCGAGCGGCTGCTACGGGAGGAGGGCGGCGGCGTCGTCGCGACGATCGCCCGGGACGCGGTGTCGAGCCTCGGCACCGCGGCGCGGCTCCCCCGCCGCCTCGACGAGCTGACCACACGGCTCGAGAACGGCGAGATCGCCGTCGAGACGCCGCGACTCGACCAGAGCGTGCGGCTGCTCGAGCGGTCCGTCGGGCGGCTGGTGTCCGCCCTGCTGTTCGCCGGCCTGCTCGTCGCAGGCGCGCTCGTGCGACCCACCGACGTGGCGCTGAGCACCGTCCTGATGGTCGCCTCGGTGCTCCCGCTGCTCCACGCCGTGCTCGCCGCCTTCGGCGGCCGTCGGCGCCGCTGACCGCGCCGGGCCGGGTCAGATCACCCGCGCCGCTCGATCCAGGTGATCGAGCCAGGACTCGAGCGAGACGTCGAGCAGCTCCTGCATGTGCGCCACGTCCGCGTCCACGGGGTCCCCGCTCCAGGACTCCTCGGTGTGCACCTGCACCGCGCCGTCACCCACCGGGGTGAAGCGCCAGCTGTGGATGCCGACGATCCCGTTGGCGGGACCGCCCCACAGCGTCCGCTCCTGCGGCATGACCTGCCAGATCTCGGAGGCGATGGTCAGCCCCCCGGTCGCCCACGTGAATGCGCTCCCCGCGGCGAAGGGGCCATCGAGGTGCGCGGACGCGATGTCGGCCTGCCACGACGGCCACGCGTCGATCTCCGAGTGGAGCCGCCAGAGGTCCTCGAGGCGCGCATCGATCAGCCGGGTGTGCAGGGCGAGCACAGGCGCGGATCGGTCGATGTCCGAAGGCACGGGCTCACGCTACTCGCGCGG
>NZ_DATBTU010000012.1:0-139020 GCF_036559085.1 Amnibacterium sp.
CGATGCCGCCGTGGCGGCGCGTGAACTCGCCGAGCACCTTCACTGCTCCACCTGCTCGAGGGTCGCCTGCAGGCCGTAGCCGTGCATCGCCTCGACGTGCCGCTCCATCTCCTCGCGGTTGCCGGATGCGACGGCCGCGCGCCCCTCGGTGTGCACCTGCATCATGAGCCGCTCGGCCTTCTCCTTCGAGAAGCCGAAGTAGCTGCGGAAGACCCAGCTGACGTAGGTCATGAGGTTCACGGGGTCATCCCAGACGATCAAGGCCCAGGGCTTGCCGAGGCGCAGCTGCTCGTCCAGCCGGACGTCCTCGAGCACATCGGTCACCGGGCAAGCCTGACACCGATCGGCGACACCGGCGGTCGCCTACTCCGCAGGGAGCAGGGCCCGCTGCTCCCCCGGGACGACGCGCCGGAGCGCGGCCGGGCAGTACGGTGCGACGGTGGACGACCGCCCCGCGGACCAGGTGCCCCCCTGGGGGCCGCCCTGGGCGCACCGGGCGCGCCGACGGCTCACCGTGCCCGTCGCGGTGGTGCTCGTCATCGAGCTGATCGTGGCGGCGGCCACGGTGCAGCGCAGCCCGGCCGTCGCCCTGGCCTACGCCGCCTGCGTGGTGGCCGGCGGCCTCGCGCTCGTGCTGCTGCGACGTCACCCGGGCCCCGCCGTCGTGATCGTCGGCGTCTCCTCGGTCACGGCGCTCCTGCTCATGCCGATCCCCCCGGTCGCGCTGCTGCCGTTCCTGCTCGCGATCGTCGCGGCCACGGTCCGCGGCGCACGGACGTGGGCGATCGCATCCGCGGCCGGCGCGATCGCGCTGCCGATCGCCCAGTTCCTGCTCACCCACGACCCGCTGACCGCGGTGCGCGCGCTCGGCGAGGTGATCCTGCTGCTCGCGGCGGTCGGGGCCGGGGAGTTCGCGCGGGCGCGGTTCCTCCGGATGCGCGAGGCGGCGGCCGCCGCGGCCGACCGCCGGCGCTTCGCCGCGGAGCAGGAGCGGGTGCGGATCGCCCGCGAGCTGCACGACGTGCTCGCGCATTCGCTGTCGTCGATCACCGTGCAGGCCGGCGTCGGCCTGCACCTCGCGCAGACCCGCCCCGAGGCGGCGACCGAGGCGCTCGAGACCATCCGCACCACGAGCAAGGACGCCCTGGACGAGGTGCGGAGCGTCCTCGGCCTGCTCCGCGGCGACGAGCACGCGCCCGTCCGGCCGGGGCCCGACCTCGACGCGGTCGCCGGCCTCGTCGCCGACATCCGGCGGTCCGGCGGACGGATCGACCTGTGGGACGACCTGCTCCCCCGGCCGTCCCTGCCCGTGCAGCTCGCGCTGTACCGGATCGTGCAGGAGGCGCTGACGAACGCCCGCCGGCACGCCCCCGGCTCCGCGGTCGAGGTGCGGCTCGCCTGGCAGGACGGCGACGCGGTGGCCCGGGTCCGCGATGCCGGCCCCGGCGCGGGCGGGTTCGAGCCGGGCAACGGCATCACCGGGATGAGCGAGCGGGCGACGCTGCTCGGCGGCGGCCTGACGGTCGCGAGGGGGGACGGATGGACGGTCGTGGAGGCCCGCATCCCCGCGGAGGTGCCGGCGTGATCCGGGTCGCCGTCGCCGACGACCAGGCCCTCATCCGCGCCGGCTTCTCCGCGCTGCTCGCCTCCGAGCCCGACCTGGAGGTCGTCGGGCAGGCCGCGACCGGCCGCGGCGCCGTCGAGCTCGTGCGGGCGACCCGGCCCGACGTGCTGCTCGTCGACATCCGGATGCCGGACGGCGACGGCCTCTGGGCGACCCGCGAGATCGTCGGCGACCCCGAGCTCGAGGGCTGCCGCGTGGTGGTGGTCACCACGTTCGAGCTCGACGAGTACGTGGCGGAGGCCGTGCGGTCGGGGGCGAGCGGGTTCCTCGTCAAGGACACCGAGCCCGCCGACCTGCTGCGGGCCGTGCGGGTGGCCGCGGCCGGCGACGCGCTGCTGAGCCCCGGCCCGACCCGGCGGCTCCTCGCCCGGGTGGCCGCCGGCCTGCGGCCGCCCGAGGACGCCGAGCGGCTCGCCGTGCTCACCGACCGCGAGCGCGAGGTGCTCGCACTCGTCGCGGAGAGGCTGACGAACGACGAGATCGCGGCCCGGCTGTTCCTCTCGCCGCTCACCGCGAAGACGCACGTGTCGCGGATGCTCACGAAGCTCGGCGCCCGCGACCGGGTGCAGCTCGTGGTCGTGGCCTACGAGACGGGCCTCGTGCGGCCGGGCTGGCGCGAGGCGTAACCCTCCGCGTACGCCGGGCGGAGCAGGCGAGGTGCATCCGCCCGGCCGACGCGATCGCGAGCGGTTCGGCGGATCGTCGGTGTCACGGTCCGATCGGGCCGCATCGGATGCCCTCACCTGGAGTGATCATGCTCGCCACCACCGCAACCGCCGCCTTCGTCCACGGGCCGGGGTTCGTGTTCTTCCCGTTCTTCTTCCTCATCCCCCTCTTCTGGATCCTCGTGTTCGTCGTGCTCTTCGCCGTGTTCGGGCGCCGGCGTCGCCGGTGGATGGCCGCAGGCGGCTGGCAGGGCCGGAGCGCCGAGACGACGCTCGGCGAGCGCTACGCCAACGGCGACATCGACGAGGTCGAGTACCGCGCCCGCCTCGAGGTGCTGCGCGCCAACCGCGAGCCGCTGCGCTGACCCCGCTACCCGGTGAGTCGCCACTTCTGGCCCTCGAGCGGGCGCCTCGAGGGCCAGAAGTGGCAACTCACGGCTGGGGCGGGAGGGCCCAGCGGCGGATCCACTCGTGCATCACGATCGCGGCGGCCGCGCCGGCGTTGATCGATCGGGTCGAGCCGAACTGCGGGATCTCGACGAGCGCGTCCGCCGCCGCCCGTGCCTCCTCACTGAGGCCGGGACCCTCCTGACCGAACAGCAGCACGCACCGCTCCGGCATCGCGAACGACTCCACCGGCACCGCGCCCTCGACGTTGTCGACGGCGACGATCGGCCGGCCCTCCTCCCGCATCACCGCGACGAAGTGCGCGACCTCCGGATGGTGCACGACGTGCTGGTACCGGTCGGTCACCATCGCGCCCCGACGGTTCCACCGCCGTCGACCCACGATGTGCACGGCGTCGGCCGCGAACGCGTTCGCCGTGCGCACGATCGACCCGATGTTCATGTCGTGCTGCCAGTTCTCGATCGCGACGGCGAACGGATGCCGCCGCAGGTCGAGGTCGGCGACGATCGCCGCCATCCGCCAGTATCGGTAGCGGTCGACGACGTTGCGGCGGTCGCCGTGCTCGAGCAGCTCGGGGTCGTAGCGGTCGTCGACCGGCCGCTCCCCCGGCCACGGTCCGACGCCCGGCAGCTCGCGCTCCGTCTCGTCCTCCGCCTGCACGTGGCCGAGTATGCCGTCCGGCGGCCGCTCGGCCGGACGGGGGCAGACTCGTTCCTCGTGACGACGCGGATGCAGGCGGTTCAGGCGGTGCGGGCGGGCGGCCCCGAGGTGCTCGAGGCGGTCGAGCTCGACGTGCCGCAGCCGGGCGAGGGCGAGCTGCTCGTCGAGGTCGCGGCGACGGGCGTGAACTTCGTCGACGTCTACCGCCGCAACGGCACCTACGACGTGCCGTTCCCGCACGTGCCGGGCACCGAGTTCGCGGGCCGCGTCGCGGCGGTGGGCGCCGGCGTCGACGGCTTCGCCGTGGGCGACCGGGTGGTCACGGCGGAGGGCCGGCAGGCCTACGCGCGCTTCGCGACCGTGCGGGCGGATGCCGCCGCTGCCGTTCCCGAGGGGGTGAGCGACGAGACCGCCGCCGCGCTCGCGCTGCAGGGCCTCACCGCGCACTACCTGCTCACCTCCGTCTACCCGGTGGAGGCCGGCACGAGCCTGCTCGTCCACGCGGGCGCGGGCGGCGTGGGACTGCTGCTCATCCAGCTCGCGAAGGCGCGCGGCGCCACGGTGTTCACGACGGTCGGCAGCCCCGAGAAGCGGGACCTCGCCGCGGGCGCCGGCGCGGACGCGGTGCTCGACTACGACGGCTTCAGCGAGCGGGTGCGGGAGCTGAACGGCGGCCTCGGTCTCGACGTCGTGTTCGACGGCGTCGGGGCGACCACCTGGGAGGGCTCCCTCGGCGCGCTCCGGCCGCGCGGCCTGCTCGCCCTCTTCGGCGCCGCGTCCGGCCCGGTGCCACCCATCGACCCGCGGCGCCTCATGTCCGGCGGATCCCTCGTGCTCACCCGGCCGACCATGGGCGACTTCCTGCGGACCCCGGACGAGCGCGCCTGGCGCTACCGCGAGCTGCTCGACGCCGTCGCGGCCGGCACCCTCGACGTGCGGATCGGGGCGACCTTCCCGCTCGCCGACGCCGCGGAGGCGCATCGCGCGCTCGAGGGCCGCGGCACGACGGGCAAGGTGCTGCTGGCCGGCTGAGGCGCCGATACCCTGCCGGGATGCCTGCGGTCTGGACCCCGAACGGGCCGGACCGGATCGTCGAGGGCGACAACCTCCCCGTGCTCGCCGCCCTGCCCGACGCCGCGTTCCAGCTGGCGTACCTCGATCCGCCGTTCAACACCGGGCGCCGCCAGGAGCGGCACGAGGTGGTCTCGACCCGCGCGGAGACGGGCACCGCGGGCTTCGGCGGCACCCGCTACGACCGCATCCGCCGCCTCGCGGCCGCCTTCGACGACCGGTTCACGGACTACTGGGCCTTCCTCGAGCCGCGGCTCGAGCAGGTGCACCGCCTCCTCGATCCGACCGGGACGCTCTACCTGCACCTCGACTACCGGGAGGCGCACTACGCGAAGGTGCTGCTCGACGGGCTCTTCGGCCGCGAGTGCTTCCTGAACGAGCTCATCTGGGCGTACGACTACGGCGCCCGCACGAGCCGCCGCTGGCCCCCGAAGCACGACACCGTGCTCGTGTACGTGAAGGATCCGGAGCGGTACCACTTCGACGCGGCGGCGGTCGATCGCGAGCCCTACATGGCGCCCGGCCTGCAGACCGCCGAGCGCAACGCCCGCGGCAAGCTGCCCACGGACGTCTGGTGGCACACGATCGTGTCGCCGACGGGGGCGGAGAAGACCGGCTACCCGACGCAGAAGCCGGTCGGGATCCTGCGGCGGATCGTCGCCGCGTCGAGCCGGCCGGGCGACTGGGTGCTCGACCCGTTCGCGGGCAGCGGGACGACGGGCGCTGCCGCGCTCGCCCTCAACCGGCGCTTCTTCCTTCTCGACGAGAGCCCGGACGCGATCGCGACGATGCGCGCCCGCCTCCCGCACGCCCTCGTATCCCAGGCGTGAGCTGCGCAATCGACGGAGAAACCGCATCCGCGAGTCCAGTCCATGCGGATCCGCCGCCGTTTCGGCTTAGAAGTCCGTCGTTTGCGCAGTGGTCCGCGCAGTGGTCTGCGCAGGGGACTACTGCAGCGACGAGGTGAGCCGCGCGAGGTCGTCGGCGATGCGGTGGACCGCCGCCCGGCCGCCCCACTCCTCTAGCGTCAGGCGCCGCGACTGCGCCCGGTACTCGTCCTCGACCGCCAGGATCCGCTCAGTGAAGGAGCGGTTGGAGACGAGCATCGTCAGCTCGAAGTCGAGCTGGAACGAGCGGATGTCCATGTTCGACGACCCCACCACGGTCACCGTGTCGTCCACCGTCATGTGCTTCGCGTGCAGCACCGTCGGCGCCGCGTACCGCTGGATGATCACGCCGGCGTCGAGCATCGCCTCGTAGTACGAGTGCTGCGCGTGCAGCACGAGGGCCTGGTCGGCGATCGCGCCGACGAAGAGCTCCACCTCGACCCCGCGGCGCGCGGCGGTGAGGATCGCGCCGAAGAGCGACGGATCCGGCACGAAGTACGGCGTCGTGATGCCGACCCGGCGCTCGGCGGCGTAGATCAGCGAGTTGAACAGCGCGAGGTTGTTCTCCGCCTCGAAGGCCGGCCCCGACGGCGCGATCTGGCAGAGCACCGTCTCGGGGTCCTCGTCGTCCGCGACGCCGCCGACGGCGGAGGTCGCGAGCACCTCGCCGGACTCGCTGAACCAGTCCGTCGCGAAGAGGGCGTCCACCTGCTGCACGACCGGCCCGCGCACCTCGACGAGCAGGTCCCGCCAGGTCAGCGGCTTCTTGTGCCGGCCGCGCTCGTAGCTCGCATCGATCAGGTTCGCGGAGCCGAGCATCGCGACCCGCTCGTCGACCACGACCAGCTTGCGGTGGTTGCGGAGGTCGGGCCGCTGGTACCGCCCCCGCAGCGGCTGCACCGGCAGCATGAGGCGCCAGGGGATCCCGATCCGATCGAGCTCCCGGCAGGCGGGCTTGAAACCCGGGTACTTCTTCGACCCGAGGTGGTCGACCAGCACCCGAACCGCGACCCCGCGCCGCTTCGCCCGCTCGAGCGCCGCGAAGACGGGACGCGTGGCGTCGTCGAGGGCGAACGTGTAGAACTCGACGTTCGCGTACCGCTCCGCCGAGTCGAGCATCGCGACGAGCGCCTCGAGCTGCTCGGATCGATGGGCCAGCACGCGCGCCCGGTTGCCGTCGACGAGCGGGAAGGCCCCGACCTCCCGGTTCAGGCGCACGATCGCGGGCAGCCACGTGGGCACGTCGGGGCCCGCGACCACGTGCTCGACCGTGTCCGAGTCCTGCTCGATGCGGTCGTTCATCGTCCGCTGCCGCTCCCGGCGCTGCTCCGGCAGCTTCGGGTTGCCGATCAGCAGGAACAGCAGCAGCCCGAGGACCGGCACGGCGACGATGACGAGGATCCAGGCGAGCGCGGCGGACGGCTGCCGGTTCCGCGGCGCCGCGAGCAGCGCCGTGACGAGGAGCGCGACTTCGAGCAGCACCAGCACGATCGTCGACCAGTGCTGCTCCACGAGCTGGAGCAGGAGCACGCGTCATCCCTAGCGCATCCGCCTCCCCTAGCCTGAGAGCGATCGAGGATGGGAGGACCGATGGCGCGGTCGCGCGACGACATCGACTGCTGGCTCACCGACATGGACGGGGTGCTCGTCCACGAGAACCAGGCGGTCCCCGGCGCTGCCGAGCTGATCCAGCAGTGGACGGACCGCGGCCAGCGGTTCCTCGTGCTCACGAACAACTCGATCTACACGCCCCGCGACCTGGCCGCGCGGCTCCGCGCATCCGGGCTGAAGGTGCCGGAGGAGTCGCTCTGGACCTCGGCGCTCGCGACCGCGGACTTCCTGCAGTCGCAGATCCCGGGCGGCAGCGCCTTCGTCATCGGCGAGGCCGGCATCACGACCGCGCTGCACGAGGCCGGCTTCATCATGACGGAGACGGACCCCGACTACGTGGTGATCGGCGAGACCCGCACCTACTCGTTCGAGGCGATCACGAAGGCCATCCGCCTGATCGACAAGGGCGCCAGGTTCATCGTCACGAACCCGGATGCGACGGGCCCGAGCCCCGAGGGGCCGCTGCCCGCGACGGGTGCCGTCGCGGCGCTCATCACCCGGGCGACGGGCCGCGAGCCCTACGTGGTCGGCAAGCCGAACCCGATGATGTTCCGGTCGGCGATGAACCGGATCGGCGCCCACAGCGAGAACACCGCCATGATCGGCGACCGGATGGACACCGACATCGTCGCCGGCATCGAGGCGGGCCTGCACACGTTCCTCGTGCTCACCGGGATCAGCGACCGGGCGGAGATCGAGCGGTACCCGTTCCGCCCCGACGAGGTGATCGAGTCGGTCGCGGCGCTCCTCGAGCCGGAGGCCGACGCCGCCCGGTCGTGACCCGGCTGGTGCCGGCCGTCCTGCGGGACGAGCCGCAGTACCGCCTGCTCTTCGCCGGCCAGCTGCTGTCGATCTTCGGCGACCGGGTGAGCATGCTCGTGCTGCCGTTCGCCGTGCTCGCGGTCGGCGGCACCGTCACGGGGGTGGTCGCGGTGTCGGTCGCGCAGTTCCTGCCGTTCGTCGTGCTGGCGCTGCCCGCGGGCGTGTGGGCGGACCGCTTCGACCGCAAGCGGATCGTCATCGCCTCCGACGCCGTCCGCATGGTCACCCAGGCGACGGCCGCAGCGACGCTCTTCACCGGCACGGCGACCGTGCCGCTGCTCGCGGCCCTCGCCGCGCTCTACGGCGCCGCTGACGCGTTCTTCTCCCCCGCCATCACCGCCCTCGTCCCCGCGATCGTCTCGCCGCGCAACCTGCAGCCCGCGAACGCGCTGCGCGGCCTCACCTTCTCGCTCGGCTCCGTGCTCGGGCCGGCGATCGGCGGCGTGCTGGTCGCGCTGCTCGGCCCCGGCGGGGGTTTCGCGTTCGACGCGGCCACGTTCGTGGTCTCGGTGGCGTGCCTCCTGCGACTGCGCCCGGCGGTGCTCGACGCGGCGCTGGAGACGGCCACACCGATGACCGAGCGGTTCCTGCCGAGCCTCGCGCGCGGCTGGCGCGAGGTGGTGAGCCGCCGCTGGGTGCTCGCGTTCCTCGCCGGCTGGACCGGGTACTCGGTGCTCGTGCTGCCGTCGATCTTCGCGCTCGGGCCGGCGCTCGCCGCGCGCGACTACGGGGGCGCCCCGGGCTGGGCGATCATCACGGCCGGCTACGGGATCGGCTCCGTGCTCGGCGACCTGATCCTGCTCGCGTGGCGGCCGCGCTTCGCCCTCCGCATCGGCGCCCTCGCCCTGGTGGGCGCCTCCTGCCAGGCCGCGATCATCGGCAGCGGCATGGGCGTCTGGCCGATCGCCGGCCTCGAGCTCGTCGCCGGGATCTGCGTGACGGGCTGCTTCACCCTCTGGGAGACGAGCCTCCAGGAGCACATCCCCGCCGCGCAGCTGGCCCGCGTCTCGAGCTACGACTACCTGACGAGCACCGGGTTCATCCCGCTCGGCACCCTGCTCGGCGGCGCCCTCACCGCAGCGCTCGGGCTGCAGCCCGCGATGGTCCTCATGTCGGCGGTCGGGGTCTGCACCGCGCTCGGCGTGCTCGCGGTGCCGGCCGTGCGTGCGCTCCCCCGCGGCGTGACGGATCCGGATCCGGCGTAGCGGATCAGCTCAGCACGCGGATGCGCCCGACGGGCTCCCCGCCGCCGAGCACGGCCAGCGGGAGGTCGTCGAGGTAGGCGTCGGCCGCGACCCGGTCGACGGCACCGGCGTCCGCGAGCAGGGCGACGGCCACCGCGGCGGGCGCCCTTCCGGAGCCGTCGAGCACCTTCACCGCGGCGGTGGTGCCGTCGGGCGCGACTGCGGCGAAGACGCCCTCGGCCCCCGACTTCGCGACCACGCCGACGGCGGCGATCGCCCGGGAGGTGGGGGTGCCGGGCCCCTCGATGAGGTCCGGATAGGCCCGGATGGCCGCCGCGAGCTCCGGCTGGTCGGCGACGAGCCGCCGGTGGCCCTCGGCGAGCGCCCCCACCGACACCGCCCAGACGGGGCCGCCGCAGCCGTCGACGCCCTGATGCGCCGGCGTCGCGCCGCCGTACTCGGCGAGCACCTCGGCGGCGAGCGCGTGGATCGGATGCGCCGGGTCCAGGTAGCCGTCGGTCGGCCAGCCCGCGGCGACGCTGCCGGCGAGCATCCCCGCGTGGTTGCCGGAGCAGTTCATCGTGATCCGCGCAGGCCCGAGCCCCGCCCGCACCCGCTCCCGCGCCGCCTCGGTGGCGGACGGCCAGCTCTCCGGCGTGCGGAGCGCCTCCTCGCCGAGCCCAGCGGCCTGCAGCACCTCGCGCACGACCTCGAGGTGCTGGGGCGTGCCTCCGTGGCTCGAGGTCACGATCACGAGCTGCTCGGGGGTGAACCGGGCGCCGGCGCGCAGCGCGGCGACGGTCTGGAACGGCTTCAGCGCGCTGCGCGGGTAGATCAGGCGGTCCGGATCCCCGATCCGCCGGCGCTCGGCGCCGTCGGGCGCGAGCACGACCGCCGCGCCGAGATGCACCGACTCCGGGAACCCGCTGCGCTCGACGACCGCCAGCGGGGCGGATCCGGCCGCATCGAGCGGCCCGTTCACGCCTCGAGACCGAGGTCGGCGAGGTCGAGCGCCGCGAGGTACGGGTAGCCGGCCGCCTCGATGACCTCGCGCGCACCGGTCGCGCGGTCGACCACGACGGCGACCGCGGCGATCTCGGCGCCGACCTTCTCGAGCGCGGCGATCGCCTTGAGGGGGGAGCCGCCGGTGGTGGAGGTGTCCTCCACCACGATCACGCGCCGGCCGGCCACGTCGGGGCCCTCGACCTGCCTGCCGCGGCCGTGGTCCTTCGGTTCCTTGCGCACGACGAAGGCGTCGAGCGGCACGCCGCGGGCGGCCCCCTGGTGCAGGATCGCGGCCGCGATCGGGTCGGCCCCCATCGTGAGCCCGCCGACGGCCGAGACGCCGGGAACGCCCGCGATGAGGTCGAGCATCACCTGGCCGATCAGCGGTGCGACGCGGTGGTCGAGGCTCACGCGGCGAAGATCCACGTAGAACGAGGCCTGCTTGCCGGAGGTGAGGATGAAGTCGCCGTGGAACACGGCCTTCTCGGTGATGTGGGCGATGAGTTCTTCGCGGGCGCCGGGCACGGCTCCAGCCTAGGAGGCGTCCTCGGTCCGGCGTCGGGCGCCCCCGCTACCGTGGACGGGTGCGGATCGCCACCTGGAACGTCAACTCGATCCGGGCCCGAGTCGGGCGCGTCACGGACTGGCTGCAGCGCGCGGACGTCGACGTGCTCGCGATGCAGGAGACCAAGTGCCGGGACGACCAGTTCCCGCACGAGGCGTTCGAGGCGGCGGGCTACGAGGTGGTCACGCACGGCCACAGCCAGTGGAACGGCGTCGCGATCGCGAGCCGCGTCGGCCTCACGGATGTGCAGCCCGACTTCCCCGGCATGCCCGGGTTCGGCAAGCCGCTCCCCGACGGCACCCTCCCCCTCGAGGCCCGTGCCCTCGCGGCGACCGTCGGCGACGGCATCCGCGTCTGGAGCCTCTACGTGCCGAACGGGCGCGACCTCGCGGACCCGCACTACCCCTACAAGCTGACGTGGCTCGATCGCCTGCGACTCGCGACCGCCGAGCGCCTCGCGGCGAACCCGGACGAGCCGATCGCCCTGATGGGCGACTGGAACGTGGCGCCGCTCGACGCGGACGTGTGGGACATGGCCGTCTTCGAGGGATCGACCCACGTGTCCCAGCCGGAGCGCGACGCGTTCGTCGCGTTCGAGTCGGCGGGCCTCAGGGACGTCGTGCGGCCGCTCGTGCCCACCGGCTACACCTACTGGGACTACAAGCAGCTGCGCTTCCCGCGGAACGAGGGGATGCGGATCGACTTCGTCCTCGCCTCCCGCGCGTTCGCCGACCTGGTGACAGGGGCGTCGATCGAGCGGAACGAGCGGAAGGGTGACGCCCCGAGCGACCACGTGCCGGTCGTCGTGGACCTCGACGCGGACTCGCCGCTCGACGACGACCGCCCGATGATCTTCTGACGCCGGGCCCTCAGCCCCGCAGCAGCTCCTGGTGCACCGCCTGGGTCGCGGCGCTCGGGGGCACGCCGAGCTCCTCGCGCAGCAGCCGCGAGAGCTCCGCGTGGACGAGGAGGGCCTCCCCGACGTTGCCCTGCGCCGCGAGGGTGTGCATGAGGATCTGGTAGCCGTTCTCCCTCAGGGGGGCCAGGCGGATGAGCCGGCGCGCGGCGCGGACCGCCGCGTTCAGCTCCGTCCCGCCCGTTCCGAGCGCGGCCGCCGCATACGCCTCCAGCGCACGCAGGTGGATCTCGCCGAGCCACGCGCGCCGCTCCTCGATCCAGTCGGCCTCGTCGTCCGGGAGCAGGACACGCTCGGTGATGAACAGGGCCGACAGCGACGCACCCCACGCGTGCGTCCAGTCCTGCAGCACCACCCGGGACTCCGCCTTGTGGGCCGCCTTCTCCGCCACCTCGACGTCGACGAAGGCGTCGGGCCCGAGCACCAGCCGGATGCTCGACCGGCCCTCGATCGTCTCGGGGCCGAGCGCCCGGCGCAGCTTCGAGACGAGGGCGTTGAGGTCCGGGCCGGCGGCATCCGGAGCGGTCCCACCCCAGATCGCGTGCGCGAGCTCCCCACGGCTGCAGCTGCGATGCCGGTTGAGGGTCAGGTACCCGAAGAGCATCCGCGCCTGACGTCCGCGTACGCCGGACTCGGCCCGAGCCCCGCCGCGCTCGATGACGAGCGGGCCGCACAGCTGGACCCGCTCCGGCCCTCGGGACGGCAACGTCACAGCAACATTGTGACCACGCCGGGGCCACAACGGGACAAGGGTGTCCGCGTACACCGAATGGAGGACGAGATGGCCAGGACGATCCGATGCGAGTGCGGCTACGTGGCTCGCGGGGACAGCGACGACGACGTCATCACGGCGATCCGAGCGCACATGCGCACCGACCATCCCGCCCTCCTGGAGGCGGTCGCGCGCGAGGACCTGCTCGGCTGGATCCAGGTGGAGTAGCCGATCCCTGGAGGTGCACGATGACCATCACCCGTCAACGGCCGGTCACGCCGGCGGAGCCGGACCGGGAGGAGGTGCTGGTCGACCCGGGCAGCCTCAGAGCCCACCTCCGCGATCCCGGCCTCCGCGTCGTGGAGATCGACGTCAGCGCCGCCGCCTACGACGCCGGGCACATCGACGGCGCGGTCCTCTGGAACGCCTACACCGATCTGAAGGACGGCGACTACGCCACGGTGGATGCCGGCGGGTTCGCGCGGCTGCTCCGGCGGTCGGGGATCACGCCCGGCACGACCGTCGTCTGCTTCGGGTACGCGGCCGCGCTCGGGTTCTGGCTGCTTCGCCGGTACGGCCATCACCACGTGCGGATCCTCGACGGCTCCCGCGACGAGTGGCTCGCGGCCGGCGGCGCCCTCGTGCCCAGCACGACGGCGCCGACCCCCGTCGACACCGTGCTCGGCGCCGCGGACGACCGCATCCGGGCGAGCCGCGAGCGCGTCCTCCGGTCGATCGACGACCTGGACGTCACGATCCTCGATGTCCGGAGCGACGCCGAGTTCCGCGGCGATGCGTTCTGGCCGTCGGGCGGATCGGAGCCCGGGGGTCGGGCGGGACACGTGCCCACTGCACGGCACGTCGTGATCGACGGGCTCAAGGACGACCGGGGGCGCTATCGCGACACCGCGGCCCTCCGCGAGGTCTTCGCCGACGTCGACCTCGCCGGCGACCTCCCGATCATCACCTACTGCACGATCGGTGGCCGAGCGAGCACGGCCTGGTTCGCGCTGACGCACCTGCTCGGCCGATCCAACGTCGCCGTCTACGACGGCTCCTGGGCGGAATGGGGTCGAACGCCCGGTGCACCCGTCGCCCGGGCCTGACCGGCCCGAGCGATCCCCTCGACCCCTCTCGGAGGTAGCACCATGTCCCAACTCATCAGGAAGAGCCTGAACACGCCCGAGGAGGACCGGCCGTTCGAGGACGGCAGCGGCCACCTCGAGGTGGTGAACCTCGACGCGGGCGTGGTCGGCCGCGCGACGTTCCGGCCCGGCTGGCGCTGGTCCACGCACGTCAAGCCGATCGCCGGCACCGCGAGCTGCCAGGCCGCGCACCTCGGCTACTTCGTCAGCGGTCGCATGGTCGTCGAGATGGACGACGGAGAGCGGATGGAGTTCGAGCCGGGCGACTTCGCCGTCATGGCCCCGGGCCACGACGCGTGGATCGTCGGCGACGAGCCGTGCGTCTTCGTCGACTGGCAGGGCTTCGCCGACTACGCGAAGCGACGCTGATCCCGCGGCGCTCGGCGGCGAGCCCTCCGGCCCCCGCCGAGCGCCGCCGGGCGGCGCAGGCCCCGGCGACCTCGCTTCACCGGCATCGAGCGCTCCTTCGGCGATCACGGCGGATGATCGACCCGTGCCCTACCGCGTCATGACCGTCTGCCTCGGCAACATCTGCCGGTCCCCGATGGCCGAGGTCGTGCTGCGCGACCGGTTCGACGCCGCCGGCCTCGGGGACGACGTCGTCGTCGACTCCTCCGGCGTCTCCGACGAGGAGACTGGGGAGCCGATCGACCCTCGCGCCGCCGACGTGCTCCGTCAGGCGGGCTACGCCGTGCCGGAGCACCGGGCGCATCGGGTGACCCCCCACGAGATCGGCTCGAGGGACCTGCTGCTGGCGATGACCGCGCGGCATGCCCGGGTGCTGCGCACGCTGGCCCCTGATGCCGCGAGCGCCGCCCGCATCCGCATGTTCCGCTCCTTCGACCCCGCCGCGCCCCGCACGGAAGGCCCGCGCGCGACGGCCGACGAAGCGGAGCTCGACGTGGAGGACCCGTGGTTCGGCGGCCGGGACGACTTCGTCTCGGTGCTGCAGCAGGTCGAGGCGGCCGCGGACGGCATCGTCGCGCACGTCTTGAGCGAGTTGGAGCGCCGCTCAGCCGGGTGAGAGCAGCAGCGCCACGAGCAGCACGACGGGCAGCGAGCCGAGGGTCGTGAGCAGCACCGCGTCCCGGGCCACGAGCACGCTGCGGTCGTAGCGGGACGCGTAGACGAGCACGTTCTGCGCCGTCGGCAGCGCGGCGAGGGTCACCGCGGCGTGCAGGGTGCGGGCGTCGAGGTGCAGCACGGGACCGCCGAGGACCCATGCCGCAAGCGGCATGGCCAGCAGCTTCAGGCCGGTGGCGAGCACCACGTCCCGGCGACCGCTGCCCGGTTCGAGCACCCGCTGCCCGTGCAGCGACATCCCGAAGCCCATCAGCATCAGCGGGACGGCCGCGCCGCCGATCAGCCGGAACGGCTCGAACACCACCGTCGGCAGGTGCACGTGGGTGAGCGCGAGCACCGCACCGAGCAGCGACCCGATCAGCAACGGGTTGCGGAACGACAGCAGCACGGTCCGCCACACGGATCCGCCGCCACGCGAGTGCTCCAGCACGACGAGGCCGGCCGGCGCGAAGACCAGCAGCTGCAGCAGGATGACCGGCGCCGGGTAGGCGGCGCTGCCGAGCACGTAGATCGCGACGGGCAGCCCGATGTTGTTCGCGTTCACGTACCCCGACGCGAACGCGGTGACCATGGCCTGGGCGGCCGTGCGGCGCCAGACGAGGCGGCTGACGAGCAGTGCGACGAGCACCACGGCCGCGGCCGAGCCGGCGGACACGACCAGCAGCGGCGACAGCAGCACCCGGGTGTCCGCGGTGGCGAGCACGGTGAAGAGCAGGCAGGGCGACGCGGCGAAGAAGACGAAGCGGCTGAGCACCCGGCGGGCGTCCGGGCCCATCACCCCGGAGCGCTCGAGCAGGTACCCGGCGAGGATGACGACGGCGATGATCCCGAAGCCTTCGAGCACGCCGATCACCGGTCCATCCTTCCGGACGCGTACGGTCGGCTTCGTGAGGGAGGGGGCGCGGCGCTGGGACGCGCCGATCACGGTCGTGCTGGGGCTGCTCCTCGCCGCCGCCGCCGCGTTCGCGGTGGTGATGGCGATGCTCTCGGCCTTCATCAGCGACGCCTGCGTCGATGTCACGTGCGACGACGCGCGCTTGAGCACCGGTCTGCTGATCGCGCTGATCGGCCAGCCCGTGGTCGTCCTCGGCGCGACGGTCGCGGTGCTCCTGCGGAAGCCGCGCGGCCGGCTGCTGTTCCCGGTGCCGCTGCTCGGCCTGCTCGGTGTCGCAGCGTTCTTCTTCGGCGGCCTCGCGATCGCGTACTCGGCGGTGCCGGGAGCGAACCTCTTCTGACGGCGGAGGGCGCGCCGCCGCCGGCGCGCCAGGGTGACGGGCGGCCGGACATCGGCGCGCGCGAGGGGACCCTGACCCTTCCCCGGCGCAACATCGGTGCAGAGGTGGCAACAGCGCGCACGGCATCCGCAGCAAAGCGGCACCAGACGCACGATACCGTCGGGGGAACCCTAGGAGGCGACCCATGTCGATGCTCGAGACCCCGATCGCCGTCGTCGGCGCCGACTCCGCCGTGTGGCTGCGGCTGAAGGACGCGGTCAGCGCGTTCCGCATGCTGCAGCAGCACGACGGCTCGCTGCGCGAGGACGCCGACCGCGCCGACGCCGCCCGCCTCATGGAAGGGGTGGTCGCCGCGATCCGCGAGCTCGCCCCAGCCTTCCCGCACGACGCCGAGTACCTCGAGGCGCTCACCGGCGACCTCGCCGACTGGGCCGCCGCCGGCTTCGACGTGCCCGACTTCCGCGCCTCGCTCGGCGCCTTCCAGCCGCAGCAGCACCGCGTCGACGGGCTGCGGCACCTCGTCGTGTTCCCGATGGTCACGCAGAACGGCAGCCCCGACCGGCTGCTCGAGGCGCTGCTGATCGACGTCATCTGGCCCGAGTTCATCGACGCGCTGGAGCGCGAGCACTACTCGAACGCCCTCTTCGTGCCCATCCGCTTCGTCGACTTCACCGGCGGCTACGACACGAACTCGGCCGTGCTCTTCCCCGAGACCGTGGCGATGAAGGAGCTCATCCCCTTCACCTGGGGCGCGATCTTCGCCGACCGCGAGGCCGCCCGCTTCCGCAAGGTCGTCGCCGCCGCCGCCGAGATCACCAAGCTCGAGATGCCGGCCGACGCGCAGCGCCTGCTCGACGACCAGGCACTCACCGAGCGCAGCTTCGTGCTCTGGGACCTCGTGCACGACCGCACCCACATGCGTGGCGACCTGCCGTTCGACCCGTTCATGATCAAGCAGCGGATGCCGTACTTCCTGTACTCGTTGGAGGAGCTGCGCTGCGACCTCACGGCGTTCCGCGAGGCCGTGCGCCTCGTGCGTGACGAGGCGACGGACGACGTCACCCGCGACCACGCCCGGCTCGCCCAGTACACGATCCTGTTCGACCGCCTCTTCCGGTTCCCGCTCACCGGCGGTCGCTCCCGCAACTACGACGGGGTCGGCGGCCAGCTGCTGTTCGCGTGGCTGCACCAGCACCACGTGCTGCACTGGACCGACACCCGCCTCGCGATCGACTGGGACCAGGTGCCCGACGTGGTCATCGCGCTGTCGGACTCGATCAACGAGCTCTACTGGGCGTCGATCGACCGGCCGAAGACCGCGCACTGGCTCGCGGCCTACGACCTGGTGCGCGCCACGCTCACGCCGAACCCGGCCTCGCGCTGGGCGCGGGGCCTGCCCGACGAGATCCTCGCCGGTGCGCCGAAGGGCTACACCGACGCGGTGCTCGACGACGAGTTCCCCCTCTCCATGTTCTACGAGGCGCTCGGCAAGAAGCTCCGCGGCGTGATCGAGTCGACCGCGGGCATCACCGCCGCCGGCTGACCCGCCCCGCGCTGCGGTTTCGTCCCGGGTGGAGGGGATCGCCCCGGGTGTAGGCAGAACCACCCAGTTCCGGCCTACACCCGGCACATCGCCCTACACCCGGCACACCGACCGTCGCCCGGCCGATCGAGGAGTCTCCGAGCGCCGTCGCCCGTCCCGGCCGTAGGCATCCGTGCCGCGTGTAGGCCGACACACCGCGTTTCGGCCTACGCCCGGCACATTCCCCTACTCCCGGCACGCAAGGCGCCGCGGTCGGGACCCCCATCCGCATCGGGAAGGATGGCGGGGTGATCCTGCACGACCCCGAATCCCGCACCTTCGCCTCCGACAACTACGCCGGCGCCCTTCCCGAGGTGCTCGCCGCGATCGCCGACGCGAACGGCGGGCACCAGATCGCCTACGGCGAGGACGTCTACACCGCACGCCTCGGCGAGGTGGTCACGGCTGCGTTCGGCGAGCAGGCCGAGGTCTTCCCGGTGTTCAACGGCACGGGCGCGAACGTGGTCGGCCTCACGGCGCTGCTCCCGCGCTGGGGCGCGGTGATCGCGACGGGCAGCGCCCACATCCACACCGACGAGGCCGGCGCCCCCGAGCGCGTCAGCGGACTGAAGCTGCTCGTCGTGCCCGGCGTCGACGGCAAGCTCACGCCGGCCGCCATCGAGACGGAGGCGTGGGGATGGGGTGACGAGCACCGGGCGCAGCCCCTCGCGGTTTCCATCACCCAGAGCAGCGAGCTCGGCACCGTCTACACGCCGGAGGAGGTGCGGGCGGTCGCCGACTTCGCGCACGAGCGCGGCATGGCGGTGCACATGGACGGGGCGCGGATCTTCAACGCCGCCGCGTCCCTCGGCCTGCCGCTGCGGGCGTTCACGACCGACGCCGGCGTCGACCTGCTGAGCCTCGGCGGCACCAAGAACGGCGCGCTCGGCGCCGAGGCGGTCGTGGTGCTCGACCCGGCACGCGTCGACGGGCTGATCTACCTCCGCAAGCTCAGCATGCAGCTGGCGAGCAAGATGCGCTTCACCAGCGCCCAGCTGCTCACCCTCCTCGAGGGCGACCTCGGCATCCGCACCGCCGCCAGGGCGAACGCCATGGCCGCCCGCCTGCGGGGGGCGCTCGAGGACGTGCCCGGCGTCGAGTTCAGCCACCCGACGCAGGCGAACGCGATCTTCGCTGAGCTCGACCTCGACGCGGCGGACCGAATCCGGCAGCGCTTCCGCTTCTACGACTGGGACCGCGCCAAGCGCCAGGTGCGTTGGATGTGCGCCTGGGACACCACCGAGGGCGATGTCGACGCCTTCGTGGCGACCGTGCGCGAGGCCCTGGCCTAGCGCCGTACGCCCGGCGCGCCGCGCCCGCCTTCCCGGGCGCGGCGAGGACCATCGACGTCCGTGATGGGCATCAACCACGCCACGAGCGGGGCCGCGGTCTGGTTCGCGGCGACCGCGACGCTGCCCGCGCTCAGCACAGGCCTCTACCCGCTCGCGCCGATGGGCGTGCTCGCGGGCGCGCTCGTCTGCGCCGGGGCGGCCCTGCTGCCGGATGCGGATCACCACAGCGGCACGATCGCCCACTCCGTCCCCGTGGTCGGCCGCCTCGTGGCCCGGTCCGTGGAGGACGCCAGCGGCGGTCACCGACACGGCGCCCACACCCTCTTCGCCGCCCTGATCGTCACCCTGCTCGCCGTGCTGCTCGGCCGAGTCACCACGGTGCTGCCCCTGCTCGGCAGGGTGCCCGTCGGTCCCGCCATCGCCACGATCGCGCTCATCTGCTTCGCCGTGAAGGCCCGCGACGTCGTGAAGCGCTGGTCGACCGCCTGGTTCCTCGGCCTCGTCGCCGCCGCGGCCGTGCTGCTGTTCTCCCCCGACAACCCCGTCTGGTTCCCCGTCGCCGTGGCGCTCGGGTTCGTCACGCACATCGCGGGCGACCTGCTCACCGTCGAGGGCGTGCCGAGCCTCATCTGGCCGATCCAGGTGAAGCCGCCGAAGGCCTGGGCCCGCACCCCGGGCCTCCGGGCCATCTGGAAGCGCAACGGGTACGTCTCCGTACCGGTGCTCGGCCATGCGGGCTCCGTCCGCGAGCACCTGCTCGGCGTCGCCCTCGCCTTGTACTGCGTGTACGCCTTCGTCGCCGTCGCTATGCAGGCCGGTCACGTCGACCTGCTCGCCATGCACTGATCGACGGAACCCGTGCCGTTCGCACGCCGGATCGACGGATTCCGCACAAGGGGACCCCGAAAGCGGCCGGATCCGTCGTATCCTGACCGCATGGATCTGCAACGCGACGTGGTCGTGATCGGTGCCGGTGCCTGCGGGCTGACGGCGGCCACCGCCCTGCGACGGGCCGGCCTGACCGTCGCGGTGCTCGAGGCGCGCGACCGGGTCGGCGGCCGCCTCTGGACCGACACCGCCACCGGCGCCCTGCTCGAGCTCGGCGGCCAGTGGGTCTCGCCGGACCAGACCGCGCTGCAGGAGACCGTCCAGGAGCTCGGCCTCGAGCTCTTCTCGCGCTACCGCGAGGGCGAGAGCGTCTACGTCGGCCATGACGGCGTCCCGCGTCGCTTCACCGGCGACATCTTCCCCGCCTCCCCCACGACGGAGGCCGAGATCGAGCGGATGATCGGGGTGCTCGACGGGCTCGTCGCCGAGATCGACCCGGACGAGCCGTGGCGCCATCCGCGCGCCCGCGAGCTCGACGCGATCACCTGGCGCGCCTTCCTCGAGCAGCTGTCCGACGACGCGGAGGCGCGCGACAACGTCGCCCTCTTCATCGCCGAGGCGATGATCACGAAGCCCGCCCACGCGTTCTCGGCCCTCCAGGCCCTGCTCATGGCGGCCTCCGCCGGCAGCTTCAGCAACCTCGTCGACGCCGACTTCATCCTCGACAAGCGTGTCGTCGGCGGCCTGCAGCAGGTGCCCGAGCGCCTCGCCGACGCCCTCGGCGACGACGTGCTGCTGAACCGGCCGGTCCGCACCGTCGAGCGCACGGACGACGGCGTCGTCGTGCACGCCGACGGCGACCTGGTGATCCGCGCCCGCCGCGCGATCGTCGCGGTCCCGCCGAACCTGTACGACCGCATCAGCTACGTGCCCCCGCTGCCCGCCCGCCGCCACGTGATGCACCAGCACCTGTCGCTGGGCCTCGTGATGAAGGTGCACGCCGTCTACGAGACGCCGTTCTGGCGCGCGCAGGGCCTCTCCGGCACCGCGTTCAGCCCGTACGCCGTCGTGCACGAGTCCTACGACAACTCCAACCACGGCGACCCCCGCGGCGTGCTCGTCGGCTTCGTCTCCGACGAGAAGGCGGATGCGATGCTCGCGCTGCCAGAGGACGAGCGCCGTGCGGCCATCCTCGACTCCCTCGCCGGCTACTACGGCGACGAGGCACGGCACCCGACCGTGTACGTGGAGAGCGACTGGGCGAGCGAGGAGTGGACCCGCGGCGCCTACGCGGCGAGCTTCGACATGGGCGGCCTGGCGCGATTCGGCGCCGACCTGCACTCGCCCGTCGGCCCTATCCGGTTCGCCTCGAGCGACCTGGCCGGGCACGGCTACCAGCACGTGGACGGCGCGATCCGCATGGGCCGACGGGTCGCCGCGGAGGTGCTCGCCTCGCTGCCGGCCCCCGTGGTCGTCTGAGGCGCCTTAGAGCGCGAGGCCCCGCTTCTGCAGCGGGAGCCACATCACGTAGAGCGCGACGAGACCGTGCCGGCGGCTGCGGAAGGCCTTCGGGACCGTGCCGACGACCCGGAAGCCGAGCGACTGCCACAGCTGGACCGCTCGCGCGTTCGTCTCCACGACCGCGTTGAACTGGATCGCCTCGTAGCCGGACGCGGTCGCCCACTCGATCACGTGCCGCCCGAGCGCGCGGCCCACGCCGCCGCCCGTAGCGGCCGGGTCGACCATGAAGCTGCCGGTGGCCACGTGCGATCCCCGGCCGGGCCGGTTCGGGCCCATGGTCGCCGACCCGAGCACCCGCCCGTCGTCGTCCACCGCGACCACGACTCGGTGCTGGCCCATCCAGAGACGCTCGGCCTCGTCGTCCGTGAGGTCCTCCGGATAGGCGTACGTCTCCCCGTCCTCGACGATCGCGCGGAAGAACGGCAGGATCTGCGGCCAGTCGCCCGGCTGCGCCTCGCGGATGATCACGCGGTCACCCTAGTGACCGCTCGGCCTCTACCGGCCCCCTCGCGACTGCTGTCCGCACGGACAACTGCTGCCGCTGAAACGCCGACAGTTGTCCGTGCGGACAGCAGGCGGGCGGTCAGCGGGAGGCCGAGCGGGGCCGGCCCGGGATGTCGGTCGGCGCAGATCGCCCGACGAAGAGCCCCATGCCGGCCATGATCACCCCGAGCCCGAAGTGCAACCAGTTGTCCGGGTCGTTCAGCGGCACGAAGTTCACCGGCGTCCGCACGCCCGTGACGATCAGCCCGTAGATCCAGAGGAGCAGGTAGACCACGCCGCCCCAGATCAGGTAGTAGCGGGAGAACGTGCCGTTGCCGGCGGCGATGATGCCCACGATCCCGTAGAGCAGGTGCACGAGGTTGTGCAGCACCGACACCTCGAAGATCCCGAGCAGCTTCGCCCCCGACATCGGACCGGCCAACGAGAGGGTCCCCGTCGTGATCCCCGGGACGAAGCCGGCGATCCCCACCAGCACGAAGACGATCCCGAAGCCGAGCGCGACCTTCTGGTGGTCGCGCCTCGCGTAGCCCCTGCCGCGATCGTTGCCGTCGTCGGTCATCCCGGCCCTCCCCATCCACGGCGCGATGCGCCGTCCCTCGCGACCGAGGAGACCCCGTGCTGCTGGACGGACGGCGGACGCGCACCCGGAGGGCGCTGAGGGTCAGGGGCGCAGGAGGACCTTGATCGCGCGGCGCTCGTCCATGGCGGCGTACGCCTCCGCCACCTCGGACAGCGGCAGGTCCAGGTCGAACACGCGGCCGGGCTGGATGCGGCCGTCGAGCACCTCGGGCAGCAGCTCCTCCACGTAGTTGCGCACGGGCGCGACGCCGCCGCGCACACCGACGTTCGAGCCGAACATCGTGCGGATGGGCAGCTCCGCGCCGCCGTTCGGCACGCCGACGTAGCCGACCACGCCGCCGGGGCGCACGGAGCGGATGGCCTGGTCCATCGACTCCTTCGTCCCGACGCACTCGAGCACGGCATCGGGGCCGATGCCGTCGAAGAGCTCCTTGATGCGGGCGATGCCCTCGTCGCCGCGCTCGGCGACGACGTCCGTGGCTCCGAACTCGACCGCGAGGCGCTGGCGCGACTCGTGCCGCGACATCGCCACGATCCGGGTGGCGCCGAGGCGCTTCGCGGCGAGCACGGCGCAGAGGCCGACGGCCCCGTCGCCCACGACCGCGACGGTCGACCCCGCCGTCACGCCCGCGGCGTGCGCCGCGTGGTGACCGGTGCCCATGACGTCGGAGAGGGTCAGCAGGTGCGGCACGAGCTCGGGTGCCGGCTCACCGCCGGGCACCGCGACGAGGCTGCCGTCCGCGTGCGGCACCCGAACGCGCTCGCCCTGGCCGCCGTCGGCGAAGCCCCCCATCCGGTCGTCCGCGCCCCACCATCCGCCGTGGAGGCACGAGGTGCTCACGCCGTTCAGGCAGTTCGGGCAGGTCATGTCGCAGTCGTAGAAGGGCGCGATCACGAAGTCGCCGACGCGGATGCGTGACACCTCGGCGCCGACCTCCTCGACGACGCCGACGAACTCGTGCCCGATGCGGTGGGGACGCTTGGTCGGGGTGACGCCGCGGTAGGGCCAGAGGTCGGATCCGCACACGCAGGCCGCCACGACGCGCACGATCGCGTCGCCGCCGGTGGAGAGCACGGGGTCGGGAACCGTCTCGAGTCGGATGTCGCCGGGAGCGTGGATGAGAGTCGCCTGCACGGTCCTCGAGCGTACGACGTCCGGCTCGGCGCTCCTCTCGGGGAACACAGCGTGCCATGAGATGGTTGACGCGTCAGGCGCAATGGCGCGTCGTCCCGAGATCCCTCACCCAAAAGGAATGCAGCGCCATGACGCTCCTGACCGACACCCGCCGCGCCGAGACGGCCGCCCCGCTCCACGACCTGCTGGCCGAGCGTTGGTCCCCGCGCTCGTTCGACCCCGAGTTCGTCGTGCCGGACGAGGCGGTCACCGCCCTGATGGAAGCCGCCCGCTGGGCGCCGTCCGCCGCCAACTTCCAGCCGCGGCGATTCATCGTCGCGCGCCGCGGCAGCGAGGCCTTCCAGGCCGTCACCGACGCGCTCTCCGAGGGGAACCGTCCGTGGGCCCCGAACGCCTCCCTCTTCGTCGTGGCGATCGCGTTGACCAAGGACGCGGACGGCAAGCCCTACCGCTGGGCGGAGTACGACGCGGGCCAGGCGATCGCCCACCTCACGGTGCAGGCGCATGCGCTCGGGTTGCACGTGCACCCGATGGGAGGCTTCGACCCCGAGGCGATCGCGCTCTCGTTCGAGCTGCCCGAGGGCGCCGTCGCGGTCAGCGTGAACGCGATCGGCGCCGCAGCACCGGCCGACCTGCTGCCCGAGCGGTACCGCTCGCGCGAGGCCGCGCCGCGCACCCGCCTGCCGCTCGAGGAGCTCGTCGTCGTCGACGACTGATCGCCGGCGAGGAGGGGCCCGGGCCGATCGACTCCGGCCCTGCCTCGTTCAGCCCGCGATGTTGGCGATGAGGTTGACCGCCGAGGCGATCACGACCGCGCCGAAGAGGTAGGCCACCAAGGCGTGGCGCAGCGCCGTCGCCCGGATGACCGAGTCGCTGATGTCGGTGTCCGAGACCTGGAAGGTCATCCCGATCGTGAACGCGAAGTAGGCGAAGTCGACGTACCGCGGCGGCTGCTCCTGGTTGAAGGAGATCCCCCGGTCCTCGCCCGTGTAGTAGAGCACCGCGTAGCGCAGCGTGAACAGGGTGTGCACGAGGAACCACGACATCGCCACGCTCAGCACGCCGAGCAGCGACAGCAGCTCCTTGCCGGCGCCCTGCGCGTTCTTGGCCTCGGAGAGCACCACGATCACCGCCACCAGGCTGGCCACTGCCGCGATGACCAGGAGCACGTCGCTCATGCTGCGGTTCGGGGTCTCCCGCGTCGCGTGGCGCGAGGTCGCGTCCGCATCCATCCGGCCGACCTTCAGCCAGACCCACAGCAGGTAGACGGCGCACAGCACCACCCAGCCGACGTCGAAGGCGAACGAGTCGCCACCGAGGAGCAGCGTCGCCGTGGTTGCGGCGGCGCCGGCGGTGAACGCCACCAGGAGCCGCAGCCAGGATCTGCGGCGGTCGTAGGTCGACGCGTCGGGATGGTCCTGGGCGCGGCTCATGCTCCGATCATGGCCAGTCGACGATGAGGATCCTCACAGATCGGCGACCGGCACCTGGGAGCGCCCGACGGCGAGCTCATCGCCGGCCGGCGAGACGTCGACCCGCACCGTGTCCCCGTCGCGGACCTCACCCGCGAGCAGCGCCCTGGCCAGCCGGTCGTCGATCTCCCGCTGCATGAGCCGGCGCAGCGGCCGGGCCCCGTACATCGGGTCGTAGCCGCGCTCCGCGAGCCAGCGGCGCGCGGCGGGCGTCACGGCGAGGTCGAGGCGTCGATCGGCCAGCCGCTTCGTGAGCCGGTCGATGTACAGCTCGACGATCTCGCCGAGCTCGGTCTCGGTGAGCGACTGGAACACGACGATGTCGTCGAGCCGGTTGATGAACTCGGGCTTGAAGGCCTGGCGCACGAGCGCCTGCACGGCCTCCTCCTTCTGCTCGTTGCTGATCGACGGGTCGATCAGGTACTGGCTGCCGAGGTTCGAGGTGAGCACGAGGATCGTGTTCCGGAAGTCGACCGTGCGGCCCTGGCCGTCGGTGAGGCGGCCGTCGTCGAGCACCTGCAGCAGCACGTCGAAGACCTCGGGGTGCGCCTTCTCGACCTCGTCGAGCAGCACGACCGAGTAAGGACGACGACGTACGGCTTCGGTGAGCTGGCCGCCCTGCTCGTAGCCGACGTACCCGGGAGGGGCGCCGACGAGTCGCGAGACGGAGAACTTCTCGCCGTACTCGCTCATGTCGATGCGGACCATCGCGCGCTCGTCGTCGAAGAGGAACTCCGCGAGCGCCCGGGCGAGCTCGGTCTTGCCGACGCCGGTGGGGCCGAGGAAGAGGAAGGAGCCGGTGGGGCGGCCGGGATCGGCGATGCCGGCCCGCGTGCGGCGCACCGCGTCGGCGACGGCGCGGACGGCGGGCCGCTGGCCGATCAGCCGCCGGCCGAGCTCGCTCTCGAGCCGCAGCAGCTTCTGGGTCTCGCCCTGCAGCAGGCGCCCGACGGGGATGCCCGTCCACTGGGCGACGACGGCGGCGATGTCCTCGTCGGTCACCTGGTCGTTCACCATCTTCGGCTGGCCGGGCTCCTCCTCGGCCTGCTCCGCGGCCGCGAGCTCGCGCTCGATAGCGGGGATCTCGCCGTAGAGCAGGCGGGAGGCCTCCTCGAGGTTGCCCTCGCGAGCGGCACGCTCGGCGCGCATCCGCAGGGAGTCGACCTTCTCCTTCAGGTTGCCGACGCGGTTGAGGTCGGCGCGCTCGCGCTCCCAGCGGGCCTCGAGCCCCTGCAGCACGGCCTCGCGGCCGGCGAGGTCCTCGCGCAGCTTGGCGAGCCGCTCCTTGGCCGCGTCGTCCTTCTCGCGCTTCAGCGCCAGCTCCTCGAGGCGCAGCCGGTCGACGGCGCGACGGAGCTCGTCGATCTCCATGGGAGCGGAGTCGATCTCCATCCGCAGGCGGCTCGCGGCCTCGTCGATGAGGTCGATCGCCTTGTCGGGCAGCTGGCGGGCCGTGATGTAGCGGTTCGACAGCGCGGCCGCGGCGACGAGCGCCGAGTCGGCGATGGCGACCTTGTGGTGCGCCTCGTAGCGCTCCTTCAGGCCGCGGAGGATCGCGACGGTGTCCTCGACGCTCGGCTCCCCCACGAACACCTGCTGGAAGCGCCGCTCGAGCGCGGCGTCCTTCTCGATGTACTCGCGGTACTCGTTCAGCGTGGTGGCGCCGATCATCCGCAGCTCGCCGCGGGCGAGCATCGGCTTCAGCATGTTCGCGGCTGCGACGCTGCCCTCGCCGCCGCCGGCACCCATCAGGGTGTGCAGCTCGTCGATGAACGTGATGATGCGGCCCTCGGAGTCGTTGATCTCCTTCAGCACGGCCTTCAACCGCTCCTCGAACTCACCGCGGTACTTCGCGCCGGCGACGAGCGCCGCCAGGTCGAGCGAGACGAGCTGCTTGTCCTTCAGCGAGTCGGCGACGTCGCCCGCGACGATGCGTTGCGCGAGCCCCTCGACGACCGCGGTCTTGCCGACCCCGGGCTCGCCGATGAGCACGGGGTTGTTCTTGGTGCGCCTCGTCAGCACCTGGCTGACCCGGCGGATCTCCGAGTCACGGCCGATCACCGGGTCGAGCTTGCCGGCGCGCGCGATCTCGGTGAGGTTGATCCCGTAGCGCTTCAGCGCGCTGCCGGTCTCCTCCTGCGGGGCTGCTGCCCCTCGCATGTTCGCCACGGTGCCTCCTTCGACTTCCTTCGCGGACATTCAAGTTGAGTATCAGGGACTCAACTTTATTCCAAGCTGCGCGGACTCCAGACGACCACCTCGTTGCGTCGCGTGCGGGTGCCGTGCCGCAGCGGCACGACGTCCCCGTCGGCGGTGGAGGCGAACACCCGCGACCCGGGCCGGTTCAGCAGCTCCGTCGCAAGCGCGGACTCGAGGTCCCGCACGCGGCCGCGCAGCGCGACGACCTCGTTCTCGAGCTCGAGGATGCGCCGGATGCCCTCGAGGGAGACGCCCTCCCCCGAGAGCCGCTGCACCTCGCGCAGCTGTGCCACCTCCCGCAGCGAGTAGCGCCGGGACTTGCCCGCCGTGCGCCGCGGGGAGACGAGCCCGAGCCGGTCGTACTGCCGGAGGGTCTGCGGATGCATCCCCGCCAGATCCGCGGCGACCGCGATCGCGAACACCGGGTCGTCGGGACTCACGTCCATCACCACCCGGCCTCCCCCCGATGCGATCGTCGCGCGGTACCCGCGGCGTGACGCTGGGCCCACCGCCCCTTCCGGGCTGCGGAGGGGCATGCACACCGCGTCACGCCACGGGTACCGCGTGAGGCGGGCGTGATCATCCGCGCGCCTTGGCGATGAGGTCGTCGCGCGGGTTCTCCGCGGGGCCGGACGCCTGGAAGCGCTCGAGCGCCTCCTTCTGCGCCGCGGTGAGGTGGTTCGGCACCGCGACCTCGACGCGGGCGAGCAGGTCGCCCGTGCCGCGCGGGGTGGCGACGCCACGGCCCTTGACCCGCAGCACGCGCCCGCTCGAGGTGCCGGGCGCGATCTTCATCCGCACCGGCTCGCCGCCGAGCGTCGGGACCTCGATCGTGGCGCCGAGTGCCGCCTCCGCGAAGGTGACCGGAACGTTCACCTTCAGGTTCAACCCGTCGCGCTCGAAGACGGGGTGCTTCGACACGTTGACCGTGAGCACGAGGTCGCCGGCCTCGCCCCCGTCAGGGCTCGGCTCGCCCTTGCCGCGCAGCTTCAGCTTCTGCCCGTCCGTCACCCCCGCGGGGATGCGCACGGTGATCGGCTTGCCGCCACCGCCCGAGAGCGTCACGGTGTCGCCGTGCGTCGCGGTCAGGAAGTCGACCGTGACCGCGGCGGTGACGTCGCGACCGGGGGTCGGTCCGCCGAAGCCGCGGAAGCCGCCGGACGTCTGCCCGAAGCCCCCGTTGCCGCCTCCGAACATCCCGCCGAGGAGGTCCTCGAACCCGCCCCGGGCCCGGCCGCGGCCGGCGCCGCCGAACATCGACCCGAAGACGTCCTCGAACCCGCCCTGGCCCGGGCCGGCGGCGGTGAACCGCGCACCGGACCCCATCGCCCTGACCTGGTCGTACTCGCGCCGCTGCTCCTCGTCGGAGAGCACGCTGTAGGCCTCGCTGATCTCCTTGAACCGGGCCTCCGCCTTCGCGTCACCCGGGTTCGAGTCCGGGTGGTACTGCCGCGCGAGCTTGCGGTAGGCCTTCTTCAGGTCCGCTGGCGTGATCGACTTGTCGACGCCGAGGACCTTGTAGAAGTCCTTCTCGAACCAGTCCTGGCTGGCCATCGCTACGAGGCGGGGGTGTCGACGACGACCTTCGCGGGGCGGAGGACCGTGTCGCCGATGCGGTAGCCCCGCTCGACGACGTCGGACACCGTGGCCCGCTCGACCGCCGGGTTCTCGCGCTGGAAGATCGCGTCGTGCTCACGCGGGTCGAAGACCTGCCCGTTCTCCCCGAACGGGGTGACGCCGAGCTTGCCGACGGCGCCGCGCAGCTTCTGCGCGATCGCGGTGAGCGGACCGCCCTCGGCGAGGTCGCCGTGGGCCTCCGCCCGGTCGAGGTCGTCGAGCACCGGCAGGATCACGCGGGCGGCGTCGCCGACGGCGCGCTCCCGCTCCACGGTCCGCTCCCGCTCGACGCGGCGCCGGTAGTTCGCGTACTCCGCCGTGACACGGCGGAGGTCCTCGAGGTGCTCATCGACGGGACCGGCGGACTCGCCGGGCTCGCCCGCGTCACCCGCGTCGAGGCCGTCCAGGAACGCCTGGTCGGCGTCGCTGAACTTGGTCTCGACGTCCGGGCCTTCAGCGGCGATGAACTCGTCGCCGTCCGGGGTGCCCGGCACCTGACCGGGCATCCCCTCGTTCTGCTCGTTCGGATCGGTCATCGATGCGGTCCGTTCTCCTCGTCGATGACCTCCGCGTCGACGATGTCGTCGTCGGAGGAGGAGCCGGACGCGCCTGCCTGCTGGCCGGACTCGGCGCCGCCGGTCGACTCGCTCGCCTGGGACTGGGCGTAGATCGCCTGGCCGAGCTTCGTCTGGCTCTGCGACAGCCGGTCGAACGCGGCCTTCACCGCGTCGTCGTCGCTGCCGGCGAGCGCCGTCTTCAGCGAGTCGACGTCGCCCTGCACCTCGTCCTTCACGTCCGCGGGCAGCTTGTCGTCGTTCTCCTTGATGAGCTTCTCGATCGAGTAGACCAGCTGCTCGGCGGAGTTGCGCACCTCGGCGGCCTCGCGACGCCGCTTGTCCTCCGCGGCGTGCTCCTCGGCCTCGCGGACCATGCGCTCGATGTCGTCCTTCGGGAGGCTCGAGCCGCCCGTGATCGTCATCGACTGCTCCTTGCCGGTGCCCTTGTCCTTCGCGGACACGTGCACGATGCCGTTCGCGTCGATGTCGAAGGTGACCTCGATCTGCGGGATGCCGCGCGGCGCCGGCGCGATGCCGGTGAGCTCGAACGTGCCCAGGTTCTTGTTGTCGCGCGTGAACTCGCGCTCGCCCTGGAAGACCTGGATCGCGACGGACGGCTGGTTGTCGTCCGCGGTGGTGAAGGTCTCGCTCCGCTTGGTCGGGATCGCGGTGTTGCGGTCGATGAGCTTCGTCATGATGCCGCCCTTGGTCTCGATGCCGAGGGAGAGCGGGGTCACGTCGATGAGGAGGACGTCCTTGCGCTCGCCCTTCAGCACACCGGCCTGCAGGGCGGCGCCGACGGCGACGACCTCGTCCGGGTTGACGCCCTTGTTCGGCTCCTTGCCGCCGGTGAGCGACTTCACGAGCTCGCCGACCGCGGGCATGCGGGTCGAGCCGCCGACGAGCACGACGTGCGCGATGTCGGCGACCTTCACGCCGGCCTCGGCGATGACGTCGTTGAACGGCTTCTTCGTGCGGTCGAGCAGGTCCGAGGTGAGGTTCTCGAACTGGGCGCGGGTGAGCGTCTCGTCGAGGTTCGCCGGGCCGTTCTCGGTCAGGGACAGGTAGGGAAGCTGGATCGAGGTCGAGGTCGAGCTCGACAGCTCCTTCTTCGCCTGCTCCGCGGCTTCCTTGAGGCGCTGCAGCGCGATCTTGTCCTTCGAGACGTCGACGCCCGTCGTCTCCTTGAACTTCTTGATGAGGTGCTGGACGACGCGCTGATCCCAGTCGTCGCCGCCGAGCCGGTTGTCACCGGCGGTGGCGCGCACCTGGATGGTCGAGAAGCCCTCGTCCTTGCCGACCTCGAGCAGGGACACGTCGAAGGTGCCGCCGCCCAGGTCGAAGACCAGGATCAGCTCGTCCTCGCGGCCCTTGTCGAGGCCGTAGGCGAGCGCCGCAGCGGTCGGCTCGTTGATGATGCGGAGCACGTTGAGGCCCGCGATCTCGCCGGCGTCCTTCGTGGCCTGGCGCTCGGCGTCGTTGAAGTACGCCGGCACGGTGATCACGGCGTCGGTGACCGTGTCGCCGAGGTACTGCTCGGCGTCGCGCTTCAGCTTGCCGAGGATGCGGGCCGAGATCTCCTGCGGCGTGTACTTCTTGCCGTCGATCGTGGTCGTCCAGTCGGTGCCCATGTGGCGCTTGACGGACGAGATGGTGCGGTCGACGTTGGTCACGGCCTGACGCTTCGCCGTCTCGCCGACGAGCACGTCGCCGTCCTTCGTGAATGCGACGACCGACGGGGTGGTGCGGAAGCCCTCCGCGTTCGCGATGACCACCGGGTCGCCGCCCTCGAGCACGGACACCACCGAGTTCGTGGTTCCGAGGTCGATGCCTACGGCACGAGCCATGGGGTTGTTCTCCTTCATCTGGGGGTCTGTGGGCAGGACGGGTCGTCCTGTACGGAGTTGCGTCCTGAGGGCTCAACCCTACGTCCGGCGCTCGACGATGTCGAATCCGAATCACAGAAGTTGAGTCACTGATACTCAACTCGCAGGCGCGGCATGCATTCCCGGGATCGTCCCGGTTGACAACCCCGGGTTTCCTGCGAAGGTTGGGCCAGACGGCGGGAGGTGCGCGCCATGGGCAAGCTGACGTACGACTCCACGATCGTGGTCGACTTCGACGACCGCCTGCTCGCCCACCTGCAGATGGTCATCACGACGAAGCTGCGGCGCGGCGAGTCGTTCGCCTTCAGCTGGCGCGACGAGGCCGCGGTGGGCGACGGCCGCACGACGATCTGGCTGCACCCGGCGCTGCCGCTCGTGTTCAAGTACTTCGGCGGCAAGCAGCCCGTCATCAACCGGGTCTGGGTCGAGGCGCTGCTGCAGACCGCCAACTCCTCCGCCGGGCTGCATGTGGTGCCCGAGCCCCCCGAGCCGAGGCACGAGACGTGAAGCAGCGGGTCCGGATCCTCTACGACGGCCACGAGTTCACCATCCCGGATGTCGACAGCGTCGACATCCGCCGCCGCATCGACGCGGCGCTGACCGGTGACGACCCCTGGCTCGAGGTGACCTCCGGCTTCGGCCGCGGTGTGGTCGCCTTCCTGCGGATCTCGCCCGGGGTACCGATCGCACTGTACGACGAGGCGACCGAGGCGTCGGACTCCGCCGTGGCGGAGCCGCCGGTCGAGCACGACCCGCTCCTCTGACCCGGCCCCGAACTGGGCGCTCCTCGGCTCGTCCGCCGCCCCTACGCTGAGCGCATGACCGCGCTGGCGCAGGCGCCCACGATCCGACGTCGCGTGGTGGCGGCCTGGGCCGCATGGGACTGGGGCGGGGCGGCGTTCAACGCCGTGATCACGACCTTCGTGTTCACCGTCTACCTGACCGGCGACCGGTTCGTCGCCTCGAGCGCCCCGCACGGCTCCACTGCGTTCCAGTCCGCGAAGTCGGCGCTGTCGAGCGGCCTGGGGCTCGGCCTCGCGATCGCGGGCATCGTCGTCGCCGTGCTCGCGCCCGTGCTGGGCCAGCGGGCGGATGCGACCGGTCGCCGCCGCCGCGGGGTGGGCCTCGGCACGGCTGTGGTCGTCGTCGCGATGCTCGCCATGTCGCTCGTCGCCGCGGAGCCGGGCTGGTTCGTCCCGGGCGTCGTGCTGGTCTGCGTCGGCACCGTCGCCTACGAGATCGCGAGCGTCAACTACAACGCGATGCTCCTCACGATCTCCACGCCACGCACGATCGGGCGCGTGAGCGCCGTCGGCTGGGCGTCCGGCTACCTCGGCGGCATCGTGCTGCTGCTCGTCCTCTACGCGACCCTCATCCCGCAGGGCCCGCAGCTGCTCGGCGTGACCGACGACGGCGGGCTCGACATCCGGATCTGCGCGCTGGTCTGCGCCGTGTGGACCGCGGTGTTCGCCGTCCCGGTGCTGCTCGCGGTGCCCGACTCGCCGCCGGCCGCAGGGCTGCCGCGACGCGGGGTGCTCGCCGCCTACCGCAAGCTCCTCAGCGACGTCGCCGTGCTGTGGCGCACCGACCGCAACCTGCTCCGCTTCCTCGTCGCCAGCGCCGTCTTCCGCG
Organism: Amnibacterium sp.; assembly: GCF_036559085.1. Taxonomy (GTDB): domain Bacteria; phylum Actinomycetota; class Actinomycetes; order Actinomycetales; family Microbacteriaceae; genus Amnibacterium. Next base: position 32,398 of record NZ_DATBTU010000012.1, read on the forward strand.
ACGGGCTCACCGGCGTCTTCACCTTCGGCGCCGTGATCGCCTCGACCGTGTTCGGCTTCGGCTTCGGTCAGGTGCTGATCTTCGGTGTCGCCGCGAACGTCGTCGCGGGGCTGTCGACCCTGCTGTCCGGCCGGTTCGACGACCGCTTCGGTCCGAAGCCGGTCATCCTCGTGTCCCTGGTCGGCCTCGTCGTGGCGGGCCTCGCCGTGTTCGTGGCGCGCGACGCCGGCACGATCGCCTTCTGGATCGGCGGCCTGGTGCTCTGCTGCTTCGTGGGGCCCGCGCAATCGGCCAGTCGATCGCTGCTGGGCCGCCTGGCGCCGGTGAGCCGGGAGGGCGAGCTGTTCGGGCTCTACGCGACCACGGGCCGCGTGGCGACCTTCCTGGCGCCCGCGCTGTTCGCGCTCTTCATCCAGGTGACCGGCGACCGGTCGTTCGGGATCCTCGGCATCGTGCTCGTGCTCGCCGTGGGGCTCGTGCTGCTGATCCCCGTGCGGGGCGCGCGCGCGACCTGACGGCCGCCCCGGCTCAGGAGGCGGCGAGCGCCGCGAGCAGCACGAGCACGGCCGCCGCGCCCCCGACGATGAGCTGCGGGGTCCACGGCTTCGGCAGCGGCCGATCGGCGGCGCGCTGGCGCAAGGCGGTGAGGCCGGCGCCCGCGAGCATCGCGCCGATGACCTCGGGCAGCCCCTGGCCGCGGGAGATGACGAGGATGAGCAGCAGGTTCACGCCGATCATCACGAGGAACCGGTTGCGCACCTGGGCCTCGGGCCAGACGAGCACGAGCACGGCGGCGAACACGCCGAACAGGGGCCCGAAGAGCCCGTAGGCGGCCTGCCCCGAGAGGAGCGCGGCCGCGGAGCCCACGAGCGTCGAGGCGATCAGCAGCTCGACGAAGGGCCGGCGCCCGAGCATCCGCTCGGCCTGCGGCGCGGACAGGAACCAGAACGCGCTCTGGAGCACGAAGGAGAGGATGACGCTGATGTCGAGCGCGGCGGGCGAGGCGAGCGGCGCCGTGATGAACCGCCAGAGCTGCCAGCCGGTGCCGGGCAGCGCCGCGAGCCAGATCACGGGCAGGTCCCCCGTGAAGAACCCGGCGAGCCAGACCGCGACGGAGGCGCCGAGCACGCCGATGCTGACCGGCGCGCCCGTGGCCGTCAGCCACGACGGCGCCGCCATCGGCAGGGACCGCGCCCGGGCACGGGAGCGGCGGGTGCGTGCCGCCTTCGGCGGCGGGCCGCCGACCGGCTGCCACGAGACGCGGCCGCCCTCCTCCGCCACGCAGGGCGCGCAGCGGACGCCACCGGCGCCCGGGATCTGGCACTCGGGGCAGATGGTGCGACCGCAGCGGGCGCAGAGCGTCCAGCTGTGCCGGTCACGGTGCCGGTAGCAGACGGAGGGGTCGACCTCGAGGTCGGTGCGCTCGGTGGTCACAAGTCAGGGATTCTGCCTGGTGTGGGCGGATCCCGCGACCCGGCGCGTCGGGCGACTCACCAACCGAGGGTCCCCGGCGCTCCCTTGAAGGGGCCGACGACCCGCGAGGTGATCCAGCCGCCGTAGAAGTCGCCGTCCTGCGGCTGTACGGTCTCGCCTGCGACCTCGCACGAGTCCATCCGCGCCGGGTAGACCGCGACGCGGTCGGCGAGCGCCTCGTAGCCGGGCGCCGGGGACGGGTAGTACCAGACCGCACCCGCCTCGGCGCGGTCCCCGGCGGCGATGGAGAGGTAGCGGGCAGCGCCCTTGAACTCGCAGAAGCTCGCGCCGGGGGCGGGCACGAGGTCGGCGTGCACCTCGTCGCGCCGCACGTAGTACACGGGCGGGTGGCTCGTCTCGAGCACACGGACGGCGTCGGTCGTGTCGACGACCGTCTCCCCGCCGAGCCGGATGCGGATGCGGTCCGTGGTCGCCTCGACCCGCGGCGGCCGCGGGTAGTCCCAGACCGACTCCTGGCCCGGGCCGGGCTCGACCCGCTGCACGCTGCGCATCTCCCCATTGTGCGCGCGGTCGGCAGCGCCGCTGCGCGTCAGGAGAGCGCCACCCCGCCGATCGCCAGCATCGTCACGAGGAACCCGGCGCCGTAGTTGATCGCGAGGAAGCGCCGCCACCCCCGGTTGGCCTCCTCGGCGTGGGCGTCGTCGATGCGGAGGAACGGCGCGCACATCGCGAGGTACGGCAGGGCGACGGCCGCGGCGAGCGACGTCGGCCATCCGGAGCATGCGGCGAGCACCCCTGCGGCGGCGTAGAGGGCGAACGCGATGAGCACCGTCGCGCGGGCCCCGAAGACGGTCGCGATGGAGCCGATGCCGCCCGCCCGGTCGGCGGGGATGTCCTGCACCGCCCCGAACGCGTGGCTCGCCATCCCCCAGCAGAAGAACGCGACGAGCAGCAGCACGGTCCGGGCGTCCGGGGCGTGCCCGGCGAGGGCGACCGCGTAGACGGCGGGGCTGACGAAGTGCGTGCTCGAGGTGATCGAGTCGAGCACCGGGCGCTCCTTGAAGCGGAGCCGGGGCGCGCTGTACGCGACGACCGCGAACACCGAGATGGCGAGCACGAGCCATGAGGCGGGACCGCCGAGGAGCACGAGCGCGACGAGGAAGGGCACGTTCGTGGCGGCGACCGCGATCAGGATCGGGCGGTGATACCGCGGGTCGAGCACCGCGCCCTCGACGCCGCCCTTGCGCGGGTTGCGCAGATCCGACTCGTAGTCGAAGACGTCGTTGATCCCGTACATCGCCAGGTTGTACGGGATGAGGAAGTAGAGGGTGCCGACGACGAGCGGCAGGAGCGCCACGGGCTGCTGCAGCAGCAGGAGCGCGAGCGCGAACGGATAGGCCGTGTTGACCCAGGAGAGGGGGCGGGATGCGGTCAGCAGCTGGCGGAGCACGTCACGCCCGTCCGCGGGGCCGCAGCAGCCACCAGAGCGCCGGGAGGGCGAGGCCGGCGGCGAGCGGGTAGGCGAAGTCCTCGATCGGCGCCGCCCCGATGCGGAGCCCGAGGATGCGGGAGCCGTCGTAGCCGACGATGCCCGTAGCGACGATCACGGAGTCGAAGACCGCGGTGGCGACGAGCAGCACTCCCACCGCCGCGAAGGCGGACAGCAGCACGACGCGGCCCGCACGGACGAGCACGACGAGTGACACCGCGGCGACCGGGATCAGCACGCCGAGGGCGAGCAGCGCGTAGGTGGTCACGGGCGAGCCCTCGCGGTGAGCAGCCGCGCCGCGAACGTGGCGGCCTCCATCGCGGTCAGGCAGAGCAGCACGAGGAAGAAGACCTCCTCGAGCGGCAGGTTCCGGCCGAGGTCCACGCCGACCAGCAGCGCGTGGTTCCCCTCGAAGAAGATGCCGAGCCGGATGCCCGCGAGGTCCCAGAGCAGGAACCCCGCGACGCCCACCGCGAGCACCGCGAGCGCGCGGAGCGGGGCGGCGAACACGAAGAGGCGCAGCCGTGCGTCGAGGACGAGCAGCCCGGCGATCGAGACGCAGAGGGCCGCCAGGTAGAGCCCGTTCATGCGGTGGGGACGGGCGCCGGCACCGGCTCGGGCAGCGGACCGGCCGTGGTGTCGCCGCGGAGCCGCTTCAGCACGAGCTCGGCGCTGATCACACACATCGGCAGGCCGATCCCGGGGATCGTCGACCCGCCCGCGAAGAGCAGCCCGTCGACCCGGCGGCTCACGTTGCCCGCGCGGAACAGCGCGCTCTGGCCGAGTGTGTGCGCCGGCCCGAGCGCGGTGCCCTGCCAGGCGGCGAGGTCCTCGGCGAAGTCCGCCGGCCCGATGGTGCGGCGCACCTCGATGCGCTCCCGGAGATCGGGGATGTCGAGCCACTGCGCGATCTGGTCGATGGCACCGTCGGCGATCCGCTCCACCTCGGCCGAGCCCGTGCCGTCGACGCCGCCGCGGCCGATCGCCGGATCGGGCGTCATCGGCACCAGCACGAAGAGGTTCTCGTGGTCCGGCGGCGCGACGTCGTCGGTCGCGCTCGGCCGGCAGACGTAGATCGAGAGCTGCTCGGGCAGCGGCGGGACGGGCGCCCCGCGCTTCGGCATCACCGCGGCGAAGTTCGCGTCCCAGTCCTTCGTGAACAGCAGCGTGTGGTGCAGCAGCTCCGGCAGCGCCCCGCGGACGCCGAGCAGGACCAGCACCGCGCTCGGGCCGGGCGTGCGGCGACGCCACCAGTCGGCGTCGTAGGTGCGGAGCGCCTGCGGCAGCAGGCGGCGCTCGGCCGCCTCCAGGTCCATGGCGGCGACGACCACGTCGGCCGGCACGACGTCGCCGTCCTCGGTGCGCACCCCGGTCACCCGCGGCTTCGCACCGACCGCGCCATCCGTGAGGATGCGGTCCGCGGCGGTGCCCGTGCGGATCCGCACGCCCCGCTCCTCCGCCTGCCGCCGCACCGCGTCGATCAGCGCGGTGATGCCGCCCTTGGGGTACAGGACCCCCCCTTCGAAGTCGAGCGTGCTCATCAGGTGGTACATACCCGGAGTGGCATAGGGCGAGCTCCCGAGGAACACGGCCGGGTACTGCAGGATCTGCGCGAGCCGCGGATCCTTGAAGCGGCGGGTCACGTACCGGTGCAGCGAGAGCGCGAGCATCGGGACGAGCCGCGGCAGCCCCGTGAGGACCTCCCGGGTGGCGAGCGGTTTCAGGTCGGCGAACGTCGTGTAGAGGAAGAACCGCTTCGCCGTCTCGTACACCCACGCGGCGGAGTCGAGGTAGGCGTCGAGGCGCTTGCCGGCGCCGGGCTCGAGCGACTCCGCCACGGCGAGGTTGCGCTCGCGGTCCCCGAGCACGTCGACCACCTCGGCGGGCCGCCCGCCCTCGGGCTCGAACACCACGCGGTACCCGGGGTCCAGCTTCGTCAGCTCCAGCTGCTCGTCGGCGCTGGTGCCGAGCAGCTTGAAGAAGTGGTCGAACACCTCCGGCATCAGGTACCAGGACGGCCCGGTCTCGAAGCGGTAGCCGTCGGTGTCCCACTCCCCCGCCCGGCCGCCGACGGCGTCGCGAGCCTCGAGCAGCGTGACCTCGTAGCCCTCCTCCGCGAGCAGCGCGGCGGTCGCGAGCCCGCTGATCCCGCCGCCGATCACGACGGCCCGCTGGCCGGTCATCGCTTCCTCGGCAGGCGGTCGACGACGGCGAGCGCCGCGAGGCGCAGCTTCACGAGGTCGGGCACCCGCACCCGCGTGGTGCGCAGCCGCTCGGCCGGCGTCCGGCGGATCCGCTCGGCGAGCTCGGCGAAGAGCGCGTGCGCGAGCGCCACGGCCCGCCGGGGCCCGCGGGGCAGCAGCGGCAGGGTCGCCGCAGCGGCGTCGAGGTCCGCGTCGATGTCGTCGAGGATCGCGGCCTTGGCCGCCTCGTCGAGCTCGGCCGGCTCGACTCCCGGGAAGTACGCGCGCCCGAGGCCGCCGGAGTCGGCGGCCAGATCGCGAAGGAAGTTGACCTTCTGGAACGCCGCCCCCAGCCGTCGGGCGCCGGCCTCGAGCGTCGGCCGGTTCTCCGGAGAGGGTGGCGGTCCCTCAGCGAGGAACGCCTGGAGGCACATGAGCCCGACGACCTCCGCGGAGCCGTAGACGTAGGTCGCGAACGACTCGGGCGTGTGGGTCGCGTGGTCGAGATCCATCCGCATCGAGGTGAAGAACGGCCGCACGATCTCCTCGCGGATGTCGACGGCCCGCGCCGTCGACGCGAACGCCTGCACCACGAGGTTGGTGGAGTAGCCGGTCGCCATCGCCCGGTAGGTGTCGACCTCCAGCGCGTCGAGCGCCGCGGCGACCTCGTCGGGCCCGAGGCCGGACTCGGCGGCGACGCCGTCGACCACCTCGTCGGCGAGCCGGACCAGGGCGTACACGTCACGGATGTGGCGCCGCGTGGTCGGGCGGAGCATGCGGGTCGCGAGCCCGAACGAGGTCGAGTACTCGGCGATGACGACGGCCGAGGACCGCCAGGCGGCGCGCTCGTAGCGCTTCAAGGCACCCGCGACCACGGCTCAGTCGACCTTCCGCGCCGGGACTAGTCTCGACGTCAGCGCAGCGCGATGCCCCCGCAGGGGGGCGCCGCCGCTGGTCACGGAGCCAAGGGTACAGCGGAGCGAACAGTGGACCATCCCGAGCTGGTCGTCCTGCTCGCCGACGACGGGACCCCCATCGGCACGGCCGACAAGGCCACGGTGCACAGCGCGGAGACGCCCCTGCACCTCGCCTTCAGCTGCCACGTCTCGGACGACGAGGGCCGCCTGCTCGTCACGCGTCGCGCCATCGGCAAGCGCACCTGGCCCGGCGTGTGGACGAACTCGTTCTGCGGGCATCCCGCGCCGGGCGAGCGGATGGAGGAGGCCGTCGGCCGCCGCGCCCTCGAGGAGCTCGGCATCACGGTCTCGGCGCTCGAGCTCGCCGTGCCCGACTTCCGGTACATCGCCACGGATGCTGCGGGCATCGTGGAGAACGAGATCTGCCCGGTGTACACCGCGACGACGCAGGACGACGTGCTGCCCGACCCCGACGAGGTGATGGAGTTCCGCTGGGCGGACCCGGTGCGGCTCGCCGAGGCGGTCACGGCGACCCCGTGGGCCTTCAGCCCGTGGTTGACCCTGCAGCTCCCCGCGCTGGCCGCCGCCGCCCGCTAGGAGTGGCCCTCATGCGAGGGCACGTCCGTGCGGTGGAAGTTGAGGTACGACCGGGACGCCGTCGGGCCGCGCTGCCCCTGGTACCGCGACGCGTACTCCCCCGACCCGTAGGGGCGCATCGCCGGCGAGCTGAGCCGGAAGAAGCAGAGCTGCCCGATCTTCATCCCCGGCCAGAGCTTGATCGGCAGCGTCGCGACGTTCGAGAGCTCGAGGGTGATGTGGCCCGTGAACCCGGGATCGACGAACCCGGCCGTCGAGTGGGTGAGCAGCCCGAGCCGGCCGAGCGAGCTCTTGCCCTCGAGCCGCGCCGCGATGTCGTCGGGCAGCGTCACCTGCTCGTACGTCGACCCGAGGACGAACTCCCCCGGATGCAGGATGAACGGCTCGTCCCCCCGCGTCTCCACCAGCCGCGTCAGTTCGGGCTGGTGCTCGGCCGGGTCGATGACCGCGTACTTGTGGTTGTCGAACAGGCGGAAGAGCCGGTCGAGCCGGACGTCGAAGCTCGACGGCTGCAGCAGCGCCGGATCGTACGGGTCCAGCACGACGCGCCCCTGGTCGAGCTCCGAAAGGATGTCGCGGTCCGACAGCAGCACGGGCACGACCCTAGCAACGCGTCGGGACGGCCCGTCCGGTACCATCGGGACCCGGCGCCGATGCGGCGTCATGCGGGCGTAGTTCAATGGCAGAACTCCAGCTTCCCAAGCTGGTAGTGCGGGTTCGATTCCCGTCGCCCGCTCCACCTCCTCTCCCCGGGATCTCCTCCCCCGGACGCTCAGCCGCGGGAGGCCCGCCAGGTCCACGCGCCACCCTCGGCGACCGTCACCGCGATGCTGAGATGCGCCCCGTCGGCGCCGAACGCCTCGCAGGTGAAGCGCCCCGGGGTGCGCGGGTCGACCGTCGCCGGGCACGTGACGTCGCTCAGCCGAACGCCCTGCGTCGCCGCCTGGTTGATCACCGTGGAACGCAGCGCCGGGATCCGAGCCTCGTGCTGCAGCCCGAGCAGCACCGGGGCCAGCAGCACGAGCTCCACCAGCACCGCCAGCGCGCCGCCGACACCGAGCAGGATGCCGGCGATCGCCCGGCCCTCGCCCGAGCCGCCGAACCGTGTGCCGCGGACGAGCCCGACCACGCCGAGCACGACCGCGAGGATCGACGGGATCAGCAGGAGGTTCACGACGAGCGACGCGATCCCGAGCACCAGCGCCGCCGTCGCGGCGCCGTTCCGCGGCAGGGTGACGAGCGGCGCGATGGCACCCGGCTCCACGGCGGTCCCGGTGGCCGGGGGAGCGAAGCGCATGCCGGTGCCCTTCACGTGCTGGGTCCACTCCGACCCGTCCCAGAAGCGGGTCGCCGACGTGCCGCGCGGGTCCGGGTACCACCCGGCGGCCCTCGGCGCGATATCGAGACGCGTCATGCGGTGCTGATGCCTCTCCGGTCAGGCGGAACACGTCCATGGTGGTCAGCGGCGGCGCGTCGTCGCGTCCCCCAGTTCGGGCCTGGTGAAGCATCAGGAAACCCTCAACGCTCGCTTGCATCCTTGGCGCCGTATCGGCGCCGGATGGGAGCAATCCGTACGGTCCCAGGTATCCGAACACCACCGTGCACGGCACGTCCCGTGCACTGAAGGAGGCAACCACCCATGTCCACCACCGCGGGCCCGGCCCGGAGTACCCGCTTCGGCGCCTCGCCCAACCGCATCGTCGCGACCCTCTTCGGCGCGGTCTACGCGCTCGTCGGCCTGCTCGGCTTCTTCTGGACCTCGGGCGTCCCGTTCGCGGGCCCGGGCGACGGCTCCAGCAACCTCATCCTCGGCATCTTCGAGGTGAACCCGCTGCACAACGTCGCCCACCTGCTGATCGGCATCGCGCTGCTCATCGCGGGCACGGCGAACGCGCCGGCGGCGAAGGCCGCGAACACCACGGTCGGGGCGGTCTACCTGATCCTCGGCATCTTCGGGTTCTTCCTCGCGGCGAACCACGACTCGGCGCTGAACTTCCTGTCGCTGAACACGCCCGACCACTTCCTGCACCTCGCCACCGCGATCGTCCTGCTCGCCGTCGGCCTCGGCGCCGACCGCCGCACCGCTCCCGCCGAGCGCATGGCCGCGGCCTGAGCGCCGGACGAGGGGAGCCTTCGATGACGACGATGGTCCGCACCTGGCTCGGCTTCGCCGCGCTCGGCGCCGGGCTCGTGCACCTCGCCGTCGCCGCCGGGGCTCCCCTCGTCGCCACCCTGCTGCTCGCTGCGATCGGGGCGCTCGAGGTCACGTGGGCCGTGATCGCCCTGGCCCGCGAGCACGTCCCGGTACCGCGGCTCGCCCTCGCCGGCGCCGTCCTCGCGGTCGCCGCATGGATCGTGGTGCTGTTCCTCGGTGCAGGGGCGATGTCGCACATGGCCGGCATGTCGTCGGGCGTCGCGATCGCGCTGCCCGCTCTGCCCATGCTCGGCGCCGCGGCGCTCGATCTGGCCTGCGCCGCCTCGCTCGCCGTCGTCGTCCGGCGCGGCCGGCCCGCGGTCGTCCGCCAGCCCGGCGTCTGGTCCTACCTCGGCGGCGTCGTCGCAGGCGCGGCCGTCGTCGCAGGCATCACGTCGGCGTGCCTCGGCGCCACCCCGGTCGGTGCGCTCGCCATGCAGGGCATGGACATGGGGCACTAGGCCGGCGCGACGCCTGCAGCGGACGCCTCTGCCGCCGCCCTCGCGGCCGCCCGCCGCTCACCCATCCACCGGCGCACGTCGGCGTCGACGATGACGTCGCCGGGCACCAGCGGCCGGGTGAGGTACAGCCCCTCGAGGCTCGTCAGCCGGCTGAGCGCCACGTAGGTCTGCCCCGGGCTGAAGGCCTTGCGCCCGAGGTCGATCCGCGCCGCGTCGAAGGTCTTGCCCTGCGACTTGTGGATCGTGACGGCCCAGCCGAGCCGCACCGGCAGCTGCCGGAACTCGGCCACGACCTCGCGCTTCAGCTCCTTCGACCCGGGGGAGTAGGCGTAGCGGTGCCGCTCCCAGCTCACCGGATCCACGTCGTGCTCGACGCCGTCGATCTCGACGCTGAGGTGGAACTGCCGCATCCGCGACACCACGCCCATCGACCCGTTCACCCAGCGCCCGTCGGCGTCGTTGCGCAGCATCATCACGTGCGCGCCGACCTTCAGCCGCAGCTCCTCGTCCGCCGGGTAGGCGCGGCCGCCGAAGTCGCCCTCCACCTCGGCGAGGCTCAGCGCCTCCTTGCCCGGCAGCCGGGCGAGGGCGGCCGCGTTGATCGCGGCGACGGTGTCGTTGCGGCTGGCGAGCGTGAGCGGCGGATCCGCCGGGACCGGCCGGGCACCCATCCCGTTCAGGCGCGCGGCCATCTCGGCGGTCACCCGGCCGTGCCGCACCGCGGTGAGCAACGAGCGGAACTCCTCGTCGCGCTGCCGGTGGATGAGGTCGAGCTCGACGATGCCGAGCTCCGTCTCCTCCCACACCTTCGCGTCGAAGAACCACATCGAGCGGTAGACGTCCGTGTAGTACGCCCGCTCCTCGGCGCTGCCCGGCACCGGCGCGAGCTGGTACGGGTCACCGAACAGCACGACCTGCACCCCGCCGAACGGCTCCTGCCGCGCGCGGGCCAGCCGCAGGCTGCGGTCGACCGCGTCGAGCAGGTCGGCGCTCACCATCGACACCTCGTCGATGATCAGCACGTCGATCGCGGACAGCAGCCGCTGCAGCGCACGGTCCTGGACGAGCGGCGCGGGACCGATGAGGCCGATCGGGAGCTTGAACAGCGAGTGGATGGTCTGCCCGCCGACGTTCAGCGCGGCGACGCCGGTCGGCGCGCACACCGCGACCCGCCGGCTCGACGACGCCACGATGTGCTCGAGCAGGGTGGACTTGCCGGTGCCGGCGCGCCCGGTGACGAGCAGGTGCCCGCGGTCCTCCGTGACGGCCTCGGCGACGCGGCGCTGCTTCTCGGTGAGCTCGAGCTCGGCTCCCGCGGTGCTGACGGCGCTCACGCCCGGGTCCGCCCCAGCCGCGCGAGCATCTCGTTGTAGGCGTTCAGGTCGGCGTCGCCGTTCCGGTCGGCCGCGCGATCCGATCGGCGGCTCTCCCGGTCGTCGCTCCGCGCCCAGCTGACCGCCACGGCGATCGCGAGCGCCACCGTGGGGATCTCGCCGACGCCCCACGCGATGCCGCCGCCGGTCTGCTGGTCGGCGAGCGCGCTCGTGCCCCAGCCCATCGCCCCGTACCAGTCCGCCAGCAGCAGGCCCTGCCCCTGGATGAGCGAGAGCCCGAAGAAGGCGTGGAACGCCATCGTCGCGAGCAGCACGAGGAGGCGGAACGGGTACGCGATCCGGACGGGGGAGGGATCGACACCGATCAGGGACTGCACGAAGAGGTAGCCCGTGACGAGGAAGTGCGCGGTCATCCACTCGTGCCCGACGTGGTCGGTCGTCGCCCAGCTGAACAGCGGCGTGTAGTAGAAGACGAGCAACGATCCGGCGAACAGGACCCCGGCGACCACCGGGTTGGTGAGCACGGCGGACACCCGTGAGTGCACGAGGATCAGCAGCCACTCCCGCACGCCCCTGGTGCCGTCCGTGCGCTTGCGCACCGCCCGCAGCGCCAGGGTGATCGGCGCAGCCGGCACGAGCAGCAGCGGCACGAGCATCGTGAGCGTCATGTGCAGCATCATGTGCGCGCTGAACAGGACCTGCTCGTAGGTGTTCAGGCCACCGTTCGTGAGCCAGGCGAGCACGAGCACGCCGAGGGTCCAGACGATCGAGCGGTGGATGGGCCACCGGTCGCCGCGCCGACGCAGGCGGATCACGCCGGCGGCGTAGGCGATCAGCATGGTCGCGCAGATCAGGATCCAGAGCAGGTCGGGACGCCACTGCTCCACCAGCTGGACCGCGCTCAGCGGGGGCGGCAGCGGGCGGCCGGTGAGGATCTCGGCGGGTGTGGTGAGGGGCCTCACCGGTAGGTCGGGCGGCGCGGAGAGGCTGAGCGCCGCGGCGAACCCGGAGGCGACCCCGAGCACGACGATCTCCCCGGCGACGACGCCGAAGAACACCCGGGGTCCGCGGTCGCCGCCGAGTCGGGGGATCAGGACGAGCCGGTACAGCGCGCCGAAGGCGCCGGCGGCGAGCAGCGCGAGCGACTTCACGACGATCAGCGCGCCGTAAGGCGTCAGCAGCGCACCCCAGCCGCCCAGACGGATCGCCGCCGAGACGATGCCGGTGAGGGCGACCACCCCGTAGCAGACGAGCGCGACGGTCGAGTAGCGGCTGACGAGGGCGACGAGCCGCCCCCCTCGGGAGCGGCTGCCCAGGAGCACGACCGCGATGAGACCGCCCAGCCACACCGCCGCGAAGACGATGTGCAGCCCGAAGGCGGTGATCGCGGTCTCGTGGTCCCCCGGCGCCGAGGCCGCGTGGCCCTGCAGCGCCATCGGGATCAGGGCCGCGACGGACGCCACGGCGAGCAGCGCCACCCCGGTGTGGGAGCGGATCGCGATGGCGAGCACGGTGATCAGCGCCGCGGCGAGTGTGGTGGCGAGCCACGACTGCCCGAGGGCGATCGAGGAGAGGTAGTAGAGCACCTGGGGGCCGAACCGCGGATCCGAGACGGGCACGAGGAACGTGTCGATGAAGGCCAGGACGCCGGCGGACCCGGCCGTCACGGTCCAGACGGCCGCGGCGGCCGCGGCGATGTCCAGGGCGCGGTTCCAGCGCGGATCGGCGGGGGAGAGCGCGAAGGCCGCGATCACCAGGGTGCCCACCGTCACCGAGACGGAGAGGTTGACGAGCAGCAGCACGACCGGCAGGCCGTAGCGCACCGCCGCACCGGGGTCGTAGCCGCCCGCGGGCTGCGCGGCGCCACCGATCGCGAGCGCGACGATGAGCGCCGCGAGCGCGGCGACGACGAGGAGGGCCGGCGAGGCGACCCGCGCGGCGCGGTTCATCGCCCTCAGGGTACGCCGGGGCTCCGACGCGGCTGCGCGAGCCCGGATGCACGAAGCGCCCACCACCCGCGGGATGCGGGGATGGGCGCTTCGACGGCCGGACTACTTGACGGCGGCCTTGAGCTTGCTGCCGGCGCTGATCTTGACGCCCTTGCTCGCGGCGATCTCGATCGGCTCACCGGTCTGCGGGTTGCGGCCCGTGCGAGCGGCACGGGAGGTCTGCTCGACGGCGAGCCACCCCGGGATCGTGACCTTGGTGCCGTCGGCGACGGACTTCGCGAGGGTGGAGAAGAGCGCGTCGAGCACGCCGTTCACCGCTCCCTGGCTCTGCCCCGACTCCTGGGCGACTGCAGCGACGAGGTCGGTGCGGTTGAGCGATGCCATATGTGTGTCCTCCCTGCGGACGGTTCGGCCGCAGAAAACACGGCGGCTGGGTACTGAACGTCTGTCGATCCGCGGCGGGTCGGCCGCGGGCCGGACAGCAAGTTACCAGGAAGACTTCGTGATACCAGGCAATTCGCCGCGATGGGCCATGTCGCGGAAGCGCACACGGGAGATCCCGAACAGACGGAGGTTGCCACGGGGGCGCCCGTCGATCGCGTCGCGGTTGCGCAGGCGCACCGGCGACGCGTTGCGCGGGAGCTTCTGGAGGCCCAGGCGGGCGGCCTCGCGCTGCTCGTCGCTCGACGTCGGGTCGACCAGGGCCTTCTTCAACTCGGCCCGCTTGGTCTGGTAGCGCTCGACCACCACTGCGCGCTGCTGGTTGCGCGCGATCTTGCTCTTCTTCGCCATGTCAGCGCTCCTCGCGGAAATCGACGTGCTTGCGGACGACCGGGTCGTACTTCTTCAGCACGAGCCGGTCGGGATTGTTGCGACGGTTCTTGCGCGTCACGTAGGTGTAGCCGGTGCCCGCCGTGGAGCGGAGCTTGATGATCGGGCGGATGTCCTGCTGCCTGGCCATCAGATCTTCTCCCCGCGGGCGAGGATCTCACCGACGACGGACTCGATGCCGCGCACGTCGATCACCTTGATGCCCTTGGCGGACACGTTCAGGGTGACGCTCCGCCGCAGCGACGGCACGAAGTAGGTCTTCTTCTGGATGTTCACGTCGAACCGGCGCTTGTTGCGCCGATGCGAGTGCGAGATGGTGTTGCCGAAGCCGGGGCCGGCTCCGGTCACCTGGCACACTGCGGCCATGGCTCCTCCTCCTACCGTGGGCAGGCGCTGAAGCACCGACCCACCCAAGATCACTTGTCTGCGGACGGACCGGGTGGCGCCGTCCACTGCCGCGATGCGGCCGACGGATGAGCCTACACGACCTCGCACGCCGAGGCGGCCGCCGCGCATCGCTCGCAGGTGCCGAACACGTCCACGACGTGCTGCGGGTCGCGGAACCCGTTGCGCGCCGCGACGTCAGCGGCCCACTCCTCGATCGCATCCGCCTCGATCTCGACGGTCCGCCCGCAGGAGCGGCAGATGAGGTGGTGGTGGTGCCCCTGGGACACGCAGGCCCGGTAGAGGTTCTCCCCGTCGCCGGACTGCAGGGAGTCGGCGTCGCCATCGACCGCGAGGTCCGCGAGCGCCCGGTAGACGGTGGCGAGCCCGATGGGGGAGCCGGTCGCCTTCAACGCCGTGTGGAGGTCCTGCGCGCTGACGAAGCCCTCCCGCTCGCTCAGCGCATCCCGCACCGCCGCGCGCTGCCAGGTCTGCCGCCTCACGGCCGGAAGCCTACGTCCGCGCGGCGCGGGCCGCGCCGCCCGATCAGGCGGCAGATCAGGTAGATCGCGAACGAGATCGTCGTCACGTAGGGGCTGATCGGGATCGCCGCGCCCAGGGCGAGCAGGATGCCGCCCACGATCGAGACGACCGCGAACGCCATGCTCAGCAGGCTGACCGCGAGCGGACCGGAGGCGACCCGGAGCGCGGCCGCGGCGGGCGTCACGAGCAGGGCGAGCACGAGCAGCGCCCCGACGACCTGCACCGCGATCGAGACCGTGAGCGCCAGCAGCACCATGAACACCAGCGACAGCGTGCGCACGGGTACGCCGCGGGCGGTGGCCACGTCCTCGTCCACGCTGGCGAAGAGCAGAGGGCGCCAGATCAGCAGCAGCGCGACCAGGACGACGCCCGCCACGACGGCGAGGGTGACGACCTGGGGGGTGTCGACGGACACCACCTGGCCGGTGAGGAGGCCGAATCGGTTCGCGCTGCGGCCGGGGTAGAGGGACAGGAAGAGGATGCCGAGGCCCAGGCCGAACGGCATCAGCACGCCGATCACCGAGTTGCGCTCGCGAGCCCTGGTACCGAGCAGCCCGACCAGCAGCGCCGCGATCAGCGAGCCGACGATGGAGCCGGTCACGACGTCCGCGCCGATCAGCAGGGCCGCCGCGGCGCCGGCGAAGGAGAGCTCGCTGATGCCGTGCACGGCGAACGGCAGGTCCCTGGCCATCACGAAGAAGCCGATGAGGCCGCCGACGAGGCCGAGCAGGGCGCCGGCGATGAGGGAATGGGAGACCAGTGCGAGCAGGGCGCCGTAGTCGCTGAAGTCGAAGAGGGTGCTCATCCGCGCTCCCCGGCGTGCTCGTGCTCCTCGTGACCGGCGCCGACGACGACGATCCGGTCGTGCACGCGGACCACGTCGATGTGCGTGCGGTACAGCTCGGAGAGCACCTCGGAGGTAAGCACCTCCTGCGGCATCCCGACACGAAAGCGGCCGTTGACCAGGTAAAGCACCCGGTCGACGAGGTCGAGCACCGGGTTCACGTCGTGGGTGACGAAGAGCACCGCCGCGTCCCGCCCCCGGCGGTGCCGGTCGATCAGGGCGCTGACGGCGGCCTGGTTCGCGAGGTCGAGGGAGATCAGCGGCTCGTCGCAGAGCAGCAGGGGCGGGTCGTCGGCGATGGCCTGGCCGACCCGGAGCCGCTGCTGCTCGCCGCCGGACAGCAGCGCCGCCGGGCGCCCGGCGAACTCCGCCGCACCGACGGCGTCGACGAGCTCGGCCGTGCGCTCCCGGGTGGCGCGACGGGGGAGCGGGAAGCCGAACCGGCCGCCGTCCACGCCGAAGCGAACGAGGTCGGAGCCGCGCACCGGGGTGGAGGCGTCGAGCAGGCGCTGCTGCGGCACGTAGCCGATGCGGCGGTTCCCGCGCCGCGGTGGGGCGCCCAGCACGGTGAGGCTGCCCGCGCTGAGCGGCTGCAGCCCGAGGACGGCCTTGATGAGCGTCGTCTTGCCTGACCCGTTGGGGCCGAGCACCGCGAGGAACTCCCCGGGGGCGATGTCGAGGGTGAGGCCCTGCCAGAGCGTGCGGCCGCCGAAGCCCAGGGCGGCGTCCTGGAAGGAGACGGCCGGGGTCATCGCCGCACCGCCGTGGCAACGGCGGCGAGTTCCCCATGGAACATGCGCGCGAAGGACTCACCTTGCGGCAGCGTCTCGCCGAATCCGACGACGGGCAGGCCCGCCGCCTTCGCCGCGGCCACCACCTGATCGGTGACGGGATCCTCCGTCTGGCTGTTCATCGCGAGCAGCGCGACGCGGGGCGAGCGGACCAGCGCCAGCTGCGCCTGCAGCAGCGCCGGCGGCACGTCCCGGCCGTCGTCGACCGCCGCGCTGAAGCCGCGGGGGGTCAGATCCACCAGCCCGCAGGCGGCGGTGAGGTACAGCGGGACCGGCTCCGTGATGGCGACACCGCGTCCCTCGGCCGTGCTCCGGATCGTCGACTCCTCCCCCTGCAAGCGGCCCAGCTCCCCGTGGAACGTCGCGAGCGCCGTGGCGTAGTCCGCGCGATGGCCGGGATCCGCCCTGATCAGCGCTGTGTTCACGGCATCGGCGACGCGCCGGACGGTCGGCAGGTCGAACCAGACGTGCTCGTTGAAGTCCTGCGCACCTGCATCGCGCCCGGACAGCCGGACCGCGTCGAGCACGACGGGTGCGTGCGCGGCCGAGGCCAGCCGGCGCATGAAGTCGTCGTACCCGCCCCCGTTCTCGACGACGATCGCCGCGCGCGACACCGCGAGCTGATCGCGCACGCTCGCCTGGAACTCGTGCGGATCCCGCGACGGGTCGCCGATGAGGGACGTCACGGCGACGTGACCCGCTCCGACCGCCTCGACGACGCTCCCCCAGACGTCCGTCGACGCGACGACGGCCACCCGGTCATCCGTGGTGGCGCCCGACGAGGCCGTGCAGCCGGCGAGCAGCGTCGCTGCGACGAGCGCGCCGGCGGCCGCAGCGACGCGTCGCCGTTCCGTCCTCATAGGGCGAACCTACGGCCAGATGAGAACGATTGTCAAAATCAGCCAGGACGGATCCTCCGGCGCGACAACCGGTGGCTGCGCGGCCGGTTTCGAGGTCAGTCCAGCAGGAGCGCCGGCTCCTCCAGGACGCTGGCGACATCGGCGAGGAAGCGGCTCGCCACGTCGCCGTCGACGACGCGGTGATCGAAGCTCGCGCCGACGGTGGTGACGTACCGGGGCACGACCTCCCCGTCGACCACCCAGGGCTTCTGCCGGATTGTGCCGAGCGCGACGATCGCCACCTCGCCGGGATTCAGGATCGGTGTGCCGGTGTCCATCCCGTAGCTGCCGAGGTTCGTGATGGTGATCGTGCCGTCGGCCATGTCGACTGGCTGGGTCTTGCCGTCCCTGGCCGTCACCACGAGGTGCTCGAGCGCGCCCGCGAGATTCCGCATCGAGAGCGCCTGGGCGTCCTTGACGTTCGGCACGATGAGCCCCCGCGGGGTCGCCGCGGCGATGCCGAGGTTGACGTAGTGGTGGACCACGATCTCCGCGTCGGTCCACGTCGAGTTCACGCTGGGGTTGCGGCGCACGGCCCAGATGACGGCGCGCGCCATCACGAGCAGCGGGGAGATCCGCACCGAGGAGAAGTCGGGCGACGCCTTCAGTCGGCGCACGTACTCCATGGTCCGGGTCGCGTCGACATCGACGAAGACGCTCACGTGCGGTGCCGTGAAGGCGCTCGTCACCATCGCGGTCGCGATCGCCTTGCGCATGCCTTTCACGGGGATCCGCTCGTCACGGGTGTCGGGCCACGCCGGCGTCTCGATGTTCCGGAAGACGCTGACCTGCTCCTTGCTCCGCATCACGTCCTCCCGGGTGACCTCGCCGGAGCGACCGGTGGGCACGACGCCGGCGAGGTCGACCCCGAGGTCCTTCGCCAGCTTGCGGATGGGCGGCTTCGCGGGTGCGGCGACGGCCCGGCGCACCGGTGGCGGGGGAGCGCCGGTGCCGCGCCGGTTGCTGCGGCGGCTCTGCGCGTGCACGTCCGTGCCGTAGCCGACGAGCACGGCGCCGGACTGCTGCGGCTCCGGGTGCTCGTTCACCTCGACCTCGGTGGGCAGCGCCGCCTGGGCGGGCGTCATCAGCGGTCCGCTCAGCTGCTCGGTGCCCGCGGCGGCGACCGCGACGATCGGGGTGCCGACCGCGACGGTGTCCCCCTCGGCGACCAGCAGGGCGTCCACCCGTCCGGCATACGGCGACGGCAGCTCGACCAGCGACTTGGCGGTCTCGATCTCGACGATCACCTGGTTCACGGAGACGTGGTCGCCGGGCGCGACCTTCCAGGAGACGATCTCCGCCTCGGTGAGGCCTTCGCCGACGTCCGGCAGCGCGAAGCGAGAGATGGACATGACGCCTTCCTAGTACGCCAGCGTGCGATCGACCGCGTCGAGCACGCGGTCCGCGTCGGGGAGGTAGAGCTTCTCGAGTTTCGCAGGCGGATACGGCACGTCGAAGGCCCCCACGCGGATCACCGGCGCCTCCAGCGAGTAGAACGCGCGCTCCTGGATGGTCGCCGCGATCTCGGCGCCGATCCCGAGGAACGTCGGCGCCTCGTGGGCGACGACCGCCCGGCCGGTCTTCTCGACCGAGCCGAGGATGGGACCCCAGTCGATCGGCGACAGGGAGCGCACGTCGACGACCTCGAGGCTGCGGCCCTCGCCCGCGGCGATCTCGGCGGCGGCCAGCAGCACGCTCACCATCGGCCCGTAGCCGATGAGGGTCGCGTCCGTCCCCGGGCGCACGACGCGGGACACGTGCAGGTCGACCGACGGTGCGGCCAGGTCGACCTCGCCCTTCGGCCAGTAGCGGCTCTTCGGCTCGAAGAACATCACCGGGTCGTTCGACGCGATGGCCTGCTGGATCATCCAGTAGCCGTCGTTCGGGTTCGAGGGGGTGACGACGCGGAGGCCGGGGGTGTGCGCGAAGTAGGTCTCGGGGCTCTCGGAGTGGTGCTCGATGGAGCCGATGTGGCCGCCGTACGGCACACGGATCACGATCGGGAACGACTGGGTCCCCTCGAGCCGGTTCGTGAGCTTGGCGAGCTGCGAGGTGATCTGGTCGAAGCCGGGGTAGATGAACCCGTCGAACTGGATCTCGCAGACGGGCCGGTAGCCCCGAAGGGCGAGCCCGATGGCCGCCCCGACGATGCCGGACTCGGCGAGCGGGGTGTCGAGCACCCGCTCCTCGCCGAAGGTCGACAGCAGCCCGTCGGTGACGCGGAAGACGCCGCCGAGCCGGCCGATGTCCTCACCCATCAGCAGGACCTTCGGGTCGTCCTCCATGGCGCGGCGCAGGCCGGCGTTCAGGGCGCGGGCGAGCGGCAGCTGCTGCGTCATGCGCCCTCCCCGTACGACGCCTCGTAGTCGGCCAGCCAGGCCTGCTGGGCGGCGACGTCGGGGTTCGGCTCGCTGTAGACGTGGTCGAAGATCAGGGAGCGGGGCGGATCCTGCAGCGCGAGCACCTGCGTGCGCAGCTCGGAGGCCAGCTCGGCGGCCTCGGCGTCGACGGCCTCGAAGACCTCGGGGCCGGCGCCGCGGCTCTCGAGGTGCCGGCGCATCCGCAGGATGGGGTCGCGCGCGGTCCACTCGGCGAGCTCCTGCTCGGTGCGGTACCGCGTGGGGTCGTCCGCGGTCGTGTGGGCACCGACCCGGTAGGTGAGGGCCTCGATGAGCGCGGGCCCGTTGCCCGCGCGGGCGTCGTCGAGCAGGGCGCCGGTGACGGCGAGCACGGCGAGCACGTCGTTGCCGTCCACCTGCACGCCGGGCATCCCGAAGCCGGCGGCACGGCGGTAGAGCGGCGTGCGGGACTGGCGGGAGACCGGGACGGAGATCGCCCAGTGGTTGTTCTGCAGGAAGAAGACCTGCGGCGTCTGGTAGCTCGCCGCGAAGACGAACGCCTCGTTCGTGTCGCCCTGCGCCGTGGCGCCGTCGCCGAAGTAGACGAGGACCGCCTCGTCCGTCTCGGGGCTCCCCGTCGCGGTCGCCTTGTCGAACTGCACGCCCATGGCGTAGCCCGTGGCGTGCAGCGTCTGCGAGCCGATCACGAGCGTGTACTGGCGGAAGTTGCCGTGCTCCTTGGGATCCCAGCCGCTGTGCGTGAGCCCGCGCATCATCCGCACCAGGTCGACCGGCGCGATGCCGCGCACCATCGCCACACCGTGCTCCCGGTAGGCCGGGAAGATCGAGTCCTGGCTGCGCGCCGCGCGGCCGGAACCGATCTGGGCCGCCTCCTGGCCGTAGCTCGGCGCCCAGAGCGCGAGGTGCCCCTGCCGCTGCAGGTTGGCGGCCTCGACGTCCACCGCGCGGGTGCGCACCATGTCGCGCAGAAGCCCCAGCAGGTCGTCCTCACCGAGCGCGAGCGCACGCTCCGCGTAGGGCTCGGCCGCCTCGGTCGGTGCGACGACTCCGTCGTCCCCGATGATGCGGACGGTGGGATCGGTCGACGCCACGCCACTCCTCGCCCCGGAGCACGCGCTGCCCCGGAATCGCCTCGGCCCTGACGGCCCCGGCCTACAGTACCGACGGCGTCAGGCCGTCGCCTGTCGGGATCCGACAACCTCCTGGGCCGCGAGCAGCAGATCCTCCACGGATTCCTGCTCGCCGATGCTCACGCGGATGCCCTCGCCGGCGAACTCCCGGACGCTGAGCCCGCGGCGGTGGAAGGCGTCGGCCGCCCGCCCGGTGTCGCCGGGGACGGGCAGCCAGACGAAGTTGCCCCAGGGGCGCGGGACCGGCCAGCCCTGGTCGACGAGCGCCCGCCAGACGACGTCCCGCCGCTCGGCGATGGCCGCGACGCGCTCGAGCAGGGCGTCCTCGTGGTCGAGCGAGACGAGCGCCGCCAGCTGCGCCGGCTCGGTCACGGAGAGCGGGATCGCGGTCGACCTGGCCCCGGCGAGCACCGCGGGGTCGCCGACCGCATAGCCGATGCGGAGCGCGGCGAGGCCCCACGCCTTCGAGAAGGTCCGCAGCACCACGACGTTGCGCAGCCGCCCCTCGCGCTGGGCCGCGACGACCGCCTCGCCGTCCGCGCCGCCGCTGCCGATCGCGAACTCCCGGTAGGCCTCGTCGAGCAGCACGAGCACGTCGCCGGGGACCGCCGCGAGCAGCCGGTCGAAGCCGGCGGCCGGGACGACGGCGCCGGTCGGGTTGTTCGGCGAGCACACGATCACGACGCGGGTCCGCTCGGTGACCGCCGCGATCATCCCGTCGATGTCGTGGCCGCCGTCCGCGTCGTTCGGCACCCGGACGCTGGTCGCCCCGGCGACGGTGACGAGGCCCGGGTAGGCCTCGAAGCCGCGCCAGCTGTAGAGCACCTCGTCGCCCGGGCCGGCGGCGGCCTGGATGAACTGGGCGAGCAGCGAGACGGAGCCCGCCGCCACGTGGATGGCCGCCGGATCGACGCCGTGCCGGGCCGCGAGCCGCTCCCGCAGCGCCACAGCCGCGCCGTCCGGGTACCGGTTCAGCGCGGTCGCCGCGGCGACCCGCTCGGCCACCTGCGGCAGGGGCGGGAAGGGGTTCTCGTTCGAGGAGAGCTTGAACCCTCCCTCCGGCGGCACGCGGCCCTGCCGGTAGGCCGCGAGCGCCGCGATCTCGGGCCGGAGCCGCACGGGCGGGAGGGTGGTCATGGATCAAGGATCCTACGAGCGCGGACGGGTCGTGTCCGGCCGACCCCTGCCATAGTTGGGGCCATGCGCCGCTTCGTCGTCCGCGTCATCGGCAACGCGATCGCGCTGTGGCTCGAGACGCTCGTGTTCGCGGCCGTCGGCGCCTCCGCCGCCCTGCACGTCTCGCCCTACGCGTCCGATCCGGTCGCGGTGGTGCTCACGTACCTGCTGCTCGGCCTCCTGTTCGGGGTCGTGAACGGCGTGCTGGGACAGGCGATCCGAGTCGTCGCGTTCCCCCTGTACCTGCTCACCCTCGGGCTGTTCTCCCTGCTCGTGAACGGCCTGCTGTTCCTGCTGGTGGCGTGGATCAGCTCGCTGATCGGGTTCGGCCTCGTCGTCGGCGGCTTCTGGTGGGGTGTGCTCGGTGCGCTGGTGCTCGCCGTGCTGAGCTGGGGGATCGGGCTCGTGCTGCGGCCCCTCAGCGGCGTCGCCGAGGACTGACGCGCCGGTCCGCTCGGACGAGCACGATCCGGCCGTCCCTGGCGGCGAGGAACGGGCGGATGCCGTCCACGAAGGCGACGAGCCGGGGATCCGGACTCTCGTCCGCGAGCGCGAGGGTCTCCCGGTACGCCGTGAGCGCATGCGGCTGCGCGCCCGCGCCGAACGGCAGGATCGGCGGCCCCGGCGGGGCACCGCCGCCGTAGAGGGACCGCCGGACCACGAGGCGGTGCAGGCCGCCCGCCCCGGCCGCGGGCAGCCCGGCGAGCGACGGCACCGGGTCCTCCTCGTGCTCGACCGAGAGCTCCGGCACGTCGCCCCGCAGCTCGAGCTGTCCCGTGGGGCCGCCGAGCGTCACGACGCCCTGCACGTCGAACTCGCCGCGCTGCGCGAGCCGGACCGCGTCCAGCGCCCCCTGCGAGTGCCCCACGAGGAGCACCGGGTCGTCCGGCCGCACACCGGCCGCCCGCATCGCCGACGCGAGGGCGAGCTCGGAGTCGCTGCGCTGCCCGGCGACGCCGGTCACGTCCGACCGGAGGTCGAAGGGCTCCGGCCCCGACTCGGGGGAGAAGGTGATCGTGCCGCAGACGTAGACGATCCAGCGGGACCCGCCGCCGGGCATCGGGTACTGCTCGAGTCGCAGCTGGGTGCCGCCGGGGTCGACCTCAGGGGTGCGGGAGCCGAGCCCGGCCAGCGAGCCCGGTCCCTGCACCGCGCCCGGGAGCACGGAGGGGCTCACCGCGATCGGTGTGCGGGGCGCGGGCAGCACGCCGGCGAGGGCGTCCGCCGTGGCCGCTGTGCCGTGCGGGGACCCGGGGTCGTCGTCGACGAGATCAGCAGGCCGTTCGGTGAGCTCGAACCCCCGGATCAGGTCGTCGCTCGACGAGAGGGCGAGGCGCAGGTCGGCGAGCACCGCGGGATCCACCTGCGGATCGATGCGTCCCGTCGTCAGCAGCTCGCGCGCAACCGTCCCCGCTGCTGCGGCACCGAGCAGCGCGCCCGTGGCACTCGCGGTCAGCACGAGGAACCCCGGCCCGGCGAGCGTCACGCCGAGTCGGGTGACGGCACCCACGGCCGCCGCGCCCTGCGCCCACGCGGCCTGCTGCGCCCCCGCGATCGTCTGCTCCGCCGACCCGTAGCGCTCGGCGGCGGTCCGCAGGCCGTGTGCGGCGTCATCCGCCTCCGGACGGAGGATCCGCACGACGTCCGCGGCGCGCTGGAGCGCCTCGGAAGCCCTGTGCTGCGCCGCGTCGCGCCAGGCGGCATCGGCGAGGCAGGCCTCGAGGCCCGCGGCGAGCGTGCCGAGCTGCTGAGCGAGGTCGTCGAGCCGGACGGCGGCGATCTGCATCGCCGGGGTGTCGACGGCCGCCGATCCGCCGCCGCTCACGGTGAGACCGGGCGCGCTCACGGTGCCGCCAGCCCCGCCCACGCCTCGTCGAGCGCCGCCCGGACCTGCAGCAGCCCGGCCGCGAGGCGACCGGCGGCCACCTCGTACTCGAGCGCCGCGGCGGAGGCCCACCCGTCGAGCACGAGCGGCGGTGCGGGCAGGCCTCGGCCCGCGGTGCGCAGCCGATCGACCGCGTCGATCAGCACGGCCCGCGCGACGGCCTGCGGCTCGAGCATCCGGACCTCCTCCCGCCGAGCAGCCTGGCCGCCGGCCCGGGCCGCACCGCGTCCCACGCGGCAGGAGGCCCGGCTCGGCCGAGCCGGGCGGGACTGGGGAGGAGTGGAGAGCCCGGCACAATGGAGCGGTCCGCGTAGGCGAGGAGAGCCATGCCCCTGTCCGACCAGCCGCTGTCCCCGCTCGACGGGCGCTACCGCCGGATCACCGAGCCCCTCGCCGAGCACCTCTCCGAGGCGGGCCTCAACCGCGCCAGGCTGCGCGTCGAGGTCGAGTGGCTGATCGCCCTCACCGACGCCGGCGTCGCCGGCGCATCCGCCCTCACCGCTGACGAGCAGGCGGCGCTGCGCGGACTGGTGACGGACTTCGGCGATGCCGAGATCGCGGAGCTGACCCGATACGAAGCGGTCACGCGGCACGACGTGAAGGCGGTCGAGTACCTGCTCCGCGACCGCCTGACCACGCTGGGCCTCGACCGCATCGCGGAGCTGACCCACTTCGCCTTCACGAGCGAGGACGTGAACAACCTGGCCATCGCCCTCACCGTGCAGGACGCCCTGCGGACCGTCTGGCTGCCGGCGTTCGACGCGGTCCTCGGCCGGCTCGTCGAGAAGGCCCGCGCCTGGGCCGCCGTCCCGATGCTCGCACGCACCCACGGCCAGCCCGCCACCCCCACCACGATGGGCAAGGAGCTCGCCGTGTTCGCCCACCGGCTGCAGCGGCTGCGTGCCGGCGTGCTCTCGGTCGAGGTGCTCGGCAAGTCCAACGGCGCGAGCGGCGATTACGCCGCGCACGTCGTCGCCGCCCCCGACGTCGACTGGGAGGCGGTGTCCCGCCGGTTCGTGACGGGCCTGGGTCTCACGTGGAACCCGCTGACCACGCAGATCGAGTCGCACGACTGGCAGGTGGAGCTCTACGGCCGCCTGACGCACGTGAACGGCGTGCTGCACAACCTCTGCACCGACGTCTGGCTCTACATCGCCGACGGGTACCTGCGGCAGCTGCCCGTCGCCGGCGCGACGGGCTCCTCGACGATGCCCCACAAGGTGAACCCGATCCGGTTCGAGAACGCCGAGGCGAACCTCGAGCTGTCGACCGGTGTGCTCGGCACCCTGGAGCGCACACTGGTCACGAGCCGGCTGCAGCGGGACCTCACCGACTCGTCCACCCAGCGCAACATCGGCGTCGGGTTCGGCCACGCCCTCGTGGCGCTGTCGAACCTCGCGGCGGGGCTCGACGAGGTCGACGTCGACCCGGTCGCGCTCCAGGCCGACCTGGACCGCAACCAGGAGGTGCTGGGCGAGGCGATCCAGACGGTGGTCCGCGCGGAGATCGCCGCGGGGCGCAGCTGCCTCACGAACCCCTACGAGCTCGTGAAGGAGCTCACGCGCGGACGACGGGTGACCGCTGAGCGGCTCGCGGAGTTCGTCCGGGGCCTCGACCTCGAGCCGGGCGCGCAGGAGCGGCTCGCCGCGCTCACCCCCGCCACCTACACGGGCCTCGCCGAGCGCCTGGTGGCCCACCTCGACGACGGCGGGCGCTGAGCCGGCCTCAGTCCTTCCGGCGCCGCTTCCGGTCCGGCCGCGGCCGCATCAGCACGGGCTGCTCGGACGCGTCCGGCGTCGAATCGGAGCTCTCGACCAGGGCGAACATCGCGAGCAGCAGCAGCGTCACGATGAACGAGACGCCGAGGAAGATCGAGGCGAGCGACAGGTCCTTCGTCGTGGCCAGCACGACGAGCCCGATGAAGACGGCGACGATCGCGGCCATCACGACCAGCTCGACCGGCTTCAGGCGCTCCCGGCGGGTGGCGCTCATCGCACTCCCCCGTCTCGACGGGCGATCGAGACCGCGGCGATGCCGAGGTAGACGGCCACGACGGCGCCCCATGCCGACAGGACGCCGACCGCGAAGAGCGAGTCAGGCAGGATGATGATGAGCATCGCCCCGACGACGAGCTCGAGGCCACCGACGGTCACGAGGTCGCGGGAGGCGACCGAGGCGTCCGCCCGACGGAGCCCCGACAGGACCTCGAGGGCGCCGGCGCCGAGGAAGCCCACGATCTCGAGCGTCAGCAGCGTGCCGATCCCCCCGCCGACCAGCGTCACGGCGAGCACCCCGACGACGAGCAGGACGAGAGCGCGGAGCACCACGAGCAGCCGCCCGGTGCGGGTGACGGCCGTGGAGGCCGCGCCGGCGGCCACGATCACGCCGGAGACCACCGCGAACACCCCGAACACGGCGAGGCCGAAGGACGGCGTGTGGTCCGCCGAGAACGTCACCACGACGGCGAGCGCGGCAGCGGCAGCGGCGCGCAGCGCGGTGAACGCCGTCAGCGACGTCCGGCTGGGCGACACACGGGTCGCGGTGGACAAGAAGGACCTCCTCGACTCGCACCTCGGGGCGCGAGCGCGACCTGCAAGGTTACGCCACGGCGATGTCGGCGAAGCGCGAGTAGCGGCCGTGGAACGCGACGGTGATCGTGTCCGTCGGACCGTTGCGGTGCTTGGCGACGATGAGGTCCGCGTCGGGGTTCGGCTGGTCGCGGTCGTAGGCGCTCTCGCGGTGCAGCAGGATCACCATGTCGGCGTCCTGCTCGATCGAGCCGGACTCGCGCAGGTCGGACAGGGCGGGCCGCTTGTCCGCCCGCTGCTCCGGTCCACGGTTCAGCTGCGACAGGGCGATGACCGGGACGCCCAACTCCTTCGCGAGCAGCTTGAGCGCCCGGGAGAACTCGCTGATCTCCTGCTGACGGCTCTCGACGCGCTTGCCGCTCGTCATGAGCTGCAGGTAGTCGATGACGATGAGCTTGAGACCCACCTTCTGCTTCAGCCGCCGGCACTTGGCCCGGATCTCCACGAGGCTCATGTTCGGGCTGTCGTCGATGTAGAGGGGCGCGTCGTTGATGCGGCCGCGGGTCGCCGCGATCTTGGTCCAGTCGTCCCCGCCGAGCCGGCCCTTGCGCATGTCCTGCATCGAGATGGTGGCCTCCGCCGCCATGAGCCGCATCGCGATCTCGCTGCGCCCCATCTCGAGGGAGAAGAAGATCGTGGGCATCCGGTGCTTCACCGACGCGGCACGCGCCATGTCGAGCGCGAGGGTCGACTTACCCATGGCGGGTCGCGCGCCGACGATGATCAGCTGCCCGGGGTGCAGTCCGTTGGTGAGGTCGTCGAGGCCCTTGAAGCCCGTCGGCACCCCGGTCATCTCGCCGTCGCGGCCGGCCGCGGCCTCCATCTCGTCGATGGCGACGGTGACGGCGTCGGTCAGAGGCACGTAGTCCTCGGTGGCCGACTCGCGGGCGATGCCGAAGATCTCCGCCTGCGCCTGGTTCAGCAGGTCCATCGCGTCGCCCTCGGCGCCGTAGCCGAGCTGGGCGATGTGGGTGCCGGCGTCCACGAGGCGCCGGAGGACGGCCTGCTCGGCGACGATCGAGGCGTAGTAGCCCGCGTTCGCAGCCGTGGGGACGATGTTCGTGAGCGTGTGCAGGTACGACTGGCCGCCGGCGCGCTGCACGTCACCGCTGCTGACGAGCTCGTCCCCGACCGCGATCGCGTCGGTCGGCTCACCGCGGGAGTAGAGGCTGAGGATCGCGTTGAAGATGACCTCGTGCTTCGGCACGTAGAAGTCCGCGCCCACGACGACCTCGAGCACGTCGGCGACGGCGTCGGTCGACAGCAGCATGCCGCCGAGGGCGCTCTGCTCCGCGAGGAGGTTGTGCGGGGGCGTGCGCTCGCGGCGCTCGGCCCCCGGGCTGTCCCAGGCGTCGGGCGCGACGTCCCACTCGGTCATCGACATGCTGTCGCCCCTCCTCTCCTGGCCGGTCGCGTCGCGGACCTGCGCCGTCCGTGTCCCGCGCTGCCAGGAGTACCACCCCGTCCCGACACCGGCCCCGACCGCTGCGGCGAGCCCCGACGGTAATCGAGTGGGTGTGCACAGCGGTGTGGATGACGCGCGCGGAGAACGCTCCTCCCCATGTGGGATTCCTGTGGAGAACCGCCGCCGGCCAAACCCGTATACGACCTGAGAGTGCCTCCTGATCAGCCGTTCGTTCTGTCCCCAACGGCTCTGGGGATAACTGCCCTCAACCACTGGTCGAGGGTTTGCGCTGGCGTGTCGGGGAGACCTCGTGCTACCCGCCGATGAACGGCCGGGAAACGACGAGGGCGTCGCATCCGGAGACCGGATGCAACGCCCTCGTGACGGTGCTCGGGACGGCTCAGCGGGCCGCGACGACCTCGACAGTCAGCGTGGCGGTGACGTCCTCGCGGAGGCGCACCGAGGCCTCGTGGCTGCCCGTCGCGCGGATCGGCGAGGCGAACTCGATCGTCCGCCGGTCGACGCTGCCGAGGCCGGCGGCCTGGACCGCGTCGGCGACGTCCGACGTCGACACCGAGCCGAAGAGCCGGCCGGCCTGACCGGTGCGCACCGCGAGGCGGATCGGCTGCGCCTCGAGGCGCGCCTTCAGAGCCTGGGCCTCCTCGATCGAGGCGGCCTCCCTGGCCTTGCGCGCCGCGCGGATCGAGTCGACCTGCTTCTGGCCGCCGCGGGTCCACGCAACGGCGAAGCCGCTCGGGATGAGGTAGTTGCGGGCGTAGCCGCCCTTCACGTCGACGATGTCGCCGGCGGAACCGAGGCCGGTGACCTCGTGCGTGAGGATGAGCTTCGACATGGTCGTCCCCTTTCTCAGCGGCCGGAGCCGGAGTAGGGGAGCAGGGCCATCTCGCGCGCGTTCTTGACGGCACGGGCGATGAGGCGCTGCTCCTGGACGGAGACACCGGTGATCCGGCGGGCGCGGATCTTGCCGCGCTCGGAGATGAACTTGCGCAGGGTGGCGACGTCCTTGTAGTCGATCACCCCGACCTTGATGCGCTTCGCGGGAGCGACGGGCTTGCCGCCCTTGCCCCGCGTCGGCTTGCGGCTGTCGCCGCGCGACTTACCTGCCATGGCAGTGGATTCCTTTACGTGTGCAGAAGCGTTGGGAGGAGGCGGCCATCCGCCTCGGAGTGGGAGCCGGCCGATGCGCCGATGCGCTCGGCTTCGTCGACCGGTGTCGCGATCGAAGGGCTAGAACGGCGTCTCGTCGTCGTACGCGCCGGGCGCGCTCCAGCCGTCGGCGCCGCCGCTGGACGAGGTGCCGGGGGCACCCCACGGGTCGTCGTTCTGGCGAGCGGGTCCGCCGCCGCCGACCTGACCGCGCGGCGCGGCGCCCTGGCCACCGCCCTGACCGCCACCGCCACCGCCACCGCTCGCGCGGGTGACCTGGGCGGTCGCGTAGCGGAGCGAGGGGCCGATCTCGTCGACCTCGAGCTCGATCGCGGTGCGCTTCTCGCCCTCACGGGTCTCGTAGGAGCGCTGCTTGAGCCGGCCGGTCGCGATGACGCGGGAGCCCTTGGCGAGGGAGCCCGCCACGTGCTCGGCGAAGTCGCGCCAGACGCTCGCGCGGAGGAACAGCGCTTCGCCGTCCTTCCACTCGTTCGCCTGCCGGTCGAAGTTGCGCGGCGTGGAGGCGATCGTGAAGTTCGCGACCGCGAGCCCGTTCTGCGTGTACCGCAGCTCGGGGTCGGAGGTCAGGTTCCCGACGACCGTGATGATCGTCTCGCCGGCCACGACTACCTCGCCGCTGCCGCGGGCCGCGGCGTGCGGGCCGGGCGCTTCGCGATGGCCTCGGCCTCTGCGGCGCGGGCGATCGCCTCCTCGGCGCGGAGCACCTTGGTGCGCAGCACGGCCTCGGACAGGCCGAGCTGGCGGTCGAGCTCCTGCACGGCGGTCGCGGTCGCGGTCAGGTTGACCACCGCGTAGATGCCCTCGGAGTGCTTGTCGATCTCGTAGGCCAGCCGGCGCCGTCCCCAGATGTCGACCTTGTCGACCGTGCCTCCGTCTTGACGGATGACACCCAGGAACCGGTCCAGACTGGGCGCGACCGTCCTCTCGTCGATGCTCGGGTCCAGGATGACCATGAGCTCGTACTTGTGCGTCACTACCCCACCTCCTCTGGTCTCAGCGGCCGCGGTCGTTCCGCGGCAGGAGGGTCTGACACGTGCCCGCGGCCGGAACGGCCGTCAGGGCAACCACGACAGCCTAGTCGCTCGGCCCGGAACCCCGAGCCATCCGCCGTTTTCAGGACTTCCGGCTCGACACACCGCGTTCGTCGGCCGGATGTCCTGAATCAGTGGGGCGGATCCTGAATACGGCGGATGCGGCGGTCAGGAGCGGGCGGCCCACCACTCGTGCAGCCGGCGTGTGGCCTCCTCCTCGCCGAGCGGGCCCTCGTCGAGGCGCAGCTCGAGCAGGAAGCGGTACGCCTCGCCGACGACGGGCCCGGGCGCCACGCCGAGCTCCCGCATGATGGCCTGGCCGTCGAGGTCCGGCCGGATGGCGCCGAGCACCTCCTGCTCCTGCAGCGCGGCGATCCGCCGCTCGAGGTCGTCGTAGGCGGTCGCCAGCCGGCGCACCTTCCGCGGGTTCCTGGTCGTCACATCCGCCCGCGTGAGGATGTGCAACCGGGGCAGCAGGTCGCCCGCGTCCCGCACGTAGCGGCGGACCGCGGAGTCGGTCCACGCGCCCTCGCCGTAGCCGAAGAACCGCTGGTGCAGCTCGATGAGCATCGCGACCTGCTCGATCTGCTCGTTCGGGAAGCGGAGCGCCTTCAGCCGCTTGCGCGCCAGCTTGGCGCCGACCACGTCATGGTGATGGAAGGTGACCTGGCCGCCCTCGAACCGCCGGGTGGCCGGCTTGCCGATGTCGTGCAGCAGGGCGGCGAGCCGCAGCACGATGTCGGGGCCGTGCCCCGGGAAGCGCAGGTGCTCGAGCTCGACGGCTTGCTCGAGCACCGTGAGGCTGTGCTGGTAGACGTCCTTGTGGCGGTGCAGCGCGTCGACGGTGAGCCGGAGCGCCGGCAGCTCGGGCAGCACGCGCTCGGCGAGCCCGGTGTCGACGAGCAGCTCGAGCCCCGGGCGTGCGACGTCGGTGGCGAGCAGCTTCACCAGCTCGTCCTTGATGCGCTCCTGCGACACGACCTCGATGCGGTCGACCAGTCGCTCCATCGCCGCGGTGGCGTCGGCGTCGAGCGCGAAGCCGAGCTGCGCGGTGAAGCGGGCGGCCCGCATCATGCGGAGCGGATCCTCGTCGAACGACTCGAGCGGCGGCGACGGGGTGGTGAGGCGTCGCTCGGCGATGGCAGCGATGCCGTCCGTGGGGTCGACGATCGAGAGCGACGGCAGGCGCACGGCGATGGCGTTCGCCGTGAAGTCGCGCCGCCGCAGGTCGCCGTCCAACGTGTCGCCGAAGACGACCTCCGGCTTCCGCGACGAGGGCGTGTAGACGTCCCGGCGGTAGGTCGTGATCTCGACGGTCTCGCCGGCGATCCGGGCGGCGACGGTGCCGAACGCGCGGCCCGCGTCCCACTGCACGCTGGCGAGCGGCCCCACGATCCGCGCGACCTCCTCGGGGCGCGCATCCGTGGTGAGGTCGAGGTCGGTGACCTCCCGGTCGAGCAGGGCGTCCCGCACCGGGCCACCGACCATGGCGAGCTCGTGACCCGACTCGCCGAACGCCCGGATGAGCCGGCGCATCGCCGGGCGGGCGGCGAGGTCCGCCAGCCGGGGCAAGGCGGCGACGACCGGGTGCATGGGACCAGCCTAGGAGCGGGCCTCTCGAGCACGGCTCCGAAGCGGAAGCCGCGGCGGGCCGCGCCCCTCCCGAATGGGGGCCGCCCGTAGACTCGCCGCATGCTGGAGACCGGGGGGCGCGCGTCCGGCACGGCACGGTGA
The DNA here is from genome assembly GCF_036559085.1 of Amnibacterium sp. Classification (GTDB taxonomy): domain Bacteria; phylum Actinomycetota; class Actinomycetes; order Actinomycetales; family Microbacteriaceae; genus Amnibacterium. The sequence continues at coordinate 63,745 of NZ_DATBTU010000012.1, forward strand.
GGATCCGCTCGAGGGTCCTCGCGATCGTCGCCACCACGGTCGCCCTGGGCGCTCCGGCGGCGGTCCCGGTGCAGGCGGCCGGGACGACGGCGCCGACCCTCAGCGTCGCACCACGACAGGGCGGCGTGCTGGCGGAGGGGGCCGCGCTCGATCTCGACGTCGCGATCCAGAACCACGGCACGGGCGCGGTCACGCCGGGAAGGCTCCGGATCTCGCTGGCGCCCGCGCCGATCGTCGGCGTGAGCACCCTCGTCGATCAGGTCGAGCACCCGAGCACCGTGCTGCAGGGCGACCTCGTCGCGACCACCGCGACGCCGGCCGTGCCCGCCGGCCAGACGGTGCCCGTGCACGTGCACCTCTCCCGCGCCGTGGTGGACAGCGTGATCGGCCACCAGGCGGGGGCCCGCGTCGTCGGCGCCTCGCTCGACCACGGCAGCGACAGCGTGCTCGCCTACTCGGCCGTCACCCGGATCCCGAAGGGCTTCTCCTCGAGCGTCGGCTTCGGCACGGTCGTGCCCGTCACCGCCCCGGCCGGCACCACCGGAGTCGTCCCCGCCGCCGATCTCGGCCCGCTCACCCAGGTCGGCGGCGCCTGGTACACGGCGCTCGACGCGGCCGAGGCCGACCCCCTGGCGACGGTGCTGCTCGATCCCGAGGTGCAGGCCTCGATCCGCCTCGCCGGCTCGGCCGCCCCCGGGTCGGCCACGAACTTCCTCGAGCGGCTCGGCGCGCTGCCGAACGAGGTCGTCGAGCTGCCCTACGCCGACGGCGACGTCACCCTGCAGCGCGCGGCGGGCGCGAGCCACGTGCTCCAGCCCACCTCCTTCGCCGGCGGCGCGGTGAGCACCCCCGTGCCGGCGGCCACCCCAGGCCCCACGACGAGCCCCACGGCGAGCCCGACGGCGACTCCCGCACCGACGCCCACGAAGCCGCTGAGCGACACCGACCTCCTCCAGTGGCACCCCGCATCCGGGCATGTCGCCTGGCCGGTGCCGGGCACGGTGTCGCCCGTCGACCTGCGGTTCCTCGCCGCCTCCGAGTACCCGCTCACGCTGCTCTCCTCCGCCGACGTCTCCGGGGCGCCGAAGGCCGCGGGCTCCGGTCCGCACGTCACCGCGGGCCGGTCCTCCGTGCTCCTGGCGGACGCGACCGCGTCGCGGCTGCTCGCCACGGCGAGCGACGGCAGCGGCGTGCAGCAGGACTCGGCGCTCGCCGAGCTGATCGCCCTGCTCGGCACGGATGCCGTCACCGAGGAGGCCGGCTCCGTGCTCGCGCTCCCGGCCCGCACCGGCGACCGGGCCGACCTCGACCAGGTGCTGAGGACCATCGCCGCCCAGGGCTGGATCCACGGCACCACGCTGCAGGCCCTCGCCGCGGGCCGCGCCACGAAGGTGACGCTGCGCCAGCACCCCGTGCCGGAGGACCTGGTCGCCCCCGCAGCCGCGGCCATCGACGCCGAAGCCGACGTCCGGGCCCTCGGCACCGCGATCACGTCGCAGGCGGCCACCCTGACCGGCCCGCAGCGGCTCAGCCTGCTCGGCGCGCTCTCGACCTCGTGGCGGTCGTCGAACACGGGATACGCCACCGCCACGGCCGAGGTGACCGCCCAGCTGAAGACGTTCGTGCGCAACGTGCAGATCGACCGCACGAGCGACATCAACTACGTCGGTGGCAGCGGCAGCCTGCCCGTCGCGGTCACCAACCAGCTCGACCAACCGGTGGAGGTGGTGCTCGCGGGCACGGCCAGCAACGGCCGCCTCCACATCGAGGGCACCCAGGTCGTCGACATCCCTGCCCGCAGCGGCGTCAAGGCCAAGCTGCCCGTCAAATCGATCAGCAACGGGCCGGTCGACGTCATCCTCACGTTGCAGACGAAGGACGGCCACGTCATCGGCAAGCCGCGCGAGGTGAGCATCACCGTCAACGCCGGATGGGAGGCGGTCGGGGCCGTCGTCTTCGTCACGGCGATGCTCGCCCTGTTCGGCACGGGCGTCTACCGGAACGTCCGCCGGGCTCGACGGCGGATGAAGGCGGCGAAGTGAGCAGCACCACCGGGATCGGGCGCGCCAGCGCGATCCTCGCCTCCGGGACGATGTTCTCCCGCGTGCTCGGCTTCGTGCGGACAGCACTCCTGTCGTACGTGATCGGCACCCGCGGCTTCCTGCCCGACGCCTACAACTCGGCGACCTACGTGCCGAACAGCATCTACGCGATCATCGGCGGGGGCCTGCTCACGGCCGTGCTCGTGCCGCAGATCATCCGGGCGAGCACCGGCCACGACCGCGGCGAGGCCTACGTCAACAAGCTCGTCACGCTCGCGGTGCTGGTGTTCGCCGTCGTGACCGTGGTCGTCACCGTCGCCGCCCCGTGGCTGATGCCGCTGTTCGTCACGAAGCCCGAGACCCTCGCGATCGCGATCACGTTCGCCTACTGGAGCCTGCCGCAGCTCTTCTTCCTCGCGCTCTACAGCGTGCTCGGCGAGGTGCTGAACGCGCGGCGCTCGTTCGGCCCGTACACCTGGGCGCCGGTCCTGAACAACGTCGTCTCCATCGCGAGCCTCGGCCTGTTCATCCTGCTGTACGGCGAGGCGGACTCGTCCCAGCCGCTGGCCGCCGGGCCGACGGTCCTGCTCGCCGGCGGCGCGACGCTCGGCATCGCGGCGCAGGCGCTGATCCTCACCCTGGCGTGGAAGCGAGCGGGGCTGCGGTACCGGCCCGACTTCCGCTGGCGCGGCGTGAACCTGTCCGCCACGGGCAAGGCCGCCGGATGGACCTTCGGCATGCTCGTGGCGACGCAGATCGCCGGGCTCATCGAGGTCCGCATCGCCACCGGTGCGAGCGGGTCCGGGTCCTCATCCGCGGTGATGTCCTACGCGTGGCTCATCTTCATGCTGCCCCACTCGATCATCACCGTCTCGCTCGTGACCGTCTTCTACCCCCGGATGAGCGAGCACGCCGCGCGCGGGGAGCACGGCGCGCTGCGGGACGACGTCCGTCAGGCGCTCCGCATCGTGCTGCTCGTCATGGTGCTCGCCGACGCGGCGCTGCTCGCCGCGGCCGTCCCCTTCTCGGCGTTCTTCAGCCGCTCGCCGGCGGACGCCCACGCCATGGCGCTCGTGCTCGCCGCCTATCTCGTCGGCCTCCTTCCGTTCACCGCGCTGTTCATCGTGCAACGCTGCTTCTACGCCCTCGCGGACACCCGCACCCCGTTCCGCTTCACGGTCGCGCAGCTGGCGGTGGTCATCCCCGGAACGCTGCTGTGCGCGCTGCTGCCGCCCCGCTTCACCGCCGCCGGTATCGCCGCAGTCATCTCCCTCGGCGCCGTCATGCAGCTCGTGATCGCCGGCCTGCTGCTGAGGCGCCGGATCGGTTCCTTCTTCGGCAGGGACGCCCGCCGCTCACTCGTGCGCTACCTGATCGCCGCGGTGCCGGCCCTCGCCGCGGGCCTCGCGGTCCTGGCCGTGACGGGTGGCTTCGGGACGGGCTGGACGGTGGCCAGCCGGTGGGGCGGATTCGCGGGCACGGTCCTCGTCGGAGCCGTCGTCGCGCTCGTCTACCTCGCCGTCCTCGCGGCCCTCCGGGCCCCCGAGCTCGGCACCGCGATGCGGCTCGTCACCGAGCGCGTGCGGCCGACGCGCGCGGAATAGCACCTCCTCAGCAGCGGTTCACCAGGCAGAGTGGTTCCGCCACTCGCGAAGGAGTCATGTCGATGCGCCAGGTCCTCATCATCGGTTCCGGTCCCGCCGGGTACACCGCCGCGCTGTACGCGGCGCGCGCCCAGCTCGCCCCGCTGCTCATCGCGAGCTCGGTCGAGGCCGGCGGCGAGCTGATGAACACCACCGACGTCGAGAACTTCCCCGGCTTCCCCGAAGGCATCCAAGGCCCCGACCTCATGGACCGGATGCTCGAGCAGGCCACGAGGTTCGGCGCCGAGATCCTGCTCGACGACGTCGTCGCGGTCGAGCTCGAGGGCGACGTCAAGCGCGTCAGAACGGGCAGCGGCAAGACGTTCGAGGCCCTCACCGTCATCCTCGCGACCGGGTCCGCCTACCGTCGGCTCGGGATCGAGGGCGAGGACCGGCTGTCCGGCCACGGCGTCTCCTGGTGCGCCACGTGCGACGGGTTCTTCTTCCGGCAGAAGACGATCGCCGTCGTCGGCGGCGGCGACTCCGCGATGGAGGAGGCCACCTTCCTCACCCGCTTCGCGGACAAGGTCTACGTCATCCACCGCACCGACACGCTCCGGGCGTCGAAGATCATGCAGCAGCGCGCGTTCGACAACCCGAAGATCGAGTTCGTCTGGAACTCGACCGTCGCGGAGGTGCTCGGCGGCGACCTCGTCTCCGGCGTGCGCCTCGCCTCGACCGTCGGGGAGCCCGACCGCGAGCTGCCGCTCGACGGCCTCTTCATCGCCATCGGCAACGATCCGCGCACGGACCTCGTCAAGGACGTGCTCGAGCTGACCGCCGCCGGCACGATCGCCGTCGACGGCCGCTCGTCCCGCACCTCGCTGCCGGGCGTCTTCGCCGCAGGCGACGTCATCGACCCGACCTACCGCCAGGCCGTCACCGCAGCCGCGTCCGGCACGGTCGCCGCGCTCGACGCGGAGCACCACCTCGCGGAGCTGCCCGCCGACCTGCTCAGCCAGGCCATCGGCGACGCCGAGCCCGGCGAGGCGCCCGCAGCCGGCACCCCGCTCACGCCGTCCGGCCAGCTGGTCTGACGCGCGTAGGCTGCCGATCCGATCCACCGACCGAGTTCAAGGAGAAGAAGCGCGATGCGCGAAGTGACCGACGCGACGTTCGAGAAGGACGTGCTGCAGGCGGAGAAGCCGGTGCTCGTGGACTTCTGGGCCGCGTGGTGCGGCCCGTGCCGCCGGGTGGCTCCCGTGCTCGAGCAGATCGCTGCGGAGCACCCCGACAAGATCGAGATCGTGAAGCTGAACGTGGATGAGAACCCGGAGACCGCGATGCGGTACCAGGTCACGTCCATCCCCGCGATGAAGCTCTACTCCGGCGGCGAGGTCGTCAAGACCGTCATCGGCGCGAAGCCCAAGCCCGCCATCGAGGCGGACCTCGCGGGCGTCCTGGCCTGAACCCGTCCCGGCAGGTCCCGCACCGGGGCCTGCCGTAGGCTCGTCCACGCGTTCCGACCGGCGGGATGCGGGAGGCCTTCGACGCGTGACCGATCTGCAGGTGCCGGGCGACGACCTGGATCCGTGGCTCGGCGCCTACGCGGACCGCACGTCGGGCCTCTCGGTCTCCGAGGTGCGCGCGCTCTTCGCCGTCGCCTCGCGACCCGAGGTCGTCTCCCTCGCGGGAGGAATGCCGTACGTCCGCGCCATCCCCCGCGAGCTGCTCGCGACGGCGATCGACCGCCTCCTGCTGTCGGACGCCGCATCCGCGCTGCAGTACGGCTCCGGGCAGGGTCTCCCGCGGCTCCGCGAGCACATCCTCGAGATCATGGCGCTCGAGGGCGTCGAGGCGTCCATCGACGACGTGGTGACGACGACCGGGTCCCAGCAGGCGATCGACCTCGTCTCGAAGCTGTTCCTCGACCCCGGCGACGTGGTGATCGCCGAAGGGCCGAGCTACGTGGGCGCGCTCGGCGTGTTCCGCTCCTACCAGGCGGACATCGTGCACGTGCCGCTCGACGCCGACGGGCTGATCCCCGAGGCGCTCGAAGCCACGATCGCCGAGCTGAGGACCGTCGGCAAGCGCCTGAAGTTCCTCTACACGGTGCCGAACTTCCACAACCCTGCGGGCGTCACGATGTCCGCCGAGCGCCGGCCGCGCATCGTCGAGATCTGCCGTCGGGAGAACCTCCTCATCGTCGAGGACAACCCGTACGGGCTGCTCTGGTTCGACACCCCGCCGCCCCCGCCGCTGCACACGCTGAACCCCGACGGCGTCGTCTACCTCGGCTCGTTCTCGAAGACCTTCGCGCCGGGGTTCCGCGTCGGCTGGGCCGTCGCGCCGCTCGCCATCCGCGAGAAGCTCGTGCTCGCGGCCGAGTCCGCGATCCTGTCGCCCAGCAGCTTCGCGCACTACCTGATCAGCGAGTACTTCGAGACGGTCGACTGGCACAGCCAGATCGCGAGGTTCCGTGACGTCTACCGGGAGCGCCGCGACGCGATGCTCGAGGCGCTGACGACCCACCTGCCGAACCTCAGCTGGAACGTCCCGGATGGCGGCTTCTACGTCTGGGTGACGCTGCCGGAGGAGCTCCACTCGAAGCAGATGCTGCCGCGCGCGGTGCGCGAGCTCGTCGCGTACACACCGGGCACGGGCTTCTACGCGGACGGCCAGGGCGGCGGCCAGATGCGGCTCTCGTTCTGCTACCCGACGCCCGAGGAGATCCGGCTCGGCATCCAGCGGCTCGCGTCGGTCGTCGGCGGCGAGCTCGAGCTCGTGCGCGCCTTCGCCGGCACCGGCTCGCTGACCCCCCGCACGCCCGAGCACTCCGTGACGAGCCCGCCACCGGACCTCCGGTAGCGAAGGAAGGAACGCGCCCATGGCCGAGACCGGCGACGTGGTGGTGCTCTCCGGCGGGATCTCGCACGAGCGGGACGTCTCGCTGCGCTCCGGCAGACGCGTCGCCGACGCGCTGGCGAAGGCCGGCTTCTCGGTCCGGATGCTCGACTCGGACTCCCGCCTGCTGCGGGCGCTGCTCGAGCAGCGGCCCGACGTCATCTGGCCGGCGCTGCACGGCGCCAGCGGCGAGGACGGCTCCCTCCGCTCCCTGCTCGACGTGGCCGGTCTCACCTACGTCGGGTCGCGCGGCGACGCGGCACGGCTGGCGTGGGACAAGCCGACGGCCAAGCGGATCCTCACCTCCGCCGGCGGATCCACCCCCGCCTCCGTCACCCTCACCCGCGAGGTGTTCCGCGAGATCGGTGCGCACGCCGCGATCGACGCCATCCTGGCGGCGTTCCCCGGCCCCTCGGTGGTGAAGCCGGCCCGCGGCGGCTCGGCGCAGGGCGTCACCGTGGTCGAGGATCCCGACCGGCTGCCCCGCGCCATGATGGACGCCTTCACCTACGCCGACGAGGCCCTCATCGAGACGAAGGCGAGCGGCACGGAGATCGCCGTCGGGGTCATCGAGGGCGAGGACGGCCCTCGCGCCCTGCCCGCGGTGGAGATCGTGCCGCGCTCGGGCGTCTACGGGTTCGACGAGCGATACACGCCGGGCGCGACGCGCTTCTACACGCCCGCCCGCATCGACGCCGCGGCCGCTGCGGCGGCGGGGGAGCTCGCCGTGCTGGCCCACACCGCGCTGGGCCTGCGCCACCTGTCGCGGTCGGACATGATCGTCGACGCCGACGGCCGCCCCTGGTTCCTCGAGGTGAACGTGATGCCCGGACTCACCGAGACGAGCCTGCTGCCCCAGGCGCTGAAGGCGGGCGGCCACGACCTCGGCGCGGCCTACGCGGAGCTGACCCGCTACGCCCTCACCGCCGGCTGATCGCGCCGTTCCGGAGTTCCTGACCGACACGCCGGTCGCGGGCGCCCCACGGCGGCGTGTCGGCCGATTTCTCCGGAACGGCGCGATCGAGGGTCAGGCTCGGCGCTGGTCGAGCATCCGCTCGCGCGCCTCGCCCTCCTCCCACGCGTCCTCGCCGATGTCGGCGAGGATGCGGTTGAGGTCGGCGACGGATCCGAAGTCGATGACGATCTGCCCGTGCTTCGCGTTCAGGTTGACGCGCACGCGCGTGTCGAAGCGGCTGCCCAGCCGGTCGGCGATCTCGTCGAGCTGCTCGCTGCGGCGGCCGATCGACTTCTTCGGCTTGGACGGCCCCGCCATCTTCACCGCGGCCGCCTCGGCCTGCCGCACGTTCAGCTGCTCGTTGATGATCCGGTCCACGAGCGTGTCCATGAGCTCCGGATCCATCACGGACAGCACCGCGCGGGCGTGACCGGCGGACAGCACGCCGGCGGCGACCTTCCGCTGGATGTGCTCTGGCAGGCGCAGCAGCCGGACGGTGTTCGTGATCATCGGACGCGACCGGCCGAGCCGGGCGCCGAGCTGCTCGTGCGTGATCCCGAAGTCGGCGATGAGCTGCTGGTAGGCGGACGCCTCCTCCAGCGGGTTCAGCTGGGACCGGTGCAGGTTCTCCAGCAGCGCCTCGTGCAGCATCTGCTCGTCGGCGGTCTCCTTGACCACCGCGGGGATGGTGCGGAGCCCGGCCTGCTTCGTGGCGCGTAGGCGCCGCTCGCCCATGACGAGCTCGTACTTCGCGTCCTCACCAGGCGGCAGCGGCCGTACGACGATGGGCTGCAGCACCCCGTTCTCGCGGATGGAGTGGACGAGCTCCGCCATCGCCTCCGCATCGAAGTCGGTGCGCGGCTGCTGCGGGTTGGGGCGGATGTCGTCGGGGGAGAGCGCAGCGAGGCGCGCGCCCGGCACGGCGACGAGCTCGTCGGTGGCCGTCGCGGCGCCGCCGATGCCCGGGGTGAAGAACGTGTCGACCGTGTGCTCGTTCATCGGGATCAGCGCGCCGATCCCCCGGCCGAGTCCGGTCCGCTTCGGCGCGCTCACGCGGCAGCCCCCCGTCGGGCGATCTCCGCAGCCGCCTCCAGGTAGGAGAGCGAGCCGGGGGAGTTCGGGTCGTAGGTGATGACGCTCTGCTGGTAGCTCGGCGCCTCCGAGATCCGGACGGACCTCGGGATCACGCTGCCGAGCACCTGCTTCGGGAAGTGCTCCCGCACGTCGTTGGCGACCTGGTTCGCGAGGTTGGTGCGCCCATCGAACATGGTCAGCAGGATCGTCGAGACCGCGAGGCTCGGGTTCAGGTGCTTCTCGATCAGGTCGATGTTGCGCAGCAGCTGGCTGAGCCCCTCCAGCGCGTAGTACTCGCACTGGATGGGGATGAGCACCTCGGTCGCCGCGACGAACGCGTTGATCGTGAGCAGGCCGATCGACGGCGGGCAGTCGATGAACACGTAGTCGTACGGGTCCTCGACCTTCTCGAGGTACGCCTTCAGCGCGGTGCGGAGCCGCTGCTCGCGCGCGACGAGCGAGACGAGCTCGATCTCCGCGCCGGCGAGGTGGATGGTGGCCGGCACGCAGTCGAGCGTGGGGAACTCGGGGCTCGGCTGCACGACCTCCTCCATCGGGGTGTCCCCGATGATCACGTCGTAGACGCTGGCCGTGTCGTGGCGGTGCTCGACGCCGAGGGCCGTCGAGGCGTTGCCCTGCGGGTCGAGGTCGATGGCGAGCACCCGCATGCCGGACTTGGCGAGGGCCGCGGCGAGGTTCACCGTGGTCGTCGTCTTCCCGACGCCGCCCTTCTGGTTGGCGACCGTGAAGACTCGGGTCGCCTTCGGCCTCGGGAGGGGGCTCGACTGGATCCGGGCGCGGCGCAGCGTGATGTCGGCGAGCTCGCGCGCCAGGGGCGTCGAGTCGTCGAAGCCGGACGATCCGCGGGCTTCGAGGGCTGGGCTGGGTTTCACAGCGGTCCTTGGTGGTGGGGGAGCGGGGTCGGATTCGGCCACGGTCAATCGGGCACTGTAGCCACGACGACCCGGGTTTCCAGGGAGGCCATGCCCGTTCCGACGATCTCCACACGGAGATCGGCGAGTCCGAGCCGACGGATGACCCGGTCGGCCTTCGCGAGCTCGTCGTCGACGCCGGCGCCCTTCATCAGGGCGAGGCAGCCGCCCGGGGCCAGGAGCGGCACGACGAGGGGCAGCAGCTTGGCGAGGGCGCCGACGGCGCGGGCCGTCACGACCTCGAACCGGCCCCCGACCTCCTCGGCACGGGCGCGCAGCACGGTGACGTTCTGAAGCCCGAGGCGCACGATCTCGTCCTCGAGCCAGACGACGCGGCGCTCCATCGGCTCGATCAGCGTGATCGCGATGTCGGGTCGCGTCGCGGCGAGCACGAGGCCGGGCAGCCCGGCCCCGCTGCCGACGTCCGCGACGGTGGCGCCCTCGGGGATCAGCGGTGCGACGAGGCCGCAGTTCACCAGGTGCCGGGTCCAGAGCCGGCCGGGCTCGAGGGGTCCGATCAGCCCGAGTTCCACGCCGAACCGTGCGAGGTCGGAGGCGTACCGCCGCACGGTGGGCAACCCCGGCCCGAAGACGGCTGGGGCGACCGCGGGCTCCGGCTCGACGTCGACCTGGTCGGTCACGCCGGGGTGATCACGATGTGACGACCGGAGCCCTCACCCTCGGAGTGCGACCCGAGGCCGTGCTCGGCGGCGAGGTCGTGCACGAGCTTGCGCTCGTAGGACGACATGGGCTCGAGCGGGAACCGGTCGTCGCCCGCTGCGAACGCCGTGACGGCGTCGTTCACGAGCGAGGCGAGCTCCCGGGAGCGCTGGTCGCGGCTGCCGCCGATGTCGAGGGTGAGCCGGGCGAACTCGCCGGTTCGCGCCTGCACGGCGAGGCGGGTGAGCTCCTGCAGGGCGCCCACCGTGTCTGCGGCGGACAGCAGGTGGAGGTCCCCGCCGCTCACCACGAGCGTGGTCCGGCCGTGGTCGTCCTCGATGTCGATGTCGCCGTCGAGGTCGGCGATGTCGAGCAGCCCCTCGATGTAGTCGGCCGCAAGGTCGCCGACGTCGACGGGTGCAGCGTCGACAGCGGGGTCGCCGACGGATCCGGCCTTGACGGCGAGGTCGACCGCCTCGGCGCCGCCCTGCTCGCCGGCGGGCGCGTCGGCCTCGATCTGCAGCTCGTCCGCCTCGGCGGGCGTCAGTCCCTCGCGGATGTCGCTCATGCTCGGCGCTCCCCCGTTCGTTTGGCGCGGTTCTTGCCGACCGGCTGGTTGCGCTGCGTGTTCACGCGCGGCGTCGGTGCGGCCTCGATCTGGGTGGTCGTCCCGGGCTCGCCGCCGACCTGCTTCTTGCGGGCGGCCTTCTTAGCCAGCCGCGCCTCACGGGCCTTCGCGGCCTCGCTGCCGGGCGTCGGCGAGTTGCGGATGACGATGAACTGCTGGCCCATCGTCCAGAGGTTCGAGAAGACCCAGTAGAACATCACGCCGAGGGGGAAGGCGATCCCCGAGAAGATGAAGACCAGCGGCAGGACGTAGAGCAGCATCTTCTGCTGCCGGTACATCGGGCTCGCCATCGTCTCGGGGGAGACGTTCTTCGACATGATCTGCAGCTGCGTGATGAACTGCGACGCCGTCATCAGCGCGATCATCAGGACGCCGATCACGGTGACGAGCGGGATGCCCTGGTTCGCGGTCAGCGTCGCCGACAGCGGTGCGATGCCGAACAGCTTCGCGGTGCCGAACGAGTGCGCGAGCGGCGCGGTCAGCAGGCCGACGCCCGCCGCCTCCGGATGCTTCTGCGCGTTGTCGAGCACCTGGAAGAGGCTGAAGAAGATCGGCATCTGCGCGAGCAGCGGCAGGCAGGAGGCGAACGGGCTCGTTCCGGTGCGCTTGTAGAGCTCCATCGTCTCCCGGCTCATCGCCTCACGGGAGAACTGGTCGCGCTTGCCCTTGTACTTCTCCTGGATCTTCTTCAGCTGCGGAGCGATCTCCATCATCTTCCGCTGGCTCTTGATCTGCCTGACGAAGAGCGGGATGAGCGCCGCGCGGACGACGAGCACCAGGCCGAGGATGGAGAGGACCCAGGTGATGCCGGCGTCGGGATCGAGCCCGATCGCGGTCCAGCCGCTGTGGAAGGCGACGAGGATCGCCTCGATGACCCATTTGAAGGGCCAGAGGACGATGCCGAAGAGGTCAACCACGGGTTCAGGCTCCTGAATGCTCTGCGTGCCCGACGAAGCCGAGCGGGGTGATGCGGTAGGTGGGCTTCAGCCACCGAGGCGGGTCGTCCACGCCTCCCCTGGACCACGGGTTGCACCGGACGATCCGGGCCACCGCAAGCGCCGAACCGATCACGACGCCGGACTGCTGCACGGCCTCGAGCGCGTAGCGCGAGCAGGATGGATGGTACCTGCACACATCGCCGTACAGCGGTGAGATCAGCAGGCGGTACGCCTTCAGCAGAACGATCGCGGCGTTGCGCGGGGCGAGCAGCAGTGCGACACCGATCCGGCGGAGCATCAGCGGACCCGCCCGGCGAGGGTGCTCACCGCGTCCTCGACCTCGCCGGCGATCGCCTGCCAGGACCCCTCCGCGGCGGCCGGCAGGGCCCGCACGACGACGTCGAGTCCTGAGATGCCTGCAGTCAGCGGCCATGCGGCCGCCTTGATGCGGCGCCGGACCCGGTTGCGCACGACGGCGCCGCCGACGTTCCTGGCGACGATGACGCCGACCCGCAGGGGATCGTCCGAAGAGGTGCGTCGCCCGTAGGCGAGCGTCAGGGCACCTCTCACCCGCCGACCGGACCGGACGAGACGCCGGTAATCGGTGGCGGAGGTGACCCGGTTCGCCTTGGCGAGCACCGACGGCGGGTTACGCCGAGAGCTCGGAGCGACCCTTGCGGCGGCGCGCCGCGAGGATCGCACGGCCCGCGCGGGTGCGCATGCGGAGCCGGAAGCCGTGCACCTTGGCGCGACGGCGGTTGTTGGGCTGGAAGGTGCGCTTGGTCATGAGGATCCCCTCGGAGGTGCGTCGCCCGCGCGGGCCGGTGGATGCGCCGGCTCGGGGCTCGAAGTCGTGGGACGCGATGCGTCGCGGAACCGCATCACAGTACACCAGGACGCCGGGAGGTGCGGGAGCCCGCCCCGGTCGTCCCGGAATCACGGGCGAGTCGCCTTCGCCCTCAACCGGAAGTCGAGGTTCTGCACAGATCAATCCACCGATGTGGACTTGTCTGTGGAAACATGCGGGGATTACCGTGGGCGCCCGTCCGGCCGGTCGACTGATGTCGACGCCGTGACGAGCCCCCATCCCCGCGGCCCCGAGCCGCTTCCGCATGCCCGCCTCCGGCGGCCGCGCCAGGAGGAGCCGAACGTGCCCGAGGTCGCCGTCGACGCGTGGGCCCGCATCCGCGAGGCCCTCGACGGCGACGTGCGCGTCGGGCCGCAGCTGCAGGGGTTCATGAACCTGGTCGAGCCGAAGGGCATCATGGCCGGGGTCATCTACCTCGAGGTGCCGAACGACTTCACGCGGTCGATGCTCGAGCAGCGGGCGCGCATGCCGCTGACCGAGGCGATCGGCGGGCTCTCCGGCGACTTCGAGATCCACACCTTCGCGGTCACGGTGAACCCGGAGATCGCGCCGGACGCGTACGTCCAGACCGCCTCGACGACGGCGCCGCTCACCGCGGTCGTCCGGAGCGAGCCCGCCGAGGTCCCCCGGACGCCCCCGGCGACGTTCGCGCCGGCTGCCGGCGCCGACGACAAGTCGCTCGAGACCAGCGAGTCCCGGCTGAACGCCCGCTACACCTTCGACACGTTCGTCATCGGCGCCTCGAACCGGTTCGCGCACGCCGCGGCCTTCGCGGTGGCCGAGTCGCCGGCGAAGGCGTACAACCCCCTCTTCATCTACGGCGAGTCGGGCCTCGGCAAGACGCACCTGCTCCACTCGATCGGCCACTACTCGATGGGCCTGTTCCCGGGCATCCGCGTGCGGTACGTGTCGAGCGAGGAGTTCACGAACGACTTCATCAACTCGATCGCGACGAACAAGGCGGCCGGCTTCCAGCGCCGCTACCGCGACGTCGACATCCTGCTGATCGACGACATCCAGTTCCTCTCGGGCAAGGACTCCACGCAGGAGGCCTTCTTCCACACCTTCAACACCCTGCACGACCACAACAAGCAGGTCGTCATCACCTCGGACCTCGCGCCGCGGCAGCTCACCGGTTTCGAGGACCGGATGCGGTCCCGCTTCGAGCAGGGGCTCATCACCGACGTGCAGATCCCGGACCTCGAGACGCGGATCGCGATCCTCCGCAAGCGGGCGCAGAGCGAGCGGCTGCAGGTGCCCGACGACATCCTCGAGTTCATGGCCTCGAAGGTGTCGAGCAACATCCGCGAGCTCGAGGGCACCCTCATCCGCGTCACCGCCTACGCGAGCCTGAACCGGTCGCCGGTCGACCTGCAGCTCGTGCAGACCGTGCTGAAGGACCTCATCACGCTCGACGAGGACAACGTCATCGCGCCGGCCGACATCATCAGCGCGGTCGCCGAGTACTTCAAGCTCTCCGTCGACGACCTCTACGGCTCGTCGCGCTCGCAGCAGATCGCCTCCGCCCGGCAGATCGCGATGTACCTGTGCCGAGAGCTGACGAGCCTGTCGCTGCCGAAGATCGGGCAGCTGTTCGGCGGCCGCGACCACACGACGGTCATGTACGCCAACAAGAAGATCAGCGAGCTCATGAAGGAGCGGCGCTCGATCTACAACCAGGTCTCCGAGCTGACGAGCCGCATCAAGCAGGACCAGCGCTACCGCAAGTAGGCCCGCGCAACGGGACGACGGGTGGGCGGAGACCCCCGGACGCGGGATGGCCGGTGTCGGCCGTATCCCACACACTTGCCAACAGGGGGATGGGATGCCCTCGCGGCCATGGATCTTCCCCCATGTGGACGCCCTGTGGATAACTGTGGACGAACCGCCCGCCGGGTCCACCCTCGGATGGGGGACGTGTGCAGAGGGTCGTCGCCGTCGAACATCCCTCAGCGGTTCTCGTCAGCACGCCTCCGCACGGTTTCGACAACTCACAGACGTGTAGTTCCGGCTCGGGACGCGGCCTCCCCCGAGTTATCCACAGTGTGCACACCTGTTAAGAGTGGTGTTGTCCTTCTTGATCCATCTCCCACTCCATCCGATTCCACGCTGTGGACAGCGAGCCGGGGGCAGGACATCCGGGCCGGGGCCGAGGGGACGGGCACCCGCTAGCATGCTCAGGACCTTGTGACCGGGGGCAGGGCCCACCGGGAACCCCCACCGGCGATGAGGAGACAGCAGTGCGATTCCAGGCGAACCGGGACGTCTTCAGCGACGCCGTGTCGTTCGCCGTCAAACTGCTCCCCCAGCGCACGACGCTGCCGATCCTGTCCGGTGTGCTCATCGAGACGACGGAGCGCGGCCTGACGCTGTCGTCCTTCGACTACGAGGTCTCCGCACGCACGGAGATCGACGCCGAGGTGCAGGAGCCGGGCCGGGTGCTGGTCTCCGGACGACTCCTCGCGGACATCGCGAACCGCCTGCCGTCGGCGCCGGTCGAGGTCCGCACCGACGACAACCGGGTGATCGTGAGCGGCGGCAGCGCCCGGTTCACCCTCCTCAGCATGCCCGTGGCGGAATACCCGAGCCTTCCGGTGGTCGGCGAGCCGACGGGGGTCATCCCGGCCGGCAACTTCTCCGCCGCCATCGCCCAGGTGGTCGTGGCCGCGTCGCGGGACGACGTGACACCGGTCATCACGGGGGTGCAGCTCGAGGCGGGGCCCACCGCCCTCGGCCTCGTCGCGACCGATCGCTACCGCGTCGCCATCCGTGCGATCGAGTGGCACACCGAGCAGACCGACGACAGCACGGCGCTCGTGCCCGCACGCACCCTGCAGGAGGTCGGCCGCACCTTCGGTGGCAGCGGCGACGTGACGATCTCGATCACCCGCGGCGGCGACCGCGAGCTGATCGGCTTCAGCGCCGACCGGCGCACCGTCACCTCGCTGCTCATCAAGGGCAACTTCCCGCCGGTCCGGCGGCTGTTCCCCGACGTCGTCGAGAACTTCGCGGTGCTGAGCACGGCCGAGCTCGTCGAGGCGACCCGTCGCGTGCAGCTCGTCCTCGAGCGCGAGGCGGCTCTGAAGTACTCCTTCTCCACCGAGGGCGTCACGCTCGAGGCGGCCGGCGGCGAGCAGGCGCAGGCGTCCGAGCAGCTCGACGCCGTGCTGACCGGCCCGGACATGGTCGTCTCCCTGAAGCCCCAGTTCCTGCTCGACGGACTCTCGGGAGTGCACACGGAGTTCGTGCGACTCTCGTTCACGAAGACGGAGAACCCCAACAAGCCCGGCCCGGTGCTCGTCACCGGCCAGCGCTCGAAGGACGAGGCCGGCTCGGAGGACTACCGCTACCTCCTGCAGCCGAACCTCCTGCTCCGATGACTCGATGACGCAGAGGGAGAACGGCATGAAGATCGGCCTGGTCGGGCTCGGCAAGATGGGCAACAACATGCGCTCCCGGCTGAAGAACGCCGGGATCGACGTGGTGGGCTTCGACACGAACCCCGACGTGAGCGACGTGCCGGACTACGCGGCCCTCGCCGCGGCCCTCCCGACGCCGCGCACCGTCTGGGTGATGGTGCCGGCCGGGAGGATCACCGACTCGGTCATCGACTCCCTCGCCGACGTGCTCGAGGCGGGCGACCTCGTCATCGACGGCGGCAACACGAAGTTCACCGACGACGAGGTCCACGCGAAGCAGCTCGGGGAGAAGGGCATCGACTTCATGGACGTCGGTGTCTCGGGCGGTGTCTGGGGGCTGCAGAACGGCTACGGCCTCATGGTCGGCGGCAGCGACGAGCAGGTGCAGCGGGTGATGCCGGTCTTCGACGCCCTGCGTCCCGAGGGGCCGCGCGAGGAGGGCTTCGTGCACGCGGGGCCGGCCGGCGCGGGCCACTACACGAAGATGGTCCACAACGGCATCGAGTACGCGATCATGCAGGCGTACGCCGAGGGCTACGAGCTGCTCGCCGCCTCGCCGCACGTCGACGACGTGCCCGGCACGTTCAAGGCCTGGCAGCGCGGCACGGTCATCCGCTCCTGGCTGCTCGAGCTGATGGTGCGGGCCCTCGACGCCGATCCCGCCTTCGAGGACATCGACGGCTACGTCGACGACTCCGGCGAGGGCCGCTGGACCCTCGAGGAGGCGATCGAGAACGCCGTGCCGATGCCGGCGATCAGCGCCTCGATCTTCGCCCGGTTCGTCTCGCGGCAGGATCAGTCACCGGCCATGAAGGCGGTGGCCGCGCTGCGCAACCAGTTCGGCGGCCACGCGGTCAAGGCCCACGAGGCGAAGGCCGCGCAGGATCTGCATCCGGCCAAGTAGGTCTGAGCAGGTCGGTCGCCGGCACGGAGCGGATGAGGGGGCGGAGTGCGCATACTCCGCCTGAACCTCACCGACTGGCGCAACTACCGCACGGCCGAGATCACCTTCGAGCCGGGCGCGAACGTGCTCGCGGGCAGCAACGGCCAGGGCAAGACGAACCTGGTCGAGGCCATCGGCTACCTCACGACGCTCTCCTCGCACCGCGTCGCCGGCGACGCCGCGCTCATCCGCGCGGGCGAGGACAGCGCGGTGATCCGGGCCGTCGTGGTCGCCGGCGAGCGCGAGGTGCTGGCGGAGGTGCTGCTGAACCGGTCCGCGCCGAACCGCGCGCAGGTGAACCGGAGCCCGGTGCGGCCGCGCGAGATCACGCGGAACGTCTCGAGCGTGCTGTTCGCACCGGAGGACCTCGCGCTCGTGCGCGGCGAGCCCTCCTCCCGCCGGCGCTTCCTCGACGAGCTGCTCGTGCAGCGCACGCCTCGGCTCGCGGGCGTCGTCGCGGACTACGACAAGGCGTTGAAGCAGCGCAACGGCCTGCTGCGCATCGCCCGCGGGGGCGGCGACTTCGGCACCCTCGACATCTGGGACGAGCGGCTGATCGCCACCGGCAGCGAGCTGCTCGACGCGCGTACCGAGCTCGTCGAGGCGCTCGAGCCGTTCGTCGCGGAGCAGTACGCGGTGCTCGCCGGCGAGGACCAGCTGCTCACGATGGCGCCGATCCGGTCCATCGACACCGACGGCGGGGAGGGCACGACCGCCGAGCGCTTCGCCGCGGCGCTGGCCGCCGGCCGGCGGCGCGAGCTCGAGCGCGGCATCACGCTGGTCGGCCCGCACCGCGACGACCTCGGCATCGCGATCAACGCGCTGCCCGCCCGCAGCCACGCGAGCCACGGGGAGTCCTGGTCGACCGCGCTGGCGCTCCGCCTCGGATCCGTGGAGCTGCTGCGCACGTCGCTGCCCACCGGCGACCCGATCGTGATCCTCGACGACGTCTTCGCCGAGCTCGACGCCCGCCGGCGCATCCGGCTGGCCGGCCAGGTGGGACGCTACGAGCAGGTGCTGATCACCGCCGCGGTCGAGGGCGACATCCCGGACGAGCTGGCCGGCCGCGTGACGCACATCCGAGCGGGCGAGATCGTCGGGGAGGTGCCGGCATGACGGGCGTGAAGAAGGAGGCCGACCCGGCGCTCGACGAGGGCCAGCGCGTCTGGCTGCGGCTGCGCGCGGTCTTCGG
Source organism: Amnibacterium sp. (assembly GCF_036559085.1). Classification (GTDB taxonomy): domain Bacteria; phylum Actinomycetota; class Actinomycetes; order Actinomycetales; family Microbacteriaceae; genus Amnibacterium. The sequence goes on from NZ_DATBTU010000012.1 coordinate 81,883, forward strand.
GGCGCCGCGCAAGCGCCGTGAGCCGCCGGCGCCGAAGGGCGAGAGCATGCCGTACGGCCGCGGTCGCGATCCGCTGCCCGCCGGGAAGGTGCTCGACGGGGTGACCGGCTCGCTCGGCTGGCGCACCCCGCTGGCCCAGACGGACCTCACCGCCGCATGGCGGCAGATCGCCGGCGAGGAGACGGCTCGGCACGCGGCGGTGGAGGGCTTCGCGGACGGCGTGCTGCTCGTCCGCTGCGACTCCACGGCGTGGGCGACGCAGCTCGGGTTGATGCGCTCGCAGATCGCCGAGCGCATCGCGGCGGACTTCCCCGACGCGGGGGTCGACAGCATCCGCTTCCTCGGCCCCAACACCCCCAGCTGGAATCACGGCCGCAGATCGGTTCCAGGGCGCGGTCCGCGCGATACCTACGGTTGACCGGGGTGATTCGATCACCGGCGGAATTCCGAGCCGTCAGACGGGCGAATCGGGTCCTTCAGCAGACGGTGAGGCGGTAGGCTGGGACCCTACGATCGGAGTACGGATTCGATGACGGATGACGGACGCGCCGGGCTCGGCGGAGACGGCCTCGAGGACCTCGAAGACACCCGCCAGGACGGTGCACCCGTCGAGGGCGCCCCGATCGGGGAACCACTCGCTCCCGAGGGACCGGTCGCGGGGCTGACCCCGCCCACCCGCCGTGACGAGGACTACGGCGCCGGCTCCATCCAGGTGCTCGAAGGCCTCGAGGCGGTGCGCAAGCGCCCGGGCATGTACATCGGTTCCACCGGCCCGCGCGGCCTGCACCATCTCGTCTACGAGATCGTGGACAACGCGGTCGACGAGGCACTCGCCGGCTGGTGCGACACGATCGACGTGCGCATCCTCGCCGACGGCGGGGTGCGGGTCGAGGACAACGGACGCGGCATCCCCGTGGACATCCACCCGGTCGAGGGCCGCTCGACCGTCGAGGTCGTGCTCACCGTGCTGCATGCCGGCGGCAAGTTCGGCGGCGGCGGATACGCGGTGTCCGGCGGCCTGCACGGCGTGGGCAGCTCCGTGGTCAACGCGCTCTCGAGCCGCCTCTTCGTCGAGGTGAAGCGGCAGGGCCACGTGTGGACCCAGTGGTACGAGAACGGGGTGCCGCTCGCACCGCTCGAGCAGGGCCCAGCGGCCGAGGGCACCGGCACGACGATCACCTTCTGGCCGAACGCCGAGATCTTCGAGACCGTCGAGTTCGACTACGAGACGCTCCGCACCCGCTTCCAGCAGTACGCGTTCCTCAACAAGGGGCTCACGATCCGCCTCGCGGACGAGCGGACGACGGAGCCGGTCGAGGGCGAGGTCGACAGCAACAAGATCGACCGGTCCGTGGTCTTCCGCTACGAGCGGGGCCTCGTCGACTACGTCGAGTACCTCAACTCCACGAAGAAGACCGACCTCGTGAACCCCGAGGTCATCTCCTTCGAGTCCGAGGACGTGGAGAAGCGGATCTCGCTCGAGGTCGCGATGCAGTGGACGACGTCCTACAGCGAGAGCGTCCACACCTACGCGAACACGATCAACACGCACGAGGGCGGCACCCACGAGGAGGGCTTCCGCGCCGCGTTGACCGTGCTGATGAACAAGTACGCCCGCGAGAAGGGGCTGCTGAAGGACAAGGACGACAACCTCTCCGGCGACGACGTGCGCGAGGGGCTCACCGCTGTGGTGTCCATCAAGCTCGGCGAGCCGCAGTTCGAGGGCCAGACGAAGACGAAGCTCGGCAACACCGAGGCGAAGACCTTCGTGCAGCGCGTGGTCGGCAGCCAGCTCGCGGACTGGTTCGACAGCCATCCGCTCCAGGCCAAGGACATCGTCCGCAAGGCGCAGCAGGCGGCGACGGCCCGCCTGGCCGCCCGCAAGGCGCGGGACGCGACCCGGCGCAAGGGCGTGCTCGAGAGCGCGTCGATGCCGGGCAAGCTGAAGGACTGTCAGACGCGCGACGCGTCGCAGGCCGAGATCTTCCTCGTCGAGGGCGACTCCGCCGGCGGTTCGGCGGTGCGCGGCCGCAACCCGGAGAACCAGGCGATCCTCGCCCTCCGCGGCAAGATCCTGAACGTCGAGAAGGCACGGCTCGACCGCGCGCTCGCCAACCAGGAGATCCAGGCGATGATCACGGCCTTCGGCTGCGGCATCGGCGACGACTTCGTGGCCGAGAAGGCGCGGTACCACAAGATCGTCCTGATGGCGGATGCCGACGTCGACGGCCAGCACATCACGACGCTGCTGCTCACGCTCGTGTTCCGCTTCATGCGGCCGCTGATCGAGCTCGGCTACGTGTACCTCGCGCAGCCGCCGCTCTACCGCCTCAAGTGGAGCAACTCGGCCCACGAGTACGTCTACTCCGACCGGGAGCGGGACGCGCTGCTCGCGGACGGCGCGGCCCAGGGCAAGCGGATCCCCAAGGAGAACGGGATTCAGCGGTACAAGGGCCTCGGCGAGATGGACTACCAGGAGCTGTGGGAGACCACGATGAACCCGGAGACGCGCACGCTGCTCCAGGTGACCCTCGAGGACGCGGCCGCGGCGGACGAGACCTTCACCACGCTGATGGGCGAGGACGTCGAGTCGCGCCGCAGCTTCATCCAGAAGAACGCGAAGGACGTCCGCTTCCTGGACATCTAGTACCGACGTCGGTACTCGACCCCTTCCACCTCGCCGGTCGGGGCGCGCTCACGAGGCGCGTCCCCGGACCGGCCCAGATGACGGAGTGACACCACATGGCTGACCGCATCGAACAGGTCGACCTGCAGCTCGAGATGCAGCGGTCGTACCTCGACTACGCGATGAGCGTCATCGTGCAGCGGGCGCTGCCCGAGGTGCGCGACGGCCTGAAGCCGGTGCACCGCCGGGTGATCTACGCCATGTACGACGGCGGCTACCGGCCCGACCGCGCGTTCAGCAAGTGCGCCCGCGTCGTCGGGGACGTGATGGCGCAGTTCCATCCGCATGGCGACACGGCCATCTACGACACCCTCGTGCGGCTCGTGCAGGACTGGAGCCTGCGCTACCCCCTCGCGCTCGGGCAGGGCAACTTCGGCTCCCCGGGCAACGACCCGGCCGCCGCCCCGCGGTACACCGAGACCAAGATGGCCCCGCTCGCCCTCGAGATGGTCCGGGACATCGAAGAGGACACGGTCGACTTCCAGGACAACTACGACGGCCGCACCCAGGAGCCCGTCGTGCTGCCGAGCCGGTTCCCGAACCTGCTCGTCAACGGCTCCGCCGGTATCGCGGTCGGCATGGCCACGAACATCCCGCCGCACAACCTGCGGGAGGTCGCGGCCGGGGCGCAGTGGGCGCTCGAGCACCCGGATGCGACCCGTGAGGAGCTGCTCGAAGCGCTCATGGAGCGGATCAAGGGCCCGGACTTCCCGACCGGCGCGCAGATCCTCGGCACCAAGGGCATCCACGACGCCTACCGCACGGGACGCGGCTCGATCACGATGCGGTCCGTGGTCAACGTGGAGGAGATCCACGGCCGCACCTGCCTCGTCGTCACCGAGCTGCCCTACCAGGTGAACCCCGACAACCTCGCGATCAAGATCGCGGAGCTCGTGAACGACGGCCGGATCGCCGGCATCGCCGACATCCGCGACGAGACCTCCGGGCGCACGGGCCAGCGGCTCGTGATCGTGCTGAAGCGCGACGCGATCCCCAAGGTGGTGCTGAACAACCTCTACAAGCACACGCCGCTGCAGGACAACTTCGGCGCGAACATGCTCGCCCTGGTCGACGGGGTGCCCCGCACCCTCGCCCTCGACGGGTTCATCAGCGCGTGGGTCGACCACCAGGTCGAGGTCATCGTGCGGCGCACCCGGTTCCGGCTGCAGAAGGCGGAGGCCGACGCCCACATCCTGCGCGGCTACCTCAAGGCGCTCGACATGCTCGACGAGGTGATCGCGCTCATCCGCCGGTCGCCGACGGCCGACGAGGCGCGTGACGGCCTGATGGCGCTGCTCGACGTGGACCAGGTGCAGGCGACCGCGATCCTGAGCCTTCAGCTGCGCCGCCTCGCCGCCCTCGAGCGGCAGCGGATCATGGACCAGGCCGCCGAGCTCGAGCGGCTCATCGCCGAGTACCAGGCCATCCTCGCCTCGCCGCTGCGCCAGCGGGAGATCATCTCGGAGGAGCTGAAGGCGATCACCGACCGGTTCGGCGACGAGCGCCGCACCGAGATCGCGTACGGCTTCGACGGGGACATGACGATCGAGGACCTCATCCCCGACGAGGAGGTCGTCGTCACCGTCACCCGTGGCGGCTACATCAAGCGCACGCGCAGCGACCAGTACCGGTCGCAGCGCCGCGGCGGCCGTGGCGTGCGCGGCGCGCAGCTGCGTGCGGACGACGTGGTCGAGCACCTCTTCGTCACCTCGACGCACCACTGGCTGCTCGTCTTCACGAACGCCGGCCGTGTGTACCGGGTGAAGACCTACGAGGTGCAGGACTCGGGCCGGGACGCGAAGGGCCAGCACATCGCGAACCTGCTCGCGCTGCAGCCGGACGAGCGCGTCGCGCAGATCCTCGACATCCGCGACTACACCGTCGCCCCGTACCTCGTGCTCGCCACGCGCGGCGGCCTCGTGAAGAAGACGGCGCTCGCGGAGTACGACACCAACCGCACGGGCGGCATCATCGCGATCAACCTCCGCCAGGGCGACGAGCTGATCCAGGCGCTGCTCGTCGGCGAGGCATCGGACGTGCTGCTCGTGTCGCGGAAGGGCATGTCGGTGCGGTTCCGCGCCGACGACGAGGCGCTGCGCCCCATGGGCCGCAGCACGGCCGGAGTCATCGGGATGCACTTCCGCGGCGACGACCAGCTGCTCTCCGCCCGCGTGGTGACCGACGAGGGCTTCGTCTTCGTCGTCACGGAGGGTGGCTACGCGAAGCGCACGGCGGTGGACCAGTACCGCCTGCAGCAGCGCGGCGGCCTCGGGATCAAGGTCGCGAAGCTCCAGGAGGCGCGCGGCGACCTCGCCGGATCGCTGATCGTGGATGAGACCGACGAGGTGCTCGTCGTGCTCGAGAGCGGTAAGGTGGTCCGCTCGGCTGTCTCCGAAGTTCCCGCGAAGGGCCGCGACACGATGGGCGTGGTGTTTGCGCGCTTCGCTGAGGATGACAGAATCATCGCCATTGCCCGGAACAGCGATTCGACCATGGAGGCGCGCGAACCTGATGACCTCGGTCAAGACGTCAAGTCGCCCATCGGGCACGACCTCGTCGGCGAGTAGCGTCGGCGAGAAGCTGTCGCTCAAGTCGACCCGGCCGTCCCAGCCGAAGCAGGTCCGGCTCAAGCTGGTCTACATCGACTTCTGGTCGGCGGTGAAGTTCTCCTTCCTGATCTCCGCGGCGATCGGGGTCGTGATCTTCGTGGCGGTCGTCCTCATCTGGACGGTGCTCGCCTCGACCGGCGTCTTCGACCAGATCAGCAAGCTCGCCGGCGACGTGTCCGGGCAGAAGAACTTCTCCATCAACAGCGTGGTCTCGTTCGCGCAGGTGATGGGCTTCACGCTCGTCATCGCCGCGCTGAACGTGGTGGTCGGCACGGTCCTCGGAGCGATCGCGTGCCTGCTCTACAACCTGAGCGTGCGCGTCTCCGGCGGCATCCTCGTCGGTTTCACCAACCAGTGAGTCACTGGTAGATTCGATTCCCGGCCCGCGAGGGCCGCGCGGCCGCGGTCGCACTCGGGGCTATAGCTCAGGCGGTTAGAGCGCTTCGCTGATAACGAAGAGGTCCCAGGTTCAAGTCCTGGTAGCCCCACGCGTCGATGGTCTTCGATCCGTACACGGATCGAAGACGTCCCCTGCAGTCAGGCTCGGCCCTCAGCGGGCCGGGCCTTCTGTCTTGTGACGGCCTACCATCGGACGTGAACGCCTCTTCCGGGGGCATAGCTCAGTTGGTAGAGCACCTGCTTTGCAAGCAGGGGGTCAGGGGTTCGAGTCCCCTTGTCTCCACAGCGGAACGGCCGCCCTCCAGGGCGGCCGTTCCACCGTGACGACGACGGATCGAGAAGCTGCTTCGAGGGTGGGCCCCGCGGCGCGAGGGTCCCGCGGCGCCGCGAAGCGATGTCGTGGGAAGCGCCGTGGGATCGAGTCCCCTTGTTTCCACCGGACACGCGAAGTGCTGGGCACCTCGCGAAGGCCAGGCGGCGATGCGGATGCGCCTCCTCGGGTTGCCTTCCCAGGACCGGGTCGTCATGCTCGAGAGTCCGCCCGCTGCCGATCGCGAAGGTGAACGCATGTCCCGACGCGTCTGGTTCGCGTCCGCGTGCCTGCTCGCGGGGACGCTCGCCCTCGGGGTCTTCGCCGGACCCGCGTCGGCGGATGAGACGACGCCCACCCCGTCGCCGACTCCCACCGCGACGTCCTCGGGGCTCCCGCTGCCCATCCTGCCGACACCCACCCCCTCGACCACGCCTGCGGCACCCGTGACCGCGCTCACGGCGGCGGCCGAGAGCGGATCCCTGGTCGTGTCCTGGCGCACCGGCGCCGGTGACACCGGGTTCACGGTCGAAGCGACCGCCGGCGGCACGACCAAGCGGGTCGACACCACCGCGACCACGGCGTCGTTCCCGGGCATCCGTCCGGGCGCCGTCATCCGCATCTCGGTCATCGCGCACAACGCCGCGGGCGATGCATCGCCCGTCCTGACCACGTTCACGATGCCGGCCGCGATCGCGCCGGTGACCGGAGCCGCCATGCGGGCGACCGCCACTGGGTTGGAGGTCGCCTGGCGCCCACCGTCGGACCTCGCGCCCGGCAGCCGGTTCCTGGTCGAGCTCGTCCAGGCCGGCTCCGGATCACGGTCGCGGCTGGTCGCGGCGAGCCCGGTGACGTTCACCGCGCTGACCTCCGGCCGGCTCTACTCCGCGACCATCACCGTCGTGAGCGGGACGAGCCGCAGCGCTGCCGTCGACGTCTCCGCCGAGGTGTGGACGGCCTCCGCTTCGGGGGCGCCGGTGCCCGTGGCCCCGGTCCCTGTCGCGTCCGCCGCTCGGTCCACCGCGACTGCTGCCGCGGATCCCGCCATCGCCCAGCCGGCCGCGCAGCGCACCCTCGTCTCGTCGCCGATGGCCGCCGCGGCGCTGGCAGGCGCCGCGGTGCTGCTCGGCGGACTCGCGATCGGCCTGCTCCTGCGGCGCCCTCGGCGCTCCTGACGCCCTCCGGCTGCGCGAACGACGGAGTTCCCGGGTCGCGGCGGGGTCAGATGATCGTGTCGGTGAGGTGGTTCGGGGTGCCGAATCGGTGCGCCGTGATGCTGATCGACTGCTCATGCAGGAACGGCAGCAGCTCGAGCCGGCCGGCGGTGGTCACCGGGTCGCCCCAGACCGCGAGGTCCGGATCGCCGCCCGCGGCGACCAGCAGCGCCGATGCGCTGCCGCCGACGAGCCGGACCCGGCCGCTGAGCCGGGGCGTTTCCTCGACCGTGGTCGGCACGTGGAGGCTGTCGAGCAGCGCCTGCACGGCGGCCGGAAGCGGCGTCGCGGTCGAGACCGTGAGCGTCGCCCCGGACCGGGCGCCGGCGGCGAGCACGCGGAGCACGTCGCGCTCTGCCGCGTCCACCTCGACGCGCACGGTGACGGGCACCGGCCGGTAGCGGAGGAGGTCGCGCTCGGCGTACAGCCCCTGCAGCTCCCGCGCGATGCCGAACTCCTCCCGCCACGCCTGCTCGTCCGAGCGGGCGCCCGCGGTGACGAACGGGTGGTCGGCCGCCGTGACGATGCGCTTCACCGGCCCGGCGAGCGTGACCTCCGGCGCGGTCGCAGTGCCCTCAGGCGACCACGAGCCGAGCCCGATGAGGTAGTTCGGGCCCCCCGCCTTCGTGCCGGCGCCCACCGAGGAGCGCTTCCAGCCGCCGAACGGCTGGCGGCCGACGATGGCGCCCGTGGTACCGCGGTTCACGTAGCAGTTGCCGGCCTGGACGGCGTCGAGCCAGGTGGCGATCTCCGCGGGCTCCAGCGACTGCAGCCCGGCGGTCAGCCCGAATGCCACGGCGTTCTGCAGCTCGATCGCCTCCTCGAGGGTGGCGGCGGTCATGAGGCCGAGCACCGGGCCGAAGTACTCGGTCCGGTGGAAGGCGGAGCCGGGCCGCACACCCGTGCGGATGCCCGGGGACCAGAGCCGCCCCTCGCTGTCGAGCTTCTCGGGCTGCAGCAGCCAGCGCTCGCCATCGCCGAGGGTCGTGAGGCCCTCCAGGAGCTTGCCGGTGGCGGGCTCGATGACCGGGCCCATCTGCGTCGTCGGCTCCCACGGCTGCCCGACGCTGAGCGAGCCCACCGCGTCGACGAGCTGGCCGAGGAACCGCTTCGACTTCGCGACCGGTCCGACGAGGATCGCGAGGCTCGCCGCGCTGCACTTCTGCCCCGCGTGGCCGAAGGCGCTCTGCACGAGGTCCTTCACGGCCAGGTCGAGGTCGGCGGAGGGGGTGATGACCATCGCGTTCTTGCCGCTGGTCTCGGCGAGCAGCGGCAGGTCGGGCCGGAAGGACCGGAACAGCTGCGCCGTCTCCCACGCCCCGGTGAGGATGACCCGGTCGATCCGCGGGTCCGCGATGAGGGTCGCGCCGAGGCTGCCCTCGTCCACCTGCACGAAGGTGAGCACGTCCTCGGGCACGCCCGCCGCCCAGAGCGCCTCCGCGAGCACCGCGCCGCACCGGCTGGCGGGCCCTGCGGGCTTCAGCACGACCGCGCTGCCGGCCGCCAGGGCCGCGAGCACGCCGCCGGCGGGGATGGCGACCGGGAAGTTCCACGGGGGTGCGACGACGGTCAGGTGCGCCGGCGTGAACCGGGCGCCGTCCACGGCCTCGAGCTCGAGCGCGTGGGCGGCGTACCAGCGGGCGAAGTCGATCGCCTCACTGACCTCGGGGTCCGCCTGGTCGACGGTCTTGCCGGCCTCGCTCATCATCACCTCGACGAGCTCGCCCCGGCGGCGTTCGAGCTCGTCACCGGCGCGCTGCAGCACCGCGGCGCGCTCGGCGGCGGGCACGCCGCCCCAGGCCGCGCCGGCGCCCATGGCCGACTCGAGCAGGGCGTCCAGCGCATCCGCCTCGCTGACGGTGTGCGCCTCGAGCGTCGCGACGCCGAGCCGAGAGTCCTTCGCGCGCCCGTGGATCCCCTTCGCCCAGGCACGGTGCTCGGCGACGGAGGGATCCGTGTCGACCGCGTTGCCGAAGGGCTCCCCGGCGGCGTGCGGCCGAACGGCGTCGCGCGGCACGCGATGCGGCGGGGGCACCTCGTCGTCGAGCAGGGTGAGCGAGGTGAGGAAGCGCTGCCGCTCCCGCTCGAAGAGGTCCTCGCGGGTGGCGAGGTCGAACACCGACGACATGAAGTTCTCGTCGCTGGCCCCTTCCTCGAGCCGGCGGATGAGGTAGGCGATCGCGACGTCGAACTCCCGTGGGTGCACGACCGGCGTGTAGACGAGCAGGCCGCCCACGTCCCGCCGCACGGCCTCCGCCTGGCCCGTGGCCATCCCGAGCAGCATCTCGAAGTCGATGCCGTCCCGCACCCCGCGGTCGCCGGCGAGCAGCCAGCCGTGGGCGACGTCGAAGAGGTTGTGGCCGGCGACGCCGAGCCTCACCGCATCGACCCGCTCCGGCGTCAGGGCGTAGTCGAGGACCCGCTTGTAGTTGGCGTCGGTCTCGGCCTTCGTGTGCCAGGTGGCGAGCGGCCAGTCGTGCAGCGACGCCTCCACCCGCTCCATGGGCAGGTTCGCGCCCTTCACGAGCCGCACCTTGATCGGGGCGCCGCCCCGCGCTCGGCGGGCGGCAGACCACTCCTGCAGCCCGATCATCGCGCCGAGGGCGTCGGGCAGGTACGCCTGCAGCACGATGCCGGCGGAGTAGCCGAGGAACTCGGGCTCGTCGAGCAGCTGCTGGAAGACCGCGATCGTGAGGTCGAGGTCCTTGTACTCCTCCATGTCGAGGTTGATGAAGGTGTGCTTCTTCTGCGCCTCGCGGTAGAGCGGGCGGAGGCGCTCCACGATGTCGGCGACCGCGGCGTCGAACGCCCACGGGCTGTGCGGGGTGACCGCGGCGGAGACCTTGATCGACACGTAGTCGACGTCGGGCCGCTGCACGAGGGCGCGGGTGCCGGCGAGGCGCCGGTCCGCCTCCGATGAGCCGAGCACGGCCTCCCCGAGGAGGTTCAGGTTGAGGCGCACGCCCCGGTCGCGGATGCGGGAGATCGCCGGTCCGAGGCGCTTCGGCGTCGCGTCGATGATGAGATGCGAGACCATGCCGCGGAGCGCGGTGCGGGCGGCGGGCACGACGATGCCGGGGAGCACGGGGGCGAAGAGGCCGCCGAGGCGCACCGCCAGCTTGAGCGGCAGCGGCAGGAATCCCGGGACGTCGGGGGCGATCGCGGCGAGCCGCTTGGCCGCCGCGCGGAGGTCCTCCGGCCGCACCACCCCGTCGACGAACCCGACGGTGAACGCGAGCCCCTTGGGGTCGCGGAGCACCCCGGCGAGCCGGGCGGCGGACGCGTCGGGCTTCTCCGCGGCCGCGGCCGCGAGCCAGGTGCGCACGAGCGCCGTCGTGCGGGCGGCGAGGTCCTGCTCCGCCTCGGGGACGTCGGATGCGGCGCGGGATCCCGAGATGGTCGTCATGCATCCATTGTGCGGTAGGCGCACCGCGGACGCCGAACACCCTGCACGTTCATCCCGGATGGCGCAACGGATGAGACGAGCAGCGCCCGCGCACGGCGATCCGTGGCGCGGGCGCTGCTCGAGACGGCGTCAGGCCGCCGGCGTCGTGGGGGTGTTCGTCTCCGGCTCGTCGTCGGCGACCCAGAGGTCGTCGTCGGCACGGAGCGTCTGCCAGATCGCGTAGGCGATGCCGACGAGCGCCGTGATGCCGAGCAGCACGCCGATCGTGCCGCCGACGCCGAGACCGCCGGACCTGTTCGACCTGGCGGCGGCCTTGGCCGCGGCAGCCGCGGCAGCGACCTTGGCGGCGTTCTTCGCCTCGGCCTTCTGGCTCAGCTTCGTGGCGCCGCTGAGGAAGGTGGCGGCCGTCTTCGCGGTGTCGCCGGCGTGGCCGAGCCGGTCGGTCGCCTCGTCGGCCAGCGTGAGGGCTGCGGCTGCGGCGCTCGTGAGCGCCGGCACCACCGTGCCGACCACGACCTCCTTGGCAGCACCCGCCGCGACCTTGCTCGCCGCTGCGCCTGCGACCGCGCTCCTCCCGACGACGGGCCGGACGCGCTCCTCGTAGAGGGTGGTGGCGGTGGGGCCGACGCGGTCCTTGGCGTAGGCGGCCGCATACGGCCATGCGACGCGGGCGACGTCGTTCGCCCGGTTCAGCAGCTCCTGCTGGTCGTACCACAGCTGCTGGGCGTCCTTCTTCAGGCGCTTCAGTTGCTTCTCGCGCGAGACCATGACATCTCCTGGTTCCTCGTCGGGCCGCGGGCACGGCGTGGCGATCGGTAGGACCATCCTGGCATCGTCGGCGCTGCGCGGCACCTGAATGTTCCGGATGGGAGACTTGGCGCCATGACGAACGCCACCGCAGTAGCGACGCTCCACACCACACAGGGCGACATCCGGGTCAACCTCTTCGGCCTGCACGCGCCGAAGACCGTCCGCAACTTCATCGGGCTCGCCACCGGCACCCAGGCGTGGACCGACCCGCGCACCGGCCAGGAGCAGAGCGGACCGCTGTACAAGGACATCGTCTTCCACCGGATCATCCCCAACTTCATGATCCAGGGCGGCGACCCGATCGGCACCGGCACCGGCGGCCCCGGCTACGAGTTCGACGACGAGATCAACCCCGAGCTCGACTTCACCAAGCCGTACGTGCTCGCCATGGCCAACGCCGGCAAGCGCGGCGGCCGGGGCACGAACGGCTCGCAGTTCTTCATCACCACGGCTCCGACCACCTGGCTCCAGGGCGCCCACACGATCTTCGGCGAGGTGGCGGACGACGAGAGCCGCGCCGTCGTCGACACGCTCGGCTCGGTCCCCACCGACCGCGGCGACAAGCCGCTGACCCCGCAGGTGCTCACGAGCGTCACGGTCGAGGACGCATGAGCGGGGTGCGCGCCGACGCCCGGCGCGCATGGCGCCGATCCGCGAAGTACCGGCCGCACACCGCGACAGGGTGGATCGTCGCGATCACGATCGTCTGCTACATCGTCGAGCTGCTCGCGGTGGAGCGCGTCCTCGGTGCGTTCACCTACGCCGCGGTCTACTCGCTGCCGGCGTCCGGCGCCCCGTTCGAGCCGTGGCGGATGCTCACGTCGGTCCTGCTGCACGCCCCGATCGGCGTGGGGTACGGCGTGGTCGGGCTGACGCACATCGGCTTCAACATGTACGCGCTCTACCTGTTCGGCCGGCCGCTCGAGAACCTGATCGGCGCGGGTCGCATGGTCGCGCTCTACGTCCTGTCCGGCCTCGGCGGCTCCGTCGCTGTGCTCTACGCGAGCCTGTTCGGCGTCATGAGCCCGGCCACCGGGGTCTACGGCGCCTCCGGGGCGGTGTTCGGCATCCTCGGGGCGACCGCGGTCATCCAGCGCCGCCTGGGCATCGACACCCGGTACCTCTACGTGCTGATCCTCATCAACTTCGCGCTCGCGTTCTTCCTCGCCGGCATCGCCTGGCAGGCGCACGTCGGCGGCCTGATCGTCGGCGCGTTCACCGGATGGGCCTTCTCGGCCAACCGCGGGCCGCGGCGCCGGAACCGGGCCCTGCTGATCGGTGCGGGCATCGGCGCGGGGCTCGTGGTGCTCGCACTGCTGCCCGCGGCGGTGCAGGTCCTCTCCGTCTGAGGGTCCGCATCCCCAGCCCGTCCACGAAGTTATCCACAGGTGTGCCCACAGTGTGGACGGAATCACAGGCCTGGGATTCGGCCCTCGTCCGGGGGACGACCGGGGCTTTCAGCCCCGTCGTTCCGCGCATCCGCGAGCACGAAGCCCTGGTCGTGCCGCTCCCGCACCGCTGCACGGCGGAGCACGGCATCCACAGCGAACCCGCTGCGACCGAGCCGCTCCGCCACGTCCTCCGGATCGTGCAGGTGCGCATCCACCGCGGCCTCCGTGCCGTAGCCGCGCAGGATCCGCCGCGTGCCCGCGCCCGCCTGGAACGCCAGCAGCAGGTGCCCGCCCGGCCGCAGCACCCGGCGCAGCTCGGCCAGGACGGGACCGAGGGATCCGGGCGCGGTGTGGATGATCGAGTACCAGGCGAGCACGCCGTCGAACGATCCGTCGCCGAACGGGAGCGCGTCGAGCCCGGCGACCTCGAGCCGCACCGACGGGTGCTGCTCGCGGGCGACGGCGATCATGCCCGGTGACAGGTCGGCTCCGGACACCTCGAGGCCGGCATCGAGCAGCACGGGCAGCATGCGCCCGGTCCCGCAGCCGGCGTCCAGCACGGAGCGCAGGGCCGTCGCCGAGACGCGCCGCACGAGCTCGCTGAGCAGGGCGAGGTCGAGCGGCTCCTCGGCCGTCGGGCCGGGCAGGAGCCGCGCGTACGCGCGCGCGACGGAGTCGTAGAAGCCGCGCACCTCGTCCGTGCTCGGCGTGGGGGATCCGGTCAGCGCCACCACAGCGTCATGAGGAATCCCACGAACGCGATGCCGAAGCCGATCAGGATGTTCCAGCTGCCGATGCCCGAGATGGGGTACTGCGCGCTCGAGATGTAGAACACCACGATCCACGCGAGACCGATGAGCATGAAGCCGAACATGATCGGCTTGAACCAGACGGGGTTCGGCGCGTCCTCGCCGGCGAACCGGCGCTCGTCCCGCCGTGCGGGCGACGTCGTCCTCGGTGAGCGGGCCATGACGGGGAGTGTAGCAACGCCCCCGCGGGGGGTCGCCGTGGCTCGGTAGCATGTCCCGGATGACGCGGGTGCTGGTGATCGACAACTACGACAGCTTCGTCTACACGCTGAACGGCTACCTGCGGCAGCTCGGTGCGGACACCGAGGTGGTGCGCAACGACGTGCCGTCGACGGACGACCTCGCGGAGCTGCTCGGCGGGTTCGACGGGGTGCTCGTGTCGCCGGGTCCCGGCAAGCCGGCCGATGCCGGCGTGTCCGTGCCCGTCGTGCACGCAGCGGTCGAGGCGGGTGTGCCGCTGCTCGGGGTGTGCCTCGGTCACCAGGCGATCGCCGAGGCCTTCGGCGGCGTCGTGACGAACGCCGAGGAGCTGATGCACGGCAAGACGAGCCGGGTCGTGCACGACGAGAGCACGCTCTTCGCCGGCGTCCCGCAGCCGTTCACCGCCACCCGCTACCACTCGCTCGCGGTGGTCGACGGCACGGTGCCGGCCGAGCTCGAGGTCACGGCCCGCACCGACGGCGGCGTGATCATGGGCCTGCAGCACCGCTCGGCGCCGGTCTACGGCGTGCAGTTCCACCCGGAGTCGGTGATGACGGAGGGCGGCCACCGCATGCTCGCGAACTGGCTGCAGGCGGTCGGCGACCCGGATGCGGTCGAGCGCTCGGCGGGCCTCGACCCCCGGCTCACGACCCGTCGCAGAAGTTGAGCGTCACCGTCGAGCCCTGATCGATGGCGCCCGCAGGCTCCTTCTGCCCGATGATGACGTCGGCTGCGGGGCCGCATCCGCCGATGCCGACGAGGTTCGGGGTGAGGCCCAGGTCGGTGAGGTCGGCGGACGCCTCGTCCCTCGGCTTGCCGATCTCGCTGCCGAGCTGCACCTGACCGTCCGAGACCGTGAGGTCGACCGTCGCTCCCTTCGGCACCGACGTGCCGTCCGCGGGGACGGCGCTCATCACGACGTCCTTCGGCACGTCCTTGGAGTGCTGCATGACGATCGAGCCGTTCTGCAGGCCGGCGGCCGCGATGGCCTTCTGCGCGGCGTCGAGCGACAGGCTCGTGAGCGTCGGCACCGTCACCTTCGGCACGCCGGTGGAGACCCACACCTCGACCGTCGTGTTCTGCTGCACCGTCGTGCCGCCGACGGGACTCGTGCGGATGACCTCGCCCGACGGCACCTGGTCGTCGGACGTGTGGTGCACGAGCGGATGCAGGTCGAGCTTGTCGAGCGCGCCGACCGCGCTCGTCTCCGTCGATCCGGAGAGCCCCGTGGGGATCGTGCGCTGATCCGCGCCGAAGCCGCCCGTGCTGAGGCTCACGACCCAGAGCGCGACCGCGAGCACCACCACGGCGACGCAGAGGACGCCGGCCCAGACCCAGGCGACCGGGGGCCGGTTCGAGGTCGTCACGTGCTCGTAGTCGTCGAACGCGAGCTGCCGCACCGTCGCCTCGGGCGTCTCGACGGCACCACCGAAGAGGTCGACGTCCGGGTCGATCACGGGCAGCCGGGCGACGGGTGGGCGTCCCGCGACGACGGCCTCCACGTCCGCGCGGAACTCCTCCGCGGACTGGTAGCGGTGGTTCTTGTCCTTCTCCAGCGCCCGGAGCACGACGGCGTCCATGCCCTCGCTGACTCGAGGATTCAGGTCCGAGGGCGGCGGTGCGGGCTCGCTGACGTGCTGGTAGGCCACCGCGATCGGGCTGTCGCCCGTGAAGGGCGCGCGACCGGTGAGCATCTCGAAGAGCACGATCCCGGTCGAGTACAGGTCGCTCCGCGGGTCGACGGTCTCGCCCTTCGCCTGCTCCGGCGAGAAGTACTGGGCGGTGCCGAGGATGGCGGTCGTCTGCGCCACGGTCGCGGACGAGTCGCTGATGGCCCGAGCGATCCCGAAGTCCATGACCTTCACCTGGCCGCTGCGGGTCACCATCACGTTCGCGGGCTTGATGTCGCGGTGCACGACGCCCGCCTCGTGCGAGTACTCGAGCGCCGTCAGGATCCCCGAGACGATGTGGCCGGCCTCGGCGGCCGTCATCGGGCCGTCCTTGATGAGGTCCTTCAGCAGCTTGCCGTCGACGAACTCCATCACGATGAACGGCAGCTGCGCCTCGCCGCCGCCGGACTCGAGCACCGTCTCCTCGCCCGCGTCGAAGACCCGCACGATCGTGGGGTGCGTCATCCGCGACGCGGACTGCGCCTCCTGGCGGAAGCGCATCCGGAACACCGGGTCGTTCGCGAGCGAGGAGCGCAGCAGCTTGATCGCGACCCGGCGGCCGAGCCGCAGGTCCATCCCGAGATGCACCTCGGCCATGCCGCCGCGGCCGAGCAGCTGCTCGACGCGGTAGCGGCCGGCGAGCAGCCGCTCACCGGATTCGAGGTTCGCGATCCGCCCGACGGGAGCGCTCCCGAGATCGCTCATGCTCATAGCCCGGGGAGGCCAGCGGAACCGGAGGGTGTGGGTGCGGGCGTGGTCGGCGTCGGGGTCGGCGCCGGCTTCGCGACCTGCACGGTCAGGGTCGGCGAGTACGCCGAGTCCTTCGCGCCGCAGAAGACCTTGTACTTGACCGTGATCGGGCCGCTGCCGGGGTCGCCCGTGGGGATGGTGATCTCGGTCGCGTTCGGTCCCTCGGGGTTCTGAGGGCTCGTCGGCGCACCCGTCACGTTCACGCTGTAGCCCGAGCGGGACTGCCCGGCCGGGCACGCGTTGTACGCGGGCCAGCTCACCGTGATCGTGCTGTTCGCAGGGACCGGCTGGGACGACGGGCTGGAGAGCACCGGCGCCGACGACGGTGCCTGCGCGGTGGCCGTGTCGCCGTAGTAGGTCACCGTGATCGATGACCCCTTGGGCACGCTTCCGGACTTGCTCAGCTCGTACACGTTGCCGACGTCGCCGTCGGTCGGTGCAGCGTCGCCCTTCTGCGCTGTCGGGGAGAGCCCGAGGCTCTGCAGGTTCGACACGACCTGCGCGTAGGGCTTGCCGACGTAGTCGGCGATGTTGATGGTGACGTTGCCCGAGGCCGTCGACGACGCCGTGGAGCTGGCCGAGGCGGACGCGCTCGCACTCGTCGAGGTGGAGGCGGAGGTCTTCGCGCCGGCGTTCGACGCGGCGAACTGCGACACGGCCCAGGCGACGAGCACGATCACGAGCAGCAGGATCAGCGCGATCAGCGGCCACGTCCACGGGCTGCGCCGGCGACGTCCCTCCTCGGGGTCGGTCGCGACGGCGTTGGTCGCCGGGTACGCGCCCGTCGGCGGGGTGCCGCCGTAGCCCGATCCCGCCGCCGCGGCGCCCGCGGCAGGGACGCCGAGCAGCGTGGTCTCGAAGCCGGGAGCCTGGGTGGGCAGCACCGTGGTGGCGCCCTCCGCCTGCATCGCCATGGTGGGCGCGGCGACCCCGGCGGGCAGCACGGCGGGCACGGCGGATGCGGCGGCGAGCACGTCGCCCCGCCGGAGCGCCTGCGCGGCGCGAGCGAGCAGCGCGGCGGTCGTCGGCCGTTCGGACGGCGCCTTCGCTATGCATGCCATCACGAGGCGGCGGACCGGCTCGGGGATGGTGGTCGGCAGGTCGGGCGGGGTGTCGTTGATCTGCGCCATCGCGATGGCCACCTGCGACTCGCCGGTGAACGGGCGATGACCGGCGAGGGCCTCGTAGGCGACGATGCCGAGGGAGTAGATGTCGGTCGCGGGGGACGCCGGCTGGCCGCTCGCCTGCTCGGGCGACAGGTACTGCACGGTGCCCATGACCTGGCCGGTCGCGGTGAGCGGCACCTGGTCGGTGATTCGCGCGATGCCGAAGTCGGTGATCTTCACGCGGCCGTCGGGAGTGACGAGCAGGTTGCCCGGCTTGATGTCGCGGTGGACGAGGCCGGCGGCGTGCGCGGCCTGCAGCGCCATCGCGGTCTGCGAGACGACGTCGAGCACCCGGTCGGGCGGCAGGGTGTGCTCGCGCTCCAGGATCGAGGAGAGCGGCTCGCCCGGCACGAGCTCCATCACGAGGAAGGCGGAGCCGTCCTCCTCGCCGTAGTCGTAGACGTTCGCGATGCCCTCGTGGTTCACGAGCGCCGCGTGGCGGGCCTCCGCCCGGAAGCGCTCGAGGAACCCGGGGTCGCCCAGGTACTCGTCCTTGAGGATCTTGATGGCCACGGGTCGTCCGATGACGAGGTCCGTGGCCTCCCACACCTCACCCATGCCGCCGACGGCGACGCGTGAGGAGAGCTCGTAGCGGCCCCCGAAGGTGAGCCCGGCGACCGGTCTCATTTGTTCAGCACCGCCTCCATGACCTTCTTGGCGACAGGCGCGGCCAGGAGGTTCCCGTACCCGGACTGCCCGAGTCCCCCACCGTTCTCGATCACGACCGCGACCGCGACCTTCGGGTTCTTCGCCGGGGCGAATCCCGTGAACCAGAGCGTGTACGGATCGTTCGCCCCGTTCTGCGCGGTGCCCGTCTTGCCGGCCACGTCGACGCCGTCGATTCTGCCATTGGTCGCCGCGCCCGTCGCGACCGACGACACCATCATGTCGGTCACGGCGCTCGCCGTCTTCTGACTCACCGGCTGTGCCAGCTGCTGGGGGGTCATCTGCTCCACAGTGTCGAGGGCGGGGCTCAGGACACGCTTCACCAGGTTCGGCTTCATCAGGACACCACCGTTGCCGATCGCGGCCGAGACCATCGCCATCTGCATCGGCGTGACGCGATCCTCGAACTGGCCGAAGGCCGTCTGCGCGAGCTGCGCCTTGTCGAGGGCCTGCTTCGGATACACCGAGGGCGTGACGGCGAGCGGGATGGACAGCGGCTTGCCGAACCCGAACTTCGCGGCCTGGTCGGCGATGGGCTTCTGACCCAGCTGGTCGCCGAGCTCGGCGAAGGGGATGTTGCAGGAGAGGCTGAGCGCGAGCTTCAGCGTGGCCTTCGGGCCGGTACCGCAGACCTCGCCCTGCGAGTTCTGGATGACGAGCGACGTCCCGGGCAGCGTCAGCGAGTTGGGGCTGGCGAACTGGCTCGACTCGGTGTACTTGCCGCTCTCGAGGGCGGCGGAGGCGACGATGAGCTTGAACGTCGATCCGGGCGGGTTGAGGTTCCCGGCGATCGCCCGGTTGGTGAGCGGGCTCGGGCTCTGGTTCAACAGGCTGCTGTACGCCCTGAGCGCGCTCGAGTCGTGCGCGGCGATCGCGTTCGGGTCGAACGATGGCTTCGAGACCATCGCGAGCACGGCACCGGTCGAGGGATCGATCGCGACGACGGCCCCGCGTTTGTTCCCGAGCGCGTCGTAGGCCGCCTTCTGCACCTTCGGGTCGATGGTGAGCTCCACCGAGTCGCCCTTCGGGTCCTGCCCGGTCACGATGTTCTGGATGCGGTCGAAGACCTGGTTGCTGCCGGTGCCGGCGAGCTTCGCGTCGAGCGCGCCCTCGATCCCGGTGGGTGCGCCGTTGATCGGGTAGTAGCCGGTCACCGCCGAGTAGAGCTTCCCGTCCAGGTACTGGCGCTGGAACTGGTACTCGTCGGCCGACTCCTTCTTCGACACCACGATCGCCTTGCCGTCGGACGTGAGGATCTGGCCGCGCTGGATCTTGTACGCGTCCGCGCGGGCCCGGGCGTTGCGGGCGTCCGCCCCGAGGGCGTCCGCCTGGAAGACCTGGATGATCGACGAGGCCACGAAGAGGGCCATGAACATCACCACGACGAGCGCGCTGATCCGTTTCAGCTCGCGATTCATCAGATCACCGTCCTCGGGGAGCTGCGGATGGTGTCCGAGATGCGCAGCAGCAGGGCCGCGATCATCCAGTTCGCGACGAGCGAGGAGCCGCCCGCGGCGAGGAAGGGTGTGGTGAGCCCCGTCTCCGGGATCACCCGCATCACGCCGCCGATGACGATGAAGCACTGCTCCGCGAAGACGAAGGAGAGGCCGACGGCGAGGAGCTTGCCGAAGTCGTCGGGACCGGAGAAGCCGATGCGGAGGCCGCGCGAGACGAACAGCAGGTAGAGGCAGAGGACGGCGAACAGCCCGACGAGCCCGATCTCCTCGCCGAGCGAGGCGATGATGAAGTCGCTGCTGGCCGCGGGGGTGAGGTCGGGGCGTCCCTGGCCGAGGCCGGTGCCGAAGAGGCCGCCGTGAGCGAGCCCGAAGATGCCGTTGACGACCTGGTAGCTGCCGCCGGCCTCGTTGTAGAGGTTCCCGGAGAACGCTTCCAGCCAGTTCGTGAAGCGCCCCTGCACGTAGGTCAGCACCTGCGCGGCGCCCCATCCGCCGATGACCGCCATCACCAGGCCGAGCACGATCCAGCTCGTGCGCCCGGTCGCGACGTAGAGCATCGCGACGAACATCCCGAACAGCAGCAGGCCGGTGCCGAGGTCGTGCTCGAACACGATCACCGCGAGGGCGAGCACCCAGACGACGACGATGGGGCCGAGGTCGCGGCCGCGCGGCAGGCGCACGCCGAGGACCTTCCGGCCGACCATCGCGAGCGAGTCCCGCCGCGCGACGAGGAAGCCGGCGAAGAACACCGCGAGGGCGATCTTCGCGATCTCGCCGGGCTGGAAGTTCAGAGGGCCGACGTGGATCCACACGTTCGCCGTCACGTTGGACAGGCGCAGGCCGGGGACCAGCGGCAGCAGCAGGAGCACGATCGCGATGAGCATCGCGATGTACGTGTACCGCTGCAGCGCCCGGTGGTTGCGCACGAGCAGGATCGTCGCGATCGCGGCCCCGACGCCGAGGGCGGTCCAGAGGATCTGCCGGGTGCCGTCGTCGAAGTGGTTCTGCACCCCGGTCGGCGTGAGGTCGATCCGGTAGATCTCGGCGATGCCGAGGCCGTTCAGCGCGGTCGCGATCGGCAGGATGAACGGATCCGCATCCCGCGCCGAGAAGCGCAGCACCACGTGCATGGCGAGGACCAGGACGGCGAGGCCGGCCGCGAGGGTGAGCAGGTGCGGGTCGATGCGGCCGCGGGCGCCGAGCTGCACGAGCAGGATCGAGGACGCGGCCACTGCGAGGGCGACCACGAGCAGGCCGAGCTCGATGTTCCTGAGACGGGTGGACGGCTTCGTGATCGGGATCCGCTCATCCGGCCGCGTCAGCGTCGTGGTCGCTCCGGCGTCAACCATTGGACCCCTCCCTCGCGTTCTGGACGATCCGCCGCGCATCCGCGAGGCTGTTCGCGCTGATCGTGCCGTCGAGCTGCTCGAGCGCGTAGCCGGAGAGCTGCGCCCGGCTGATGCCCGTCTCCTCGACCACGTGGCTGAGCTGGACCGGTCCGACCGAGCCTTGGACGCCCTGGTAGACGGCGACGTGGTCGCCGTCGAAGCCGACGTAGTAGCGCGTCTGCGTGTACCGGTACCCGGCGATCACGCCGATGGCGACGGCGGCGAGCAGCAGCGCGATCGCGGCCAGCCAGATCAGGCGCCGTCGCCAGATGCGGCGGCGGTCCTCCCGGATGAGCGCGTCGATGTAGTCCTCGGAGTCGGGCACGAAGCTCGCCTCGGGCGGCGGGGTGCGCAGCGGGTGCAGCAGCAGCGACGGCAGCCGGGTGTGCGGCCGCGACTCGCCCCCGGTGTCGAACTCGAGCGGCTCGGCGGCGGCGCCGACGATGGCGGACCCGCCCGAACCCTCGCCGCTGTGGTCGATGTCGACCACGATCGCCGTGACGTTGTCGGGAGCGCCGCGGTCGAGCGCTTCCTCGATCAACGCCTCGCAGGCCTCGCGGGACGTCTCCGCGTCGGCGAGGACCGTCCGGATCCGCTCCTCCGACACGTAGCTGGAGAGCCCGTCGGAGCACAGCATCCATCGGTCGCCGGGGACCGTGCCGAGGATCCCGGTGTCGATCTCGGGCGCCTGGTCGATGTCGCCGAGCACCCGCATCAGGACGCTGCGCCGCGGATGCACGGCCGCCTCCTCGACGCTGATGCGGCCGGTCTCGACGAGCCGCTGCACGAAGGTGTGGTCGTTCGTGATCTGGCTGAGCTCGCCGTCGCGGAGCAGGTAGATGCGCGAGTCGCCGATGTGCGCCGTCGCGACCGCGTCGCCGACCCGCACGAGGGCGCTGACCGTCGTGCCCATGCCGGTGAGCTCCGGGTGCTCGTAGACGGCCTCGCTGATCAGCTGGTTGGCGGCGACGAGCGAGGCCTGCAGAGCGAACTCCGCCTCCTGCGGGTTCGCGAAGTCGAGGCGGTCGGTCTGCGCGATCCGGTTCACGGCGATCGCGGAGGCGACGTCGCCGCCCGCGTGGCCGCCCATGCCGTCGGCGACGACGAACAGCTGGGCCCCCGCGTAGCCGGAGTCCTGGTTGTTCGTCCGCACGCGACCTACGTGCGAGACCGCTGCGCCTGCGGTGACGATGGTCATGCCCTCACGCACGGAGCTCGAACGTGGTCGCGCCCACCTTCACCGGCACGCCGAGCGGCACCTGCGTCGGGGAGTCGATGCGCTGGCCGTCGACGAACGTGCCGTTCGTCGAGTCGAGGTCCTGCACCACCCAGTCGGAGCCCCAGAGCAGCAGGCGGGCGTGGTGGGTGGAGGTGTAGTCGTCGCGGATCTGCAGGCCGGAGTCGCTCGCGCGGCCGATCGTCAGCGGCTCGCTGCCGAGCGGGATCTCGAGGCCGGCCTTGCCGCCGGAGGTGATGACGAGGTGGGAGGCCGGGCCGCTCGGCTGCACCACCGGGATGCCGGCGCCGGGGGTGACCGGGGAGGTGGGCAGGGACTGGACGGCCGGCGGCCCGGCGGCGGCCATGGGGGCCGGGGCGAAGCGGGCCTCCTCCGGCAGCTTGCGCACGCGGCCGCCGAAGAGGTCGCTGCGCAGCGCGTAGACGACCGCGAACACGAACACCCAGAGCAGCGCGAGGAACGCCACCCTGAGCACGAGCAGCGTGAGCTCGCTCACCGGCCGCTCCGGGGCTGCGCGACGAGCCGGAAGAGGATGCGGGTGCGGCCGATCTGCAGGACCGAGTCGTTCGGGACGGCCGCGCGGGTGAGCCGCGCGCCGTTCAGGGTGGAGCCGTTCGTCGAGCCGAGGTCCCTGGCCTCCGCCTGGCGGCCGTTCCAGAGGATCTCGAGGTGCTTGCGGCTGATGCCGGTGTCCTCCACGGTGATGTCGGCCTCGGTGCCGCGTCCGATCACGGTCCTCGGCCCGATCGGGTAGCGGCGGCCGTCGATCTCGAGCACCGGCGCCCAGTCGACCTCCACCCGCTCCGTCGCGGACTCGACCTCGAGCATCCCGATGGCGAGGCCGTCGTCGGGCTCCAGGGTGATGACCGGCGGCGACGCCATCTGGTAGCGCTGCTCCGTCACGTACTGCGTCAGCAGGCCGGTCAGCTCGTCGATCAGCGGCTGCCCCAACGCGGTCATCGCGATGTGGTCGCCCTCGCTCATCCGCACGACGAACCGGTTGGGGACCAGGATGCGGTCGCGGGCGACCGGGGAGGCGTGCGTGTCGACCTCGCGGCGCAGCGCCGCGGTGATCTCGACGGGCTGCAGTCCCGACCGGAACGTACGGGCGAAGGCGCCGTTGACGGCGCGCTCGAGCCCACGCTCGAAGCTGTCGAGGATGCCCACCGTCGTCGATTCCCTGTCCTGTCGCGCGGCCGCTCCCGCGATTTCGATCGGGCCAGGGTACCGCGAGCACCTTCGACGGACCGCCGCGGAGCCCCCGCGCGCCGGAGGAGGAATGCCGCGTCGTGCTACTCTCGTCGACCGGCCCCGGCGTCTTGCGGGGCCGGTCACGCGCGAGTGGCGGAATAGGCAGACGCGCACGGTTCAGGTCCGTGTGCCCGAAAGGGCGTGGGGGTTCAACTCCCCCCTCGCGCACGAGAGACGATCCCCGTGGGCCATCGAGGTCCACGGGGATCGCTCATTCCCGGCCGCTACGGTTCGCTCCATGAGCATCGGAACGGGCGTGGCGCTCGTGGTGATCGGCGCCATCCTGTACTTCGCCGTCCACGTCACCGTCTCGGGGATCGACGTCCCCACCGTGGGGCTGATCCTGATGGGGGTCGGCGTGGTCGTCTTCGTCGTCGGGCTGATCCTCGCCTTCCGCGGTCGCCGCAGCGTCACCGTCACCCGCAGGGACGACGTCTGATGCCCGCCGTGCTGCACGTCGTGCTCGTCCAGTGGCGTCCCGACGCCGCGGACTGGGACCGCGAGGCGGTCCGTGTCGCGGTGCGCGGCATGGCGAGCCGCATCCCGGGCATCATCGCGCTCGAGGAGGGCCCGAGCGTCAGCCCGGAGGGCCTCGAGCGGGGTCACGACTACGGCTTCGTGGTGACCTTCGACGACGCGGCGGCGCGCGACTCGTACCTGCCGCATCCCGAGCACCTCGCCGCGGCGGACCGCATCGGCGCGGCGGCGGCCCAGGTCACGGTCTTCGACGTCGCGGCCCGCTGAGCGCCCTCAGTCGGTCGGTTCCAGCTCATCGACCTCGCCGGCGAGATCGCCGACGGCGTTGCAGAGCGCCGCGCTGAAGTCGATCAGCAGCGCCACCTGCTGCTGCAGGTGATCCGTCACGGCCTGCACATCGTCGGAGGCGGCGGCCGCGAAGCCGGCGTTCACCTCGTCGAGGCGCGCGGTGAAGGTGCTGAGGGCGGCGACGAGATCGGTCTGAACGCTCATGCCCTCACGCTAGAGGTTCGGGCCGGGGCGACTCTGACCCCCGTTGCTCGAAGCGGTTCACCCAGTCGGCGATGCGGCCGTCCTGGCCGTCCTCCAGCTCCCACGGCAGCGGCGACACGAGCTGCACTGGCTCCGGCGGGGGCGCGTCGAACGGTCCCGGCCGGCGCACCGTGCCGTAGACGTCGATCTGCGCCGCGTTCCGCAGGCTGCTCGACGTCACCGAGCCGCGCCCGCCGCCGATGCCGACGAGTCGGCGCAGGCGGGCGTTGAAGGACACGCAGTCAGTCTGCCGTGTCCCGCCTGCCGTGTCCCGCGAGCGGATGTCCGTCCCGCTCCTGCTGGTGCAGCGCCGACGGCTTGTGGACCGCCTCGCCGCCGCTCTTCTCGCTCCTCACCAGGTACTGCGGGTCGTCCTTCGAGGCGCGCACCGTGCGGCCGCCGGCCACGGTGTCGCTCGTGATCCTCCGCTCGAGGACACCCTCCGCCTCACCCCCGTGGGACTTCCAGGTGACGTGATCGCCCTTCTTCGGCTCATCAGCCATCCGGCGACGCTGATCCGCGGCCCCTGGGAGCGACCCGGGTCAATCCCCGCCGTGACCGCCGCCCTCGCCGTGACCGCCGCCCTCGCCGTGGCCTCCGCCCTCGCCGTGGCCTCCGCCCTTGCCGTGTCCCGGTTCGAAGCCGTTCCACTTCGCGTGGGGCGCGGCCGGCGCGTGGACGACCGGCTTCGGGACGGCCGTCGGGGTGACCCTCGGCGTGGCGGTGTGCTGCACGGCGGTCACCGTCGCGGGGGCGGATGCGGTCGGCCGGGCGGCCTGCGTGGCGTGTGCGGCGGGCGTGGTCGCAGCCGGGGCAGGAGCACCGGTCGTCGCGACCAGGGCCATCCCACCGCCGAGGACGCCCAGCACGAGCGCGGCTGCGGCGATGGGGACGATCGGCAGGCGGCGCGGTGCGCGCACGAGCGGCGCGGCCTCCGCTGCGGCGGGGAGCACGGCGGTGGGTGCGACGACCTCGGCCGCGACCGTGGGGGCGCCCTCGTCGTCGAACGGGAGGGGCGCCGGGGCAGGATCGGGGGCGACGTCGGGCAGCGGCCACTCGGTCGCGACCTGCACCTGCTCAGCGGTCGGCCGGTCGGCGGGGTCGACCGCGGTCATCGCGGTCAGCAGCATCCGCCATCCGCCGGTGATCCACTCCGGGACCGCGGGCGGTCGCACGAGCCGGGCCGTCGCGGACTCGATCGCGCTGCCCGGGAACGCGTGCTCGCCGGTGAGCGCCTCGAGCGCGATGAGGCCGAGGCTGTACACGTCGGAGGCGCCGTCGATCTCCTCGCCCGAGACCTGCTCGGGGCTGAGATACGCCGCCGTGCCCATCACCTGCCCGGTGGTGGTGAGGGCGGCGGTGTCCTCGCTGACCGCGATGCCGAGGTCCGCGAGCTTCGCGTGCCAGGGGCCGGTGCCCGGCGTGCGGGTGAGCAGCACGTTCGCCGACTTCACGTCGCGGTGCCAGACGCGGGCCGCATGCAGCGCGACGAGGGCGGCAGCGAGGTCGTGCACGATCCGGCGGACGTCCTCGGAGTCGAGCCGTCCCCGCTGGCGCAGCAGCACGCCGAGGTCGGGCCCGCGGACGAGCTCCATGGCGAGCCAGTGCATCGG
Source organism: Amnibacterium sp. (assembly GCF_036559085.1). Lineage (GTDB taxonomy): Bacteria > Actinomycetota > Actinomycetes > Actinomycetales > Microbacteriaceae > Amnibacterium. The sequence goes on from NZ_DATBTU010000012.1 coordinate 107,924, forward strand.
CCCGGAGTCGGCGAGCTCGATCCCGGTGTCGTAGGCCGCGACGAGGTTCGGATGCTGCACCGCGCCGAGCAGCCGGGCCTCCCGCCGCATCCGCTCGCGCTGCCGGGGGTCGTCGGTCGTGCGCAGCAGCTTCACGGCGACGTCCCGGTCGAAGCGGAGGTCGCGGGCACGCCGCACGGTGCCCATCCCGCCGTGGCCGATGGCGGGGCCGAGCCGGTACCGGCCGCCGATCAGCTCGTCGCGTTCAGGCATCCGCGCAGACTAGACAGCGCCGCCCGGGGACCGGGGGCACGACGCGCGACGCCCAGCCGTCCCGCATGCGGAGCGCTGCCCTGGACGGATCGCGCCGTTCCGGAGATCTCGGCCGACACGCCGGGCGGATGAACCTTCCACCGGCGTGTCGCGCAGGAACTCCGGATCCGCGCGATGAACGCGCGCGGAGGCGCCCCGGCCGGACGGACGGGCCCGTCAGTGGTGCGACTCGCGCCAGACCCGCTCGAACGGCAGCCGCCACGCGTACGGCGCGATGAGCTGGTGGATCGCGTTCGGACCCCAGCTGCCGACCGCGTACGGCCGCACGGGGGGCGGGTCGTCGAGCAGCGGCTGCGAGACCTCCCACAGGCGCTCGATGCCCTCGGCGGTGGTGAACAGCGTGTGGTCGCCGCGCATCGCGTCGAGGATGAGCCGCTCGTACGCCTCGAGCACGTCCGCCGCGTTCGCCTGCTCCTGCATCGAGAACTGCATGCTGATCTTGTCGAGCCGCATGCCGGGCCCCGGGCGCTTGCCGTAGAACGACAGCGACATCTTCGACGCGTCCGCGAGGTCGAAGGTGAGGTGGTCCGGCCCCTTCGCGCCCACGCCGCTGCCGGCGGGGAACATGCTCCGCGGCGGCTCCTTGAAGGCGATGGAGATGATCCGCTGGCCCTCGGCGAGCTTCTTGCCGGTGCGCAGGTAGAACGGGACGCCCGCCCAGCGCCAGTTGTCGATGAAGCACTTCAGGGCCACGAACGTCTCGGTCTCGCTCTCGGGCGAGACGCCGGGGATGTCCTTGTAGCCGACGTACTGGCCGCGCACGACGTTGTCGGGGTCGATGGGCGTCATCGAGCGGAAGACCTTGTTCTTCTCCTCGCTGATGGCCTGGGGCTCCAACGCCGTGGGCGCCTCCATCGCGACGAAGGCGAGGATCTGGAACAGGTGCGTGACGACCATGTCGCGGTAGGCGCCGGTCGACTCGTAGAACGCCGCCCGCTGCTCGATCCCGAGCGTCTCCGGGACGTCGATCTGGATCTGCTGGATGAAGTTGCGGTTCCAGATCGGCTCGAACAGGCCGTTGCCGAATCGGATGGCGAGGATGTTCTGCGCCGGCTCCTTGCCGAGGAAGTGGTCGATCCGGAAGATCTGCTGCTCGGAGAAGGTGTTGTGCAGGCGCCGGTTCAGCTCGACCGCCGAGGCGAGGTCGGTGCCGAACGGCTTCTCCATGATGATCCGGGAGCCGTCGACGAGCTTCGCGGCCGCGATGGTGTCGACGGCGGCGAGCGCGGCCTTCGGCGGCACGCTCAGGTAGTGGATGCGGCGCGCCTCCGGTCCGAGGCGCTTCTCGGCCTCGTGGACGGCGCGGGCGAGAGCCTGCGGGCCCGCCGAGCTCGGCACGTAGTGGAGCTTGGAGGAGAAGTCCTCCCACTCCTTGTCGTTGAGCGTGCGGCGGTCGAACTCGTCGAGCGCGGCCTTGGCCTGGGCCCGGTACGACTCGTCGTCGAGCTCCTCGAGGGAGGTGCCGACGATCTCGATGTCCGGCGCGAGCGAGGAGAGCACGAGGTTCGCCATCCCCGGCAGCAGCTTGCGCTTCGCGAGATCGCCCGCCGCTCCGAACAGGACGACGACGTGCGGTGCGGTCGCCTGAGCGGCCTTGACGTACTGCCGCTCCACCTGCGTCATGGTCATGGCTCCAGTCTGGCCCACGCCCAGCCTGCGAACAGCAGGGTCCGGGCGGCGAGCGGGGAACGCTCAGCGGGTTGTGACGATCCGGGGGAGGTCGGCGGGCGCCTCCGCGATCGCGAAGGCGCCCGCGGCCTCGGCGGGGTCCCCGTAGCCCCACCTGACGAAGACCGACGGCATGCCGTGCAGGGCCGCCCCTTCGACGTCGTGGATGCGGTCCCCGACCATGACCGGCCGGCTCACGTCGATGCCCTCCCGGGTGAGCAGGCGCAGCGCCCAGGCGATGACATCCGCCTTCTCGCTGCGCGCCTCGTCCTCCGAGGCCCCCGCGATGACGAGGAAGAGGTCGTCGAGGTCGAAGTGGGCGAGGATCCGCCGCGCCTGCAGCTCCGGCTTCGACGTCGCGACGGCGAGCGGCAGACCTGCGTCGCGGATCGCCTCGAGCGCCTGGCGGACGCCCGGGTACGGCCGTGCATCGAAGGCGCCGGTGGCGCCGTACTCGGCCCGGTAGATCCGGAGCGCCTCCTGCGACTGCTCCGGATCGAGCCCGGCGAGGTCGCGCAGGCCGTCGAGGATGGGCGGCCCCACGAACTCGAGCAGACGGCCGGGGGGCGGGATCGGCAGCCCCATCCGCTCGAGTGTGCGGGTGAGCGTGGCGGTGATGCCGGGAGCGGAGTCCATGATCGTGCCGTCGAGGTCGACGAGCACCACGGAGAACGGCGCGAGCGTCAGGTCGGACACGCCGCAACCCTAAGCGGCGCCTCCTGACCGCCCCGCCCCCAGTCCGGGCCCCGCGTCGACTGCGCGAACGACGGAGGAATCCGCTTCCGGCGACGCAGTCATGCGGATCCGGGCCGGTTCTGCGCAGGAACTCCGTCGTGTGCGCTGTGATGACGGCTCAGAAGAGGCGGGCGGGGCCGATCTCCACGCCGCGCATGGCGTCGTAGTCGAGGGTGACGCAGCGGATGCCGCGGTCCTCGGCGAGCGTCCGCGCCTGCGGCTTGATCTCCTGGGCCGCGAAGACGCCGATGACCGGGGCGAGATGCGGGTCCCGGTTCATGAGCTCGAGGTAGCGGGTGAGCTGCTCGACGCCGTCGATCTCACCGCGACGCTTGATCTCGACGGCCACCGCCGCCCCCTCCGGATCGCGGGCGAGGATGTCGACCGGACCGATCGCGGTCATGTGCTCGCGCCGCACGAGCGTGTGCCCCTCGCCGAGCAGGTCGATCTGCTCGGCGAGCAGCCGCTGCAGATCCGCCTCGACGCCGTCCTTCACGAGGCCGGGATCCGAGCCGAGCTCGACCGTCTCGTCGACGAACCGCTCGTGGATCCGGATGATCAGCACGTCACCGGTCTTGCCGTGCCGGACGCGCCAGACCTCCTGCACGCCGCTCGCGACGAGGTCCGCGTCGGGCTCCTCCGTCTCGAGCGAGCAGGGCGGGCTCATCCAGTTCAGGGGCTTGTAGGAGCCGCCGTCCGCGTGCACGAGCACGCTGCCGTCCGCCTTCAGCATGATCAGGCGGCGGGCCGGCGGCAGATGCGCCGAGAGCCGTCCCGCGTAGTCGACCGAACACTCCGCCACCACGAGTCGCACGACGTCCGAGCCTAAGCGGTGGCCTCCGCGGCGCTCACGGCTGCCGATCTGCTGGGTGCTCGTCCCGACGCGCGAGCCGCCCGGGCCCGGGCGCGGGTCGGATCATAGACTCGGGCATCGTGGTCGACACCAGCGCGCACGAATCCGTGGATCCGGCCGTCGGGGGGCTCCCCGCGGGGCTCGACGTCGAGGCCTTCGACCCGGCCGTCCGCGTGCAGGACGACCTCTACCGGCACGTGAACGGTCGCTGGATCGCGGAGGCGACGATCCCGGCCGACCGGGCCCGTTCCGGCGCGTTCCTCGACCTCGTCGACGGTGCCGAGGCCGCGGTGCGCGCGCTCGTCGAGGAATCGCAGCAGGCGGATCCCGGCACGGAGGCGCGGAAGATCGGCGACCTCTACGCCTCCTTCATGGCCGAGGACGCCGTCGAGGCGCGTGGCGCCGAGCCGCTCGCGGAGCCGCTGGCCCTCGTCGCCGCCACCCGCTCGGTGGCCGAGGTCCTCGACGTGCTCGGCTCCCTCGAGCGCACCGGCGCCGGCAGCCTCGTGCAGCTGTTCGTCGACAACGACCCGGGCGATCCGGACCGCTACCTCGTCTTCTTCGAGCAGGGCGGCCTCGGGCTGCCCGATGAGCGCTACTACCGCGACGACGCCTTCGCGACGCACCGCGAGGCGTACCGCACCTTCCTCGCGACCATGTACTCGCTCGCCGGACTCTCGGACGCCGCGACCCGGGCGGATCGTGTGCTCGCGCTCGAGACCGAGATCGCCGCCCAGCACTGGGACGCCGTTCGCACCCGCGACGTGCAGGCCACCTACAACCCGATGAGCTGGGCCGGCCTGGTCTCCGAGGCGGCTGAGCACGGCGCGCTGCTCGAGGCCTGGGCCGCGGGCCTCGCCGCGCCCGCCGGCGCGCTCGACACCGTCGTCGTCCGGCAGCCGAGCTTCCTCACCGGCGTGCTCGGCCTGCTCACCGCCGACCGCCTCGAGGCCTGGCGCGACTGGCTCGCGATCCGCGTCATCCGTCCGCTCGCCCCCTACCTCTCCTCCGCGTTCGTGGACGCGCACTTCGCCTTCACCGGCACCGCGCTCACCGGGACCGAGGAGGTCAAGGCCCGCTGGAAGCGCGGCGTCGCGCTCGCCGAGGGCGTGCTCGGCGAGGCCGTCGGCCGGCTCTACGTGGAACGGCACTTCCCGCCGATCGCGAAGGTGCGGATGGACGTGCTGGTCGCGAACCTCGTCGGCGCCTACCGCGGGTCGATCGGCGAGCTCGAGTGGCTCAGCGACGAGACCCGGGCGAAGGCGCTCATCAAGCTGGCGAAGTTCACGCCGAAGATCGGCTACCCGGTGAAGTGGCGGGACTACTCGCGGCTGGAGGTGACCGCGGACGACCTCGTCGGCAACGTGCGCCGTGCCGCCGCGTTCGAGTTCGACCGCGAGCTCGGCAAGATCGGCAAGCCGGTCGACCGCGACGAGTGGTTCATGACGCCGCAGACCGTCAACGCGTACTACAACCCCGGGCTCAACGAGATCGTGTTCCCGGCCGCCATCCTGCAGGCACCGTTCTTCGACCCGGACCGGGACGACGCGGCGAACTACGGCGGCATCGGCGCGGTGATCGGCCACGAGATCGGGCACGGCTTCGACGACCAGGGCTCGCAGTTCGACGGCGACGGCCGGCTGGAGAACTGGTGGTCCGAGGCCGACCGGGCGGCGTTCGAGGAGCGCACGAAGGCGCTCATCGCCCAGTACGACGAGCTCGTGCCCGAGGGCCTGACCGACCACGTGAACGGCGCGCTGACCATCGGCGAGAACATCGGCGACCTCGGCGGCCTCACCATCGCCTGGAAGGCCTACCTGCTCTCGCTCGAGGGTCGCGAGGCCCCCGTGATCGACGGGCTGACCGGCGCGCAGCGCTTCTTCCTCTCGTGGGCCGCGGTGTGGCGCGAGAAGCGCCGCCAGGCCGAGGCGATCCGGCTGCTCACCATCGACCCGCACTCGCCGCCCGAGTTCCGGTGCAACCAGATCGTCCGGAACCTCGAGGAGTTCCACTCCGCCTTCGACGTCACCGACCAGGACGCGCTGTGGCTGGATCCGACGAAGCGGGTCACGATCTGGTGACCGCCGCGCAGGCGGAGCCCTCACGGAGGGCCCGGCTGCGTGGCGGCGAACCGGGGGCGCGGCACAAGGGCGAGGTGCTGCGCTCCGACTTCACCGACGGCTTCACCGCGCTCGCGCACCTCGCGCTGACCGGTGCGCAGGTGTCGGCGCGCGTGATCGACGTGCGCTCGGGCAAGGCGCTGCTCTCCGTCGACGACCACGTCGTGCTGCCGACCGCATCCATCGGCAAGGTGCTGCTCCTGCTCGAGATCGCCGCGCGTCTCGACGAGCAGGCGCACTCCCGCTACGACCTGCTCGACCGCACCCCCGACGATCTCGTCGGCGACTCCGGCGTCTGGCAGTACCTGCACGCGCCGAGCCTGCCGCTGACCGACCTCGCCTCGCTCGTGGCGGCGACGAGCGACAACCTCGCCACGAACGTGCTGCTGCGGGCCGTCGGCCTCGACGCCGTGCGGGCGCGCGGGGAGTCGCTCGGCCTGAAGCGCACCGCGTTGCTCGACCGGGTGCGCGACCGCCGGGGCCCGGACGACGCCCCGCAGCTGTCGGTCGGCTCCGCCGCCGAGCTCACCACCCTCTTCGCGCGGATCGCCCGCGGCGAGGCTGTGAACCGGGCCGTCTCCTCCCGCGTCTCCGACTGGCTCGCGCTGAACACCGACCTGTCGATGGTCTCCAGCGCCTTCGCCCTCGATCCGCTGAGCCACGTGCGCAGCGACCACGGGCTCAGCCTGTTCAACAAGACCGGCACGGACGCCGGCGTCCGCTCCGAGGCGGGCGTGCTGCGCGGGCCGCGCGCATCCGTGGCCTACACGGTGACCGTGCAGTTCGAGGACCACGTGCACACGACGCGGCTCGCGGTGCTGCAGTCCATGCGCACGATCGGGCTCGACATCCTGGAGTACGTGCACTGAGGGCGGCCCCGTCCCTAGGGTGACGGGATGCCCCGCGTGCGCGTCCACAACTTCTTCCTGTCCCTCGACGGCTTCGGCACCGGGGAGGGGCAGTCGCTCGAGGCGCCCTTCGGTCACGCGGGCATGGGGCTGCAGAGCTGGTTCTTCGGCACCCGCACCTTCCGGGCGATGCAGGGCCGGTCGGACGGATCCGCGGGGATCGACGACCGCTTCGCCGCGTCCTGGGGCGTCGGCATCGGCGCCGAGATCATGGGCCGCCACAAGTTCGGCCCGCAGCGCGGTCCGTGGACCGACGACGGATGGCGGGGCTGGTGGGGCGAGGAGCCCCCCTTCCACACGCCGGTCTTCGTGCTCACGCATCACCCGCGACCCCCGATCGAGATGGAGGGCGGGACGACCTTCCACTTCCTCGACGCGACGCCGCAGGAGGCGCTCGCCGTGGCCACCGAGGCGGCCGGCGGCCTGGACGTGCGGATCGGCGGTGGGGTGCAGACCGTGCGCGAGTTCCTCGCGGCGGACCTCGTCGACGAGCTGCATGCGGTGGTCGCCCCGGTCGTGCTCGGACGGGGCGAGCGGCTCTGGGACGGCCTCGAGGGGCTCGAGGAGCGCTTCACGATCGAGAGCACCTCGTCGCCGAGCGGCGTCACGCACCTCCTGCTGCAGCGGAAGGCGTGAGCCCGGCGACGTTCATCGCGTCGTTCCGGAGTTCTTGCGCGACACGCCGCTGATCGCGCCCCAGCCTCGGCGTGTCGCCCGGTTTCTCCGGAACGGCGCGATGACGGAGGTGCTGAGAACGGCGGGTCGGTCAGCCGGCGAGCTCGGCGCCGTCCTCGCGGGCCGCGGTCGCCGCGGTCGCGGCCTCGATGCCGAACACGGTGGTCAGCGCCTCGGTGAAGCGGTCGGCCTCCCCGGCGGCGGCGAACGCCTTCGCTCGGGTGGAGGGCGCGTGCACGAGGACGCTCGCGAGGTGGCGCATCGCGCGCTCGGTCGCAGGCGTCAGCTCGTCCCGGCGGCGCAGCCGCTCGATCTCCGCCTCGACCTGCTCCAGCACGTGCGCGCGGAACGCGACGACCGCGGGCGTCACGGCGGCGGCCTGCTGGTCGGCCCGGAACTCGGCGACCGCAGCGGAGATGATCTCGCGGGCCTCATCCGTCGCCTGGAGCTCCGGCAGGGGCGCGTGGACGCTGATCGTCTCGAGGTCGAGCAGGGCGACACCCGGCACATCGACGACATCCGGATCGATGTTGCGCGGCAGGCCGAGGTCGATCACGAGCTGGCGGCCCTCGCGGCCGGCCGCCGCACGCGCCCGTCCGAGCCGAGCCGCGTCCAGGATGGGCGTGGTCGCGATGCTGCAGGCGATCACGACATCCGCTGCGGCGAGCCGGCCGGGGAGGTCCTCGGTGGCCACGGCGATCACGCCCTCGCGGCGGGCGAACCGCTCCGCGCGTCCGCTCGGGGAGTAGACGCCGACCTCGGTGACGCCGCGGTCGCGGAGGGCGGCGAGCGTCGCGCCCGCGTAGGTGCCGGTGCCGATCAGCAGGACCCTGACTCGGGCCCAGTCGCCGAGGCGGCTCTCCGCGAGGTCGAGGGCGAGCCGCACGATGCTGCGGCCGGCGAAGCCCACGCGGGTGCGGTTCTGGACCGTGCTCGACGTGCGCGAGGCCCGCTGGAACAGCCGCTCGAGATCGCTCGTCGTCGTACCCGCGCGGCGGGCGGACTCCAACGCGCGCGACACCTGGCCGGCGATCTCGGCCTCGCCGACGACGAGCGACTCGAGGCCGCTCGAGACGGCGAAGAGGTGACCCGGGATCTCGGTGCCCGAGCGCTCCGTGAGCGCGGCGCGGAGGGCATCCGGGTCCACGCCCGCGGCCGCAGCCGCGTGCTGCACCAGGGCGTCGGCAGCGGAGCCGGTCGTCTCGGTCATGTCGAGATAGGCCTCGAATCGGTTGCAGGTCGCGAGCAGCACGACGCCGTCGATGTCCTCGCGCTCCGCGGCGAAGGCCGCCATGGTCTCGGGCGACAGCACCGAGAGCCGCTCCAGCAGGTCGAACCCTGCGGCGCGATAGTCCGCGGTGAGGGCTCTGAGCACGCATGGCAGTGTAGGTCGGCCTGATCGGCGTTCTGTGCGGGGCGAAGGCCGACGGATGGGAGGATCCCCTGCTGTGACCGAGAATCCCCGCAGCCACCGGGCCCCGCTGCTCGCCGCCTACGCCGGCGAGCGGCAGGCGACCCCGCCGGTCTGGTTCATGCGCCAGGCGGGCCGCTCGCTGCCGGAGTACCGGGCCTCGCGCGCCGGCACGGCGATGCTCGACGCCTGCCTCGACCCGGCGCTCGCCGCCGAGATCACGGTGCAGCCGGTGCGCCGCCACGCGGTCGACGCCGCGATCTTCTTCAGCGACATCGTCGTGCCGCTGAAGCTCGCCGGCGTGGACGTCGACATCGTGCCGGGCCGCGGACCCGTGTTCGCGCGCCCCGTCCGCACGCCGGCGGACCTCGACGACCTCGTCGCCCACGAGCTGACGCCCGACGCGCTCGCGCCGATCGAGGCGGCGGTCGCCGCCACCGTCGCGCAGCTCGGCGGCACACCGCTGATCGGCTTCGCGGGCGCGCCCTTCACGCTCGCCAGCTACGTGGTGGAGGGCGGCCCCTCGAAGGACCAGCTGCTCGCCCGAACCCTGCTGCACGCGGATCCGGACGCCTGGCGGCGGCTCACCGCGTGGCTCGCCGACGTCTCCGGGGCGTTCCTCGCCGCGCAGGTGCGCGCGGGCGCTGCCGCCGTGCAGCTCTTCGACTCCTGGGCGGGCGCGCTGTCGGAGGCGGACTACCGTGCCGCGGTGCTCCCCGCATCCGCGCGGACGCTCGCGGCCGTGCAGGGGGTGCCGAAGGTGCACTTCGGCACCGGCACGGCGCTGCTGCTGCCCGCGATGCGCGACGCGGGGGCGGATGTGGTCGGCGTGGACCACCGGCTGCCGCTCGACGCCGCATCCGCGCTGCTCGATCACGCGGTGCCGGTGCAGGGCAACATCGACCCCGCGCTGCTCCAGGCGCCGTGGCCGGTGCTCGAGCGGCACCTCGAGGCCGTCGTCGCGGCGGGCGAGGCGGCCCCGGCGCACGTGCTCAACCTCGGCCACGGCGTGCCGCCCGGCACCGATCCGGATGTGCTCACCCGGATCGTCGAGTGGGTGCACGCACGAGCGTGAGCGGCAGCGCGGTCGTCGTCGGTGGCGGGGTGGGCGGCCTCGTCGCCGCCCGCCGTCTCGCCCTGCAAGGCCGGGACGTCGTGCTGCTCGAGCGGGGCGCACGGCTCGGCGGCCGCGTCGCGCGCGGAACGATCGCCGGCGTCCCGGCGGACACCGGCGCCGAGAGCTTCGCGGTGCGCGGGGGAACCGTGCGGGCGCTCGTCGAGGAGCTGGGGCTCGGCGACGCGCTCGTGGAGCCGCGCGGCAGCGCCTGGGTGGCGCTCGCCGACCGCACCGTGCCGCTGCCGGCCGGCGGCGTGCTCGGCATCCCCGGCTCGCCGCTCGCCGACGACGTGCGCCAGGTGGTCGACACCCGCGGCGCCGTCCGCGCCTACGCCGACCGCCTGCTTCCGGTGCTGAAGGTCGGCCGGTACGAGCGGCTCGGGCCGCTCGTGCGAGGCCGGATGGGGCGCCGCGTGCTCGAGCGACTCGTCGCGCCTGTCGTCGAGTCGGTCTACGGCGTGGACGCCGAGACGGTGCCGGTGGACGCCATCGCGCCGCAGCTGAACACCGCGATCACGCGGACGGGCTCGCTGTCGGCCGCGGTGCTCCACCTCCGGGCCGCGGCGCCGGCCGGCAGCGCGGTGCAGGGCATCGCGGGCGGGGTCACCCGGCTCGTCGACGCGCTGCTGGCCGACCTCGACCGCCTCGGCGTCGACGTGCGGACCGACGCCGAGGTGATCGGCGTGCATCCGGTGCCGCGCGGGCCGGGCTTCACCGTCGTCACCCCCCGCGAGGACGTGCCGGCGGACGTCGTCGTGATCGCCGCGGACGGTGCCGGGGCCCTCGACCTGCTGGGCGACGCGGCGCCCGAGGTGGCGCGCATGCCGCGGCCGGCACCGGCGGTCACGCGCTCGGTGCTGCTCGCCGTCGACGACCCGCGCCTCGACGCGATGCCGCGCGGCAGCGGCGTGCTCCGCGCCGCCGGCCGCTCGGACGTCACGGCGACGGCGCTGACGCACGTGACCGCGAAGTGGCCGTGGGCGGCGGAGGCGCTGCCGGCCGGCCGGCACCTCCTCCGGCTGTCCTACCGCGGCGAGGAGGAGCCCGACGGGTTGCGGGTGGCTGCGGACGCGGAGGCGCTGCTGGGCCTCGTGCCGAGCAGCATCGAGGACCGGCTCGACACCGTCTGGGTCGACACGGCCCCGCCGCTCGCGCCCGAGACCCGGTCCGCGCAACGGGCGCTCAGCGAGCTCGGGCTGCCGGAGGGGCTCGCCGTCACGGGGTCGTGGCGGGCCGGGACCGGGTTGGCGTCCGTCGTGGCCGGGGCGGACGCGGCGGCGCGAGGGCTGGGGTAGGGGGATTCGGTGGTGCCGGCGGGCGATCGGTCCTGCCATCGCACCCCTGGAGCGGAGCGGGGCCCTGAGCTGGACATGGACGGATGGGGTGGATCCGGGTGGGCGGTGTGCCGGGTGTAGGCATCCGTGCTGGGCGTAGGCCGAATCCGGGGTTTCAGCCCTAGGCCGGGCACATTCCCCTACGGCTGGGACGGAGCGGAGCGGCGGCTGCTGAGGCCGTCTCGCTGGCTGACCGTGCTCAGGCCCGCTGCCGTGCGGTCCCTGGTGATCGTCGGAGAACTCCCTGACGGACGTCGGGCCCGCCGATACAGTGGCTCCACCGAAACCGCGAGGGGAATGGAGACACCATGCAGGGCAGGATCGTCTTTCTCGCCGGTGCGGCCGTCGGGTACGTGTTGGGTGCCCGGGCCGGCCGACGCCGCTACGAGCAGATCAAGGCCGCCACGGAGCGGCTGTGGAACGACGAGAAGGTGCAGAACCGGGTCGACCAGGTGGTCGGCAGCGTGCAAGGCTTCGTGAAGGACAAGGCGCCAGAGGTCCAGGACGCGGTCCTCGGCGGAGCGAAGAAGGTGGTGTCGCAGGTGACGAAGCGCAAGAGCGACGCCGACGCAGCGTGAGGCGGCCTGGATGAGCACGCCGAGACCCACCGGGACCGCCTACGCGGCCGGGGACTCCAGGAACCACAAGGACGACAAGGACGCCAAGAAGTCCGTCTTCGCCCTCATCGGTGAGCTGCCGACCCTCGTCACGACCCTCATCCGCGACGAGATCGAGCAGCTCAAGCGCGAGACGGTCACCCGCGTCAAGACGGCGGGCATCGGCATCGGCCTCTTCGTCGGCGCTGCGGTGTTCGCCTACTTCGCGCTCTGGGTGTTCATCGCCACGGCGATCCTCGGCATCGCGACGGCGCTCCCGGCATGGCTCTCGGCACTGATCGTGGCCGTCTTCCTGCTGATCGTCGCCGTCGTGCTCGGCCTGCTCGGCCTCTCGCGCGTCAAGCGCGGGATGCCGCCGGTGCCGCCGGAGGCGCTCGACAGCGTGAAGGACGACGTGAACGCATTCAAGGGGGTTGGGCACTATGACCGCTGACGGCACCGACAAGGACCGCGCGCTCTCGGAGATCCGCTCCGACATCGAGGTCACCAGGCAGCGACTCGCGCAGACCCTCGACGAGATCGAGGACCGGCTCGACGTCCCGAAGCGCTTCAAGAAGGCGGTGGCGGAGGGCCGGGAACGGTTCGACACCATGCGTCAGGAGAACCCCACGCTCGTCTACGGCGTGCTGGGCGGCGCAGCGCTCGCCGTGGCGGGTCTCGGCGCACTCGTGATCCGCGGCGCACGCCGCTGATCGCTCCCTTCCGCAGGTTCTGAGGGCGCCCCCGGGAGGGGGCGCCCTCGTTCTGCGCGGACCCGCATGCACGGTGGGGCACACTTGATGACGGCCCCGCATCGTGGCGGTGGCGGGCGGGCGCCGAGCGGGCGCATCCGCCCCCTGATCGCTTCCGATCGGCGGGCGCTGAAGCGCCGCCGGAAAGAGGACCGAACGCACCATGACGGATTCCGGATTCACCCTGTGGGCCGTGCTGCGGCGGAACCCCGCTGCGGACGTCCTCGCCGACGAGTCGGCGGTCGCCGGCTTCGACGCCGCGGTCCAGGACGCGGCCGGCGCGGGTGTGACGGTGCGCGGGATCTACGACGTGTCTGGCCTCCGCGCCGACGCCGACCTCATGCTCTGGCTGCACGGCGACGACCCCGCCGCGCTGCAGTCGACGCTCCGGAACCTGCGCCGCACCGCGCTGCTGCAGGAGCTCCTGCCCACGTGGAACGCGATGGGCGTGCACCGCGACGCGGAGTTCAACCGCAGCCACGTGCCCGGCTTCCTGCGCGGCGAGCGAGCCCGCGACTGGCTCGTGGTCTACCCGTTCAACCGCTCCTACGACTGGTACGTGCTCGACGAGCAGGACCGCAGCCGCATGCTCGCGGAGCACGGCCGCAAGGGCGCCGCCTACCGCTCGGTGGTCGCCAACACGGTCGCCGCGTTCGCCCTCGGCGACTACGAGTGGATCCTGCCGATGGAGTCCGACTCGTTGACCGACCTCGTCGACATGATGCGCGACCTCCGCGCCACCGACGCCCGCCTGCACGTGCGCGAGGAGGTCCCGTTCTTCACGGGCCGCCGGATCGCCTCCTCCGAGATCCCCGAGGTGGTGCGCTGATGGCCGCCGTCGACCTCGTCCGTGCGGCGAGCGACGCGGCGAAGGAGGGTCCGGAGCACACCGAGGCGCCGGTCGCGTACGACGGCATCCTGCTCGCCAGCTTCGGCGGCCCGGAGGGCCAGGACGACGTCATCCCATTCCTCCGCAACGTGACGCGGGGCCGCGGCATCCCGGACGAGCGGCTCGAGGAGGTCGCGCACCACTACCGCGCGTTCGACGGTGTCAGCCCGATCAACCAGCAGAACCGCGAGCTCAAGGCCGCGCTGGAGGCGGAGCTCGCCGCGCGCGGCATCGACCTGCCCGTCTACTGGGGCAACCGCAACTGGGCGCCGTACCTGAACGAGGCGCTGCAGCAGGCGGCCGCCGACGGCCGGAGCACGCTGATCGCCGTCGACACGAGCGCCTACAGCTCGTACTCGTCGTGCCGCCAGTACCGCGAGGACTTCGCCCGTGCACTCGACGAGACGGGGCTCGAGGGCCGGATGGTCATCGACAAGGTGCGCCAGTACTTCGACCACCCCGGCTTCGTCGCGCCGTTCACCGAGGGCGTCGAGGCCGGCCTGAAGGAGCTCGAGGAGCGCCTTCCGGGCGTGGACCTCGTGACTGAGACGCGTGTGCTGTTCTCCACGCACTCCATCCCCTCGTCGGACGCCGAGCGCAGCGGTCCGTCGTTCCGGGGCTTCGGCCCCGGCGGCGCCTACGAGGCGCAGCACCGGGCCGTGGCGGACGTCGTGATGCAGCGGGTCGGCCGGGGCGTTGCGTGGGAGCTCGTCTTCCAGTCCCGCAGCGGCCCCCCGAGCCAGCCATGGCTCGAGCCCGACGTGAACGACGTGATCCGCCGCCTCGCCGCAGACGGGATCCGCGGCGTGCTGATCGTGCCCCTCGGCTTCGTGTCGGACCATATGGAGGTCAAGTGGGACCTCGATACCGAGGCGATGGAGACCGCCGAGGAGACCGGCGTCGTGGCGGTGCGAACGCCGACGCCCGGCATCCACCCGGCCTACGTGTCCGGGCTGATCGACCTGGTGCTCGAGCGGCGGGACGGCGTGCCGGCGGCGGAGCGCCCGGCCGAGACCGCGCTCGGCCCCTGGTACGACGTGTGCCGCTCCGGCTGCTGCGAGAACGTGCGGCTCGGCTTCCGTCCCGTGGTCGCCGGCCTGACGCCATGACCATCCGCATCGCGACCCGCGGCAGCGCGCTCGCCCTCGCGCAGGCGGGCACGGTGCGTGACGCGATCGAGGCCGGCGGGGACGCGTGCGAGCTGATCGTCGTGCGCACCGACGGCGACGTCTCGCAGGCGTCGCTCGCGCAGATCGGCGGCACGGGGGTCTTCGCCGGGGCGCTGCGCCGCAGCCTGCTCGCCGGGGAGTGCGACCTCGTCGTGCACTCGCTGAAGGACCTGCCGGTGCTGCCGGCGCCCGGCCTCGTCGTCGCAGCGGTGCCCGCCCGAGAGGACGCCCGGGACGCGCTCTGCGCCCGCGACGGCCTCACCCTCGGCACGCTGCCCGCCGGCGCGACCGTCGGCACCGGGTCGCCCCGCCGCCGGGCGCAGCTGCTCGAGCGCCGGCCCGACCTCGACGTGCGCGACCTCCGCGGCAACGTCGACACCCGGCTCGGCCAGGTGACCGACGGCCGCCTCGACGCCGTCGTGCTGTCGCTCGCGGGCCTCTCGCGGCTCGGCCGGGCCGACGCGGTCACCGAGGTCCTGCCCCTCGACGAGTGGCCCACCGCCGCGGGCCAGGGCGCGCTCGGGCTCGAGATCCGCCAGTCGGATGCCGCGACGCTCGCGACCGGGTCACCCTCCCCGGTGGCCGTCGCCGTGCGCCGGCTCGCGGATCCGATCGCCGAGGCCGCCGCATCCGCCGAGCGCACCGTGCTCGGCCGCCTCGAGGCGGGTTGCGTCGCACCGATCGGCGTCGCCAGCGCCGTCGCCGACGGGTTCGTGGCCCTGTGGGCGAGCGTGCACGAGCCGGGCGGCGGCCAGCACCTCGACCGCCGGATCGAGGCGACCACGACCGGCGCGGACGCCGCCGAGGTGCTCGCCGCGGCGGCGCTCCGGCTCGCGGACGAGCTGCTCGACGCGGGCGCCGGCGCGCTCGCGCCCCTGGGAGGTGCCGCATGACCACGGTGAAACCGCTGCGCGGCTGGACCGTGCTCGTGCCGAGGGGCGGCCCGTGGGGTGACGGCATCGCCGCCGAGCTGCGCGCTCGCGGGGCCTCCCCCGTCGTGGCCCCCTCCATCAACTTCGCCGGCACCGAGGACTCGGCGGCGCTCACCGCCGCGCTCGAGCGCCTCGAGGCGGGCGCGTTCCACTGGATGAGCGTCACGAGCGCGACCACGGTCGACGTGCTCTCCGCGCACGGCGTGCGGATCCCCGAGCAGACCCAGGTCGCGGCGGTCGGCGAGACGACCGCCGCCGCCCTGACGGCGGCCGGCTACCGCGTCGACTTCACCCCGCGCCGCGACAACTCCGCGGCGGGGCTGCTCGCCGAGTGGGCCGACGCGACCGGCGGCGCCGAGCACCTGCGCATCCTCGCGCTCCGTAGCGACATCGCGAAGCCCGTGCTGACCGACGGGCTGCGGGCCGCCGGGCACGACGTCGAGTCCGTGGTCGCGTACCGCACCGTCGGCGTGCCGATCGCGTCCGAGATCATCACGGATGTGGGCGCCGGCCGGTTCGACGCGATCCTCGTGACCTCCGGCAGCGTGGCGAACCAGATCGCCCTGCAGATCGGCCTCGTGCCCTCCCGCACCGTGCTCGCCTGCATCGGCCCGCGCACCGCCGCCGACGCGGAGGCCGCGGGGCTGCGGGTCGACCTCGTCGCGCGGGAGCGCTCGAGCGCCTCCCTCATCCGCACGCTCGAGGAGCTGGCCGTCCACCGGCAGGAGCGCGACCAGGACCGCCCACAGGAGCAGGGACCACTCGCATGACCTCGTTGACCGTTCGTCCGCGCCGCCTCCGGCAGAGCGCCGCTGTGCGCCGCCTGATGGCGGAGACGCGCCTCGACCCCGCGCAGCTGGTGCTGCCGATGTTCGTCAAGGAGGGCCTCGACGAGCCGCGGCCGATCACCTCCATGCCGGGCGTCGTGCACCACTCGCTCGACAGCCTCCGTGCCGCCGCCGTCGAAGCGGCGGAGGCCGGCATCGGCGGCGTCATGCTCTTCGGTATCCCCGAGCACCGGGACGGCATCGGCTCAGGCGCGACCGACCCGGACGGCGTGCTGAACGTCGCCACCCGCGCCGTCGCGGCCGAGGTGGGCGACGCGCTCGTCGTGCAGACCGACCTCTGCCTCGACGAGTTCACCGACCACGGCCACTGCGGCGTGCTCGCCGCCGACGGCTCGGTCGACAACGACGCGACCCTGATCCGCTACCGCGACATGGCGCTCGCCCAGGCGGATGCGGGATCCGCGCTGCTCGGCCTGTCGGGGATGATGGACGGCCAGGTCGCCGCGGTGCGCGAGGCGCTGGACGAGGCCGGGCGCAGCGACGTGCTGATCCTCGGCTACGCCGCCAAGTACGCCTCGTCCTTCTACGGCCCCTTCCGCGACGCGGTCGAGTCCGCGCTGCAGGGCGACCGGCGCACGTACCAGCTCGACCCCGCGAACCGTCGCGAGGGCCGACGCGAGGCCGCGCTCGACATCGAGCAGGGCGCCGACGTCGTCATGGTGAAGCCCGCCATGAGCTACCTCGACGTGCTCGCCGACGTCGCCGAGACGAGCCCGGTGCCCGTCTGGGCGTACCAGGTGTCGGGGGAGTACGCGATGGTCGAGGCCGCCGCCGCGAACGGCTGGATCGACCGCGACCGCGCCGTGCTCGAGACGATCACGGGCATCCGGCGCGCGGGCGCCGACGCGGTGCTCACCTACTGGGCCGTCGAGGCAGCCGGATGGCTGAGGGACCGATGACGCCGACGAACAGCGAGCTCTTCGCCCGCGCGAAGCAGGTCATCCCCGGCGGCGTGAACTCGCCGGTGCGCGCCTACGGCTCCGTCGGCGGGGTGCCGCGGTTCGTCGCCGCCGCCCGCGGACCGCACGTGATCGACGCGGCGGGCCGGGAGTACGTGGACCTCGTCGCGAGCTGGGGACCCGCCATCCTCGGCCACGCGCATCCGCAGGTCGTCGAGGCGGTGCAGCGGGCGGCGGCGAAGGGCCTCTCCTTCGGCGCGCCGACCGAGGGCGAGGTCGAGCTCGCCGAGCTCGTGCGCGGCCGCGTCGTGCGCGACGGCCGGGCGCCGATCGAGCGCCTCCGGCTCGTCTCGACGGGCACCGAGGCGACGATGACCGCCATCCGCCTGGCGCGCGGCTTCACCGGGCGCGACCTGATCGTGAAGTTCGCCGGGCACTACCACGGCCACTCGGACGGGCTGCTCGCCGAGGCCGGCTCGGGCGTCGCGACCCTCGCGCTGCCCGCGTCCGCCGGAGTGCCCGCGCCGATCGCCGCGCAGACCCTCGTGCTGCCGTACAACGACGAGGCCGCGCTTCGGCAGGCGTTCGAGGCGCATCCGGACGCCATCGCCGCCGTCATCACCGAGGCCGCCGCGGCGAACATGGGCGTCGTCGCGCCGCAGCCGGGCTTCAACCGCGCGATCGCGGAGATCGCCCACGCGAACGGCGCCCTGCTCGTCTCGGACGAGGTGCTCACCGGCTTCCGTGTCTCGGCCGGCGGCTGGTGGGCGATCGAGCCGGACGGCCCCGTCGACGTCGACCTGATCACGTTCGGCAAGGTCATCGGCGGAGGCATGCCGCTCGCCGCGCTCGGCGGCCGGGCGGAGGTCATGGACCGCCTCGCGCCGCTCGGCCCCGTCTATCAGGCGGGCACGCTGTCCGGGAACCCGGTGGCCGTCGCCGCCGGAATCGCCACCCTGCAGGCCGCCGACGCCGACGTGTACGCGCGGATCGACGCGGCCGCCGAGCGCGTGATCGCCGCCGTGCACGCGGCGCTCGACGCCGAGGGGGTCGCGCACGCGATCCCGCGCGCCGGCAGCCTGTTCAGCGTCGCGTTCGGGCTCGAAACGGACCCGAAGGACTACGACGAGGTGCGTGCCCAGGAGGGCTGGCGGCATCCGCCGTTCTTCCACGCGATGCTCGAGCAGGGCGTGAGCCTGCCGCCGTCGGTGTACGAGGCGTGGTTCCTGACGGCCGCGCACGACGACGCGGCGCTCAGTCGCATCGAGGAGGCGCTGCCGGCCGCCGCCAAGGCCGCCGCCGCGGCGACGCCTCCCGCCGCGGCGACGCCTCCCGCCGCGGCCTCCCCGGCCTCCCCGGCCTGACTGTTGCCACTTTTTGCGATCTTGAGGGCCTCAAGATCGCAAGAAGTGGCAACCCTCGCGGGGATCACTCGAGCGCCGGGACCGTCCGAGGCCGGGCGACCAGCCAGAGACCCGCGATCCCGATCGCGGCCGTGACGGCCATCACGAGGCCCATGGGCCGGCCGGACGCGATGCCGAGCAGGCCGACGACGGGGGAGAGGATCCCGGCGAGGCCGAAGTTCACGGCGCCGAGCAGGCTCGCCGCTGTGCCGGCCTCCTCGCCGTGGTGCGCGAGGGCCAGCACGGACACGCTCGGGAACCCGAAGCCGCACGCCGCGATGAAGAGCCAGAGCGGCACGAGCACCAGCGGCAGGGGGGCGTCGGCGCTCCCGAGCACGAGGATCGCGACGCCGCTGGCCGCCTGCACGGCGGTCGTGACCGCGAGGATCCACTGCGGGCCGACCCGGCGCATCACCCGCGCGGCCGCCTGCGATCCGCCGATCACGCCGATGGAGTTGATCGCGAAGAGCAGGCCGTACTGCTGCGGGGTGAAGTGGTACACCTCCTGGAACAGGAACGAGGAGGTCGAGAGGTAGGCGAACAGGCCGCTGAACTGCATCGCGCCGACGATCGCCGCGCCGAGGAACACGTGGTCGGTCAGGACCGCGCGATACCGCGAGCGGATGGTCCGCGCAGGCCCGTCGCCCTTGGGCTGCCTGCGGGTCTCGCCGATGCCGATCGCCGCCGCGGCGAGGCCCGCGACACCGTAGAAGGCGAGGCACACGAACAGGCCGCGCCAGTCGAGCACCCGCAGCAGCTGCGAGCCGATCAGCGGCGCGAGCACCGGCGCTGCGCCGGAGATCAGCCCCATCCGGGCGAGCATCTTCACGAGCGGACGGCCGCCGAAGAGGTCGCGGATCATCGCCTGCGCGATCACCCCGCCGCCCGCGGCACCCGCGCCCTGCAGCACGCGCAGCACTCCCAGCGCACCGACGGTCGGCGCGACCGCGGCGAGCAGGCAGGCCGTGATGTGGACGCTCGTCGTGACGAGCAGCGGCACCCGCCGCCCGACCCGGTCGCTCCACGGGCCGACGAGCAGCTGGCCGACCGCGAAGCCGACGACCGTGCCTGACAGGGTGAGCTGGATGGCGACGTCCGAGACCCCGAACGACGACCGCACCGACGGGAACGCCGGCAGGTAGAGGTCGATCGTGAACGGGCCGAGCGCGACGAGCACGCCCAGGATGACGACGGTGGCGAGACGCCTGCCTGGATGCAGGGCGTCGCCGGGATGGACGACCGCGGCGGTCATGGAGCTCCCCCAAGAGAACGACGGGGCGGACGGACGGACCGACGCGCCCTCGCGCCGTGCGGCCACCGCAGGCACCGCCGATGCGGCGCGCGGTTAGCACGTTCCAAGGCTAGAGGGTCGGCCGCCCGGACCCATGCTCATTTGCAGGCGAGAGCAACGAATGCCAGCCCCTTGCCAGCCTCACCCCGCCTCTCCCTGGACCGGCTGTTGCCACTTTTCGCGATCTTGAGTGGCTCAAGATCGCAGAAAGTGCAACCCTCGGAGGGGATGAGGGGGGACGGGGGTCAGCGGCGGACGTCCACCACCACCCGGCCGCGCACCTGGCCGGCGAGCACGTCCTCGGCCGCCGCAGGCACCTCGTCGAGGCCGATGATCCGCTCCGTCATCCGCTCGACGACGCCGATCGGGCAGCGGTCGGCCAGCAGCGTCCAGGCCGTGCGTCGCGTCTCGGGGGAGATGCCGACGGAGTCGATGCCCGCGAGCACGACGCCGCGCAGGATGAACGGCAGAACCGTCGCAGGCAGATCCGGGGACGCGGCGAGCCCGCACGCCGTCACCACGCCGCCCGGCGCCGTCTGCGCGATCGCGTTGGCCAGGGAGCCGCCACCCACGGAGTCGACGACCCCGGACCAGCGCTGCGACTGCAGGGGCCGTCCTGGCTCGGCCTCCAGGCGCGGCACGACCTCGGCCGCGCCGAGCGCGCGCAGGTGCTCCCCCAGCTCGTCCACCCGACCGGTCGAGGCGATCACCTCGAACCCGGATGCGGCCAGCAGCGCGACCGCGAAGCCCCCGACGCCGCCACCCGCGCCCGTGACGAGCACCGGCCCGGCCGGCGGCG
This sequence comes from Amnibacterium sp., assembly GCF_036559085.1. Lineage (GTDB taxonomy): Bacteria > Actinomycetota > Actinomycetes > Actinomycetales > Microbacteriaceae > Amnibacterium. Next base: position 128,635 of record NZ_DATBTU010000012.1, read on the forward strand.
CCAGCTGCTGCAGCCGCAGCACCGACAGCGCCGCGGTGACGCCGGCCGTGCCGATCGCCGCGGCGTGCGCGGGCGTGAACGGCGACGGCACCTCGACCGCCCAGGTGGGGTCGATGGCGACGCGCTGCGCCAGGCCGCCGTCGCGGCGCTCACCGAGGCCCGCTCCGGTGACCACGACGGTCCGCCCGCCGGGCAGGACGCCGACCGCGTCGATCCCCGCGGTCTTCGGCAGCCCGCGGAGGATGCCCGGACGGCCGGCGACCGCCATCGCGTCCTTGAAGTTGAGCGACGAGAACCAGACGTCGAGCAGCGCCTCGCCGTCGCCCGGAACCGGGTCCGGGGCATCCGCGACCGAGCCGCTCGCCCGCCCGCCCTGCTCGGCGACGACCAGCGCCCGGATGCTCACGAGTCGAGGTCCACCGTGTGGGACTCGCCGACCTTCGGCTGCCCGCCCGTCACGGCGGCCTTCGCGTACTTGAGCAGCACGAGCGGCTTCGGGTCGTCGGTGGCCCAGTACTCGGCCGTGTGCGCGGTGACCTTGAGCAGCGCGACCTTCGGGTCCTCGCGGCCCTGCTCGAACCACGCCTGGGCGCTCGTGTCCCAGAGCTCGTCGATCTTCGCGGCGTCGGTCACGACCTCGGCCGTGCCGGCGATCGACACCCAGCCGGATCCCGCCTCGAGGGCCACGTTCACCTCGGGGTTCGTGCGCACCTCGTCCGTCTTGTGCGACGGGTCCTCGGTGAAGAACCAGAGGTCCCCGTCGAAGTCGCGCTCCTTGATCGCCATCGGGCGGCTCACGAGCTGGTTGTCGGCGCTCACCGTGGTGATGAGGGCGATGCGGGCCTTCTTCAGCAGCTTCGCGAGCGTCTCGCGCTCGTCGCCGGTCGGTGCGTCGGTCATGCCGCGAGGCTAGAGCGCGCCGCCGAGCGTGTCCCGAGTTCCGACGGCCTCGCGGAGAACCCGCAGGGTCGACTCGTCGTCCCGGTGCAGGTGGGCGCGGATGCCGAGGGCCCGGGCGGCCTCGATGTCGTCCTCGCGGTCGTCGAGGAACAGCACCTCGGCCGCATCCGCACCGAGCGCCTGGAGGGCGATCTCGAAGGCGCGGGGGTCCGGCTTGTTCAGGCCGGTCTCGTGGCTGTAGAGGATCGGATCGAAGGTCCGGGAGAACCCGTACCGGCGCTCCTCCTCCTCGCGCGCCCCGTCCCCCGAGTTCGACAGGATCGCGAGGCCGACCCGGCCGACGAGCGACCGTGCTTCGGCGAGCAGCACCTCGTTCGCCGTGCCGCAGTAGGCGTCCCAGAAGTCCCGGCGGATCTCGGCGAGGGTGGCGGCATCCGCCCCGATCGCGGCGCCGAACCCGGCCCAGTACTCCTCCTCGACCCCTGAGCGGATGGACGAGTCCGGCAGGGTGGACGAGGCGATCCGCCGGTCGAGCTCTTCGGGGGTGAGGCCGACCCGGACGGCGCAGCGCTCGAGGAACCGCACCGGCCACTCGTCGTCGTCCACCCGCTCCAGCACCCCGCCGACGTCGAACAGCAGACAGCGGATGCGCCCCATGCCCGGCAGCGTAGGCGTGTCGGTTCGCGCGGCGTCCGAGGAGGTTCCTACGCTGTGCCGGTGATCGCCACGGTGTCCCCCGAACGGGTGTCGGACGCTGCGACGGTCTACCGTCCCGCCGAGCCCGTCGACCTCGCGGCCACGGTCGGGGTGCTGCGGCGCGGGGGGGCGGATCCGACCTTCCGGCGGGAGCCGTCCGGGGTGGTCTGGCGCACGACGACCACACCGCTCGGACCCGCGACCCTGCGGCTCGCGCAGCACGCCGACGGCGCCGTGCACGCCCTCGCGTGGGGCCCCGGCGCCGAGTGGGCGGTCGACGGGGTGCCCGAGCTGCTCGGCGAGGGCGACGACTGGTCGGACCTCGACGTGCGGAGCGTGCCGCTGCTCGCCGACGCCCGCCGCCGCAACGAGGGCCTGCGCCTCACCCGGTGCCGGCAGGTCGTCGAGATGATGGTCGCCGCGATCCTCGAGCAGAAGATCACGACGGTGGAGGCGCACCGCTCGTGGGCGTGGCTCGTGACGAAGCACGGCGAGGCGGCCCCGGGACCGGCGCCCGCGGGGCTGCGGGTGGCGCCGACCGCGGACGGCTGGCGGCGCATCCCCTCCTGGGACTGGCATCGCGCCGGCGTGGACCCGAAGCGCTCGAGGGCCGCCGTCGAGACGGCCCGCGTCGCCGTGGGCCTCGAACGGACCCTCGCGCTCGGCCGCGGCGGCGCCGAGGTGGCGATGCGGCTGCGGACGGTGCCGGGCGTGGGCGTCTGGACCGCGGCGGAGACGAGCCAGCGCGCCCACGGCGACCCGGATGCGCCGAGCATCGGCGACCTGCACCTCTCGACGCTCGTGGGACACGCGCTGATCGGCCGCCCCGTCGACGACGACGGCATGCTCGAGCTGCTCGAGCCGTGGCGCGGCCACCGGCAGCGCGTCGTCCGGCTCATCTACCGGTCCGGCGCCCGCACCCCGCGGCGCGGACCGCGGATGACGATCCAGGACCACCGCTTCCACTGACGCGAGCGGACACCGGCGCTCGGCCGGTGGAAGCCATCAGGCGCCCGGGAGCAGCGCCGCCTTGTCGCCGAGGGTCGCAGCGAGCAGCTCGGCGGCCGCGGGGCGGCTCGCAGCGTCCCTCGGCATCTCGAGCCCGGCGAGCACGTTGATGAGCATCCCGTCGGCGAGGAAGCCGCGTGCCGCCTCGGGGGAGATGCCGGCCTCGTCGCGGAGGAACGCCCAGATCTCCAGGAAGCCGTCCCGCGCCGCCCGGCCGATCGCCGGATCGGAGCCCTGCATGAACGACTGCATGAGGGACGTGTGCACGCCCCGCTCCCGGAGCAGCTCGAGGTAGGCCGGCCCGAGGGCATCGCACGGGTCGCCGTCCGCCGGGCCCTCCGCCCGCCAGTCGGCGAGCGCGGCGCGGAACGACTGCAGCAGCGAGGCCTTGGCCCGCTCGATCACCGCGAGGAAGAGGGCCTCCTTCGAGCCGAACATGCGCACGACGTAGGGCTGGCTGATGCCCGCAGCACGAGCGATCTGATCCGTCGTGGCCCCGAAGTAGCCGCGCTCCCCGAAGACCGCGCTCGCGGTGTCGAGGATCGCCTCGCGGCGCTCGACGGCGGTCATGCGGCGGTCGAGCTGGTCCACGGGGGCGGAACTCATGCTTGACAGAGTAATCATTCGATTACTAGTTTCCCAGTAATCATCCGATTACAACCTCCGGAGGACCACATGGCTTCCCGCCGCGTCCCGCTCTGGCTCGCCGTCCTCGCAGCGGCGCTGCCCATGTTCATGACGACGCTCGACAACCTCGTCGTCACCACCGCGCTCCCCGCCATCCACCGCGACCTGGGCGCCGGCATCGACGACCTCCAGTGGGTCACCAACGCCTACACGCTCGCGTTCGCGGCCCTCATGCTCTTCGCCGTCGGCCTCGGCGACCGCTTCGGCCGTCGCCGCCTCTTCGTCATCGGCATCGTCGTCTTCACGGCCGCGTCGGCCGCCGCGGCGCTCAGCGACTCGACCGCCTGGCTGATCACCGCCAGGGCGCTGCAGGGCGTGGGCGCAGCAGCGGTGCTGCCGCTGTCGCTGGCCCTTCTCGCCGCCGCCGTCCCCGACCGGCTCCGCCCCGCGGCGATCGGCATCTGGGGGGGCGTCTCGGGCCTCGGCGTCGCGCTCGGCCCGGTGATCGGCGGCGCCGTCGTGCAGGGCTGGAGCTGGTCCGCGATCTTCTGGCTGAACGTGCCCGTCGGGATCATCGCCGTGCCGCTCGCGATCCTCGCGCTGCCCGAGGGCTTCGGTGCCCGGGCCCGTGCCGACGTGCCGGGCGTGGTCCTCGCCTCGACCGGCATCACCGCGGTCGTGTACGGCCTCGTCCGAGGCAACGACCTCGGCTGGACGAGCGCGGCGATCCTCACCGCGCTTCTCGGGGGTGCCGTGCTGCTCGCCGCGTTCCTCGTCTGGGAGTCCCGCACCGCGTCTCCGCTCCTGCCGCTGCGGCTGTTCCGCATCCGCAGCTTCTCGGTGTCGAACGCCATCGGCCTCGTATTCAGCTTCGGCGCGTTCGGATCCGTCTTCCTGCTCGTGCAGTTCCTGCAGGTGGTGCAGGGCAAGAGCCCGCTGACCGCCGGCCTCATGACGATGCCCTGGACGCTCGCCCCCATGGTCGTCGCGCCCCTCGCCGGGCTGATCGCGCCCCGGGTGGGCACGCGCCTGCTGATCGGCACCGGGCTCGCGAGCCTCGCCGCCGGCATCGGATGGATCGGCCTCGTGCTCGCCGACGACGTCACCTACGGCGCGATGCTGCCGGGCTTCGTGCTCGCGGGGATCGGGATGGGCCTCGTGTTCGCGCCGATCTCGACGGCCGTGCTCGCGGACGTGCAGCCCGACGACCACGCGAAGGCCTCGGGCACGAACTCCACCCTGCGGGAGATCGGCACGGCCCTCGGCGTCGCGGTGCTCACCGCGGTGTTCACCGGCGCCGGTGGCACGCTGACCCCGACCGGCTTCACCGCCGCGGCGCAGCCGGCCGTGCTGACGGGAGCCGCGGTCACGGCGCTCGCCGCGCTGCTCGCGATCCTGCTGCCCTCGGGCCGCGCGCCCCGCACCACCCCGACGTCCGAGCCCGCGCAGCCCGCGGCGCTCCCGGCCCCCGCCGCGACCCCGGTGCCGGCGGCCTGACGCCGGTGCGTCGGCGCCCTCAGATCCTGAGGGCGCCGATGTCGTGCTCGAAGATCAGGCTCGTGTTCGTCGAGGCCACGATCGGGTTCGTCGACAGCTGCTCGGTGACGAAGTCCCGCAGGTCCTGGGTGGTGCGGGCCTGGAAGTGCACGATGAAGTCGGCCGCGCCGGCGAGGTAGAAGAACTGCGTCACCTCGGGCAGCGACCGCAGCTGCTCCGCGAAGGCGGGCAGCTGCCCGCGAGCCCCCGGCGTGATCCGTACCGACACCAGTGCGTGCAGGTCGTAGCCGAGGCGCCGCGGATCGAGGTCGACCGTGAAGCGCCGGATGACGCCGCTGTCCTGCAGGGCGCGCACGCGCTGCAGGCAGGTGGACGGTGCGACCCCCGCGAGCTCGGCCAGCCGGTTGTTCGGGATGCGGGCGTTGTCGCGGAGCGCTTCGAGGATCCGCCGGTCGACGTCGTCGAGCCGGACGGGCTCGGCGTTCGGCGAGGCGCCCACAGAGGTGACCGTAGCCGAAGATCGTTCGTCCACAGGCCGTTCCACATGTGGGATGTTCGGCGCATCTGGCGGACACCCGAACAACAGGAGTAGTCCGGTGCGGACCGCGGGCGATTCGCGCGCGCGGAAGAAGGGTTCGGCATGCTGATCGGCGTCCCCACCGAGGTGAAGAGCAACGAGTCGCGGGTCGCGGTGACGCCCTCCGGTGCCCACGAGCTGATCGGGCACGGGCACCGCGTGCTCGTGCAGTCCGGTGCGGGCGAGGGCTCCGGCTTCACCGACGCGGACTACGAGGAGGCGGGCGCCGAGCTCGCCGCATCCGCCGCCGACGTCTGGGGCGCGGCGGAGCTGCTGCTCAAGGTGAAGGAGCCGATCGAGTCCGAGTACGGCTTCCTCCGGGGCGACCAGGTGCTGTTCACCTACCTGCACCTCGCCGCGGACCGGCCGCTCACCGACGCGCTGCTCGACTCCGGCACCACCGCCATCGCCTACGAGACGGTGCAGCCGGCGGACCGCTCCCTCCCGCTGCTCGCCCCGATGAGCGAGATCGCCGGGCGCCTGTCGGTGCAGGCGGGCGCCGAGCACCTGCTGATGCCGAGCGGCGGCCGGGGCGTCCTGCTCGGCGGCGTGACCGGCACGCCGCGGGGCAAGGTCGTCATCCTCGGCGGCGGGGTGGCGGGCGAGAACGCCGCGACCATCGCGGTCGGGATGCAGGCCGAGGTGACCGTCTTCGACATCAGCCTGCCGAAGCTGAAGTCGCTGGACGCCCGGTTCGGCGGCAGGGTGCAGACGCTCCGCTCGAACCCCTACGACATCGCCGCGCGCCTCCGCGACGCCGACCTCGTGATCGGCAGCGTGCTCATCCCCGGTGCTGCGGCGCCGAAGCTCGTCACCGACCGGATGGTCGCCGACATGCAGCCGGGCAGCGTGCTCGTCGACATCGCGATCGACCAGGGCGGCTGCTTCGAGGGCTCCCATGCGACCACGTACGACGACCCGACGTTCGCGGTGCACGGCTCGCGCTACTACTGCGTCGCGAACATGCCGGGCGCGGTGCCGCGCACCTCGACCGTGGCCCTGACGAACGCGACGCTGCCCTACGTGCTCGCGCTCGCGGACCGCGGATGGGAGGCGGCGACCGCCGCGGATCCGGCCCTCAAGGCGGGCGTCAACGTCGCCGGCGGGTACCTCCACAACGCCGCGGTCGCGGCCGCCCACGGCCTCGACGTCGCCGCGTAGGTAGCGCTTTCCCCATCGGCTCGGCCGCCACGCGGCTTCGCCGCCACGCGGCTTCGCCGCGCGTCGGAACCGGCCGACCCGGGCCCAGCAGGCTCGTAGCGCTTCGGCAGGCCCCTGGTCGACCAGGAGGCTGCTGGAGCGCCCGTGGCCTGCCGAGGCGCCCCCGTCAGGACTCGAGGAAGGCGCGGAGGCCGGTGAGGAGACGGTCGACCTCGTCCTCGGTCGTGTACGGGGCGACGCCCATCCGCAGGCCCGCCGAGTCGGGCAGGCCGAGGCGGATCGCGGCCTCGTAGGCGTAGAAGTCGCTCGAGCCGAGCGCGATGTCCCGCTCGGTCAGGAAGCGGGCGGCGTCCGCGGTGGAGCGGTCGCGGAACGTGATCGTCTGCGTCGGCGTGCGGTCGGCGGCGCGGGAGTGCAGCACGACGCGGTCGCCGAAGGTCGCGAGGCCCGCCTCGAGCCGCTCGATCAGCCGCGCCTCGTGCTCGTGGAGCACGGCGAAGGCGGAGGCGAGGCGCTCGCGGCGGGGCGCTGACGCATCCGCGTCTCCGAGGCTCGCGAGCAGGTCGATCGCCGCGGTGACCCCGGCCATCTGCTCGTACGGCAGCGTGCCGTACTCGAAGCGCTCGGGAACCACGTCCGTGGACGGGGCGAGCTTCTCGACCTCGATCGTCTCGAGCAGCGCGGGATCGGCCGCCAGGGCCGAGCAGTGCGGGCCCAGGAACTTGTACGCGGAGCAGACGAAGAAGTCCGCCCCGAGCTCGCGGACGTCGACGAACGTGTGTGCGGCGAGGTGCACGCCGTCGACCCAGACGAGGGCGCCGGCGGCGTGCGCGAGGTCGGCGACCGACCGGACCGGCGGCTTCGTGCCGATCAGGTTCGAGGCGCCCGTGACGGCGACCAGGCGCGTGCGCGGACCGATCGCGGCCGTGGCGCTGTCCAGGTCGAGCTCGCCGGTCTCGGGGTCGAAGTCGATCCAGCGCACCTGAGCGCCGGCGCGCTCGGCCGCCTGCACCCACGGGCGCACGTTCGAGTCGTGGTCCAGGCGGCTGACGACCACCTCGTCGTCGGCCGTCCAGTGCCGGCCGAGGTGCCGGGCGAAGTCGTAGGCGAGCTGCGTCGCGCTCCGGCCGTACACGACGCCGCGCGGATCCCCGCCGGTCAGGCCGGCGACAGCCTCGCGGAAGGCGACGACCGCCTCGTCCGCGTTCCGCTCGGAGGCGGTCGCCCGGCCCCGGTTCGAGAGCGGGCCGACGAGCACGCGGGTGATCGCCTCGGCGACGGGCAGCGGCGTCTGCGTGCCGCCGGGGCCGTCGAAGTGGGCGATCCCGGAGTCGAGCGAGGGGAAGAGGGCGCGGAAGGACGCGGTGTCGAAGGCCATCCGCTCAGCTCGCGACGCGGTTGACGAGGCGGGACAGCACGATGGCGCTCCGCGTGTGGTCGACGTTCGGCGCGATGCGCACCCGCTCGAGCGCGAGCTCGAGGCTCGGGATGTCCCGGCTGCGGATGTGCACGATCGCATCCGCGCTGCCGGTCACCGTGCCGGCGTAGACGACCTCGGGCACCGCCGAGAGGATCCGCCGCAGCTCGGTCGGCGAGACGGTGCCGCGGCAGAACAGCTCCACCCAGGCCTCCGTGCTCATCCCCTCGGTCGCCGGATCGACCTGGATCGTGAAGGCGCGGATGACGCCTTCGGCGAGCAGCCGGTCGACGCGGCGCTTCACGGCGGAGGCGGACAGCCCCACCACCGCCCCGATGTCGCCGTACGCCGAGCGGGCGTTGCGCTTGAGCAGCTCCAGGATGCGGGAGTCGATGGAATCCACGCCGCAACGGTAGCAATCGTTGCGTGAACGCACCAGATGGCGCATAGGCGCTGCGTGGCGGTCCCGTTCGTTGCCTCGATCCGCTGGCACACTGAAAGGGCCGTCGACCCGGTCCGGCCTGCCGTCCCTCGAACCGAACCGAAGGGGTTCCCGTGTCCCTGACAGACGAGTCAGTCCAGACCCTCCCGGCCGCCACGGCCGAAGCCGACCGCCCCGCGCTCTCCCGGCACTACCTCATGTGCCGCCCGGAGCACTTCACGGTCGTCTACCGGATCAACCCGTGGATGCATCCGCACATCCCGACCGACACCGCGCTCGCACTCGCGCAGTGGCAGACCCTCTACGACACGTACGAGCGGCTCGACCACACCCTGGAGCTCATCGACCCGATCCAGGGCCTGCCCGACATGGTCTACAGCGCCAACGGCGGCTTCACGCTCGACGGCAAGGCCTACACGGCGAAGTTCACGTATCCGGAGCGGCAGGCCGAGGGTCCCGCGTACGGCGAGTGGTTCCGCGAGCGGGGCTTCGAGGTGCACGAGGCGCGGGAGATCAACGAGGGCGAGGGCGACTTCCTGCTCGTCGGCGACGCGATCCTCGCCGGCACCGGCTTCCGCACCAGCATCGAGAGCCACGCCGAGCTCGCCCGGGTGTTCGACCGCGAGGTCGTCACCCTGCGGCTCGTGGACGACCGGTTCTACCACCTCGACACCGCGATCGCCGTGCTCGATCCCGAGGGCGCCGACGCGAACATCGCCTACCTCCCCGAGGCGTTCGACGAGGCGAGCCGCACCGAGCTGGAGCGCCGCTACCCCGACGCGATCGAGGTGAGCGCCGACGACGCCCAGTGGCTCGGCCTCAACTCGATCTCCGACGGCCGAAACGTGATCATCGCCGAGAAGGCGAAGGGCTTCGAGGCGTCGCTGCGGGAGCGCGGCTACACCCCGGTCGGCCTCGACCTCTCCGAGCTGCTGCGCGGCGGCGGTGGCGTGAAGTGCTGCACCCTCGAGCTGCGGATCGCGCGATGAGCCGCACCGACAGCGCCCTCGCGAACAACTACCACCCGCTCCCCGTCGAGGTCGCCACGGGCGAGGGCGCCTGGGTCACCGACGTGGACGGCCGCCGCTACCTCGACCTGCTCGCGGCCTACTCCGCGGTGAACTTCGGTCACCGGCATCCGGACCTCGTCGCCGCCGCGAAGGCGCAGCTCGACCGCGTCACGCTCGTCTCGCGCGCGTTCGAGAACGACCAGCTCGAGCCGTTCGCGGCCGAGCTCGCCGCGCTCGCCGGCAAGGAGATGGTCCTGCCGATGAACACGGGCGCCGAGGCCGTGGAGTCCGGCATCAAGGTCGCGCGCGCCTGGGGCTACCGCGTGAAGGGCGTCGCGCCCGAGCAGGCGACGATCGTCGTCGCCGGGGGCAACTTCCACGGCCGCACCACGACGATCGTCTCGTTCAGCGACGACCCGTCGGCGCGCGACGACTTCGGCCCGTACACGCCGGGGTTCCGGATCGTGCCCTACGGCAGCGCGGAGGCGATCGAGGCCGCGATCGACGAGACCACCGTCGCGGTACTGCTCGAGCCGATCCAGGGCGAGGCGGGCATCATCATCCCGCCCGAGGACTACCTGCCGGCCGTGCGCCGCCTCTGCGACGAGCACCGGGTGCTGTTCATCGCGGATGAGATCCAGTCGGGCCTCGGCCGCGTCGGCGCGACGTTCGCGTGCGACCTCGTCGGCGTCGTGCCCGACCTCTACCTGCTCGGCAAGGCGCTCGGCGGCGGCATCGTGCCGGTGTCCGCGGTGGTCGGCGACCGCGACGTGCTCGGGGTGCTCCGCCCCGGCGAGCACGGCTCCACCTTCGGCGGCAACCCGCTCGCAGCGGCCGTCGGGCGCGCCGTGATCCGGATGCTCGCCACCGGCGAGCCGCAGCAGCGCGCGCGTGAGCTCGGCGCGGTGCTCGAGCGCCGGCTGACCGCGCTGATCGGCCACGGCGTCACCGCGGTCCGCGTGCGCGGCCTCTGGGCCGGCGTCGACATCGACCCCGCCGTCGGCACCGCGCGGCAGGTGTGCGAGCGGATGATGGCGGCCGGCGTGCTCGC
>NZ_DATBTU010000013.1:0-8365 GCF_036559085.1 Amnibacterium sp.
TCGGGCTTCGGCACCACGCGATCGGCGGCCAGCAGCGCGTACTCGGCCTGCGCGTTGCGGCCGTCGGAGAGCCCGATCACGTCCTGCCCGACGGCGAGCCCCTGCACCCCGTCGCCCACCGCGCTGATCACGCCGGCGAGATCGCTGCCCTGGCCCTCCGGGAAGTGCGCCGGGAACCGCTCCTTACCCGCCCCCGAGCGGATGCCGGCCTCCCCCGGGTTCGTGCCGGCCGTCACGACCCGCACCACGACCTCGCCGGGCGCGGGCGTGGGCGTCGGCACCTCCTCGACCTTCAGCACGTCGACGTCGCCGTACTCCTCGAACCGCACCGCGCGCATCCGGGCACCCCTTCCCTCGATGCCCCGATGCTGCGCCGCCGCGGCTGAGGGTCCCCTCCGTTCGGCTGTTGCCACCTTCTGCGACCTTGGGCGCCTCAAGGTCGCAGAGAGTGGCAACCGCCGAATCAGGCCGGGTCCGGGACAGCCCGGCGCGCCGGATGAGGGTCAGCGCTTCGCCGCGACCGCCTTGTCGTAGAGCGCGCGGCGCTGCAGGCCCGTCGCCTCCGCGACCTCCGCGGTCGCGTCCTTGAGGCGCGCCCCGGCTGCCACGCGGGCGAGCACGTCGGCCACCGCCTCGTCCTCGGACATCGCGACCGGCTCCGCGCCCGCGAGCACGAGCACGATCTCGCCGCGCACGCCCCCCTCCGCCCACGCGGCCAGCTCGGCGACGGTTCCGCGCACGACCTCCTCGTAGAGCTTCGTCAGCTCGCGGGCGACCACGGCCCGGCGCTCACCGCCGAGCACCTCCGCCATCAGCGCGAGCAGCGAGGCGAGCCGGTTCGGCGACTCGAAGCAGACGACCGTGCGCCGCTGCGTCGCCAGCTCGGCGAGCCAGCGGCGCCGCTCGCCGTCGCGACGCGGCGCGAAGCCCTCGAAGACGAACCGGTCGGTCGGCAGCCCCGACACGGCGAGCGCGGTGAGCACGGCGGATGCGCCCGGCACCGCCGTCACCGTGACGCCGGCGTCGATCGCGGCCCGCACGAGCGCGAAGCCGGGGTCCGACACCGTCGGCATGCCGGCATCCGACACGAGCACCACATCCGACTCCGCGGCGAGCGCGACGAGCTCTGCGATGCGGCCCCGCTCGGTCTGCTCGTTGACGGTCACGAGCCGCGGTCGGTTGACGATCCCGAGCCCGGCGAGCAGCCGCTGGGCGACCCGGCTGTCCTCGACCCCGAGCACCGAGGCGCCTTCGAGCGTCTCGATCAGCCGCCGGCTCGCGTCGCCGAGGTTCCCGATGGGCGTTGCGGCGAGCACGAGCACGCTCCAGTGTCGCAGCGCCGCGCGGTGCCGGGCCGTCATGGGGCCGCGCCGTATCCTCGACCCCGTGTCGCGCGCCGAGATCACCGACGTGCCGGTGGCCGAGCCCGCCGCGCACGCGGCCACGCGCGGCCTCCAGCGGACGGGCGCCCGCCGCAGCCGTTACCTGGACCTCCTCGGTCCCGGCCTCGTGCTGCTGGTCGCGACGATCCTCCGCTTCGTGAACATCGGATCCCCAGGCGTCCTCATCTTCGACGAGACCTTCTACGTGAAGGACGCCTGGAGCCTCGTGCACCTCGGCTACGAGGCGAACTGGCCGTCGTCGACCGCGGTCGGCAAGCCGCTCGACGTGAACGGCCTGTTCCAGGCCGGCCAGGTGAACATCTACACCCACGCCGGCGAGTACATCGCCCATCCGCCGCTCGGCAAGTGGATCATCGGGCTCGGTGAGCTGCTCGCCGGAGGCGCGCAGAACCCGATCTCGTGGCGCGTGTCCGTCGCCGTGATCGGGGTGCTCGCCGTCGCGCTGGTGATGCTCGTGGCGCACCGGATGTTCGCGACCCGGCTCGTCACCCTCGTCGCGGGCGGCCTGATGGCGATCGACAACCAGGCGATCGTGATGTCGCGGGTGGCGCTGCTCGACAACATGGTGATGTTCTTCGCGCTGCTCGCCTTCTGGTGCGTGCTCGAGGACCGCGGATGGACGGAACGCCGCTTCGGCCTCTGGCTGATGCGCCGGCGCCGCGACATCGGGTCCTGGGGCCCGACGTTCCTGTGGCGGCCGTGGCTGCTCGGCGCGGGCGTCGCGCTCGGTGCGTGCACCGCCGTGAAGTGGTCCGGCCTCTACTTCGCGGCGTTCTTCGTCGTCTACCTCATCGCCGTCGACATGATGCTCCGCCGCCGCGCGGGCATCCGCTTCTGGTACAGCGCCGGGCTGCTGAAGCAGGCGTGGGCCACCGTGCTGAACGTGCTGCCGATCGGCCTCGTCGTCTACCTGCTCTCCTGGACGGGCTGGTTCCTCACCGCCGGCGGCTACGACCGGAACTTCGTCCAGACCTTCCCCGCGAACCGCTTCCACGGCCTCCTCGCCTGGGTGCCCCCGGCGCTGCAGAACCTGTGGGCCTGGCACGCGTCGATCTACGCCTTCCACACCGGCCTCGAGACCGCGCATCCGTACTCGGCGCCCGCGATCCTGTGGCCGCTGATCGCCCGGCCGACGTCGATGTTCTGGGACCCGGCGTCGATGTCCGGGGGCAACGGATGCCAGTACGGCACCTGCGCGGCCGCGATCACCGACATCCCGAACCCGCTCATCTGGTACGCCTGCTGGGCCGCTGCGATCTACCTGCTCGTGCGGCTCATCCGCCGCCACGAGTGGCAGGCGGGTCTGCTGCTGCTCGGCATCGCCGCCGGCTGGTTCCCGTGGCTGCTCTACCCGAAGCGCACGATGTTCTTCTTCTACACGATCGCGTTCGAGCCGTACCTCATCCTCTGCTTGGCGGCCGTGATCGGGTTGATGGTGGTGCGGCCCGCGGCCGTCTCCTCGCCCGACGAGCTCGTCGCGGCGGAGGCGCGCTACGGGCTCAGGGTGCGCCGCGGGATCGTGATCGGCTTCCTCGGCCTCGCGGTCGTGGTCAGCGCCTTCTTCTTCCCGCTCGACACCGGGATGCAGACGTCCTACTGGTTCTGGCACATCCACATGTGGTCGCCGACATGGGTGTGAACGGGTTCGCGGCGCGCATCGACGCGCTCGACATCGCCGCGCTTCGTGCGGCCGGCAGCGTGAAGTGGACCGCGTTCCCGGATGCGATCGGCGCGTTCGTCGCGGAGATGGACTTCGGGCTCGCGCCGGCGATCGAGCGCGCGCTGCACGAGGCGGTGGATGCGGGCGCGACCGGCTACCTGCCCACCGCGCTCGCCGACGACCTGCGCGGCGCGACCGCCGACTGGTGCGCGAGCCGCTTCGGCTGGGCGATCGAGCCCGGGGCGGTGCAGCCCGTCGGCGACGTGATCGCCGCGTTCGAGCTGATGCTGCGGCACTACTCGGATCCGTCCGCCCCCGTGATCGTGCCGACGCCCGCCTACATGCCGTTCCTCGTCGTGCCGCCGATGCTCGGCCGCCGGGTGATCGAGGTGCCGAGCACCCTGACCGACGGCCACTACGCGCTCGACCTCGACGGGATCGCCGCCGCCTTCGAGCAGGGTGCGGACGTGCTCGTGCTCTGCAACCCGTGGAACCCGGTCGGCCGCGTGCTCACCCGCGACGAGCTGCTCGCGGTCGCGGACGTCGTCGAGCGCCACGGCGGCCGGGTGTTCTCCGACGAGATCCACGCGCCCCTCGTCTTCGCCCCGCACCGGCACATCCCCTACGCATCCGTCTCCGAGGCGGCGGCCCGGCACTCGGTGACCGCCATCAGCGCCTCCAAGGCGTTCAACCTGCCCGGCCTGAAGTGCGCGCAGGTCGTGTTCACGAACGAGGCGGACGGCGCGCGGTTCGCCGACGTCGGGCTCTTCGCCGGGCACGGCGCTGCCGGCTTCGGGGTGATCGCCAACACCGTCGCGTACCGCGAGGGCGGCGCCTGGCTCGACGAGGTGCTCGCGTATCTCGACGGCAACCGGCGGCGGTTCGGCGAGCTCGTCGCCGAGCGGATCCCGCGGCTCGGCTACCGCGAGCCCGAGGGCACGTACATCGCCTGGCTCGACGCGCGGCGCCTCGACCTCGGGGAGAAGCCCGCGGATGCGCTCGTCGAGCGTGCGGGCGTCGCGCTCACCGACGGCGCGGCCTGCGGCACGCCGGGCTTCCTCCGCTGCATCCTCGCGACCCCGCGCCCCGTGCTCGAGGAGCTCGTCGACCGGATCGCGGCCGCGCTCGCCTGACGCGCGCATCCGGGGGTTATCCCCCGCCCGAAGACGCGAGCCGGCCGGATGGGCGCCGCACGCCGACGCGGCCACGGTGGAACCATGACCTCGACCACCATGACCACCTCCACGCTCCCCTCGCCTCCGACGTCGCTCACTCGACCGCGCGCCGGGATCGGCGCCGCCTACGGCCGCTTCTGGCGCCGCATGCCGCGCGAGCTCGCCTACCTCGCCCTCACCACCGTGATCGGGCTCGTCTCACTCGCCGCGCTCCGCGGGTCCTTCTCGTCCGCGATCGGCGTCCTCGTGTTCGCCGCGGTCTTCGTGGTGACCCGCTACCTCGGCCTGTTCGAGCTTCGCCGGCAGCGCTGGACCGGGATGCCCGACATCCCGGCCCCGCAATGGACACCGCCGTTCCGCGGCAAGAGCTTCTTCCGCGTCCTCGGCGACGTGTTCGGCAACCCCCACTCCTGGCTCTACTACCTGCACAGCGGCATCCTGAACCCGGTGCTCGCCGTGATCACCACGGCGATCTGGCTGCCCTGGATGGTCGTGAGCCTCGCGTTCGCCACCACCCCGATCTGGGCATCCACCAGTCCCTACGGGCCGGGCGCCACGCTCACCCTGAACCACGCGGGCCTCGTGCATGTGACCGGATGGACCCCCGCCGAGGTGCTGATCGTCGCACTCGGCGGCGGCGTCGACCCCGTGCGAGCCGCCTGGCTCATCGCGGGCCTGTGCGCGCTCGGCCTCGGCATGATCGCGGCCTTCCCGTTCGTGACCCGTGGCCTCACCTGGGCCCACTGGGGTCTCGGCCGGCTGCTGCTCGCCCGATTCCGCTCCGAGCAGCTCGGCGCCGAGGTCGAGCGCGTCGGCGCCGCCCAGCGCGCCGCCGTCGCCGCCGAGGACAACGCGCTGCGCCGCCTCGAGCGCGACATCCACGACGGCCCGCAGCAGCGCCTGCTCCGGCTCCAGATGGAGCTCGCGGCCGCCGAGCGCCGCCTCGGCCCGGATGCGGGGGCCGCCGCGCAGTCCATCGAGGAGGCTCGCACCCTGGCGCAGGAGGCGCTCGACGAGCTGCGGGCGCTGTCGCAGGGCTTCGCCCCGCCGCTGCTGCAGGACCGCGGCCTCGAAGCCGCCCTGGAGGCGCTCGCGCGCCGCAGCGCGGTGCCGCTCGAGGCCGACATCCGGCTGACCGAGCCGGTGCCCTCGCCGATCGAGCGGAGCGCCTACTTCGTCGCCGCGGAGCTCACGAGCAACGCCATCAAGCACGCGGCGGCCCGCCGCATCCGGCTCACCGTGACGACGGATCCCGCTCCCACCTCCGGCGGATCCGCCGCCCTGCGGATCGTCGTCCTCGACGACGGCGTGGGCGGCGCGGCCCCGGTGCCGCAGCACGGCCTGGCCGGCGCTGCGGAACGCCTCGCGGGGCTCGGCGGCGACCTCCGCATCGTCAGCCCGGCCGGTGGACCCACCTCGGTGACCGCCACGATCCCGCTGCCGCGCGGTTAGCGTCACCGGCATGGACGGGCGGAACCGGCCCCTGCGGGTCGCGATCGTGGAGGACTCCACGCTGCTGCGGGAGGGCCTCGTGCGCCTCCTCGCGGAGGCCGGGTTCGAGACGGTCGCGGCCCGCGGCGACGCCGTCGACCTCGACGGCGTCGTCGCCGAGTCGGCGCCCGACGTCGTGGTGCTCGACGTGCGGCTGCCGCCGACGCACCGCGACGAGGGCGTGCGCGCGGCGATCCGGCTGCGGGCGACGCATCCGGCGGTCGGGGTGCTGCTGCTCAGCCAGTACGTCGAGACGACCTACGCCCGGGAGCTGCTCACCGCCGGCAGCGAGGGCATCGGCTACCTGCTGAAGGACCGGGTGACGGATCTCGAGCAGCTGCGGCGGGCGATCGAGCAGGTCGCGTCGGGCGGCACGGTGCTCGATCCGAAGATGGTCGAGGAGATGCTGCGGGCGCGCGCGGATCCGCTCGCCCGGCTCACGCCGCGGGAGACGCAGGTGCTGCGGGCGATGGCGGAGGGACGCAGCAACGCGGCCATCGCGGAAGCGCTGGTCGTGTCGCAGGGCGCCGTCGAGAAGCACGTGACGAGCATCTTCGCCAAGCTCGGGCTCGAGGAGTCGGCGGCCGCGCACCGCCGCGTGCTCGCCGTCCTGTCATTCCTCGGCGCGTAGCCCGGGCACCACTTCGGCAGGCTGCCGGCGCTTGAGCAGGCCCCTCGGCGACCACGGGCCTGGCCCCGCGGCCGGTTCCGGCGCGCGGCTTGCCGCGTGACGGCCGTGCCCGTGGGAATGAAGCGCTGCGGGCCTGCCGAACCGCTTCGGTCGAGGGCCCGGCGGATGCGCGCGAGGGGGGCCGACACCGCCGCCACGAGGGTCCGCGCATGTGTCAGGCTGTCCCCCATGCCCGATGGAGTGTCCTACCCCCGCCGCGCACTCCTCGTGATCGATGTGCAGAACGAGTACGTGTCGGGGGCCCTCCCGATCGCGTATCCGCCGCTCACGACGAGCCTGCCGAACATCGCCGCGGCGATGGACGCGGCCACCTCCGCGGGCATCCCGGTGATCGTGGTGCAGCACATCGACGAGGTCGACTCCCCCGTCTTCGCGGACGGCTCCTTCGGCGCCGAGCTGCACGAGACCGTGGGCGGCCGACCGTTCGATGTGCGGCTGACGAAGCAGACGGTGTCGTGCTTCGCGAGCACCGACCTCGGCGCCCGCCTCGACGACCTCGGCGTCGACACCCTCACGATCGCCGGCTACATGACGCAGCACTGCGACGAGTCCACCGCCCGCGACGCCGCCGACCGCGGGCTGATCGTCGAGGTGCTCGCGGATGCGACCGGCACCCTGCCGCTCAGCACCCCATCCGGCGCCATCT
This sequence comes from Amnibacterium sp., assembly GCF_036559085.1. Lineage (GTDB taxonomy): Bacteria > Actinomycetota > Actinomycetes > Actinomycetales > Microbacteriaceae > Amnibacterium. Next base: position 7,067 of record NZ_DATBTU010000013.1, read on the forward strand.
CGGCCCAGGAGCTGCACGAGACGAGCCTCGTCGTGCTCCACTCGGGCTTCGCGGCGGTCGTGCCGACGAGCGCATGGACCGCCGCGGTCGCGGCCGGGGTACCCACGACCGGAGCCGACCTGTGGGCGAGCACCGCGCCGGCCAGGGCGAGCATCACGACGGCAAGGGCGGGCAGCTGACCGACCCGGTCGCGCAGCGGCTCGAGGCGCTGCGGGCGGAGACGCTCGCGTCGCTCGCGGAGCTCGGCGTGCGGATCGACGCGGTCACGGCCGCGCGCGCCGACGCGAACACGGACGACGAGCACGACCCGGAGGGCGCGACGATCGCGTTCGAGCGCTCGCAGGCGGATGCGCTCCGGCAGGCCGCCCGCATCCGCCTGGGCGAGATCGACGCGGCGCTGGCCCGCGTCGACGCCGGCACCTTCGGCCGCTGCGTCGTCTGCGGCGCGGTCATCCCGGCGGGCCGCCTGCAGGCCCGCCCCTTCGCGGCGACCTGCCTCGCCCACGCCTGACCCGGCCGGTCATCGCGCCGTTCCGGAGTTCTTGCGCGACACCCCGCATCCGACGCCCCGAGCACGGCGTGTCGCCCGATTTCTCCGGAACGGCGCGATGTGCGGATGGGGTCAGGCGAGCGCCGCCTTCAGCCGGTCGAGGATCGCGGCGGTGTCCTCATCGCTGTGCGCGACCGAGAGGTGCCCCTGGCCATCGACGAGGTGCACGTCCGCGCCCGGCACGTGGTCGGCGAGCCACCGCCCGTGCGCGTACGGCACCATCAGGTCGAGGGAGCCCTGCCAGACCGACACGGGGACCCGGATCTCGGCGAGGTCGAAACCCCACGGTGCCGCGAACGCGAGGTCGTCGTCGAGCCAGCCGTCGACGCCGGTGCGGACGGACTCGTGGAAGCTCTCCGCCACCTCCTCGGCGAAGCGGTCGGTGAGCACCGCACGGTCGACGTCGGGCAGCAGGCTCGACATCTCGGCGACGATCCCGTCCGGCGTGACGGCCGCGAGGCCCTCCCGCTGACCGTCGAGATAGCGCCGCAGGGACTCCTCCCCCTCGAGCGTCGCGCCGAACTCGTCGAGGTTGTCCTGGCCCATGCCGGCGAGGAAGTCGAGGCCCTCCGCCTCGTACGGCGCGATGCCCGCGACGACGAGCACGGCCACGGCCTGCTCCAGCCGCGCCGCGCAGGCCAGCGCGTGCGGGCCGCCGCCCGAGCGGCCGCCCACGACGCAGCGCTCGGCGCCGAGTCCCGCGAGCACCGCGCGGGTGTCCGCGACGACGTCGACGATCGTGCGGCCCG
>NZ_DATBTU010000014.1:0-52385 GCF_036559085.1 Amnibacterium sp.
ACGCCCTGGGCGCCGAGCACCGGGTCGCCGCCGCCGGGCAGGACGACGCGGCCGTCGGCGAGGCAGGCGTCGACGAGGTCGCGGCCGACCACCGCGAGGTCCGCGCGGCCGGTCGCGACGGCGAGCGCGAGCAGGCCGTCCGCGAGGCCGCCCCAGTCCTCGAGGGTGGCCACGGCGGCTGACGGGCGGCCGTCGAGCGACGCTCGGAGCAGCCCGTCCGCCGTGCGGTGCAGCGCGAGCACCGCCTCGGCGGCATCGGTCGCGAGCCGTAGCCACTCGGGCTCGCCGAGCAGGGCAGCGGCATCGGCGAGGCCGGCGATCGCGAGGCCGTTCCAGCCGGTCAGCACCTTGCCGTCCACGGCCGGCGCATCGACCAGGGCTCGCGCCGCCGCGTCGAGGCGGTAGTAGCCGCCCTCGTTCCGCTGCCCGTCGAGCACGCTCTCGGAGTCCTGCGCGGAGCCGAACGCGCCGGAGGGCCGCCGCAGCACCGCGCCGAGGTAGTCGACGATGCCGGCCGCCGTCGCCCGATCGCCGATCGCGGCGTAGGCGGGGAGCAGCAGCGCGCTGTCCGTGAGCATCCGCTCGTAGTGCGGCTCGGTCCAGTCGCGGCGGGTGGCGTAGCGGAAGAAGCCGCCCTCGACGGAGTCGCGCAGGCCGCCGTCCCGCATCGCGGCGAGCGCGCGGGACGCGACCCCACCGATCCGCTCGCGCGCATCGGTGTCGAGCAGCGGCGAGCGCCCGAGGGCCAGTGCCGTGTTCAGCACCGGCGCGACGGGGAACTTCGGCGCCCCGCCGAAGCCGCCGAAGGTGCGGTCCTCGTAGCCGGCGAGCTCCGCGGCGACGGCCGTGAAGTCGGCGGCCCCGAGGACACCGCCGCCCTCCGCCGACGTGGCGGCCGCCTCGGCGAGCGCCTCCGCGAGGCCGGCGGCGGAACGCTCCACCTCGTCGCGCCGCGTCGTCCAGGCGTCCAGCACCGCCGCGAGCACCTGCCGGAACGACGGGTTCCCGGCGACGGGCGTCGGCGGCGAGTAGGTGCCGGCGTGGAAGACGCGGCCGGACGGCGTCGCGAAGGCGTTCAGCGGCCAGCCGAGGTTCGGCGTGAAGGCGCCGGCCGCGGCGAGGTAGGCCGCGTCGACCTCGGGATGCTCCTCGCGGTCGACCTTGATCGCCACGAAGTGCTCGTTGAGGATCGCGGCGAGCGCCGGGTCCGAGAACGACTCGCGGGCCATGACGTGGCACCAGTGGCAGGTGGCGTAGCCGATCGACACGAGCACCGGCACGTCGCGTCGTGCGGCCGCCTCGAACGCCTCGGCGCCCCACGGGTACCAGTCGACGGGGTTGTCCGCGTGGCTGCGCAGGTAGGGGCTGACGGCGTCGGCGAGACGGTTGGGCACGGCAGCACCGTACGGCGGGTCAGTCGCGAGGCCCGGCGCCGCCCGCGGATCCCGCGTCCACGTCGTCCACGTTCGTCGTGAGCTCGGGCCCCTCGTTGTCGCTGAGGTCGACGACCTCGCCGTCGATGCTGAACTGGGTGTTGAGGCCGGCCAGGGGGCCGCGGTCGTCGGATCCGGATCGCTCGTCGCTCATGGTGCTCCCTCTCGAGATGGGACTCCTTGCTACCCGGGCGAGGTGGACGCGGGCCGGACGCGCGGTGTGCGACCGGTGGTCAGGGCCGGGCGCGGCGCCGGCGTCCGCCGGTGACGATGCCCCAGACGATCAGCACGATGAGCGCCCCACCGATCGCGAAGAGCCAGGTGCGGAGCTCGAAGAACGTGCCGAGCCCCCGGCCGCCGAACAGCAGGCCGCCGAGCCAGCCGCCGAGCAGCGCACCGACGACGCCGACGATCAGGGTGCCGATCCAGCCGCCGCCTTGACGGCCGGGGAGGATCAGCTTGGCGATCGCGCCGGCGATCAGCCCGAGCAGGAGGAACGCGAGGAAGCCCACGGGAGCCCTTTCGACGGGAGGCTCCCAGCGTCGCGGTCGGCCGTCGGGGAGCGCCGACGGCACGCCGGTACCGTGGCGGCATCTGAGGCGAGGAGGCACGGATGACGGACGAGGTCCCCTGCACGGCGGCGCTCGCGCGGCTCGTCGATGCGATCGTGCCGGCGGATGCGACGCCCTCGGCATCCGCGACGGGCGTGCTCGAGCACCTGCAGTCGGTGCTCGCCGCCGAGCGGCCGGACTGGCGGGAACGCCTCGATGCGGTCCTCGCGCTCGTCGCGGACGACGACCCCGTGGCCGCGCTCGCGGCGCACGCCGAGGACGCGGACGTGCAGTGGCTCACCGGCCTGGTCGTCGACGGGTACTGGGCGAACCCGGAGGACCGCGGTGGCGCCGGAACCGCCGCCTGGGACGATCTCGGCTTCCGCCGCTGGCCCGACGGCGACCGCCCGCGCACACCGCCGATCCCGGAGCACCGCGAGGCGCGCATCCGACCGGGCGACCTCTCGGAGCGGTACGACGCGATCGTCATCGGCTCGGGCGCCGGCGGCGGAGTGGCCGCGGAAGCCCTCGCCGCATCCGGCCGCCGGGTGCTCGTCGTGGAGGCCGGCGACTGGCCCGACCTCGCCGACGTGACGATCGACCACCTCCGCAACCCGCGGCAGGTGCGCGGGCTGCAGCTGTTCTCGGGGCCGCCGCTCGGGACCACGCGGATCGCCGCCGACGGCACCCCGATCGGCGATCCGAGCGACGGCCGATGGAGCAACAACGCGATGTCGGTCGGCGGCGGCACCCGCTACTACGGCGCCCAGGCGTGGCGGCTGACGCCCGAGGACTTCCGGATGCGCTCGGTCTACGGCCGTCCGGAGGGCAGCGACCTGCCCGACTGGCCCTTCGGCTACGACGTCCTCGAGCCGTACTACACGCGCGCCGAGGTCGAGATGGGGGTGAGCGGATCCGCCGCCGGCGATACGAGCGGCGGCCCGCGCTCACGCGACTACCCGATGCCGCCGCTGCGCCCCGGCCGCGCCGCCGAGGTGCTGCGGGGCGGCGCTGGGCGGCTCGGCTGGAGCACGACGACCGTGCCGCTGCTGATCAACTCGGCCGAGTACGCCGGCCGGCCGGCTTGCGTGCAGTGCGCCCAGTGCATCGGGTTCGACTGCCCGGTGCAGGCGAAGGCGGGCAGCCACAACACGACGCTGGCGCGGGCCTTCGCGACGGGCCGCTGCCGCATCCTGCCGTCGGCGACCGTCGTGCGCCTGCTGACGGATGCCGCCGGCCGGGTGACCGGGGCGCGGCTCGCGGGCGAGACCGACGGGGCGGTGTGGCGGCAGGACGTCGCGGCGGAGCAGGTGGTGCTCGCCGGCGGCGCGGTGGAGACGGCGCGGCTGCTGCTGAACAGCGCGACCGAGGCGGAGCCCACGGGGATCGGCAACCTGACCGACCAGGTCGGCCGCCACCTCCAGGGGCACCTCTACGGCGGCGCGATCGGGCTCTTCGACGACCTCGTGCAGGACCTGCTCGGGCCGGGCCCCTCGATCGCCACGACCGACTTCCGGCACGGCAACGCCGGCCTGGTCGGCGGAGGAATGCTCGCGAACGAGTTCGTGCCGACGCCTGTGAGCGCCTACCACTACCTCCGCGCGGCCGACCTCGCGCCGGCTTGGGGTACCGGGATGAAGGACGCGCTCCGGCACGCCTATCCGCGGATGCTCCGGGTCGTCGGGCCGATCCAGGAGGTCACGAGCGCGGAGTCGCGGGTGCGGGTCGATCCCGCGGTGCGCGACCGGTTCGGGGCGCCGGTGGCCCGGCTGTCCGGCTCGTCGCATCCGGAGGACCTGCGGTCGCGCGCCTTCCTCACCGCGCGAGCGACGGAGTGGCTGACCGCGAGCGGCGCCACGACGGTGCGCGACGACGCGGTGAACGGCGGCGGGCGTCCGCCGTCCGGCCCGAGCGGCGGCCAGCACCAGGCGGGCACCTGCCGGATGGGCGACGACCCGGCCACGAGCGTCGTCGACCCCGACGGCCGCGTGTGGGGGCACCCCGGGCTCGCGATCGCCGACGGCTCGCTGCATCCGACGAACGGCGGCGTGAACCCGGTGCTCACGATCCTGGCGAACGCCTACCGCGTGATGGACCACCTCCTCGCCTGACCCGCGTCTGCTGTCCGCACGGACAACTGTCGGCGATATAGCCGCAGCAGTTGTCCGTGCGGACAGCACACGGGGATCGGCGGATGCGGATGCCGGGCGGTGGGAGACTGGAGGGCTGATGTCCATCGCCCCGCCCGTCGTCCGGTACCCGCCGGAGCTGCCCGTCAGCCGCATGCGCGACGAGATCGCGGCGGCGATCGCGGCGAACCCGGTCGTCGTGGTCGCCGGCGAGACCGGCTCCGGCAAGACGACCCAGCTGCCGAAGATCTGCCTCGAGCTCGGGCGCCGCACCATCGCGCACACGCAGCCGCGCCGGATCGCCGCGCGCACGATCGCGGAGCGCATCGCGGAGGAGCTCGACACCCCGCTCGGAGGCCTCGTCGGCTACTCGGTGCGCTTCACGGACCGCTCCGGCCCGGACACCCGCATCCGCCTGATGACCGACGGCGTGCTGCTCGCCGAGATCCGCCGCGACCGCGACCTCTCCCGCTACGACACGATCATCCTCGACGAGGCCCACGAGCGGACCCTCAACATCGACTTCCTGATCGGCTACCTGAAGCAGCTGCTCGGCCGCCGCAGCGACCTCAAGGTGATCATCACGTCCGCCACCATCGAGGTCGAGCGGTTCGCCGAGCACTTCGCGGATGCGGACGGCCGCCCCGCTCCGATCGTCGAGGTCTCCGGCCGCACGTATCCCGTGGAGGTGCGTTACCGGCCGCTGGTCGCCGAAGACGGCACGGAGGACGACGACGTGGACGGCGACGGCCACGCCTCCGAGGACCGCGACCTCGCGGGGGGCGTGAGCGACGCCCTCGACGAGCTGGAGCGCGACATGTCCGGCGACGTGCTCGTGTTCCTCTCGGGCGAGAGCGAGATCCGCGACGTCGCGGACGCGCTGCGCGGGAAGTACGCCGGCCGCGCGCGCCCGGTCGAGATCCTGCCGCTCTACGGCCGCCTCTCCGCCGCCGAGCAGCACCGCGTCTTCGAGCCGTCCGCCACCGCGGGAGTGGCCCGGCGCATCGTGCTCGCCACGAACGTCGCCGAGACCAGCCTCACGGTGCCCGGCATCCGCGCCGTCATCGACGGCGGCACCGCCCGCATCTCCCGCTACAGCGTGCGGGCGAAGGTGCAGCGGCTGCCGATCGAGGCGATCTCGCAGGCCTCCGCGAACCAGCGATCCGGTCGCGCCGGCCGCACGAGCGACGGCATCGCAGTGCGCCTCTACTCCGAGGAGGACTTCCAGCGGCGACCCGAGTACACGGATCCGGAGATCCTGCGGACGAACCTCGCCGCGGTGATCCTGCAGATGATCTCGCTCGGGCTCGGCGACATCGCCGCGTTCCCGTTCCTCACGCCGCCGGATCCGCGCGGCATCAAGGCCGGCCTCGAGCTGCTCACCGAGCTCGGCGCCGTGCGCGGGGAGCGGGGCGCGCAGGCGAGCCTCACCCGGATCGGCAACGACCTCGCCCGGCTGTCCGTCGACCCGCGGTTCGGGCGGATGCTGCTCGAGGCCCGCCGGCACGACGTGGTGCGCGAGGTGACGGTGATCGTGGCCGGCCTCACGATCCAGGACCCGCGCGAGCGGCCCGTCGAGCGGCGCGAGCAGGCGGATGCGTCACACGCCCGCTTCACGGATCCGACGAGCGACCTCATCGGCCTGCTGAACCTCTGGAACCACCTCGAGAGGGCTCAGGCGGAGTCGTCGTCGAGCGCCTTCCGGCGCCGCTGCAAGGCGGAGTTCCTGAACTTCGTGCGCATCCGCGAGTGGCAGGACCTCGTCCGCCAGCTGTCGGGGCAGCTCGACGACCTCGGCGGGCGCGGCCGCGACCCCCGCAAGGAGCGCCCGCGGCGGCAGGTGCCCCGCGAGGGCGACGCCGTGAACGCGGACCTCGTGCACAAGTCGGTGCTCGCCGGGCTCCTCTCGCAGATCGGGGTGCGGGACGACCGCACGGCCGCGCCCGCCCGCGGCGGCAGGCCGACGCCACGGCGCGGCGCCGTCGAGTTCATCGGCGCCCGCCAGCTGCGCTTCTCGGTGTTCCCGGGATCGGCGCTGGCGAAGAAGCCGCCGGCGGCGCTCATGTCCGCCGAGCTCGTGGAGACCTCCCGGCTGTTCGCGCGGATGAACGCGGCCATCGACCCCGCCTGGGCGGAGGCGATCGCGGGCGACCTCGTGAAGCGCACCGTCGGTGATCCGCGCTGGGAGCAGCGGCAGGGCGCCGCCGTGGCCGACGAGCGGGTCACGCTGTTCGGCGTACCCATCGTGGAGAAGCGGCGGATCCAGTACGCCCGGGTGGATCCGGTGCATGCGCGCGACCTGCTGCTCGAGCACGCCTTCCTCGAGGGCGAGTGGCCCGGAGAGACGGCTCGCGACCGGGCCTACGACTTCGATCGAGCGAACCGCCGCCTCCGCCGCGAGGTGGACGAGGAGGCCGAGCGCACGCGCCGGCCACCGATCGACGAGCAGCGGATCGTCGAGTTCTACGACGCGCGCATCCCGGCCGAGGTGCGCTCGGTACGCGAGTTCGAGGCCTGGTGGCGCGACGCGAAGCAGCAGACGCCCGACCTGCTCGACATGGTGCGGGGCGACCTCGTCGAGGAGGATGACGCACCGGATGTCGATCCGCGCGAGTTCCCGCCGTTCTGGCGGCAGGGCGAGCAGCGACTGAAGCTCCGCTACCGCTTCGCGCCCGGCGCCGCGGACGACGGCGTGACCGTGCAGGTGCCGCTGCCCCTGCTCGCCGCCCTCTCCCCCGCCGGATTCGACTGGCAGGTGCCGGGCTTCCGCCAGGACCTCGTCGCCGCGCTGCTGAAGACGCTGCCGAAGCCGCAGCGCCGATTCGTCGTGCCCACCGGCGACTGGGCGCGCCGGCTGCTGCCCGGGCTGCCCGCGGGCCCCGAGTCCGGCGGCGTGCCCGGCCCGCTCGCGGATGCGCTCGCGCTCGTCGTGCGCCGCGTCGCGGGCGCCAACCCGGCGCCTGCCGACTTCGAGGCCGAACGGCTGCCGCCCCACCTGCGGATGGCGTTCGAGGTGCTCGACGCCCGCGGCCACCCGATGGCGCGCGACGTCGACCTGCTCGCGCTCCAGCGCCGCTTCGCCGAGCAGGCACGCGCCTCCGTCGCGAAAGCCGTGGCCGCACCCACCCCGGCGCGGCAGGCGATCGAGCGGTCGGGCCTGACGACGTTCGACCTCGACGAGCTGCCGAGGGTGCTCGACACCCGGCAGTCCGGCGGCATCGTGCGCGCATACCCGGCCCTCGTCGACACCGGCTCCGCGGTCGACGTGCGGCTGCACGCGACGAAGGAGGAGCAGGCGGCGACGATGCGGCTCGGCATCCGGCGCCTGCTGCTGCTCGCGACGCCGTCGCCCGCGCACTACGTGCGGGAGCACCTGTCGGGCGCGGAGAAGCTCGCGCTCGGCGCGAGCCCCTACCGCTCCACCGACGCGCTGTTCGAGGACTGCCTGCTCGCCGTCGTGGACGCCGTGCAGGCGGCCGGGACCGAGGGCGGCGCGGTGTGGAGCCGCGCGGACTTCGAGCGGCTGCGCACCGTGCTGGCCGGGCGGGTGCTCGACGACCTGTTCGCAATCGTCGGCGCCGCCGCCGCCGCGCTCGCCGGCGCCCGGGAGGCGGATGCGGCCATCCGGCGCGCGACCAGCCTGTCCCTGCTCCCGGCGCTGTCGGATGTGCGCGGCCAGCTCGATGCGCTCATCCATCCCGGCTTCGTCTCGCTCGACGGCGCCGCCCGCCTGCCGCGGCTCGCCGTCTACACCGCCGGCGTCGTGCGCCGCGTCGAGCGGCTGCCCGACCAGGCGAACCGGGATCGCGTGTGGATGACCGAGGTCGCCACCGCGACGGACCTCTACCGAAGCGCGGGCGGCGCACTACCACTGACGGCCGCCATGCCCCCACGCCTCGTGCACGTGCGATGGCTGCTCGAGGAGCTGCGCCTCAGCCTGTTCGCCCAGGGGCTGCCGACGTCGGAGCCCGTCTCGCTCCAGCGCATCCGCAAGGCGCTCGCGTAGCAGCGACCGGGCGAGGGCGCTGCCGGCCGCCGACCGCCGGCGCGCCCGGTTCACCCATCCGAACCGATCGGTCCGAGCTCGTCCGACGGCACGGCGGTACCGCTCGGCATCCCGTAGTAGGCGTAGAGGTCCCCCTGCGCCTCGCTGGAGATCTCGGCCTCGGGATCGACGCGCGGCGCGTCCTTCACCCGTGACCGGTCCACCTCGATGTGGACGTCCTTGTGGTCCCAGCTGGCGTTCGTGAGCGGGACGAGGGTCTCGATGACGCCGAAGAGCCCGGTCCGCACGCTGGCCCAGGCGGGCTGCTCCGTGTCCGAGTCGACGTAGACATGGGTGACCTTGCCGACCTTGTGGTGGTCGGGGTCCACGACCTCAGCACCGATCATCTGCTCGATATCCGCGGTGGTGATCATGTGTTCCTCCCCGGCGGCGCCCTGCCGCCTGGAGGGGACTGTGCTCCTGTCGGGGTGAGGTGGCAATCGCCCGATTCGCGCGATCTACCCCCATCCGACTGTTGCCACTTTCTGCGACCTTGCGGCGCTCAAGGTCGCAGAAAGTGGCAACAGCGGGGAGGCGGCGGGGTGTGTTCTCACCTGTGAATACACACGTGTGTATAGTCGCGACCATGTCACTCCCCCGCACCCTGCTCGGGCTGCTCGACCCGCAGCCCGCGCACGGCTACGACCTCAAGCGGTCGTACGACCAGCACTTCGGCGGCGACAAGCCGCTCGCCTACGGGCAGGTCTACGCCGCCCTCGCGCGGATGCTGCAGAACGGCCTCATCGAGGTCGCCGGCGTCGAGCCGGGCGACGGCCCCGACCGCAAGCGCTACGCGATCACCGACGCCGGCGTCACCGAGCTGCACGGCTGGCTGGCGACCCCCGAGCCGCCCGCCGCGTACCTGCAGAGCACCCTCTACACGAAGGTCGTGCTCGCGGTGCTCACGGGCAGCGACCCGCAGGACCTGCTCGACACGCAGCGGGCCGCCCACCTGAACGAGATGCGGGTGCTCACCCGGCGCAAGCAGGGGGGCGACCTCGCCACGCAGCTGATCTGCGACCACGCGCTGCTGCACCTCGAGGCGGACCTGCGCTGGCTCGAGCTGACCGCCGCCCGGATCGAGGACCTCGCGAAGGCGGTCGCCCGATGACCGCGCTGCTCGAGGCCGACGGCCTCGCCAAGGCCTTCGGCCCGACGCCCGCGCTCGCCGGCGCCTCGATCGAGGTGCAGGCCGGCGAGGTCGTCGCCATCGTCGGCGCCTCCGGATCCGGCAAGTCGACGCTGCTGCACTGCCTCGCCGGCATCGTGCGGCCCCACGCCGGCCGGGTCCTGTACCGCGGCGCGGACCTCACCCGGATGTCGGACGTCGAGCGCAGCCGCCTGCGCCGCAGCGAGTTCGGCTTCGTCTTCCAGTTCGGCCACCTCGTCCCCGAGCTCACGTGCCTCGAGAACGTCGCCCTGCCGCTGCGGCTCGCAGGCGTGCGGCGGCGGGATGCGGACGACCGGGCGCGCGAGTGGCTGGAGCGCGTGCAGGTCGAGCAGGTCGCCGGCTCCCTGCCCGGCGAGGTCTCCGGCGGGCAGGCGCAACGCGTCGCGGTCGCGCGCGCCCTCATCGGCGGCCCATCGGTGGTCTTCGCCGACGAGCCGACCGGCGCCCTCGACTCGCTGAACGGCGAGCGGGTGATGCAGCTGCTCACGGCCGCCGCTCGGGAGTCGGGCGCGGCGGTGCTGCTGGTCACCCACGAGGCCCGCGTGGCCGCGTACTCGGACCGCGAGGTCACGGTGCGCGACGGCGTCACGCGCGACCTCAGGGTGCTCGCGTGAACGGCACACTGCTCGCCCTCGCCGCCGGGGCCGCGTTGAAGGGCAGGGACGCCCGCATCCGCACCGCGCTCGTCGCCGTGGCGGCCGGCTTCGCGGTGGCGCTCCTGCTGCTCGCCGTCAGCGTGCCGGGCGCCCTCGCGGCACGACAGGCAAGGGCGGATGCGCGGAGCTTCGCGGTCGCGGGCGACGCGCAGGCGGGCCGGCTCGTCGCGGCCCAGGTCGGCGTGGATCTCGGCGCCGACGGCGTCGAGGGCGTGGTGCTCGCGCCGCCCACCGGTACGGCGCCGCTGCCGCCCGGGGTCGCTGCGCTGCCACCGGCGGGAGCGATGCTCGTGTCCCCGGCGCTGCGCGGCCTGCTGGACGGGCCCGACGGCCCGCTGCTCAGGGCGCGCCTGCCGTACCGGGACGCGGGCACGATCGGGCAGGCGGGCCTGCTCGGGCCCTCCGAAGCGGTCTTCCTGGCCGTGGACCCCCACCTCGTGCCGGGCGGCTCCGCGGTCCCCGTGCAGGGCTTCGGCGTGGTCTCGCACCCCGCGCCGCTCGATCCGATCCTCACGCTGCTCCTCGTGGTCGGCGTGCTGCTCCTGCTCGTGCCGATCGGGATCGTCGTGGCCGTCGCGGGGCGCTTCGGCGCGGAGCGGCGCGACCGGCGACTCGCCGCGTTCCGGCTGCTCGGCCTCTCCTCCCGGGAGGTGCTCGTGGTCGCCCTCGTCGAGGCCGGGATCGCGGCCGTCGCCGGCGACCTCGGGGGGCTCGCGGTGTTCGCACTCGCGCGTCAGGGCATCGGCGGCATCACGATCGCCTCCCTCAGCCTGTTCCCCGCGGATGTCGTCCCGCCGGTGCCCGGGCTGGTGCTGGTGCTCCTCGTGGTGCCGCTCCTGCTCGGCGCCGCCTCGCTCGCCGGACTCGCCGCGCTGCGCGTCGAACCCCTCGGCGTCGCCCGCAGGGCGGGCCGCCGCCGGCGCCTCCGCTGGCGGCTCGTCCCGCCCATCTTGGCCGTCGCGCTCCTCGCGCTCGGGGTGACCAACCTCGGCGGCAGCGCCGGGATCGGGCTCTGGCTCGTCGGGGCGGGGATCGCCCTGCTGCTCGCCGGCGCGGTCGCCGTGCTGCCGTGGCTCACGGAGCGGATCGCCGGTGCCGTCGCACCGGGGCCGCTCGCGTGGCAGGTCGCCATGCGCCGCATCCGGCACGACGGCACCACGACCGGTCGGGTCGTCGGCGCCATCACCGCCGTCGTGGCGGGCGCGATCGCCCTGCAGCTGCTCTTCGCCGGTCTCGCCGGCACGTACACGACGCAGACCGGCGTGCGGGCCTCCGGCACGGAGCTCACCGCCGTGCGGCTCCTGCCCGGATCCGCCGCGCGGATGCTCGCGCTGTTCGGCGGTTCGGCTGGCGGTCCCGCCCTTGCGGAGACCGACCTGCCGGCCGTGGGCGACCCCGCGCGGCTCATCCCCGTGCTGACCGGCGACTGCCGTGCGCTCGCTCGGATCGCCGCCGTGCCGGGATGCCATGACGGGAGCGTGTACCTGAGCCCGGGTGGGGACGCGCAGCGCGGCCTCGTCCTCGACGCCGGCGGCGCCTGGCGCCTGCCCTCGGATGCGGCGCGCACCGCGGTGTCCGTGCTCCCGGACGGCGACTCCTACGAGGGGGTCGTGCTCGTCACCCCCCGCGCGCTCCCGCTCGCACGCCAGGGCGCGGTGACGGTGAAGACCATCGTGCCGTCGGACTCGGCCGTCCTGCGCTCCACCGTCCGGGCGGCAGCAGAGGTCGATCCGGCCCTCGGCCTGCGGCCGCTCGCAACGACCACCCTGTCGCACCGGTTCGACGCCGTGCGCCGCGGGCTCACCGTCGGTCTCGTGCTCGTGCTGCTGCTCATCGGCCTGGTGCTGCTCGTGTCGGTGGGCGAGCAGCTGCGTGAGCGGCGGCGCGCCCTCGCCGTGCTCGCGGTGCTCGGGCTGCCCCGCGCGGTGCTGGCCCGCTCCGTTCTGGCCGAGAGCGCGCTCCCGGTGGTGCTCGGCACCGTGGTGGCGGCGGTGACGGGCGCCGCGCTCGGCAGCGCGCTGCTCGCGATCGTCGGCAGGCCGGCCTTCCCCGACCCGGGCGTGGTGCTCGCCACCGCCGCCGTGGCCCTGCTGGTGCCGCTGCTCGTGACGGCGGCGAGCCTGCCGGCGGCCCTGCGGCTGCTCCGCCCGGAGCACCTCCGCACGGAGTGATGCCGGGTCAGGGGTTCGGGCCGGTCGCGACGGGGGCGCCGTCGCGGTTCGACCACTGGCTCCACGAGCCCGGGTAGATCGCGGGGCGGAAGCCGGCGAGCAGGAGCGCGACGGCCTGGTGCGCCGCGGTGACGCCGGAGCCGCAGTAGGTGGCGACCGGGACGCCGTCGCGCACGCCGAGGCCCTCGAAGCGGCGCCGGAGCACCTCCGATTGCAGGAAGCGCCCGTCGGGCCCGAGGTTCTCCGCGGTGGGCGCGCTGACGGCGCCCGGGATGTGCCCGGCCTTCGGGTCGACCGGCTCGACCTCGCCGCGGTAGCGCTCCCTCGCCCGCGCATCGAGCAGCGTCCCCTCGAATCCGGCGGCGCCGTCGAGGTCGAGCACCGGCATCCGTCCACGGCCGAGCACGACGTCCCCGCCTTCCGGCCGCGTCTCGCCCTCCTCGAGCGGCAGGCCGGCGTCTCGCCACGCGCCGAGCCCGCCGTCGAGCAGCCGGACGTCGACACCCGCGTCGGCGAGCAGCCACCATGCCCGCGCGGCCGACATCCCGCCGAGGTCGTCGTAGACGACGACGGCGCTGTCGCCGCGGATACCCCAGCGCCGCGCCGCGGCCTCCAGCGCCCCGGGCCCGGGGAGCGGATGCCGCCCCTCGGCGGGCGACGCCGGGCCCGCCAGCTCCGTGTTCAGGTCGACGAACACCGCGCCCGGCACATGCCCCGCGCGGTATGCGGGGCGTCCGTCGGGTTCGTCGAGCCGCCACCGGACGTCGAGCACCACCAGCCGGGGGTCGTCGAGGCGGGCGGCGAGGTCGGCGACGGAGATCAGCGGCTGCACGGTCCCATCGTGCCCGCTCCGTCCGTGCGCATCCGGCATGTGCGCATCCCGCCCGCGCGTTCTGCAGGCCGCCGAGCAGGGTTCAGGACGACCAGCGCGGATCCGTCCTGCGGATCGTCCCGGATCCTGCGGATCGCGCGGGTCAGGACGCCCGGCCGACGGCTGCCGCGCCGACCGGCGGCGCGTCCACGCCGGTGATCTGGGCCTGCGCGAGCAGCGCGAGGTCGCGCAGCACCTCGAGGTTGACCTCGTCGGGCTCCCGCGGCTCCGAGTCGTAGATGCAGAACGATCCGATCCGGTAGCCGTCCTCCGACTCGATCGGATGCGCGGCGTAGAACCGGATCGCGTCCGGGCCCTGCGCCAGCGGGCTGTCCCGCACCCGCGGATCGGTCGCGGCGTCGGCGATCACCGTCGGCTCCGCCCGCTCGATCGTGTGGGTGCAGAAGGAGTGCGCCCGGGGGTTCGGGCGTCGCTCCGAGCCCGCGACCGCCATCTTCCACTGCTGGTCGCGGTCGATGAAGTTGATCTCCGCGCTCTCGGTGCCGAACGCGGTGCGCGCCAGCTCGACGAGGTCGTCCAGTCGCGGATCCGGCGCGGCGCCCACGATGCCGAGCTCGTCGAGCGCCCGCTGGCGTTCGGCCTCGTCATCCGGCTGCGCACGCCGGCGGGCGGCCGGGTCGGGCCCCGCGGCGTGCAGGGTCGCGCGGATCTCGTCGGTGACGGCCTCGGCGAGCGGATGCGCCGGCCCCTCGTCGCCGCAGAACGTCACCCGGGGCACGTCGAGGGTGCGCACCGCGCGCTCGACGCGGCTCGGCACCGGCCCCGCGTGCCGCCCGCCGTCACGGTGGGGCGTCGCGATCTCGGCGACGATGACGCGGCTGTCCCCCGCCGTGTCGGCGAGCACCTGCCGCAGCACCTCCTTCAGGCGGTGCACCGTGCGCACGCGCAGCGGCGACTCGAGCCGGTCGTCGACCACGAGCACCACCGCCTCGTAGCGGCCGAGGCGCCACTGCTCGAAGGCACGGTCGACGGCGTGCAGCGCCGGCTTCAGGTCGCCGAGCACGTCGATGTCCACGCCGCGACGGGTGGAGAGCCAGACCCGGTCGAGCACGCGGTCGGCAAGCCCCTGCATCGCCGACTGGTCGCCGACGACGAGCACGCGGAAGGGCGCCGGCCCGCTGTGATGCAGCCGGCGCACATGCAGCCGGCTCCGCTGGGCCTCGGATGCGCTGGGTGCCACGCCGTCCCTCCCCGTCGTCGAGCCTTCATGATTCCGCTACCGACGCATCCCGCAGGCGGATCAAGGGGGTTCCCCAGCCAAGCCGGAGGTGCCTACGGTGCCCTTTCGATGGATGCCATGGACCTGCTGACGGCGCCCGACGCGGAGCTCGCGCGGCTCGTGCTGCAGCGCGGCACGGCGCTCGTCTACCTGCTCGCGTTCGTCTCGACGCTCCGGCAGTTCCCGGCGCTGCTCGGCGAGCACGGCCTGCTCCCGGTGCCCGCGTTCCTCCGCGTCGCGAGGCCGGGCCCGACGCTCTTCCGATGGCGGTACTCCGACCGCCTGCTCCGGACCGTCTGCGTGGCCGGCGTCGGCGTGGCGGCCCTGCTCGTGCTCGGCCTCCCCCAACGCGGGCCGGACTGGCTGCCCATGGTCGCCTTCCTCGCCCTGTACGTCCTCTACCTCTCGATCGTGCACGTCGGGCAGACGTTCTACGGCTTCGGCTGGGAGATGCTGCTCTGCGAGGCGGGCTTCACCGTCGCCTTCCTCGGCAGCGACGCCTCCCCGCCGCCGCGTCTTGTCCTGATCGCGACCCTCTGGCTCGTCTTCCGCCTCGAGTTCGGCGCCGGCCTGATCAAGCTGCGCGGCGACCGCGCCTGGCGGGACCTGACCGCGCTCTACTACCACCACGAGACGCAGCCGATGCCGAACCCGCTGAGCCGCACCGCGCACCTCGCGCCGGCCTGGTGGCACCGCCTCGAGGTCATCGGCAACCACATCGCACAGCTGGTCGCCCCGATCCTGCTGTTCTTCTCCCAGCCGGTCGCGTCGATCGCCGGGGTCGTGATGATCCTCACCCAGGGCTGGCTGATCGTCACCGGCAACTTCGCGTGGCTGAACCTGCTCACGATCGTGCTCGGCTGCGCCGCCCTCGGCGACCAGGCGGTGCACGCCGTGCTGCCGTTCGTCCCGGTGGACCTGCACCGCTCGGCCGGGCTCCCCCTGTACTGGCTCGTGCTCACCACGATCGTGGCGGCCGGGCTCCTGGTGCTGGCCTACCGACCGGCCCGCAACCTGATGTCGCCGAACCAGCTGATGAACGCCGGCTTCAACCGCTGGTACCTCGGCAACGCCTACGGCGCGTTCGGCAGCGTCACCCGCCAGCGGGACGAGGTCGTCATCGAGGGCACGACGGAGCCGATCCCGGATGAGGCCGACTGGCGGGAGTACCAGTTCTACGGCAAGCCCGGCGAGGTCGACCGGCGGCCGCCGCAGGTCGCGCCGTACCACCTGCGCCTCGACTGGCTGCTCTGGTTCGTGCCGCTCGGGGCGGCGCGGGCGCCGTGGTTCGCGGCGCTGCTGCTCCACCTGCTCGAGGCGGATCCGCGGATCCTGAAGTTCGTCCGCGTCGATCCGTTCGGCGGGGAGCGGCCGACGCTCATCCGGGTGCGGATGTTCCGGTACCGGTTCGCGACGCGGGCCGAGCACCGGGCGGACGGCGCGGTCTGGGTGCGGCGCCCCCTCTACACGCTCGTGCCGCCGACCCGGGCGGAGCAGCTGCGCCGGGCGCTGCGCTGAACCCGGCGACCCACCGGCACCGGATGGCACGATGGCGGCCATGCCCACCGTGCTCGTCCGCCGCCCGTCGCCCCGGATCGCCGACGGCGAGCTCACCCACCTCGACCGCTCGCCGGTCGACGCCGATCTCGCCCTCGCCCAGTGGCAGGGCTATGTGCAGGCCTGGCGGGATCTCGGCTGGGACGTGCTGGAGATCGACGCCGCCGACGAGCAGCCCGACGGCGTCTTCGTCGAGGATCCGCTGCTCGTCTTCGGCTCGATCGCCGTGCTCGCCTCCCCCGGCGCCGACTCGCGACGCGGCGAGCTCGCGACGGTCGCCGCCGCCGTGCGGGACACCGGCCTGGACGTGCGCCGGCTCGAGTCGCCGGCGACGCTCGACGGCGGTGACGTGCTCGTCACCGGCACGACGGTCTACGTCGGCCGTTCGAGCCGGACGAACGAGCACGGCATCACGCAGCTGGCCGCGATCCTGCAGCCGGAGGGCTTCCACGTCGTGCCCGTACCGGTGACCCGGGTGCTGCACCTGAAGTCCGCCGTGACCGCGCTGCCCGACGGGACCGTCGCCGGCTTCCCCGACGACGTCGACGACCCCCACGTCTTCGAGCGCTTCCTCGCCCTGCCGGAGCGCGGCGCCGCGATGGTGCCGGTCGACGACGGGCGCGTGCTGATGGCCGACTCGGTGCCCGCCTCCATCGCGCTGCTGCAGGAGCGCGGGCTCGAGGTCGTGGCGGTACCGATCGGCGAGTTCGAGAAGCTCGAGGGCTGCGTCACCTGCCTCTCGGTGCGCATCCCGGCGCTGTAGCTCCCGGGCCGCATCCGCCGGCCGGTCAGGCTGCGCGGGCGAGGGCCTCGTCGAGCGCTTCGAGGGTGCGCGGGTCGGCGAGCACCCGGAAGTGGCCGCCGAGCGGCACGCGCACGTTCACGGCGCCCGGCAGCTCGGAGCCGCCCGGGATGTGCGGGTCGAACGCGCCGTAGATCGAGGTGATGCGCGCGTTCACCTCCTCGTTCGCCGCGAGGCGCAGGGTGGTGGGGTCGCGCGGCGAGAACGCGCGGATGGTCCGGATCGGCGCGAAGCGCGCGTAGCTCGACCCGGAGAACGGCGCGGAGATCGCCGCCATGGCCCGGATCCGCTGACCGTCCATGGCGTCGAGCATCGCCGCCTTGCCGATCAGGCCGCCCTTGCTGTGCGCCACGATCACGACGTCGGCGAGGTCGTGATCCCGCAGGTGCTGAATCGTCAGCGTCGCCGCCGCATCGACCGTGCCGCCGTTCCAGCCGAGGTTCGCGAGCACGTGCACCGGATGCCCCGCATCGTGCAGGTGCTCGACGAGCGGCTTCAGGAAGTGCCAGGTCTCCCAGACGCCGGGCAGCAGCACGATCGGCCGCCGTGTGCCCTGCTCGCGGTACTGCGCGGGATCCGTGCGGTCGAGCACCGCCGCGACCTGGTGCACGACCGCGTAGCGGTAGTCGAGCACCCAGGACCACGCGCGCTGCGCCGGCGTCACCGCACGCCCTCCGAGAGCGCCGCGGCGACCGCCGCCGCATGGGTGAACTGCACGACGTGGTGGGCGCCCGGCACCTCGACGAACCGGGAGCGCGGGAGGTGCGCCGCGACCTCGGCCGTCCAGTCGTGCGGCGCGATCGGGTCGCGGGCGCCTCGGAGCACGAGCGCCGGCACCGGGATGCGCGGGAGCACGCCGAGCAGGTCGTAGCCGAGCATGAACGGCAGCGTCCGCAGGTACCACAGCGGACCGGTGCGGAGGTAGTCGGTGAACACGGCGGCGTTCGCGCCGGCCGACTCCCCCAGGGTGTCGAGGGCGAGGCGCAGCCCCTGCCGCACCGCGTCGGGTGCGGCCGGGTCCGTCACCGGGCCGAGCAGGGCGAGGTCCGCGACGAGCTGGGGATCCCGGGCCGCGAGGTCCGCGACGATCTGCGTGCCCATCGAGTGGCCGACGAGCCGGTACGGGCCGCCCCCGGCGTCCCGGAGCAGCGCGGCGAGCAGCCGGGCGAGCTCCTCGATGGACGGCGGGCTGTGGTGCCGCTGCTTGGGCGCGCGGCCGAAGCCCGGCAGCTCGACGACGATGACCCGGCCCGATGCGGCGAGCAGGTGCGCGAGCGGCTCGAAGTAGAGCCGGGCGACCCCGATGCCGTGCACGAGCACGACCGGGGCCGCCGGACCGGAGCCGCGCTCGTGGACGAGCGCGACCCGGCCGTCGAACCGGAAGGCGCGGGTGGCGGCGGGCGGCCTCACGCGTGTGCGGGGATCGCCCGCGGCTCGGCGGCCTCGTCGCGGGTGATGAACACCGACAGCACGATGAGCGCGAGGAACACTCCCGCGGCCACGAGGAACGCGACGCGCACGCCTCCGGCAGCGGCGACCGCGGTGCTCGCACCGGCGGCCTGGCCTGCGGCGGTCTGCACCGCGAGGAGCGTCACGACGAGGGCGGTGCCTGCCGCACCACCGACCTGCTGCACCGTCGCGAAGATCGCGGATCCGTACGACGTGTACCGCTCGGGCACGGCCGAGAGGCCGGCCGTGAACAGCGGCGTGAGCACGCCGGCGAGGCCGACGCTGAGCAGCATGTGGGCGCCGAGCACGAACCAGAGCGGCGTCGCCTCGGTGACCGTGCCGAGCAGCACGAGCGCGAGCGTGCCGATCAGCGAGCTCGGGATGAGGAGCGCGCGCGGGCCGTGCAGGTCGTAGAGGCGGCCGACGACCGGTCCGAGGACGCCCATGAGCACGCCACCGGGCAGCACGAGAAGCCCGGTGACGAGCGGCGTGACGCCGAGCACGTTCTGCAGGTAGATCGGCAGCAGGATGGCGCTGCCGAGCAGGGCGAGGAACGCGAACGCGCCCGCGATCACGGAGAAGGTGAAGACCCGTGACTTGAACGGCCGCAGATCGAGCAGGGCGCGGTCGGTGCGCTGCAGCACGAGCTGCCGAAGCAGGAACAGGGTGAGCGTGACCGCGCCGACCCCGACCGGCACCCAGATCATCGCCGGGGAGGCGGCGCCGCTCGCGACCTCGCCCACGGCGTTCAGCCCGTAGACGAGCCCGCCGAAGCCGAGCGCGGCGAGCGGGATCGAGATGAGGTCGATCCGCACCTTGCGGGTCTCCCCCACGTTGGTCATGAGCCAGCCGCCGAGCGCCATCGCGGCGAGCGCGATGGGCAGCACGAGCCAGAAGATCCAGCGCCAGTCGAGCACGCTGAGGATGAGGCCCGAGATCGTCGGGCCGAGCGCGGGGGCGACGGAGATGACGACGGAGATGTTGCCCATCATGCGGCCGCGGCTCGACTCGGGCACGAGGGTGATGACGGTCGTCATGAGCAGCGGGATCATCACCGCGGTGCCGCAGCCCTGGATGATGCGGGCGAGCAGCAGCATCGGGTAGCCGACCGACAGCCCGGCGGTGAGGGTGCCGGCGCTGAAGAGGCCCATCGAGAGCAGGAACAGCTGCCGGGTCGTCATCCGCTGGATGAGGAACCCGGTGACCGGGATCACGACCGCGAGGGTGAGTGCGAAGGCCGTCGACAGCCACTGGCCGGTGCTCGCGTCGATCGAGAGGTCCTTCATCAGGACCGGGATCGCGACGGTCATGATCGTCTCGTTCAGGATGACGACGAACGCGGCGACGAGCAGCACCGTGATGACGGTGCGGTCGCGGGCGGACAGCTTCCCGGCGACGGGCGGGGCGACGGAGGGCGGTGGGGCGGTCCGGGTCATGGGCGTCTCCTGGAACGGTTCGACGGCGGGAGGCGACCGCGTCGGCGGCCGGGAGGAGGACCCAGGTGGAGCCTCCGGGCGGCGGGGGTTATTCCCCCGCTGGCTGCTCTGCCGGAGTCCGCGACGGGAGCTCCGGTGAGGGGGCCATCCTCGCATCGGGGTCCGACAGCCGCGCGAGTGCCGGCTCACGGCGGCGGTACGCACGACGCACGAGGAACTCGAAGGGGCCGGTGAGGGCGACGAGCCAGAGGGCCCAGTAGTTGATCACCGGGAACGTCGTCCCGATCACGAGGGCGAGCGCGAACGCGACGGACGCGGCGGCACCGCCGATGATCCGGTTCCGGCTCGCGGCGTTCCCAGCGTCCGGCGCGACCGCGCGGTCACGGTGCACGATCACGGACAGGGCGGTCAGCAGCAGGCTGCTCACGAGCATCGTGGCGATGTACAGGCCGACCGAGAGCGGGTTCTCCCTGGGGTCGTACTCGAAGGAGATCGCGGTGACCGCCGGGAGCAGCACGACGGTGAAGAGCCACAGGACGTTCAGCTGCACGAGGGGCCACGACCAGCGGCGCACCGTCGCGAAGGTCTGATGGTGCGCCCACCAGAAGCGGGCGATGACGAAGAAGCTGACGACGAAGCCGATCAGCGGCGAGATGTCGAGGGAGAGCTGGGTCCCGAAGGAGTGCAGCGTGCTGCCGTCGTCGTGCCGTGGCACCTCCGCGAGCGGCAGCACGAGCAGGGTGATGGCGATCGCGACGACCGCATCGACGAACACGATCAGGCGCTCGGCGCTGCGCTCCTCGGTCACGACTCCAGCATGGCGGAGCACGCCGCCGCCGAGGCGGAGTGCACGTCGCATCCCGGGCGACTTCCGTCACTCCGGGCGTGTAAAGACGCCCGGAATGACGGGACGCGCCCGGATTCCGAGTCAGCCGACCTCGGTCGGGCGGCCGTTCGTGATGCGCACGAGCTCGTCGAACGTCGTCGGGAAGACGGAGTTGGCGCTGCCGGCGGCCGCCCAGATCCGCTCGTGCTGCGCGAGCGCCGTGTCGACCACCGTCGGCAGCGGCGACGGATGCCCGACGGGCGCGATACCGCCGATCGCCTGCCCAGTGGCGGCGCGCACGGCGTCCGGATCCGCCCGGCGGATGCGCCCCACGCCGATCCGTTCCGCGAGCGCGGCCGTGTCGACGCGGTGCGCGCCGCTCGTCATCACGAGCAACGGCGCGTCGTCGGCGAGGAAGACGAGGCTGTTCGCGATCGCGCCCACCTCGCAGCCGAGCGCCGCGGCGGCGTCGACCGCCGTCCGGGTGGAGGCGGGCAGCACCTGGGGCTGCCCGTTCGCTCCGGCCGCCTCCAGGGCCGCCGCCACCCGCGCGACCGACGCCGGGACGTCGGACTGCTCGCTCATGCCGCCGCCAGGATCTTCTCGAGGGTGTTCAGGTTGCGGGTGGTGACGGCGCCGGAGCGCTGGCGCGCACCGAAGCGCTTGCCGAACGCGGTCGTGAGCGTCTCGCCCTTCGGTGCGTCCCAGTAGAGGACGCCCTCCCCCGGCTGCACGCGCTCGACCGCCGGATCGAGGGGGCCGGCCGACTCGAGCAGCTCCGCGAGCGCCTCGGTCCGCTCCGCGAACACGACGTAGGCGTGGCGGTCGGACGCCCGCGGGAACGGGTACTCCTCGACCGCCGTGCGGACGGAGGGAATCGGGACGGGCAGCACCGCGATGTCGAAGCCGAACCGCTCGAGGATCGCCCCGTGCACGTCAGCGGCGACCTGCGCCGCATCCGCCTGCTCGGTCGTGAGCAGGACGTTGCCGCTCGCGAGCACCGTCCGCACGCCGGCGAAGCCCTGCTCGGCGAGCGCTGCGGCCAGCTCCTTCATCGCGATCCGCACGTTCCCGATGTTCACGCCACGCAGCAGCACCACCCATCGCACGCACTCCATGCTGCCGGTTCCCAGTCGTCGTGCATGCCGCATCGGTGGAGACGCGATCGCGCCCCTCGCCGCGGGGTGGCGAGGGGCGCGATCGTGGTGCGCGCGTCGGGCGCGGTCAGCTCGAGGTGACCGCCGCCTTCGCGTTCGACTCGTACGAGGTGTTCGTCGACTCGAAGAAGTTGACCAGCTGGAGGGTGTCGTTCGCCGTCGCCATCCACTTCGCCGGGTTCGACACCTTGTAGGCCGGCTCGAAGCCGAGCTCCTCGAGGCGCCGGTCGGCGAGGTACTTGACGTACTGGTTGATGTAGTTCGCGTTGAGGCCGAGGATGCCGTTCGGGAGCAGGTCCCGGTTGTACTGCTCCTCCATCTCGACGGCGTCGAGGATCATCTGGCGGATCTCGTCGGCGAACTCCGGCGTCTGCAGGTCGGGGTTCTCGTCGAGCACCGTGAGGATGAGGTTGATCCCGAACTTCAGGTGCAGCGACTCGTCGCGGACGATCCAGTCGACCAGCGAACCGAAGTTGCGCAGCAGGTTCCGCTGCCGGAACGACAGCGCGACCATGAAGCCCGAGTAGAACCAGATGCCCTCGAGGATCACGTTGTAGGCCACGAGGTTGCGGACGAAGTCGCGCTTGCCCTCGGTCGTCGTGATGTCGAGCGTCTGCTCGCTCATCCGACGGATGAACTCGACCTCGAACTGCTCCTTGGCCGCCATCGACGGGATGTCGACGTGGGAGTTGTAGGCCTCGTCGCGGTCGATCGGGAACGTCTCGAGGACGTACTCGAACGACATGCAGTGGTTCGCCTCCTCCCACATCTGCTTCGCGAGGTACAGGTGCGCCTCGGGAGCGTTGACGTAGGGGTAGACGCCGAACGCGAGCGCCTTGTTCACGAGCAGCTCGCTCGGGTTGAAGTAGCTCATCAGGAACGTCACCGCGTGACGCTCCTCGTCG
This sequence comes from Amnibacterium sp., assembly GCF_036559085.1. Classification (GTDB taxonomy): domain Bacteria; phylum Actinomycetota; class Actinomycetes; order Actinomycetales; family Microbacteriaceae; genus Amnibacterium. Next base: position 22,400 of record NZ_DATBTU010000014.1, read on the forward strand.
GTCATCCGCTTGAAGTCGGCGATGTCCTCACCGAGCTGGATCTCGTTCGGGAACCACGTGTTCGCGACGGCCTGCTCGTACAGGTCCATCGCCCACTGGTAGCGGACCGGCTTCAGCAGCAGGCCCTCCTGGATCCCGGTGCCCAGGATGCTCATCTCGTCCCTCTTCCCTCGGTGCTTTGCAGTACAACAGCCGGCGTCGCCGCCGTATTCGTGCCGGGCAGGGGCCGTCCGGATGCGGACGGCCCCCACCTCATGGCCTCACTCGCTCTTCGCGACTCCCCCACTGCGCTCATTGGGATTCGTCGCCAAGGCGCCGAATCCACCGAAGCCCCGTCGTGCGGGCGCCGGTGCGGGCGCGGCACCGGCGGTCGCCGGCTGCGGGGCCGCCCCGCCGAACCCGCGGCGCTGCGTGGCGCCGGTGTCGATCGTCTCCGCCTTGTTCACCCGCACGGTGGACTGCTCCGCGGTGTGGCGCGGCTTCATGTGCAGGTAGTAGGTCGTCTTCACGCCCCGCTCCCACGCGGCCGAGTAGATCGACATCATGTCGCCGAGGTCGCGGGTCTCGAGGTACATGTTGCGGCTGATGGCCTGGTCGATCCACTTCTGGGCCCGCGCGGCGACCTCGAGGAACGCGAACGGCGAGAGCTGGAAGCTCGTGCGGTACGTGGCCTTGATGTCGTCGGGGATCGCGTCGATGCTCTGGATGTCGCCCTGGCTGCGGAGGATCTGCTCGCGCACCCGCTCCCAGAGGCCGGCCTCCTGCAGTGTGCCGACGAGGTTGCGGTTCACCTCGAGGAACTTGCCGCTCGAGGTCGACCGGCTGAAGATCTGCGAGAACTGCGGGTCGAGGCCGGGCGTCGTGCCGGCGACGAGGCCGATCGACGCGGTCGGCGCGATCGCCATGAGCGTGGCGTTGCGCATGCCGCCCTTGACCCGCTCGCGGAGCGCGTCCCAGTCGAGCCGCGTGGTGCGGTTCACCTGGATCGGCACGCCGCGGTCGGCCTCGGTGATCGCGATGGTGTCGAACGGCACGAGCCCCTTCGACCAGCCGGAGCCGTCGAAGTTCGGGTAGGCGCCGCGGGTCCTCGCGAGCTCGACCGACTCCTCGATCGCCGCGTAGGAGACGTGCTCCATGATCTCGTCGATCAGGTCGTAGGACTGCTCGCTCTCGTACGAGTAGCCGAGCCGCTCGACGACGTCGGTGAAGCCCATCACGCCGAGGCCGATGGCGCGGTTCAGCTCGTTGGAGTTGTCGGCCTCGTCGACGCTCGAGAGCGTGATGTCGATGAGGTTGTCGAGCTGCCGCACGGCGAGCTTCGCGCTCTCGGCGATCCGGCCCCAGTCCATGCCGAGGGTGCCGTCCTCGCGCAGCACGAGGTGCCGCGAGAGGTTGATCGACGCGAGGTTGCAGACCGAGACGTTGTCGCGGTCCTGCGGCAGCGTGATCTCGGTGCAGAGGTTCGACGAGTGGATCGTGCCGGTGTTGTTGTTCAGGGCACGGTTGTTGATCGTGTCCTTCCACGTCAGCCACGGGTGGCTCGTGGTCTGCAGGGCCATGAGGATCGACTTGAACTGCTCGCGGGCGCCGATGCGCTTGTGGGCGCGCATCCGGCCGGCGTCGGCCTCGCGGATGTAGTGCTCGTAGCGCTCCGAGAACGCGCTGCCGGTGAGCTCGTTGAGGTCGGGGACCTCCAGCGGGTCGAACAGGTACCAGTCCTGGTCGTGCTGCACGCGCTTCATGAACTCGTCCGAGATCCACACGGCCGTGTTCGCCGTGCGGGTGCGGCGGTACGGGTCGCCGGAGTTCTGCCGCAGGTCGAGGAACTCGGGGAAGTCGAGGTGCCAGTTCTCCATGTAGAAGCAGAGCGCGCCGAACTTCTTGCCGCCGCGCGAGACCGCCCGCAGCACCGAGTCGATCGTGTGCATGAACGGGATCGGGCCTGTCGAGGTGGTGTTGTTCGAGCGGATGGGCGAGCCCTGCGCGCGGAGCTTCGTGACCGAGAGGCCGATGCCGCCGGTGCCCTTCGTGAGCCACATGACGTCGCGCGTGGTCTTCGCGATGTGCTCGATGTCGTCCTGCATCTCGAGGACGAAGCAGTTGGAGAGCTGCGGGAACTTCGTGCCCGCGTTCACGAGCGTGGAGCCGGCCGCCAGGTAGTCGAGGCCGGACATCTTGCGGTAGAAGGACAGCGCCGCCCCCGTGGCGTCCTCCTCGTTCAGGGACAGGCCCATCGCGATCCGCATGAAGAAGTACTGCGGCACCTCGAGGGGCTCGCCGTTGCGCGCCTTGATGCCGTAGCGGTTGTTCAGGGTGACGACGCCGATGTACTTCAGCAGCTCGTCGTTCGCGGGCTCGAGGGCCGCGGCGAGCGCGTCGAGGTCGAACCGCTCGCCGAGTCGCGGGTCGAGCAGCTCCTCCGCGACGCCGCGCTCGACGTAGGCACGGAAGTGCTGGGTGTGCAGGGCACGCACGTCCTCGTCGGAGGAGTAGTCGCCGAGCACGCGCTTGTAGATGGTCTTCAGCAGCAGCCGGGCCGCGACGGTGTCGAACGCCGGGTCGTCCTTGACGTTCTGGAGCGCGACCTGGATGACCGCCTCGTCGAGCTGCTGGGTGGTGATGCCGTCGAAGAGCGTGAGCTCGAGCTCGGACGCGATCTGCGTGACCCACGTGATGTTCGGGTCGAGGCCCGCGCTCGCGTGCTCGATCGCGAGGTTGATCTTGTTCGCGTCGTACGGCTCCCGCTCGCCGTTGCGCTTGACCACCGTGATACCCATGCCGTCTCCTCCTCGTGGCGCTCGGCCCGCCGTCCCCCGATGGCGATCGACCGATCCGCGCTGAACCGGTGATCACTATATACAGGGGTCCGGACGCCGCAACGGCCCCATATGTTGTGGAAACTCCGGGCGTGTCCTCCACATGACCGTGGACAACCTGTGGACAACCGACCTCGGGTGGTGGAGAGCCTGCACCCGGCGTGCGACAGTGCCGCGCCCCTACGATGGATGCCCTGTGAGCGGTGGATTCGGCGACCTGTTGAGAACCCGCGGCGTGGCGCGGATCATCGCCGCGCAGCTCGTCGCCCGGTTCCCCAGCGGCATGCTCTCGCTCGGGCTCCTCTTCCACGTCCAGCGCCGCACCGGCTCCTACACCGCCGCCGGGGTGGTGCTCGCGGCGCTCAGCATCGGGCAGGCGATCTCCGGTCCCGCCACCGGGCGCCTGATGGGCCGGCTCGGCATCCGCCCGGTCGTGCTCGGCACCGCGACCCTGTGCGCGACCGCCGTCGCCGCGATCGCGCTCGGCGACATCCCGTTGCCGGCGATCGTGGCTCTCGCGTTCGCGGCCGGGATCACGTTCCCGCCGATCACCGCGGCCGTGCGCACGATCTACCCGAAGCTCGTGAACTCGCGGATGCTCGGCTCCCTGTTCTCGCTCGACGCGTCCCTGCAGGAGCTGATCTGGATCGGCGGCCCCGTCGCGGTCACGTTCGTGGCGACCACCGTGAGCACCGAGGTCGCACTGCTGCTGTCCGTCGTCCTGCTGATCGGCGGCGGGATCTGGTTCGCGGCGTCACCCGAAGTCGGCCGGGTGCGCATCCCGCGCAGCAAGCGGCGCTTCGGCGCCGTGCTCCTGCGGCCGCAGGTGCTGCTCGTCACCGGCGTCGGCTTCCTCGTGATCGCGTCCTGCGCGGACATCGAGGCGAGCGTGGCCGGCGCGTTCGGCACCGGCGCTCCGACGAGCGGCGTCGTGCTGGCGATCTGGTCGCTCGCCTCCCTGGTCGGCGGGTTCGCGCTCGCGCGCCTGCCGATGCGCTCCTGGTCCCTGACGCTCCGGCTGCTCATCGTCGCCGTCGGCGCGGCGCTCACGCCGTTCGCCCCGGGGTTCTGGGGGCTGTCCGCGGCCCTGGTGGTGGCGGGCTTCGGCCTCGCGCCCGCCCTCGGGGTCATGTCGGCGATCGTGTCGTCGTCCGTCCGGTTCAGCGACACCGCCGAGGCCTACGGCTGGACGAACACGGGTCAGCTCGTCGGGGTGGCGGTCGGGGCCGCACTCGCGGGCGCGTTCCTCGACTCCTCGGGGGCACCTGCCGCGTTCGCCTGCGGTGCCGCACTGGCGATGGCGGGCCTGCTCGTGGCGGCCCTGGCGCACGGGGTGACGCCGGATCTCCGCGGCAGGGATGCGGGACCGGTGCCCGACACGGCGCCCGTCCCGGTGCAGCCGGCGTCCTGACGCGCTCAACCCTGCTTCGGGGCCTCCGTCCCGCGCTCGGCGGCGGCCGGCTCGCCCGCATCCGCACCGGGCGCGAGCAGGAAGGCCGCGATGCCGGCCAGGGCGGCGAGCCCCGCGGCGATGGCGGCGGCGAGCGGCATCAGCGGGTGGCGTCCACCTCGGCGAGCACGGCGAAGCCGTAGGCGTCCTCCGCGGTATCCGCGACGTGCTCGCGGCGCTCGCCGAGGAAGACGGTCGTCACGCGCCACGTGCCGTCGTCGGTGCGGTCCAGCCCCACGAACGTGCCGCGGAGCGCCTCGCGCAGCTGGTCCTCGCGCGGGAACCAGAGGGCGTCCTCGAGCGCGACGGAGTCGAGGGCCCACTCGGTGGTGCCGTTGAAGCCGAGCACCGTGCCGGTCGGGTACTGATGCGCCTCGATCGTCATGTCGCTGACGGTGAAGAGCTCCGTGCCGGTGGACTCCATGTCCTGCTGCAGCAGCTGGAAGCGGTCGCCGGCGGCAGGCCGCCAGACGAGTCCGGCCTCCCGGAGCCGGACGGCGAGTTCGCGGGAGATCATCGCGCCAGGATACGAAGCACGTCCCGAGAGCGCGCAGGGGCCGTGCAGACGAGACGACCGCGCGCGAGCCGTCAGGGGCCCGCGCGCGGTCGGCGGTGAAGCAGGATGCGGTTCGGTCAGTGCGCGGCGTTGTACGCGGACTGCACGTCGGAGGGGATGCGGCCACGGCTCGAGACCGTGAAGCCGTTCTGGTTCGCCCACTCGCGGATCGCCTTCAGGTCGCCCTTCGGGGCACGCGATGCGGACGAGCCGGATGCCTTGGCCTTGACCGCGACATCGGCCTTGCGCGCGGCATTGACATAGGGCGTGAGCGCGCCGCGGAATTCCGAGGCGTGGTCGCTCGTGAGGTCGATGGTGTAGCTCACGCCGTCGAGCGCGAAACGGACGCTTTCGCCCTCGCCGTCCTCGATCGGCTGCTGCGTGAGGTCGTCGACGAGCTGGACGATGTACTTCTGTGCCATGAGGTGCTGTTCTCCTGGAGTTCGAGCGCAGGATCCACGATCGGATCCGCTGACAGCGGAAGTGTAGCGCCGAACACAAGCCGAATTGAGCCCGAAATGGCCACTCTCGTTCATTTCGGGTGGGTTTTTCTTGAATCGGCACGGGGACCCCTTAGCCCGGCGACCGGGGAATCGCCCCCGAGAAGCGATGGGGAATGCACCGATTCACTTGTCCCGGGCTAAGCATTTGATCTTCAGCGCCGCAAATGCGGGAGAATCCGGCCGAGGACGCCGCATCGACGACGATGGGCACCGCGAATCTCGGTGCCCGAGGGCTCGGGTCGCATTCTCGCGGCGGCCGGCTCGCACCGATGGCGCAGGACCTCCTGCGGCGCGCGTCCGCGTGCCGGCATCGGCGTGTCCCGTCGCCCCCGGTTCCCCGGGCCTGCCGCGAGGCTCTCTCCGATCACCGCCTTATCACGACCGATCCGCGGGAATGCCTGGAACAGCGCTCCGCTGCGCCCAGGGCGGCGCCCGTCGTTCCCGGGGATCGGCACCGGCAATGCGCCGTCTCCCCCACTCCGCGACATGGCGTGCTTCCCATGGCAAAGGCGGCGAGAAGCGTCTCCGGCGCCCCGGTCGGGGTCGCCCGTTCTCCGCCGATGCCGTCGCCGACTCCGCGTCCTGCTGCTTCTGCGCGGAATCCGCGGACTCGAATAGCCCTCCGGGCCGCGGCGCACGGCCCTCATCCGCCGTCCAGACGCTCGCGAGTAGACCTGGCGACGAACAGAAGGAGCGGCATATGGAACAGCGCACACTCGGTCAGGGGCTCGCGGTCTCCGCGGAGGGGCTCGGCTGCATGGGCATGAGCGCCTTCTACGGCGCGCACGACGACGAGGAGTCGACGGCGACGATCCGCCGGGCGCTCGAGCTCGGCATCACGTTCTTCGACACCGCGGACGTCTACGGGCCGTGGACGAACGAGCGGCTCGTCGGGAAGGCGCTCGCGGACCGCCGCGACGACGTCGTTCTCGCGACGAAGTTCGGCAACGAGCTCGACGAGCAGGGCAAGCGCACCGGGAAGGTGAACGGCTCACCCGACTACCTGCGCCGGGCGGTCGACCAGTCCCTGTCGCGGCTCGGGATCGAGGCCATCGACCTCTACTACCAGCACCGCGTCGACCCGGACGTGCCCGTCGAGGACACCTTCGGCGCGCTCGGCGAGCTCGTGCAGGCCGGCAAGGTGCGGCACCTCGGCATCAGCGAGGCCTCCGCCGCGAGCATCAGGAAGGCGCACGCGACGGCGCCGCTGACGGCGGTGCAGAGCGAGTACTCCCTGTTCACCCGTGACGTGGAGGACAACGGCGTGCTCGAGACGGTGCGGGAGCTCGGCATCGGCTTCGTGCCCTACTCGCCGCTCGGGCGCGGCTTCCTCTCCGGCAAGATCCGGTCGGTCGACGACTTCGCCGAGGACGACTTCCGCCGCACCAGCCCGCGCTTCCAGGGCGAGAACTTCGAGAAGAACCTCGAGCTGCTCGACGCGGTCGTCGCCATCGCGGACGAGAAGGGCGTGACGCCGTCCCAGCTGGCGCTCGCGTGGGTGCTCGCGCAGGGCGACGACGTGGTGCCGATCCCCGGCACCCGCCGCATCCCGAACCTCGAGGAGAACGTCTCGGCCGTCGACGTGACGCTGACGGCGGACGACTTCGCGCGGATCGACGAGGTCGCCCCGTCCGGCTCGGTCGCGGGCGACCGCTACTCCGCGCAGGGCATGGCGAGCCTCGGCCACTGAAGCGCTACCGGCCTGCTGGGCCCACGTCGGCCGGTACCGACGCGCGGCGAAGCCGTGTGGCGGCCGAGCCGATGGGGAGCGTGCCCACGGGCACAGCAGGGGTGGCGTGCGCTACTGCGCCATGGGCGGCGACGGGCGGCGGCCGAGGTGCGGCGATCCCGGCTCGATCTCGTGGTCGGCGACGCCGCGGATGGCCTCCCGGAGTGCGTCGATGGCGCCCACCGTCGGCGTCCAGCCGAGCTCGGTGCGGGCGCGCTCGGTCGACATGATTGGGACGGATGTGGCGATGTCGAGCCAGCCGGGATCCACGCGGACGAGGTGCAGCTGCCACGCGAGCAAGATCGCGCCGCGCACCGGCGCGATCCGCACCGGCACCCACCTGGCACCGAGCGCCTCGGCCACCTCGTCGGGCCCGACCACCGGTTCGGCCGCCACGTTGAAGGCGCCGCCGGCCCGTCGCTCGGCCGCCCGCCAGAACGCGTCGCCGAGGTCGTCGACGTGCACGACCTGCGACACGGCCCGCTTCGGCATCGGCAGCACGGGCAGCGGCACCCGGGTGAGCCACCGCACGGGCACGAACGGCCCGACGAACAGCCGGATGAGGTCGGCACCCGCGCGAGGGTTCATCACGAGCCCCGGCCGCATCCGCGTGAGCACGACGTCGGGCTGCTCCCGCTCGAAGGCGTCCATCATCCGTTCGATCGCGGCCTTGTGGCGGCCGTAGTGCGAGCTGGCGATGGAGCCGGTCGGCCAGGACTCGTCGACCCGGCGGCGCTTCGGCCCCTGGCTGTAGGCGCCGACCGAGGAGGCGACGAGCACGTGCGGCACTCCCGCGGCCACGACCGCCTGGAGCACGTGCCGCAGGCCACCGATGTTCGTGGCGGCGAGCACGCGCTCGTGGTGGTTCGGCTGCAGCAGCCAGGCGAGGCTGATCACGGCGTCCGCGCCGGCGAACGCGAGCGTCAGGTCGCGCACGGCGCGCGGTTCCGCGATGTCGATCGCGTGCCACGAGACGCCGGCGTACGGCGGCGGCGCGTCCGGCGCCGGCACCCGCCGGGCGACGCCGACGATCTCCACCTCCGGCTCGCGCTGCAGGCGCCGCAGCACCCCCGTCCCGACGTTCCCGGTCGCTCCGACCACGACGATGCGCATGCGGCTCCCCTCCACAGCCGTTCACGCTACGAAGCCGTCACCCGGCAGCGGGGCGCCAGGACGGCTTTCCCACCGGATGCACGGGCGCACCCGAGAGGGCCGGGGCAGCGTCAGCCGCGATCCGCGTCCTGCAGCTCGCGCGGCTCGACGATCACGTCCACCAGCGCGCCGTTGCGCCAGACGGTCATCTCGACCGGCACCCCGATGGCGTGCTCCACCATCAGGGCCTGCACCTCGGTCACCGTCAGCACGGGGCGCCCGGCGAGCGCCACCACCACGTCGCCGCGGCGGAGCCCCGCCTGCGCGGCCGGGCTCCCGGCGATCACCTGCGCCACCTGGAGGCCGGTCGGCGATCCGATCCGGGCGGCGATCGCCGGGGCGAGGCGGATGCGCGCCCCGGCGATCCCGAGCCACGCCCGCCGGACCCGCCCGTCGGCGAGCAACCCGCCGATGATCTCCCGCGTCGTCGCGTTGATCGGCACCGCGAGCCCGAGGCCGACGCCGGCGACCGCGGTGTTCACGCCGATCATCCGCGCGGATCCGTCCGCGAGCGCGCCGCCGCTGTTGCCGGGGTTCAGGGCGGCGTCCGTCTGGATGACCTCGTCGACCACGCGGCCGCTCGTCGTGGGCAGCGACCGGCCGAGGGCGGAGACGATGCCGGCGGTGACGCTGCCGGCGAGCCCGAGCGGGTTGCCCATCGCGACGACGAGCTGCCCGACCTTGAGCAGCGCCGCGTCGCCGAGCTCCACGGGAGGCGGCACGGGGCCGCGGGCGCGCAGCACCGCCAGGTCCGAGAGCGCGTCGCGGCCCACCACGTCGACCACGGTCTCCGTGCCGTCGGGGAAGACCGCCTCGGCGCTCGTCGCGCCGGCCACGACGTGCGCGCTGGTGAGCAGCACCCCGTCCGGGCCGATGACGGTGGCGCTGCCCGCGCCACCACCCCTGGACGTGCGGACGGCGATGCTGGCGACGCTCGGCAGCACCGTCGCGGCCACGGCGACCACGGTGCGCGAGTAGGCGTCGAGGGCTGATGCGTCACTCATGGGCAGCAGCATCCGCCCGCCCGCGCCCCCGTCGGTCCCGGTTCGCTGCCGGCGGACCTGGGATGCTCGCCGGATGGACCTCGCCCGCAAGCTGCAGCTCGCTCCCGGCCGGCTGGTCGCCGTGCTCGGGGCGCCCGCCGACGTCGACCTCGGCGACCTGCCCGTCGATCCGTCCGGCACCGCGGTGCTGGCCTTCGTGCGGATGCAGGCCGACCTCGAGGGCGCGGACGCATCCGTCGCGATCGCCGCCGCCCGCGGCGACCGCCTCGCCTGGCTCGCCTACCCGAAGGGCGGCGCGCTCGGCACCGACCTGAACCGCGACCGGCTCGCCGCGGCGCTCACCGCGCTCGGCGCCCGGCCTGTGCGGCAGGTGGCGATCGACGACACGTGGTCGGCGCTGCGCTTCCGCCCCGCGTGACCGCGCCCCTTGACCGCGCCCCGGCGCCGTCCCGCGGCCGTGTCCCGGGTGCATGCGCTCGGACCGGATGCGGCCCCTGACATCGGGTTCCCGATGCGCCCGGCACATCGGCATGCGCGCGGCACGCCCCTCGCGGAGCGCGCCTTCGCCGGATGCTAACCTTGACGGCGCACCGGGGCCCTTGGCGCAGTTGGTAGCGCGTCTCGTTCGCAATGAGAAGGTCAGGGGTTCGAATCCCCTAGGGTCCACAGCACGACGGGAGGCCGTCCCGGAAGGGGCGGCCTTCCGTCGTCTCCGCGCGCCCACCCATGACTGCTGTCCGCACAGACAACAGCTCGTGTTTCAGCGGCAGCAGTTGTCCGCACGGACAACAGAGGGGCGTCGGCGCGCGGCGGCGGCACACCGTTCAGCTCACGCAGCAGCGCCGCATCCGGGCCGCCCTAGGGTGACGCCATGGACGCCCGCTTCCGCATGCCCGTCTCCCCCGTCGCGCATCCCGAGGCCGTCGTGCAGGGCGACCGCTGGCGCTTCTCCGTGCTGACGGACGGGCTCGTGCGCATCGAGTGGGCGCCCGACGGCGTCTTCGAGGACCGGGCCTCGACCTTCGCGCTGCACCGCGACCTGCCGGTGCCGCGCTTCGAGGTGGTGGAGAGCGACGCGGTCGTCGAGATCCTCACGGAGCGGCTGCACCTCACCTACGACCGTGGCCCGTTCACGCCCGCCGGCCTCACCGTGCAGGCCCGGGGCGCCCTCACCTCGTGGCACAGCCTCTGGCGCTACGGCGATACCGCCCACGACCTCGGCGGCACGGCCCGCACGCTCGACATGGCCGACGGCCGCATCCCCCTCGAGCCCGGCGTCATCGCCCGCGGCGGCGTCACCGCCCTCGACGACTCGACGTCGTTCCTCTTCACCGACGACGGCTGGGTCGCGCCTCGCCCGACCGGCCACCTCGACTTCTACGTCTTCGCCTACGGCCACGACTACGCGGCCGCCCTCCGCGCCTTCTACGACCTCTCCGGCCCCCAGCCGGTGCTTCCGCGCTGGACGCTCGGCAACTGGTGGAGCCGCTACCACCGCTACTCCGCCGACGAGTACCGCGAGCTGCTCGACCGGTTCGAGCGGGAGCGGATCCGCTTCAGCGTCGCGGTGCTCGACATGGACTGGCACCGCGTCGAGTCGGTGCCGCCCGAGTTCGGCAGCGGATGGACCGGCTACAGCTGGGAGCGCGAGCTCTTCCCCGACCCCGCGGGCTTCCTCACCGAGCTGCACGACCGCGGCCTGCGGGTCACGCTGAACGTGCATCCGGCGGACGGCGTGCGCGCCTTCGAGGACGCCTACGCCGACATGGCGCGCGCGCTCGGCCGCGACCCGGAGCGGGGGCTGCCGATCGCGTTCGACATCACCGACCCGGCGTTCCTCGAGGCCTACTTCGACGTGCTGCACCACCGCCTCGAGGACGAGGGCGTCGACTTCTGGTGGATCGACTGGCAGCAGGGCCCGCACTCCCGCATCCCGGGCATCGACCCGCTCTGGATGCTGAACCACCACCACTTCCTCGACTCCGGACGCGGCGACCGCCGGCCGCTCACGTTCTCCCGGTACGCGGGCCCCGGCAGCCACCGCTACCCGGTCGGGTTCTCCGGCGACACCCTGATCAGCTGGGCGTCGCTCGACTTCCAGCCCGAGTTCACCGCGACCGCGTCGAACATCGGCTACGGCTGGTGGAGCCACGACATCGGCGGCCACCTCTGGGGCGTCCGCGACGACGAGCTCACCGCGCGCTGGGTGCAGCTCGGGGTCTGGTCCCCGATCCTGCGGCTGCACTCCTCGAACAACCCCTTCCTCGCGAAGGAGCCGTGGATGTTCCCGGAGGAGACCCGGTCCGCGATCGACGGGGCGCTCCGCTTCCGGGTGCGGCTCGTCCCGTACCTGCACTCGATGAACCACGTCGCCGCGACGCAGGGCGTCCCACTCGTGCGGCCGATGTATCACCTCGCGCCGGATGAGCCGGCCGCGTACGAGGTGCCGAACGAGTTCGCGTTCGGCAGCGAGCTCGTGGTCGCCCCGATCACGACGCCGCGCGACCCGGTGACGCTGCTCGGCTCGGCGACCGCCTGGCTGCCGCCCGGTCCCTGGACCGACATCCACACCGGCGTCGTGATCGAAGGCGGCCGCATCGTGCGGCTGCACCGGGACGGCGCATCCGTCCCCGCGCTGCTGAAGGCCGGCGGCATCCTGCCGCTCGCCGCGGAGCACGAGACGGATGCGACCCGCAACCCGCAGCACCTGGAGGTGCTCGTCGCGCCCGGCGCCGACGGCGCCTTCGTGCTGATCGAGGACGACGACACCGGGACGACGCCGGAGACCATCCCGACCGTGCGTTCGGCGCTGATCTGGGACCAGGCGAGCGGCTCCCTCACCATCGAAGCGGCGGACGGGCCCGCCGGCATCGTGCCGGAGACCCGCACCTGGACCGTCGCGCTGCTCGGCTTCTCGGACGCCATGTCGGTGACCGTCGACGGGCGGGCGACCCCGGCGACCGCGTCTCGGGGCCGCGTGTCCCTCACGGTGACGGCCGACACGAACGCCGCCGTCGTCGTCAGGTTCGCTGCCGACCCGCGTCCGGTCACGGCGGACGTGCCGGGACGGCTCTTCGCGCTGCTGAACGCCGCCCAGCATCCCTACGAGGCGAAGGCCGCCATCTGGCGCACGATCGGCGCCGACCGCAGCGCCGCCGACCGCCTCGCCGAGCTCCATGCGATGGACGTGCCGCGCCCGCTGCTCGAGGCCATCACCGAGCTGCTCACGGCGGTGACGGCATGAGCGTCGTCGTCGTGGGTGCCGGCATGAGCGGCATCGCCTGCGCCCGCCGGCTCACCGATGCCGGCGTCGCCGTGCGCGTCGTGGATCGAGGCCGCCGGGTCGGCGGCCGGATGGCGGCGCGGACGTTGCGAGATATGCCCGACGGACCGCATCCGGTCGACCTCGGTGCCCCCTACTGCACCGTGTCGGACGACGGGTTCCGCGCCGTCGTCGACGCCTGGCTCGCTGCCGGCGTGGCGCGGGAGTGGACGGACACCTTCCGCACCGCCGGTCCTGACGGCCTCGGCGAGGCGAAGCCGGGGCCGGTGCGGTTCGCCGGCACGGGCGGGATGCGCGGGCTGGTCGAGCACCTCGCCGCCGGCATCGACGTGACGGACCGGGAGGCCGTCGACGCGGACGGCTTCGAGCGCCTCGCCGCCGAGGCGGATGCGGTCGTGCTCGCGATTCCGGGTCCGCAGGCCGCGCGGCTGCTGACCGCGCGCCCCGCGCTCGCGCGGATCGCGGATCAGCGCTTCCAGCCGGCCATCGCGGTGATGGCTCGGTTCGAGCGCCGCACGTGGCCGGAGTTCGACGCCGCCTTCGTGGCGGACCTGCCCATCCGCTGGCTCGCCGACGACGGCCGCAGCCGAGGCGACGGCGCGCCCGTGCTCGTGGCGCACACGACGAGCGACTTCGCCGCATCGCGGCTCGACGACGCCGCATCCGCCATCCGGGCCGCCGTCGACGCGATGCGCGGCGTCCTGGAATCCGTCGAGGAACCGGTGGAGACCTTCGCGCAGCGCTGGACGTTCGCGCAGCCCGCCGAGCCGCGCGACGGGACCTTCCACCTGAGCGACGACGGGATCGGGCTCTGCGGCGACGGCTGGTCGACGAAGAGCCGCGTGGAGGCCGCCTGGCGCTCCGGAACCGACCTCGCGGACGCCCTGATCGCGCGCCTGACCTGACCTGACCTGGCGCCCGGACCGCCCGCCAGGGCGCGCGCCAGCGGGCGGGTTCGGGCGTTCCGGGCGACATCGGGCGTTCCGGGCCGCCGATGACATCCAGACGCGCCCGAAGTGGCCCTTCCGCCGATGCGCCGGGCGGTTTCCGCCCAACCGCGCGGGCACACGCGCCCGTATCGGCCGAACTCGCCCGCGCCCGACCTTGGGGCGGCCGGCTCTGACGCTCGGGCGTCGGCGGAACACGCCCCGTCCCGGCCATAGGCCATCGTCCCCGGCGTAGGCCGACACGCCGGATCCGGCCCTCCGCGCGGCACCGACCCCTACGCCCGGAACAGCGGATGGGGCGCACGTGCGCGCCGCCGCGGGCTCAGCCTGCGCGGCGGCGGCGCAGCACGGCGTCGAGGTCGGTGAGCACCGGCCCGCTCTCCGCGACGATGCCCATGGCGGCGAGCGCCGCCTGGGATCCGCGGGGCTGCAAGGTCGCGACCTCGGCCGCGGCGGCCCGCAGCGCCTCGTCCGACCGGGAAGCGGCCGCGTCGAGAGAGGTGGCGACCGCGACGGCGTCGTGGGGGTCGCCCACGGCCTCGTCCTTGTCGAGGTACAGCGGCCTGGGCAGCGGCACCGGGGTCCAGGTCGGCCGCGCCTGCTCGGTGCGCTGCCAGTCCGTGAAGCTGCGGGGCGCCTCGGGCACGACCACGGCATGGTCGACGGCGTCGACGGCGCGGTGCGCGGCCGCCACGGTCGCCGCACGCTGCAGCAGCGCGAGGGAGGCGAAGACGCCGATCGCGCCGCCGGCGAGCGGCAGCCATCCGCCCGTCTGCAGGGCCTGCATCACGCCGTACGCCACGAGCGCGAGGGAGAGCACGAGGATGTTGGCGGCCAGCACGCGGGACCGGCGCAGGCGCTGTGCGGCGAGCGCGGAGACGGCCTGCGCCCGTTGGCGGGGCTCGCGTGGCTGCCGGCTGCGCCGGGCGAGGGAGCGCTCCGCCGCGTTCTCGCGGGGACGGGCGACGCTCTCCGCCTGCCGGGCGGCGTCGCGGAGCGCGCGGTGCTGCTCCGCGATGCTGCGCGCGGACACCTCCGCCCGCACCTCGTCCGGCACCTCGGCGGTCTCGGCGAGGATCCGCAGCGTCTGCTGCAGCCGCACCGCCGTCCGCTCCGTGGTCAGGTACTGGCGGCGACGCATCCATGTGGGCGCCAGATAGAGCAGCCAGAGCACCGCCGCGAAGGCGATGATCACCCCGCCACCGAATCCACCCGCCATAGCACGAACGGTAGGTGGCGGCCGGGTTCCGATGTGGGAGCGCATCGTGGCGTGTCGCGCCCGGCGACACACCGGTGCGGGCTTCCCCCAGTCCGGGTGCCCGCACCGCCCGCGGCCGGGCACCACGGCGGATGCGGCGCGCGCCTCCGCTTCAGGACGCCGGCGGCCGTCTCGCGTCGCGACTCATGCCGCTGCTCCGCCGCGGATGCAGCAGCAATCGCGACGCGAACGCCGTGCAGAACGGCTCGCACGCTTCGTGTCGCGATTCATGCCGCTGTCCCTCGCCCGAAGCAGCAGGAATCGCGACGCGAACGACTCGCGATTCAGGGGAACGGCGTGCGCGCCAGCTCCTGGTCGGCCTCGGGCACGCTCGCCGCTTCCGGTGGCACGGCGCCCTCCCGCCAGCGCCGCAGCACCCCGCCCGGCACCTCCTCGGCGACGAGCGCGAAGCAGTAGTGGTCCCGCCAGTCGCCGTTGATGTGGATGTAGCGCCGCTTCAGGCCCTCGTAGCGGAAGCCGAGCTTCTGCACGACCCGCAGCGACTTCGCGTTCTCCGGCCGGATGCAGATCTCCATCCGGTGCAGGCCGAGGGACTGGAAGCAGTGGTCGGTGGCCAGTGCCACGGCGATCGGGGTGGCGTTGCGGCCGGCGAAGCGCTCCGCGATCCAGTACCCGATCGTCGCGGACGACAGCGAGCCGTAGGAGATCGACGTCACGTTCAGCTGCCCGGCGAGCTCGCCGTCCACCTCGATGACGAACGGCAGCCCCTGCCCGTTGCGCGCGTTCTGCTGCAGGGCGCGGATGCTGCCCCGCGTGTCGAACCCGATCGAGCCGCGCGGGCTCGTCGCCTCCCACTCCCGCATCCACGCACGTCCCTCGACGAGCTCGCGCTCGACGGCGCGCGCATCGCGCAGCCGGATGGGACGGATGCCGACGGATCCGCTCGTCAGCGTGGGGATCGGCATCGGTTCGGTCGCGCTCAGTCCAGACCGGCGGCGAACTGCTTCAGCCACGGCCGCAGCTCGGGGCCGAGGTCCTCGCGTTCGGTCGCGAGCTGCAGGATCGCCTTGATGTAGTCGATCTTGTCACCGGTGTCGTAGCGCCGACCGCGGAACACGACGCCGTAGACGCCGCCGGTCCACTCCGGCGCGTGCGCCATCTTCTCCAGCGCATCCGTGAGCTGGATCTCGCCGCCCTTGCCGGGACCGGTGTGCTCGAGCACGTCGAACACCTCGGGGCGCAGCACGTAGCGACCGATGATCGCGAGGTTCGAGGGCGCGTTCTCCTTCGAGGGCTTCTCGACGAGGCCGGTGATGCGCACGACGTCGTCCTCGTCGGTCGCCTCCACCGCTGCGGCGCCGTAGAGGTGGATCTGCTCCGGGTCGACCTCGAGCAGCGCCACCACGGAGGCGCGGCGCGCCTGCTGCACCTGGATCATCCGTGGCAGCAGCGGGTCGCGCTCGTCGATGAGGTCGTCGCCGAGCAGCACCGCGAACGGCTCGTGTCCGACGTGCATGCGGGCCTGGAGCACCGCGTGGCCCAGCCCGTGCGGGTCGCCCTGCCGGAAGTAGTGGATGTCGGCGATGTTCGTCGACTCGTGCACGCGCTGCAGCTTCGCGTGGTCGCCCTTGCGCTCGAGCGTCGCCTCGAGCTCGTAGACCCGGTCGAAGTGGTTCTCGAGCGCGTACTTGTTGCGGCCGGTGACCATGAGCACGTCGTGCAGGCCCGCGGCGACGGCTTCCTCGACCACGTACTGGATCGCCGGCTTGTCGACGACCGGCAGCATCTCCTTCGGCATCGCCTTCGTCGCAGGAAGGAATCGGGTGCCGAGTCCAGCGGCCGGGATGACCGCCTTCGTGATCGCATACGCCATGGCGCCAAGGGTATCGGAGCGGACTTTCTAGAATTCGGGGATGGGAGCCGATCCGACCCACCAGAAGAGGGCCTTGCGCGCCGAGCTGCGGGAGCGTCGACGGACCCGAACCGCCTCGGAACGCCAGCGCGCGACGGACGGATTCACGCAGCGGCTCGCGGAGCTGACCGAGCGGGTCGGCGCGAAGTCCGTCTCCTGCTACCTGTCCGCCGCGGACGAGCCGAACACCAGGCCGTACGTCAACTGGGCGAAGGAGCACGGCGTGCGCGTGCTGTTCCCGATCAGCCGGGAGGACGGCCTGCTCGACTGGACGACCGCGACGCCCGGCGAGGAGGAGTACATCGGCCTCTTCGGCATGCCGGAGCCGGTCGGCGAGGCGCTCGGCCCGATCGCGATCAACGACGTGGACCTCATCATCGTGCCGGCCGCGGCGGTGGACGCATCCGGGATGCGACTCGGCTGGGGGCGCGGGTACTACGACAAGACGCTCGGCTCGATGGAGCGGTGCCCGCCGGTCTACGGGGTAGTCTTCGACTCCGAATTCGTGGACGAGGTGCCCAGAGAGCGTCATGACCAGGCGCTCGACGGTGTGATCACCCCCACGAGGACCGTGGAGTTCTCCACGCGATCGGCCCGCCGACGGAGGATCTGACCTTCATGCCCACCTATGCCTACAAGTGCCGCGACTGCGGGACGCCCCTCGAGGTGCACCAGGAGTTCAGCGACGCAGCCCTGACCGTCTGCCCCGCCTGCGGCGGACTGCTGCGGAAGCAGTACGGGTCCATCGGGGTGACGTTCAACGGCTCGGGCTTCTACCGCACCGACTCGCGCAGCAGCGAGACGAAGCCGGCCGCCGCGAAGAGCGAGTCGGGCTCCTCCGACTCGAGCTCGTCCGCGCCGGCGAAGACCGACGGCGGCTCGAAGCCCGCTTCGGACGCCAAGCCCGCGGCGAAGCCCGCCCCCGCGACCGCGTCCTGATCGAGCGGATCCGGTCGAGACCGGATCGCAACCGACGGCGGGGCCGATCGGGAAGCGCTGCGTCCGACCGCTCTGCTACACAGTGGGCGTGAAGGGTTTCCGCGAGTTCGTCCTCCGAGGCAACGTCGTCGATCTCGCCGTCGCCGTGGTGATCGGTGCAGCGTTCACGGCGATCGTGACGTCGATCGTGGTGAACGTGATCAACCCGCTGATCGCCTCGTTCTTCAACGCCAGCAGCCTGAGCACGGCCCTCGTCGTGCATCTCCCCTGGTCTCCCGCGAAGGCGCAGGGCCTCATGTTCGGGGCGGTCCTCGGCGCGATCATCAACTTCCTGATCGTCGCCGCGGTGGTCTACTTCGCGTTCGTGCTGCCGCTCAACTGGGCGATGAAGCGCGCGTTCGCCCGCAAGCAGGCCGAGGAGACCGCGACGCCGGCCGACACTCCCCCGACCGAGACCGAGCTGCTCATCCAGATCCGCGACCTGCTCGCCGGCGCCCCGAGCCCGGAGGGTGACCACACCCTCCCGCCGGGCCGCGGATCCCACCGCGCCCCGGCCGAGTAGGCCGCACCCGTCTGCTGTCCGCTCGGACAACTGCTGCCGCCGAAACGCGAACAGTTGTCCGTGCGGACAGCAGACGTGTGGTGGGCACTCGTCAGCCCCAGTGCGGCGGCTTGTCGGCCTTCAGGCGGTCGTCGTTGGCGTCCGAGCCGTCGCCCCACGCGCGCGGTTCGTCCTCGCCGGCGAGCGGCGTCTCGCCCGCCGGCGTCGGATCGGATCCGGGCGCAGGCTCCGTGCGCACCCTGCGGTGCCGCCGGCGTCCGGTCAGGTCCGCACCTCGACGACCGGGATCGTGTTCGTCAGCGGCGACGGCTCGCGCGCACCGAGGGCGATGGCGATGCGCTGCGCGACCGCATCCGGGTCGGAGAACAGGTCGAAGCTGTGCACCCGGAGGTAGTGCCACCCGAGGCGCTTCAGCATCTCCGGCCGCAGGCGCAGGCTCTGCCGCAGCGACGAGGTGCCGATCGTCGAGTCCGTCTCCACCGTCATGGCGCGCGCCCCGTAGGAGGCGACGAGCGGCAGCTTGCCGTGGTAGCCGAGCGACACCTTCATGCCGTGGGCGCGGAGGCGCCGGCCGAGGTCCACCAGCATCGCGTCGCGGTCGTCGTCGAGCGGATCCTCGGCGACGCGCGCCTCGGCGTCGGAGAGCAGCCGCTGCAGCGCGGCGACGCCGCGGGGCATCCGCTCGGCCTCGAGGTCCTCAGGGCGGAAGCAGGAGATGATCGCGAGCGAGCGCCGGGCCCGCGTGACGGCCGCCGCGAGCAGCCGGTCGCCGCCGGGCTTCGCGAGCGGACCGAGCGTCGACAGGGTGCGCCCGTGCGGCGTGCGGCCGTAGCCGATGCTGAAGATCACGCGGTCGCGGCTGTGCCCGACGGCCTCGGCGAGCGTGACGACCATGAACGGCTCGGCCTGGTCCCGCAGGAAGAAGTCGGTGAGGTCGCCGCGGCGCACGAGGGCCTTCATGACGGCCTGCTGCACCCGGATGGCGTGCTTCGCGCTGCCGGAGATGACCATGAGGGACTCGCGGGGCCGGTTCGTCGCGTGGTCGAGCACGCGCTCGACGACCCGCTGCACCTCGGGCTCGACAGCCTCCACGGTGCCGGTCTCCGCATCCGGGAGCCCGTGGCCGTTGTCGACGTAGTCGAGGGCGAGGCTGCCGTGACCGAGGAACGTGCCGGCCCACGGCACGCTCTCGATCCGCCCCTCGTAGAAGCGGCGGTTCACCAGCTCGGCGAGGTCCTCGCCGCCGGCCCGGTAGCTCGTGGTGAGCTCGAGCGACGGCACGAGGTCCGCGATCCGGGCGAAGACCGAGTCGGCGTGCCGCTCGTCGAGGCGGCGCTGCGTCTCGGGCGGGTTCTCGGTCTCCCGGATGGCGATGTCGAAGGGCATCGGCGTCTGCGTGACGGGGTCGCCGAACGCGACGACCTGCTTCGCGCGGCGCACCGCACCGAGGCCCTCGGCGAAGCTCAGCGCGCCGGCGTCGACGATGAAGACGGCGTCGAACTGCATCCCGTCGCCGAGCTCGTGCACCTCGTAGGGCGAGGCGAGCCAGACGGGCGCGAGCAGCTTCAGCAGGTGCGGGGCCTCGCGGTTCAGGACCACGGGGTCGTCGCACTTGGCCTGCAGCAGCTGCTTCAGCGCCTCCGCCTCGCCACCCCAGTCGGTGACGCCGAGGCGCCAGGCGTCGGCGAGCTGCCAGGCGAGCCGCTTCGCGTTCGACTTCTGGTGCGCCTCGTCGACGAGGCGGAAGTCCTGCTCGAGCCGGTCGAGCACGGAGGTGTTCGCGCCGAGGAGCGCGGGGTCCTCGGCGAGCAGCCGCTCGAGCACGCTCTTCCACCAGGCCAGCTCGAGCTCGACGCCCACGTCCTCGGGCGCGACGTGCCGCCCGGCGAGGTCCTCGAGCAGCGGCGCGAGGTCCTGGTCGCGCAGCCGCGCCATGATCGCGGTGCGGTCCTGCAGGTTGTGCAGCACCTCGGAGTCGGCGGCGAGCGCCTTCAGGCGGTCGGGCAGCAGCTCGACCTGCTCCTGCAGCAGGCTGTCGGGCGTGTTCCAGAGCCCGAGCGGCTCGTCGAGCGCGGTGAGGTCGCCCGCGGCGCGCTGGTACTCGGTCCAGAGGTCCGTGATGCCCGCCGGCACGTCGGGCGTGACGCCGCTCGTGACGAAGCGCTGGTAGAGCACCCGCTGCTGCTGGATGCGGGTCAGCCACTCGTGCAGGTCGGCCACGTGCACGCCGGGCCGCACGTACTCCTTCGCGAGCTTCTTCAGCCGCCGCCGGTTCACGCTCGACATCTCGCGGGCGTCGCGGCGCGGGCCGGTGGCGACGATCAGCTCGCCGAGCGAGCGGTCGAAGACCGCGGGCTGGAACTTGTCCAGCGTCTCGCGGATGTCGAGCAGCAGGCGCAGGTAGATGCCGAGTTCGGCGAGCGTCGCGAAGGGACGCAGTCGCGTGCTCGCGATGACGTCGCCGGCACGCTCGAGCAGCCGCGGCACGTCGGTCGCGGCGAGGCGCTTCGCGAGCACGTGCGCGTGCTCGGCGGCCTCGGCGCTGGTGAAGCTCGCGCCGTACCAGGGCGAGTCGCCGGGCCCGTACCGGAACTCGCCGAGCGCCGCGGCCCGCTGCAGCGTCGACTGCACCTGGGCGCGGTCCATCGCGAGCGCCTCCATGGCGCGGGTGGAGAGGCGAGCGGTGGTGGCGGGCGGATTCGGCAGCAGCGCCAGCCGGGACAGCTCGCCGAGCGCGTCGAGGACGCTCACCCGCAGATGCGGGTCGCGGCGGGAGAGCGCCGAACGGTAGTCGAGCAGCACGGAGCGCAGGCGCACGAGGGCGTCGTCGACCTCGCCGGTCTCGGGCGGTGCGGCCTTCTCGTTGCGGGTGATCGAGTGGATGAGGTCGCGGCGGATGCTGCGCGGCGACACCGCGATGCCGCCGAGTCCCGCATCCGCGAGCCGGCCGGCGACGGCCCGCAGCGTGGCGTGCCGCGGGCTGACCACGAGGACCCGCTTGTGCTGGGCGACGAGCGCGCCGAGCGCGTTCACGATGGTCTGGGTCGCGCCGGTGCCGGGAAGCGTGTGGACGGCGAGGGTGTCGCCGGCCGCGATCTGGGCGACGACCTGCTCCTGCTCGGGGTCGGCGTCGAGCACCGCGAGGTCGCCGGCGGGCGGCCGTTCGTCCTGGCGGACCAGCTCGATCCGCTCTGCCGCCTGCGCGAGGCGGGCGGCGGCCGTCGGGTTGCCCGCGACGGCGTCGATCACCGGGTGCTGCATGTCGCGGGCATCCGCGAGCAGCGTGGGGCCGACCTCCGCGAACGACGAGATGAGCAGCCGCGGCTGCACGCTGAACCGCTGCAGGTGCGCGGTCAGCTCGCGCAGCCGGTCGATCACCGGCTGCGGCTTGAAGGCGCCCGCCTGCAGCGCGAGTGCGACGAACGCCTGCGGGTCGAGCCGGATGCCGTACTGCTCGTCCATGGCCCGCACGAGCCCGGGGTTCAGCTGCAGCGCGCCCTTCAGCCGCAGCTCGAAGTCGCGGCCGTAGCGGCGCATCGCGAGCGGCCGCAGCAGCACGGGCCCGCGGAAGTCCTGCTTCTCGAAGCGCCACTCGGCGAGCCCGATCGCGAGGTGCATCGCGTCGATCCCCCGCGTCGCGGCGAGCTCGACGGCCTTGGCGGTGAGCGTCGAGGCCGCGGTGCTCGCGACCTTGAAGGCGATGTCGTCGCGGATGAGGTTCGACAGGAGCGTCGTCTTGCCGGTGATGAACTGCGCGAGCCCGGACGGATGCGTGGTCGACAGCTCGATGCGGGTGCGGACCGAGTCCTCGAAGTGCAGCAGCGGGGTCGGACCGCCGACGACGCCGAGCTCGTCGCGCCACCGCTCCCACGAGGGGGCGGCGATGTTCACGGGCACGAAGTGGTGGTCACCGACCGTGACGGCGTGCGGGCCGGTCACCTGCGAGGTCGGCGACGTCTGAGGGATCCGCAGCACTTCCGTGTCTGCGGTCCCCTCCTCGGTCTCCCCGTTCTCGGCACGCCACACACGGCCACTGTAGGCATGGGGCGTCCCTCGTTCGGGTGACGCGCCGTGCGTGGGCCAGAGGCTCGCCGGATGCGCGGCGTGGCGGATGCACGCGCGCGGCGCGGGCCGGGAGACTGACGCGCTTCCCGACCCGCGCCGCGCGGGTTCGATTCGATCGGCCGGACTCAGCCGAAGCGGACGATCGTGCCGGCTCCGCTCCCCGTCAGGACGGCGGGCGCCGTCGACGCGTAGAGATGACCGTTCGCCCATTCGACGCCCACGACACCGAACAGCGGTGCGAAGGGCTTCGGTCCTCCGTTGCGGACGATGGAGATCTGCCCGGCACCGAGCTCGGCGACGTAGATGCAGCCGCTCGGGCTGATCGCGAGGTTCGTCGCCGCGTTGAAGCCCGTGGCGATGCGGTGTGTCCAGCCCCAGCCGACCTGGTAGACGCTGCTCCTCGCACCGAGGGCGGGCACACCCTCAGGGCCGCCGGCGAGCGTGGTGACGTACAGCTTCCCGTGCGGGCCGACCTCGACGTCCGTCGGCACCGGCTCGAATCGGTAGGTGATGCCGGCGCAGTCGGGAACCTGCAGGGCGGTGGCGATCGCCGTCGTGATCTTCAGCGGCTGCACCGGCAGCACGGCGATCACGGAGACGTGGCCCCAGGGGTCGACCTTGAGGATGTCGTTCCCGCCGGCATCCGCGACCGCCCACGAGCCGTGGCCGAGCGAGGCGACGGCGTAGGGGTGGGAGTCGTACTGACCCTTGTAGGAGATCGGCACCTGGCCGGCGTTCAGCTCTGCGGTGCACTGCTTGCTCAGTGCGTCCGCGTCCAGCACGCCGTAGTGGTTCCGCTTGTCAGGGTTGTACTTCCTTTCGAATGCCGACAGCGACACGACCTTCTTGTGCCCGTCGTGCAGGATCGTCAGGCGGGTGTCCGAGTGGTCCCCGGTCGAGGTCGTGTACGCGATCGAGCCGTCCGCGACCGCGACGCCGGCGAGGTCGCCGCTGATCTGGGGGTTCGGATTCGTCGCGGGGCCGTACGCGATCGCCTTCGCGCGGCCGACCTTGAACAGCGCGGACTGCGCGCTGTCCGCGACGAAGATCGAATGACCCGCGACAGCGAACTGCAACGGGCCGACGTACGCGTCGGAGATCACATGGACGGGTGGGGTGCCGGCGTTGGCGGGGATCGCCCCGAGGCCGGTGATCGTCGCGATCCCCACACCCACCGCAGCGGCGGCGGCGAGGGATCGCCTTGAGAAGAGGGACATCAGCTTCCTTGCCTGTGCTGGGCGCGCCCGGGTGGCACCGCCCCGTGGCTCCACGCTCGCGCTCCGGGGTGCGACGGGCTATACCGGAAAACACGCACATCCCCCTGGAAATCGGGGATCCGCACAGGTATCGGCGGGAGTAGCGTCCGGAACCGTGCGGTGCCGCCCCAGGGGCCGTGCTGGAGGTCGCGACATGCCGACGATCGCCGAACGGACGGACGCCCGTACCGACGCCCCACCGCTCGACCCCGACGACCTGTGGGGCGTGCTCGCCGCGGTGCTCGCACTGCACAGCGCCGCGGACCCGCGGGCGTTCCCCGATGTGGTCGCCACGACCTGCGAGCGACTGCTGCCCGCGGACCACGTCGACCTGCACGACCTCAGGGCGGCGTGGGCCGACCGCTCAGCGCATGATGGCGAGTCTCCTGAGGCGGCCGCGTCGAGTGGCGCGGCGGTGCTGCCGGTGCGGGTTTCGCCGGACGGCCACCGGGTGGCACTGACGGCGTCCGCGAGCCGGCGGTCGTTCTGGATCGTCCTCGAGCGCTACGCGGATCCGTTCGATCGGCGGGACCGCTGCGTGGCCGAGTCGCTGCAGGCCCATCTCGGGCCGGCCTTCGATCACGCCCGGCTCCGCGCGGGCGAGTGGCAGGTGGCGGAGGCGATCCGGTCGCTCACCGTCCGGGAGCAGGAGGTGCTGGCGCTCGTCGCGGACGGTCGCACCAACCGCGACATCGGGCTGGCCCTGTTCATCGAGCCGCGCACCGTCGAGAAGCACGTCGAGCACATCCGCACGAAGCTCGGTGCCCGCAGCCGCACCGAAGCGGCGGCCAAGTGGGCGCGCGGCGTCGGGGTGCCGTCCGGGATCTGACCGCGCCGAGCCGCCTCAGACCGGCGTGCCCTGGTGGAAGCGCAGCCGCCAGCCGTCGTCGCCGCGCACCCACAGCGAGCTGCGGTTGGCCGCGAGCGGCTCCCCGTCGGCGTGGACGACGCGGCTGACGTAGGTGACGAGCGCGACGCCGGGCGCCGGCTCGCGCACGGTGAACCCGGGCAACGGCAGCTCAGCCCCGAACGGCGCCGCCTCCGCGGCGAGGGTCGCCGCAAGGTCGTAGACGCGGCCGGAGCGCCCGAACTCGAGGAAGTCCGGATGGAGCACCCGTCGCATCCAGCGCTCGTCGAACCGCGTCTCGGGCCGCCACAGCCCCTCCTCGAGCTCGCGCAGCTGTGCCTCGGTGTCGCCGTCGATCATCCGGGTCTCCTTCCGCTCCCCCGCCTACACTGGCGGACGTCCGCGTGCCACGCCTCTGTAGCTCAACGGAAGAGCAGTTCCGTCCTAAGGAAACGGTTGGGGGTTCGAGTCCCTCCAGGGGCACGCCGTTCTAGAGCTCGAAAAGCCCGGAATCATGCGGATCTGCCCCGTCCGGGAGCTCCTCCTCCGGCGGTTCTGACAACAAATTGACAACATCTGAGGCGCGCTTCGCCTGATCGAGGGCAGCCGCAACCGCGTCGAGGTCGTCATCGAAGAGGTCGGCGTAGGTGTCGAGCGTCATGGCGGCGGAGGCGTGTCCGAGCATCCGTTGGACCGCCTTCACGTTCGCGCCGGCGGATATTGCGAGGCTCGCGGCCGTGTGCCGGAGGTCGTGGATCGCGAGGTTCGAGGGGATCGTGGGGTCCGCTCGCCGTGCTCGCGTCCGAGCTCCGGCGAACCAGCCGTCCCCGTGGGTCGGCGTGGGAAGGAAGGCGCCGCCCGTTCCAAACACCAAGGCCTCGGTCGGTCGGCCTCCGCACAGCCGTCGCATGTCGTCGACAAGGAAAGCTGGGATGGGCACGCTTCTGGACACGTGCCCCTTCGGCGTTCCCGCCACAATCCGTCCGGCGACGTTTACGGCGTTGGCGGAGACGAGGAGCCTGCGCCGGTCCAGGTCGACCGCACCGACACGAAGTGCGACGGCCTCGCCCCAGCGAAGCCCGGTGTAAGCCAGTAGGAGAACGAGCGTCCCGTGCCCGCGTGCTTCGCGTGCAAGCAGACGCACCTGGCGGTGGCTCAGGTAGTGGCGTGGTTTCGACTGCTTGCGGGGCAGGTGGACGCCTCGCACCGGGTTGCTCTCGAGCCGTCGGTCCTTGACTGCACGGTCGACGACTCCAGCAAGAACTCCGTACGCCCGTAAGACCACCGTGGCGCTCTTCCGGCTGGATAGTTCTGCCACCCAATCCTGGACCTCGCTGTGTCGGATCTCCCCCACAGCGCGGCGGCCCCACACGGGCTCGACGTGCACGCGCCAAGCGACCTCCAGGACGTGCCGCGACGAGGGTTTCAGGTGCGTCTGGGACGCGAGCCATTCGCGTCCTAGGGTACCGACCGCCACTTTCGCCGACCCGGCGTCGATCCACTGCCCACTCGCTATCCGGACCTCGGTCGATGCGAGGAACAACTGGGCTTCACGCTTCGTCGCGAAGCCCCGCTTCGTCGTCTGCGACCTGTCTGGCTTGCGGTAGACGACGAAGTAGCGCTTCCCACCTGCCGTCGAGTACGGGTAGATCGATCCCATGCGACGTCGCCCTCTCTGCAGCAGGCACGCCCGGCGCAGGCGTCGGCCCGGTCAACTCCAGGATCGCGCAGGGCTCTGACGCCGCCCAGGTCCCCACGTCCCCGGCGTGGGTCAGGCCGAACCACGCCCTACCCGGGGTGTAGGTCAAGGGCTACTGTCAGCCCAGATACAGATGTCCCGGCACGGGACTACCAACAGTGGCAAGCCGCAAACGCACGGGCAGCGCCGTTCGTCAGCACAGACTCGGCTCGGTTGCCAACCGCACAGTTGAAAGAAGGGTCGGACGTCGTGAGTGGGTTCAAGAAGTTTCTGTTGCGCGGCAACCTCGTCGACCTCGCGGTCGCGTTCGTCATCGGCGCTGCGTTCGCCGCGCTGGTGACCGGGCTCGTCAAGGACCTGATCACGCCACTCATCGCCGCGATCGGGGGGAAGTCCAACTTCGCGGCGCTGAGCTTCACGATCAATCACTCGAAGTTCCTCTACGGCGACTTCCTGAACCTGCTGATCTCGTTCCTGATCGTGTCGGCAGTGGTCTACTTCCTCATCGTCGTGCCATTCAGCAGGCTGCTCGAGCGGTTCAAGCCGACCCCCGATCAGCCGGCGCCCGTTCAAGACTGCCCGCACTGCCTCTCGTCCATTCCCCAGGCGGCGACGGTGTGCGCATTTTGCACAAGGGACGTCGGCGCGCCTCGCGCCGCAGGGGCGGTCGTTCCCAACTGACGCCATGGTGACCACACGGCCGACCGAGATGCCGACCGAGAGATCAGCACCCCTGTCGCTCCTCGCCTCCCGCGCTTCCGATCCGATCTGGGCCGCATCGAACACGAGTTTCGGCCTTACCACCGAACGGCCCTTTCAACGCTCCAAGGTTCTGACTACGGATTAGAAGAATCGGCGTTTCGCGACGGCGGCGAATCGGCGAATCGGCGGAACTAAGGGGGAAGTGCCGGGTCAGGGGCCGAATTGCCCTCGTCGTCGGCGTCACAGCGCACCACAGGGCGCCGCGCGTATGTGTGCACCAATGTGTGCACCGGCGGCCTGTGGAGGCAGTTAGTGTGCGGCCGTGCCGAAGCGACGGGACCACGGGCAGGGCGCCCTGTACGAGCTGAAAGGCCGCGGCCTGTGGCGAGGCGTGCTCGACGACGGGTTCACCTCGGACGGGCGACGGCGTCAGCGGTACGTGCACGCGAAGAGCCGCGAGGAGTGCATCCGAAAACTGCGCCAGCTCATGCAGGAGATCGCCACCGGCGGCGCCCTGGATCATCACACCCGCGTCACGGACCTCGCCGACCGGTGGCTGCAGGACGCGGCAGGCAGGTTGAAGCCGAAGACCCTGCAGGCACACCGGTCGAACGTGACCACCAACGTGGTGCCCGTGCTCGGCAAGACCGTCGTCTCGGATCTTCGCCCCTCGCATGTCCGGCGGCTGCACGTCGAGGTCTTCTCCCGCGGCGTCGGGCCGGCCACGGTCGCCGCGGCCCACCGAACGCTGTCGGCGATGCTCAGCTACGCGATCGATGAGGGCCTCATCGTCCGCAACGTCGCCGAGTCGGTCGACATCCCCCGGCAGGCGCCGAGCGAACGCGATTCCCTCACCCGCACTGAGGCTCAAGCCCTACTCGCGCTGGGCGAACCGCGATGGAGCCTCGCGCTGCTGTCCGGTGCCCGGGACGGTGAGATCCGCGCCCTCCGATGCAGTGACGTGGACCTCGAGGCCGGGCGGCTCACCATCTCCTGGACCATGGCAGAAGCCGGCTACAAGCACGGCTGCCGCGGCACCTGCGCGAAGGGCCGCCGCATCGCAGACTGCGCGAACCGCGCCATCGATGTCGCGGCGTCGCTGCAAACCGAACCTCTCGAGGGTCGGTGGGTGCTGGTGCGACCGAAGGCCTACAAGCCGCGAGTCGTGCCGCTCACCCCGGAGACCATCGCGGCCCTACGAGACCTCATCAACCACGATCGAGGCCTCTGCTCGGTCTGCTCGAGGTTCACGCTGGGCCGGGCGCCCGCGGACCGGATGTCTCCATCCGGCCCGCGGGCGCCCGGTCAACGACGAACGAGGCGTCGTCGTGGAGGCCAGTTCAGTCGTCGACGATGACGTTCCCGACCATGCCCATGTAGTCGTGCAGGGCGCAGATGTACGAGAACGTGCCTTCCTTGGTGAACGTGACGGTGAAACTCGCTCCTGGTTCCATCAGCCCGGAGTTGAGCTGTCCGCCAGCGAAGTGGGTCGGGTCACCGAGCGGCACGAACGCGTTGCTCGGCTCCGTCCCGAAGGTGACGGTGTGCGGTGCACCCATACCCGGATTGGTGAAGGTGACCGTCTGACCGACGTGCACACGGATCGTCTGGTGGACGAAGCGCATGACCATCGCCACGCCGTCGTCGTTACCGGCGAGCACCAGATGTCTCGTCGCCATCTGCGCGGTCTCGTGCCACAGGTGGTAGCCGTCCCGGAGGATCGCCCGAGCCTGGTGGGCGCTGTACCGGTCGTACTGTGCCTGCGTGTACGGGTAGGAGGTGCCCTCGTGCCGCACGTGCACGACACCCTTCATCATGGCTCCGTGGACGAGGCACCAGTAGACGTAGTTGCCCGGCTTCGGGAAGCGAAGGCTGTATTCGTCGGTGGCCGGGAACCCGGAGTTGGACACGTTCGTCATGACGCCGGAGTTGTAGTACGACTTCCCGTCGTACCAGCTGCCACCCACCTTCAGCAGCTCGATCGGGTTGCTGGGGTTGAACGGCTCGAAGGACGCTAGCTTCTGTCCCCGTGCTAGGAACGTGACTGTGTGGACCTCCGCGGAGTTCGCGTCCCACCGCACGGTGTCCCCCGCGTTGACGTAGATGTTCTCCGGCAGGAACGCCATGCCCTGGATGGCCTGGTCGTGGGACTCGTTGCCGACCTGGACGGTCCAGGTGCGGTGCGATTCGTGGTGAGCGCCGGCGCTCCATGAGGCCGCGGCGCCGGTGAGCGCGAGCGGCAGGAACAGGGCGGCGAGGAAGGCGATCAGGATCCGCAATGGGCGCGGCCTGCTTCTTGGGTGAGACGTCATCATCTCTACCTTTCGGCTTGGGGTAAAGCGATTCTGGGCCCGGGTTGCTCCCGGGGTGGGCAGGCCTACGGAACGGCCGATGGGACAAGCACAAAGGCGGCGCGGCGGCCGGCTCAGGCAGCGCGTAGCGCGGCTGAATCGACTGCGGAACAGCAGCGAATTCGGGGAACCCCGGAGAAAGTGGTTTCGACTTGTCAGAGACGCTGTGGCCCGTTCGGGCCGCCGCGCCGAGACTCTTCGCTCATTCGGACCCTTACCATCGACGATCGACGATCCGTCATGATGCGGACTGGGACAGTCGAAGGTGGCCGGGAGCGTTCATGGGGCCGGTCGTCAGGGAGATGCCCGCTCGTCGGCGGATCGTCTTCACCATGGCCCTGCCCAGCGGCGCCTGTCAAGATGCGGTGCCGACCCGATGAATGCAGAACCGGCTCATCCGCCAGCGACTGCAGCGGAACTCCGCCCGGCCGCCATCATCATCTGCCTCAGACGGGACTGCTGATCTCGTGGACCCTTCACTCCTGACACTTCACGCGAGCAAGGGAGGGGAGGAGTATGCCCGGCATGATCGCCGTCCTGCGACAGGTGCCCTCGTTCATGTTCAGGCCGCGGCGTCAACCGCAACGGTGGCTATTGGCGGTGCTGGCCGTGGTTGCCGGTCTCGCGCATGTTCCACTGATCCCACCGCATCTGAGCGAGGCGCCGTACATGGGGGTGCTGTTCATCCTGCTGACGATCGCGTGCCTCATGCTGGCGGGCGCCGCGACCTTCCGAGATTCAGCAGCGGTCTACAGCACCTCCGCAGCGGTCTGCGGCGTGGCCGTCATTGGATATGTCGCCACTCGACTCGTGCCCTTCCCGATGCTCGCCGACGAAGTCGGCAACTGGCTGGAGCCCCTCGGCCTCCTCGCCGTTCCAGCTGAGACCGCCGTCGTCGTCATCGCCGTGCGGGTCCTCCTCAGAGCGTCCCGCCACTCCTTCCCGGGTGCCGGCCCGTCCAGCACGATCTGACGTCAAACGACTTCAATCACGC
>NZ_DATBTU010000015.1:0-32498 GCF_036559085.1 Amnibacterium sp.
CTGGTCGTGACCTCGACCACGGATCGGATCCACGACCGCGTGGCCGAGCTGACCGCGCAGGGCGTCCGCGCGACCGGCGTCGTGGCGCGGCTCGAGACCGAGGAGGGCGTCGCCGCGCTCGTCCAGGCGCTCGGCGACCTCCGGCCGACCGTTCTGGTGAACAACGCCGGCATGGTCGCGACGGGCGAGTCGATGTCCTCGGGCGACGTGACGACCGATCCGACGGACTGGGCCGCGTCGCTCGCGCAGAACCTCACCAGCGTCTTCCTCGTGACCCGGGCGCTCGTGCCGGGGATGCGGGAGGCCGGCTGGGGCCGGATCGTGACGGTCTCGAGCATCACCGGGCCCGTGATGGCGAGCCGCGGCGACGTGGCCTACGCCGCCGCGAAGGCAGGCGTCGTCGGCCTGACCCGCGCGATCGCGGTGGACGAGGCGACGGCGGGCATCACCGCGAACGCGATCGCGCCGGGCTGGATCGCGACCGCATCCCAGCTCCCCTCGGAGGCGGAGGAGGGCCTGCTCGTGCCGATGCGGCGCAGCGGCCTCCCTGAGGAGGTCGCCGCCGCGGCCGCCTGGCTCTGCACGCCGGGCGCCTCCTACGTCACCGGGCAGGTGCTCGTCGTCGACGGCGGCAACAGCGTCGGCGAGGAGCGCCGGCCGTACAGCGACTGAACGGATGCCGGAAGGCCGTTGACCGGGACCGCACTCGGCTGCATCATGCGCTCGGAGGCATGTGATGGCAGAGACGTCCGAGCCCAGAGAGCTCGTCGAACCCGTGATCGTCGTCGGGGTGCTGCCCGACCAACCTCTGTGGGTGATCCAGGTCGCGGCGGAGTTCGCGCGCACGTTCCGTGCCCGGCTCGTCTGCGTGAGCGTCGACTCCAGCCGCTACGTGCTGCAGGACCTGCCGGACGGCACGCTGATCTCCGCCCCGATCGACCCCGACTCCGGCGGCGACGAGCCCCTCTTCCCGCAGGAGCGCCTCGATGAGATCGACGCGCTGCTCGGCCCCATGCAGGTGCGCTGGACGATGCGCGAGCTCGTCGGCGAGGCCGCGATGTCGCTGATGACGGTCGCGGACGAGGAGAACGCCCTGATGATCGTCGTCGGCACCCGGCAGAACGGGTTCGGTGGGGCGGTGCGCCGCTTCTTCGCCGGGTCCGTCGCCGTGCGGCTCAGCCACCGCCAGTACCGCCCGGTGGTCGTCGTGCCGATCGAGCCGACGGAGGACACCCGGCGGATGCCGTGGGAGGACCCGGAGGAGGGCTCACCGACGCGGCACGCCGCCGACGGCCGATGACACCGCCGGAGGTGTCCCGGACGCGGCATAAACTGGTGGGTCGCTTCCCCGCGCGGGGAACGGCGGGACTCGGGGGTGCGACATCTACTCGGAAGCGGGCGTGCGGCACTTCCTCGGTGCTGCGTCGTACGGGCGAGCGGATGCGTACCAGCGGCAGGGTCGCGTCACCGACACCCGGTGGAGCAACGACCGCACGATCCTCACCGGGCACGTCCGTGGCGCCGCGCGGCTGCCGTACTCCGTCCGGGTGCGGATGCGCATCGGCGAGCACGGCCCGGAGCCGTTGACCGGCCTCTGCAACTGCCCGGTGGGGGAGCGCTGCAAGCACGTCGGCGCCCTGCTGCTCGAGGCGGTGCGGACGCCCGCGCCGACCGCCCGCGGCGACGTCGGCGCCACCTGGCGGCGCGCGCTCGACCCCATCCTCGAAGGCCTCGACCCGCGCAGCGGCACCGCGCCGCTCGGGCTGTGGTTCGAGCTGCAGCCCGGCCGGCCGCAGGGGCCGCGCCGGCCGGTCGACCCGATGGTCGCCGTGCGGCCCGTGCAGCTCGGCCCCGGCGGCCGCTGGCGGCGCACCGGCATCTCCTGGCGCGACTTCGCCCAGGTGACGGCGCTGCACGACTACGACGACCGCCAGGCCCACCTGCTCCGCGAGCTGCACCTGCTGCTCACCGACGGCGCCGCGCCGCTCGCGACCGGCACCTGGCTGCCGCTCGACCGCGCCCGCAGCGGCGCGCTCTGGTCGCTGCTCGACGAGGCGCAGCACGAGCGGATCGGGCTCGTCACCGGCGGCAAGGCGCAGACGCCGCTGCTGCTCGCCGCCCACCATGCCACCCCGGCGATCGACGTGGGCCGCGACGGGGAGGGCCTCGTGCTGAAGCCCCTCGTCGCCGACGGCGACCCCGCGACCGCGCCGACCGTGCCGCAGCCCTTCGTGCTGATCGGCGAGCCGGCCACCGGCCTCGCCACGTGGACCCGCGCCGACGGCGAGCCGCTCACCGAGGCGGTCGTGGGCCTCGCGCGCTTCGCGGAGCCCGTCGCCCCGCGGGCGCGCGCGTTCCTCGGGCTCGACGACCCCATCCGCGTGCCGCACGCCGAGGAGGGCGCGTTCCTCACCGAGCACTACCGGCGCCTCGCCACGCTGCTGCCGGTCGTCTCGCGCGACGGCACCTTCGCGCCGCCCGCGCTGCCCGTGCCGGTGCTCGGCCTCACCCTGCGCTTCGCGGCGACGAAGCCGGTCGAGGGCACCTGGTGGTGGCGCTACCGCGTGCCGGGCGAGGACGTCACGGTCGAGCGCTCGCCGTTCGACCCGGACGGCGCGCACGGCTTCCGCGACGTCGCGGCCGAGCGGCGGCTGCTCGACACCGTCGCCGAGGCCGGCGTCACCCCCGAGCTCGCGCCGGAGCTCTTCGTGCCGGGCTCGTCCCGGATGAAGGCGACCTTCGGCTTCGCGGGGACGGCGGCGATCGCGTTCGCGCGGGACGTGCTGCCGCAGATCCGGCGGATCGAGGGCCTGCTGCTCGAGGAGCGCGGCAAGCCGGTCGACTACCGGCCGGCCGAGAGCGCGCCGGTCGTGACCATCGCGACCACGGAGCGGGCCGGCGACCGGGACTGGTTCGATCTCGACATCGAGGTGAAGGTCGGCGACGACTCCGTGCCCATCGCCGACGTCATCCGCGCCCTCGCCCGCGGCGACGACTACATGGTGCTGCCCGGCGGCGTCTACTTCCCGCTCGACGCCGACGCGTTCTCGCGCCTGCGCGACCTGCTCGCCGAGGCGCGCGAGCTCGGCGACGGCGGCAGCGGCGGGTCGCTGAAGATCTCCCGCTT
The DNA here is from genome assembly GCF_036559085.1 of Amnibacterium sp. Lineage (GTDB taxonomy): Bacteria > Actinomycetota > Actinomycetes > Actinomycetales > Microbacteriaceae > Amnibacterium. The sequence goes on from NZ_DATBTU010000015.1 coordinate 3,128, forward strand.
CCAGGGCTCCCTCTGGGAGGAGCTCGCCGCGCTCGGGATCGTGCAGCGGCAGGCCGACTCGTGGCGGAACGCGGTCGCGGGGCTCGCGGGCAGCGCCGAGGGCCGGCTCCCGCCGCAGGAGCTGCCGCCCCACTTCCCGGCCGTGCTGCGGCCCTATCAGCAGACCGGCTACGACTGGCTCTCCTTCCTCTACGACAGCGCGCTCGGCGGCGTGCTCGCCGACGACATGGGCCTCGGCAAGACCGTGCAGTCGCTCGCCCTCGTCGCCCGGGCCGTCTCGTCGCAGCGGCTCCCCGGCGGCGCCGAGGGCCGCCCCCGGTTCCTCGTCATCGCCCCGACGAGCGTCGTCCCGAACTGGACGGCGGAGGCGGCCCGCTTCGTGCCCGACGTGAAGGTCGTCGCGATCGGCGAGACGACGCGTCGCAGCGGCCGGACCCTCCGGGAGACGGTCGGCGACGCGGATCTCGTCATCACCTCGTACGCCCTCTTCCGGCTCGAGGCGGAGGCGTACGCGCAGGTCGGCTGGTCCGGGATGCTGCTCGACGAGGCGCAGTTCGTGAAGAACCGCAACGCCGCCACCCACCAGGCGGTCCGCAGCATCGACGTGCCCTTCAAGCTCGCCATCACCGGCACGCCGATGGAGAACTCGCTGATGGACCTCTGGAGCGTGTTCTCGATCGCCGCGCCGGGGCTGTTCCCCTCGCCGACCGGCTTCGCGGAGGCGTACCAGAAGCCGATCGAGCGGGAAGGGGATGCGGAGAAGCTCGCCCAGCTGCGGCGCCGCATCCGCCCCCTCATGCTGCGGCGGACGAAGAAGGCCGTCGCCGCCGACCTGCCGGACAAGGTGGAGCAGGTGCTCGAGGTCGAGCTGCATCCCGAGCAGCGCGCCGTCTACGAGCGGCTGCTCGCGCGGGAGCGGCAGCGGGTGCTCGGCCTGCTCGACGAGTTCGGGCGCAACCGGTTCGCGATCTTCCGGGCGCTCACGATGCTGCGGCAGGCGGCGCTCGACGCGGCGCTCGTCGACCCCGACCTCGAGGACGTGCCCTCCACGAAGCTCGACCTGCTCGAGGAGCTGCTCGGCGACGCGCTCGACGAGGGTCACCGCGTGCTCGTCTTCAGCCAGTTCACGCGGCTGCTCGGCCGGGTGCGCAAGCGCCTCGACGCGGCCGACATCGGCTACGCCTACCTCGACGGATCGACCGTGCGCCGGGACCAGGCGATCGACCGGTTCCGCTCCGGCGACGCCGACGTCTTCCTCGTCTCGCTGAAGGCCGGCGGCTTCGGCCTGAACCTGGCCGAGGCGGACTACTGCATCCTGCTCGACCCCTGGTGGAACCCCGCGGCCGAGGAGCAGGCGATCGACCGGGCGCACCGGATCGGCCAGACCCGGTCGGTGTACGTCTACCGGCTCGTCGCGAAGGACACCATCGAGGAGAAGGTGATGGCGTTGAAGGCGGCGAAGGCCGAGCTCTTCGACGCCGTCATGGAGGACGTGGAGGGCTCCGCAGGGCTCGGCATCACCGCGGAGGACGTGCGCGAGCTCCTCGGTTGAGTGCCGGGCGTCCTCCCAGGTTCTCCCCGGCGGGCAACCCGCACCATGGTTCGGGCCGCAACGGCCACCGGAACGAGGAGGTCCGTTGCCCATCGCAGTGCACGCCGTCGTGGCGCCCTGGACCGTGCCGCTCACCGACGCCGAGCACTCGCTCGCGCTCTACGGCATCGTCGTCGCGGCGTTCGCGCTCGGTGCAGCGCTGCTGCGGATGTGGGCGAGCCGCACCGACGTGAGCGCCCGGTACCGGCCCGCGGCGCTCACCGGCATCGGCGTGACGGCCGTCGCCTTCGCCTCCTACGTCGTCATCGCCGGGCTGTTCCTGCTCGGCTACGACCACGTCGGCGGCCTGTGGCGGCCGAACGACTCGGCCGCGTTCGCCTGGTCCGCGCGGTTCATGGACTGGTCGGTCAGCGTCCCGCTGCTCGTCGTCGAGCTGATCGCGGTGAGCACCCTCACCGGCCGGCTCGCCCGCCGGCTGCGCGCGGTCGGGGTGGCGGCGGCGTTCCTGATGATCCTGCTCGGCTACCTCGGCGGCGTCGTGATCGGCGGCGGCACCGACGTCGCCGCCCTCGCCACCTGGGGCGGCATCTCCTCGGTGTTCTTCGCCGTGCTCTACGCCGTCGTGATCGTGACCGTGCTGAAGTCGCTGCCGCACCTGCCGCCGATGGCGCGCAGCCCCTACCGGTCGGCCATGCTGCTGCTGCTGATCGTCTGGTTCGTCTACCCGATCGTCTTCGGCCTGCAGGGCCAGGTCTGGGGCGGTGGCTGGACCACCACGGAGACCCTCGCGCTCTGCGCCGCGGACGTCGCCGCGAAGGTCGGCTACGGCGTGCTCATCCACCGGGTGGCGCGGATGCGCACCGCATCCGACGTCGTGCACGGCGTCGACACCCACCCCGAATCGATCTGGCTCGAGCAGGTCAAGCTCGCCGACGGGGTGGCCACCCCGCCGCGGGAACCGCTCGAGGTGTCGAGTGGCCGCCAGCAGGCCGATCCGGAGCGCTGAGCCGGGTTCAGCCGAGCGACAGCGGCGGCATGCCGCGGTCGCGGTTGCGCTCGGTCTGCTCGGCGTACATCCGCACCTCGGCGTGCGGGTCGATGCCGTGCAGCGCGTCCGCGATCTGACGGTCGAGACGGAGCACGCGCGAGTGCAGGCTCTCGTCGCCCGGCAGGCGCAGCACGAAGTACTCGGCGAGGGTGCCCCGGCGGGCCGGCTGCACGCGGATCTCGCCCTCGAATCCGCGCCCGATCTCGGACCGGGACGCGAGCTTGATCACGCCGCCGGCGGACGACACCACGTAGATCTCGCCGTAGCCGACCTGATCGCGGCCCATCGCCACCCGCAGGGAGCGCGCCAGGTGGATCATCACCTGCTCCTCGCCGGTGTGCACCTCGGCGCTGATGCGGGGGGAGTAGGGGTCCACCTCGACGTGCGGCGCGCGCATCAGCGCCGGACGGAGGAGCAGGACGAGCCCGACGAGAACGGCGACGAGCACGAGCAGCCCTGGGAGCAGCAGCACCCGACTCACCTCCGCGCGTCTCCTCGACGGCCGAGGGAGCCGCGCCGAGGTTCGTTCAGCCCACGATCTTCGCGCGCTTGCCTGATGATGAGCCGAATCCCCACGCGGCGCTGCTCGCCGCGCGGCCCACTCGCGCTCCATCCCCGGTCCCGGGGCCTAGCGTGAACCGTCCGGCGGTCGGGCGGTGAGGGGCAGGGCGTTGGCGGTGAACGGGACCACGGTCGGGCGGAGCATGGCGCTGCTGGTCGCGGGCACGTTCTTCATGGAGAACCTCGACGGCACGATCCTCATCACCGCCGTGCCGAGCATCGCGCGCTCGCTGCAGGTGCCGGCCGCCGCGGTCGGCACCGCGATCACCGCCTACCTCGTGACCCTCGCCGTGCTCATCCCGCTGTCCGGCTGGCTCACCGAGCGCTTCGGCGCCCGGCGCGTGCTGCTCACCGCGATCGCCCTCTTCACGCTCGCCTCGGCGCTCTGCGCGGTCGCGCCCGGGCTGCCGGAACTGATCGGCGCCCGCGTGCTGCAGGGCGTCGGCGGCGCCCTCATGGTGCCCGTCGGCCGCCTCGTCGTGCTGCGGGAGACGAGGAAGGCCGACCTCGTGCGGGTCGTGGCGCTGCTCACCTGGCCGGCGCTCGCCGCACCCGTGATCGCGCCGCTCGTCGGCGGCGTGCTCGCCTCCACCGTCGGCTGGCGCTGGATCTTCCTCGTCAACCTGCCCCTCGGCGTGCTCGCGCTCGTCGCCGCCCGGCGGCTCATCCGCGGCGGCCCCGCACCCTCGGTCCCGCGCCTCGACGTGCTCGGCCTCGTGCTCGTCTGCGTCTCCATCGCGGCGGTCACCGCCCTCGGGTCCGTGCTCGCCGCGACCGACGTGGACTGGCCGCTCGCGATCGCGCTCGCCGTCGTCGGGGTCGGCGTCGGCGTGCTCGCGGTGCGGCACCTGAGCGGCAGGCCGAGCCCTCTCATCAGCCTCGCGGCGCTCCGGATCGGGTCGTTCCGGCTCGCGCACGCGGGCGGATCCGCCTTCCGCCTCGGCGTGAACGCCATGCCGTTCCTGCTGCCGCTGCTGTTCCAGGTGGGCTTCGGCTGGTCGCCGGTGGAGGCGGGGTTCCTCGTGCTGCTGCTGTTCGTCGGCAACCTCGGCATCAAGCCGGCGACGACGCCGCTGCTCACCCGGTTCGGGTTCCGGCCGGTGCTCGTGCTCGCGACGCTCGCGTCGGTGCTCGCGGCGGTGCTGAACGCCTTCCTCACCGCGTCGACGCCGCTGCCGCTGATCGGCTTCCTGCTCGTCTTCGGCGGCGCAGCCCGCTCGATCGGCTTCACCGCGTACAACACGGTCGCGTTCGCCGACGTGCCGGCGGCCCGGATGACGGATGCGAACACGCTCGCCTCGACGATCCAGCAGATCGCCGCGGGCCTCGGGGTCGCCGTCGGCGCGGTCGCGCTCCGGGCCGGCACGGCGATCGCGGGCGAGGTCGGTGGCCTGCTGCCGTATCGCGTCGCGTTCCTCGTGATCGCCGCCGTGCTCGCCGTCGCCGCGGTCGAGGCGATGGTCGCCCCGGCCGAGCTCGGCGAGCGGATCCGTCCCCGTCGCGCGGCGCAGGTGCCCGGCGAGGGCTGAGATCCGCAGCCGGCACGGGGGAGCGCCCGGCAGGATGACCGCATGCGCGTGATCGTCATCGGTGCCACCGGCCACGTCGGCGGCTACCTCGTCCCCCGGCTCGTCGAGGCCGGCCACGACGTCGTCGCCGTCTCGCGAGGGCGGCAGCGGCTCTACCGGGAACATCCCGCCTGGGACAGCGTGACCCGCGTCGTCGCGGACCGGGCCGAGGAGGACGCGGCCGGCGTCTTCGGCGCGCGGGTCGCTGCCCTGCAGCCCGACGCGGTGATCGACATGGCGTGCTTCACCGAGGACTCCGCGGCGCAGCTGCTCGCCGCCCTCGCCGGCACCGGCGCGCAGCTGCTCATGTGCGGCACCATCTGGGTGCACGGCCGCCTCACCGCGCTGCCCGCCCGCGAGTCCGATCGGCGGCACCCGTGGGGCGAGTACGGCATCCAGAAGACCGCGATCGAGCGGCTCGTGCTCGAGGCGGCGGCGCGCGGCGACGTGCGCGGCACGGTGCTGCATCCCGGCCACATCAGCGGACCCGGTTGGGCGGTCATCAACCCGGTCGGCAACCTCGACCTCACGGTCTGGGAGCGGCTCGCCACCGGGCAGCGCGTGGTGCTGCCGAACCTCGGCGCGGAGACCCTCGCGCACGTGCACGCCGACGACGTCGCGCAGGCGTTCCAGCTCGCCCTCGAGCAGCCCGGCGCCGCGACCGGGCACGCCTTCCACGTCGTCGCCGAGCGGGCGCTCGCGCTGCGCGGCTTCGCCGAGGCGGTCGCCGGCTGGTTCGGCGCGGACCCCGACCTCGCGTTCCTGCCGTTCGACGAGTGGCGGGCCACCACGACGCCCGAGCACGCCGACACCTCTTACGAGCACGTCGCCCGCAGCCACGTCATGAGCATCGACGCGGCCCGCACCCGGCTCGGCTACGCGCCGGCCTTCACCGCGCTCGACGCGGTGCGGGAGGCCGTCGCCCACCTCGCCGAGGCCGGCCGCATCCGCGTGCCCGCGTTCGTGTGATGCCGGACGCTCAGGACGAGCGGCGCACGATCTCCTCGGTGAGCCGCGCTCGCACGCGGCGGTAGTGGTCCGGATCGTCGCTGTACCGGGTCATGCTCAGGGTCCCGTCCGGGTCGATGATCCGGCGGACGACCTCCTCGCCCGCGAGATCCCGGAGGGCCTGCATCGCGCGATGGTCGGTCATCGCCTCGGCGAACACCCGGAAGCGGATGGACTCCCATGGCCGGCCGTCGTCGCCGGGATAGACGATGAACGGGTCCCCGGCCAGGAAGGCGCCCCCTGCGGTCGTGTCCTGGAACGGGTCGATCGGCCGCGTCGACAGGTGCGCGTTGTAGAAGTTGAAGCCCCAGTGCAGGAACCCGGCCGCATGGAACCGGAACAGCTGGGTGCCGAGCACGCGGTTGCGGGTCGACGGCTGGCCGATGAAGCGGTTCGCGACCCCGGTGTGCTGGCCGACGCAGTAGTACATCCAGAGGCCGGGCACCTCGGCGTCGAAGAACGGGTCCAGGGCGTCGATGGCGACGATCGGATGCTCCACGACGCCGGACGAGTAGAAGGCGTAGTCGCTGAGCGCGTCCACGATCGTGCAGCCGGCGAGCAGATCCTCGACCACCGCCCGTGCCGCCGTGTAGGACTCGAGCATCGCGGCGCCGTGGGGTTCGTCGGAGATGTGGAAGATCACGCGCTCGAGGCCCCATCCGGCGTCCAGGACGCCGCGAAGGGCCGGCAGCAGCGCCTCCAGCAGCCGTCGGTACTCGGGATCGGTGGCCTCCGTGTGCCAGCCGAACCGGCGTTCCACGCCCGATCCGGTCCGTACCGAGATCGCCGGGGTGCTCCGGGCCCCCCACTGCGTGAACAGGTGCGCCACCTCCAGGTACCGCATGCCCTGCCGATGGCACACCTCCATCCAGCGTTCGAGCCGCGCGAAGTCGAACCGGTACTCGCCGTGCTCGTCGGCGATGTCCACGAGCTGCACCGGGCGGCGCTCGCCGCCGACCGCGGTGTCGAGCGGCGGGGTCCAGACGGGGGTGAGCACCGAGTTGACGCCCATCTCGGCCGCCTTGCCGATCGCCCCTTCCAGCAGACGCCAGTGCTCCTCGCCGAAGACCTCGACGCCGTAGAAGTCGGCGAGGCCGTCGCCGTGCACCCACTGGGTGTTCACGATGTCGAGCTCGGGGAGCGCCTGCGGATGCACCTGCACGGGAACCGTCGTCCGGAAGAGCACGGCGCCGCTCCGCTCGGATCGGACGACGATCTCGACCGGCAGCACGGCGTCGGTGTCCTTCGGCGCGGTGACGGCGAACCACACGGCGCGCCATCCGCCGAGGTGGGGCACGACGCGGTGGTCCGGCCCGAGGGGCCGCAGCAGGTCGGGGTAGAGCCCGGCGGTGTCGCGCAGCCAGCCGCCGTCGTGGGGCTCGAACGCGACGAGCGTGCACGGCACGAGGTCGACGCTCGAGACGGCGGTCTGTGGCGCGGCAGCCCCGCCGACCTCGATCAGGACCGCCCCCACCTCGTCGAACGACTGCGCAGGGGGAGGGCGGAAGGCGACCTGGAACGACACGGTCTCGGAGCCGAACGCGCTGAGGGGGATCTCGGTCGTCATCGCCCTGGGCGCCTCGTCCGCGAAGACCTTCTCGAGCGAGTCGCAGACGACGAAGGTCCACCCGGTCCTGGCCTCGGTCATCCGCGTTCCTCCTGCGCCGTCAACGGTTTCGCCATCATCCAGAAGCACCGGCCGAGCCGGGCGCCCGCCGTCCGGGAGTAGAACGGGATGGCGGCCTCCGCCACCCAGCCGATCTGCGCCGTGCGCACCCCACGTGCCGCCATGTCGTCGAGGCAGAGCGCGGAGAGCACCGCGCCGATGCCGTTGCCCTGCTCGGCGGGATCCGTGGCGATCGGGCCGTAGAGCGAGGGGCGGTGGATGCCGTGCGCGGCGAAGCCGACGACCCGGTCGTCGCGCAGGGCCAGGAAGATCGGCGCGGGTTCGCGGCGCAGGGCGACCGCCGTCTCCCGCACCCAGACCTCCGACCACAGCCGTTCCGCGTGTGCCCGGAGCGCCGTGCCGTCCTCCCGGCGTCCTCGCCGCACGAGGATGCCGGCGGCCGCCAGGCGTGCGGCGCCGTCGGTGGCGCGAGCCGACCAGCCGGTGAGCGGGAGGTCCATGTTGTAGACGATCTGCGTGCGGACGTAGCCGCGCCGCAGCAGCAGGGCGAGCGCAGGGGTGTACCGGACGTCGACGCCCGGCCACGCGTAGGTGCGGAGGTTCTCGCCGGCGAGCGATCGCATCGCACCGGCGGCCGCGGCGCGGCGCTCCCACTCCGTGAGGAGCGATCCGGCGATCCCGCGGCCCTGGGCGGCCGGACGCACCGCGACCAGGTCGAGGAACGCATCCGCTCCCTGGAGCGAGCCGAGCAGGACACCGACGACGCCGTCGTCGTCGACGGCGACCAGGCGGATGCGGCGGGTCCCGTCGTCCTCGGGCCAGAGCAGCCGCGGGATCCGGTCGGCGTCCTCGGGGTCGAGGTCGAGGGTGGCGCCGGCGATGCCGCACGCGGCCGCGAGGTCGTCGTCGGTGCCGTCCCGCAGGCTCGTCATCTGGTGGCGCCCTTCAGCAGCCCGGACAGCAGGTGCTTCTGCAGCAGCACGACGAGCACGACCGGCGGCAGCACGGCGATCAGTCCGGCTGCCGACTGCAGGCCGTAGTCGCTGCTGAACTTGCTGGCGAAGGTGGGGATCAGGACCGTCAGGGGCTCGGTGCCCGTCGTGTTCGCGTACACGAGCGGGACGAGGAACGCGCCCCAGCTGGCGAGGAACGTCACGACCGCGGCTGCGACGAGCCCCGGTGCGACGAGCGGGCCGACCACGCTCCTCAGCACCCGGAAGGTGCCCGCGCCGTCGAGTCGGGCTGCCGACTCGAGGTCCTCGGGGAGCGTCACGATGTGGCTCCGGAGGATCCAGATCGCGAGCGGCAGCGCCGCGGAGGTCAGCACCAGCACGACCCCCTGCTGCGTGTTGATCTGCCCGGTCGCCGTGGCGAGCTGGAAGAGCGGGATGAGCACGAGGTAGACCGGAACCGCGAGCGTCACGGTGATGACGACCAGCAGGGCCCTCGAGCCCGCGAAGCGCAGGCGTGCGAAGGCGTAGGCCGCCGGCAGCGCGACCGCGAGGGTGAGGACTGTCGTGCCGAGCGCCTGGACGACGGAGCTGCCGAGTGCCGAGACGAAGACGTCGGCGGTGGCGGAGCCCGGCGCGAGCAGGCGGCCGAAGTTGCCGGGGCTGAAGCCCTGCGGAAGCAGTGCGGCGGGTGAGCGGCGGATGTCCGCAGGCGTCGCGAAGGCGATCACCGTCGCCCAGTAGATGGGCGCCAGCGACCAGACGACGACGAGCACGCCGACGAGGATCCGCACGGCGCCCCAGAACGGCCCGTGGCCGGTCCGTCCTCCTCGCATCAGTACTCCTCCTCGCGGTACACGAGCCCCAGGTAGACGAGCGAGATCGCCGCGGTGATGGCGGTCGCGATCACGGATGCGGCGAACCCGAACCCGAAGTTGAAGTCGCGGAAGGCGTACAGGTACATCGAGCCGGCGACGGTGATCTTCTGCGGATCGAGCCCGACGAGCACGTACACCTGGTCGAAGAGACCGATCGAGAGCACTGCGCCGTTCAGCAGGACGATCGCGAGCGCGGGGCGCAGCAGGGGCAGCGTGATGGAGACGAACTGCTTCGCCCGCCCGGCACCGTCCACGAGGCTCTGCTCGTAGATCTCGCGGGGGATCCCCTCGAGCCCGGCGAGCAGCACCACCACGCCGAGCGGCGCGGCGCTCCAGGCGACCGTGAGCCCGATCACCACGATCCCCGCCAGCGGCATGTTCAGCCATGCCTGGTACCCGCTGATGAGATTCAGCGACTTGAGGACGGAGTTGAGCAGGCCCGCGCCCGTCGGGTTCAGGATGAACGACCAGAGCACGCCCGCCACGGTGCCGGGGACGGCCCATGGCAGCACGACGACGGTGAGCGCCACGGCGCGCCACACGCCACGGAGGCTCTGCAGCCAGAGGGCCGTGGCGAGCCCCATCAGGAGCACCGCGAGGGTGATCACGACGAAGTACCCCGCGGTGTTGGCGAGCGACTGGAGGAAGGCGGGGTCGGTGAGGACCTCGACGTAGTTCCGGAACCCGGAGAAGGACCTGTTCGGGTCGGTCAGCTCGTACCGCTGGAAGCTGCCGACGATGCTGCTGATGCTCGGATACAGCACCAGCACCGCGATCACCGCGAAGGCGGGCGCGACGAGCGCCAGGCCCAGCCGGTTCACGCGACGGCGGGAACGGGAGTGTGCCGGGCGGCTCCGGTCCTGAACCGGGCCGCCCGTCACCGGGATCGCGCTCGTGGTCGCGCCGGGCTGCACCCCTACCCCTGGGAGCCGAATTGCTCGGCCTGCTTCGCGAGGGCTGCGGCGCCCGCGGAGGCGGACGTGTGGCCGAGGGCCACCGACTGGATCGTCGACGCTGCGGCCGCGCTGAACTTCGAGTACCACGTGGGGGCGCCGCCGGGGATCACCGGCTGGATGTTCGGCGCGAGCGCGAGGATCGTCTTCGAATCGGCCAGCTTGCCGCTGTCGGCCAGCTGCTGCAGGGCCGTCTGGCTGGGCGGCAGGAGCCCCATGTCCGGGTCGTGGTAGGCGGTGATCAGCTGCGCCGGCTGCAGCCACCAGGTGATGAACTCGGCCGCCGCCTCCGGGTGCTTCGACGCCTTCGGGATCGAGAGCGCCTCCTCCAGGCTCACCGTCGGACCGGTCGCGTCCTTCTGCCCGGGCACGTGGGTGAACTGGAGCTGGTCCTTCGAGATCTTGCTCTTGGCGGGGTCCGTGAACTGCGCGTTCCCGCCGGGGCCCGTCGAAAGCACCATGGCCGACTGCCCGGCCGCGAAGTCGTCGCCCACCTGCTGGTCGGTCAGCCCGATCGCTCCAGGATCGATCAGACCCTCGCTGTAGGCCGTGTGGATGAACTCGAGGGCGTCCGCCCCGACGGTGCCGGAGGTGAAGGCCGGCTTGCCCTTCGGGGTGAGGATCTGCCCGCCCGAGCTCCGCACCAGCGCGTACCAGGGGGTGGAGGTGCCCTCCAGGATCTTCAGGGGGATCCCGATCGGGTACTTGACGACGCCCGCCTTCTTCACGGCGCGGGCATCGGTGAGCACGTCGTCCCAGGTGGCGGGGGGCGTGGTCACGCCCGCCTTCTTCAGCATGGTCATGTCGACCTCGGTGCCGCGGAAGTCGAGGGAGTACGGGACGCCGATCTGGTGGCCGCCCTGCACGAACGTGGGCGCGCCGACCGAGTCCTGCAGCTGCGCCTTCGAGAGGTAGGTCTCGAGCGGTGCGAACCAGCCGGCCGCGCCGAACTGCGAGACCCAGGTCCAGTCCATCTCGACGACGTCGGCCGGCGCCTGGCCGCTCGCCTCGGTGGTGACCACCTTGTCGTGGATGGCGTCCCACGCCAGCGTCTGCATGTCGACCTTGATGCCGGTCTTGTCGGTGAACTGCTGCAGGACGGGCTTCTTGAACGATCCCCAGGGCGGCATCATCACGGTGATCGTCGTGCCGGCGTACTTCCGGTCGAGCGAGCCGGGCTTGTACCCGCTCGAGGGTGTCGCGGACCCGCCGCCTCCGCCGGACGAGCAGGCGCTCAAGGTGAGCGCCGCCACGGTCGCGCCGGCGAGCGCAAGACGCCGCCACCTGGTTCGTGAACCCATCATCGGACTCGGCCTCCTCGCCGTCGACGTCGCCGCCCTGGTGCTGCAGCATGGGGTCGCGTCGTCTCGGACGCTACGGAGGCGCGCCGAGGCCGTCAATGAAGTGCGCAGTCTGGATGAGGGGAGCGCCGTGACCGGGGTCGCCATCGTCGGGACCGGCCGGATGGCGGCCGCCCATGCGGCAGCCTGGCGGACGCTCGAACCCGACGCCGAGGTGCTCGCGGTGGTGAGCGAGCGGACCGCGCGAGCACTGGCGGATGCACCCCGCGCCCGCGCGACGATCGACCTCGACGCCGTGCTCGCCGACCCCGCGGTCGAGGTCGTGTCGATCTGCACGCCGACCGACTCGCACGTGCGCCTCGCGCTGCGGGCGCTCGACGCGGGCAAGCACGTGCTGCTCGAGAAGCCGCTCGCCTCGACCGTCGAGGAGGGCGAGGCCCTGCTGCGCCGTGCGGCCGCCGGTCCCGGGCTCCTGATGGTGGCGCACGTCGTCCGCTTCTTCCCGGGGTATGCGGCGGTGCGGGACCTCGTGCGGCGCGGTGAGCTCGGCGAGGTGGCGGAGGTGCGGGCGGCTCGGCTCAGCTCGGACCCCGACCGGCCCGCCTGGCTGCAGGACGAGGCGCGGTCGGGCGGGCTGCTCGTCGACCTCGCGGTGCACGACTTCGACCAGCTGCTCCTGCTGCTCGGCCCGGCGGTGCGCGTGACCTCGGCCCCGGTCGACGAGGGTGTCGAGGCCGTCGTGGAGCACGCGGGCGGTGGCCGCGGCACGGTGCGGGTGGGCTGGGACCTGCCGCCCGAGCGGCCCTTCGAGACCGACCTCGAGGTGCGGGGTGACCGCGGCCGGGCGCACTACGCATTCCGCGCTGGGCAGCCGCCGCGCAGCGAGCTGCGGGTCGAGACCCGCTCCAGCGCATCCCTGACCGAGGTGGATCCGGGCGATCCGTACGCGGTCGAGGTCGCCGACTTCCTCACCCACGTCCGTGAGGGCTCGACACCCGTGCACGGCGCGGTCCCCGACGCGCTCGCCGCCCTGCGGCTCGGGCTCGCGGCACGGGAGTCGCTCCTCACGGGCCGCCCGGTCGACCTGCGCCGTTGAGCCGCGGTCAGGCGCCGATGTGCTCGAGCAGCGCCGCGGTGAACACCTCCGGCGCCTCGAGGTGCGGGGAGTGGCCGCAGTCGGGCACGAGCAGCTCCGTGACCCGGCCGCCGCCGGCGCGGTAGCGGTCGAGCACGGCGCGGGTCTGCGTGACCATCGGCTGCGGCGGCGCGACCTCCGCGCCCGGCCAGCCGGGGACCGCCCCGATGGAGCCGAGCAGGTTGAGGTCGAAGTAGGACGCGTCCGACACGATCACGTCGTCGGCCCCGTGCAGCCAGAGGATCGGCGGCTTCGGATCGGCGTCCACGATCCCGGTGAGGTCGAGGTGGTCCGGCGTCATCGTGTTCAGCACGCCGCGGGTGCCGGGCGCGAAGCCGGGCCACGCGTCGGTCGTCGTCGCGTCGCCCGGGTAGTTGTCGACGCCCGTCGCGGTGGTGAGCATCGATTCGACCCAGAGGTCCTCGTGCTCGATCCCCTCCGGATGCTTCACGTAGGTCGTCCGGTAGATCGTCCTCGGCGAGGTGGGGGAGTCGGAGCGGTCGCCGGCCTTCAGCGCCGCGATGAAGCCGGGGTTCCCGCCACCGCCGCCCGACCCCGCGCCGCCGTTCAGGATCGTGCCGTCGGCCGTCGTGCCGCCCCATCCGTAGGGGGAGACCGGCGACTCGAGGGTGAGCGACGCGACGAGGTCGGGCCGGTCGAGCAGCAGCTGCAGCACGACCCCGCCGCCCATGCTCCAGCCGACGAGATGCACGGCGCCCGTGCCGAGCACGTCCAGCACCGAGGCGACGTCGTCCGCGAAGTCGCGGAGCCCTCGCGTGCCGTCGACGGGCAGCACCTCGCTGTCGCCGAAGCCGCGCAGGTCGATCGCGAGGGCCCGGATGCCCTCGGGCAGGCCGAGCATCAGCGGCTGGTAGAAGAGCGACGACGACACGTTGCCGTGGATGAGGACGACGACGGGTCCGGCGCCCGGCCGCTCGATCACGTTCGCGGTGAGGCGCTCGGTGCGCACCTGGGTGACGTGGATGCCGGGGAGGACGGTCTGCATCAGGACTCCTTCGTCGCTGCGCGGACGACGGCCGCGACGGTCTCGACGCCGGGGCTCGTCATGAGGACGGTGTAGTGGTTCACGTCGGGCACCTCGACGACGTCCAGCTGCGGCACGAGCTCGGCGAAGACCGACACCCGCTCCGGAGCGTAGAGCCCCGGCGGGTCGTCCTGCAGCCCGCGTGGCGCGCGGAGCAGGGTGACGGGCTGCTGCAGCGCTCCGAGGGCCTCGAGGTGGAACGGCGCACCGTACTGCTGGCCCTGATCCGCGGTGACCGATTCGGGGTTCGCGGATGCGCGGAAGCCGCCGTCGACCGGTTCGAGGTCGTAGTCCACGTAGGTCTCGACGTCCTCGGTCCAGTCGCCCGGGCGGGCGAAGGCGGGCGCCGCTCGCCAGAAGTCCCGGTACGCCTCGTGGGAGGGGAAGACCCGGGCGAGCCGCGCGAAGACGGGTCCGAGCATCCGGCTCGCGTCGGTCACGTCGAGCCCGGGCGGCGCGACGAGGGGCATCCCGCCGTCGACGAGGACGACCGAGCCGACCCGCTCCGGCTCCACGGCCGCGAGGAGGGTGGCCACGAACCCGCCCATCGAGTGGCCCATCAGGGTCACCCGGTCCGCGCCGATCGAGTCGAGCACCCGGCGGAGGTCGGCCGCGTGCTGCTGAAGACCGTACGGCGGCGGCAGCCGGTTGCTGCGCGCGCGGCCCCGGAGGTCCGGGGCGACGAAGCGCAGCTCGGGCAGCGCGCGGGCGAGCGCGACGAAGGACCGGCTCGAGGCGGTGATGCCGTGCACCGCGAGCACGACGGGAGCGCCCGGCTCCGCAGGCCGCACGGCGACGGCGAGCTGGCCGCCGTCGACCTCGACGAAGCCGTCGGTGAAGCCGGTCACTTCGCGGTCCATCCGCCGTCCATCGCGTAGGAGGCGCCCGTCACCATGCCGGCCGTGTCGCCGGTCAACCAGACGACGAGATCCGCGACCTCCTCGGGCTCGACGAGCCGCTTCACCGCGCTCTCGACGAGCATGATCCTCTCCACGACCTCGTCCTCGCCGATGCCGTGCACCCGTGCCTGGTCGGCGATCTGCTTCTCGACGAGGGGCGTGCGCACGTAGGACGGGTTGATGCAGACGCTTGTCACGCCGTGCGCGGCGCCCTCGAGCGCGATCGTCTTCGAGAGGCCCTCGAGGCCGTGCTTCGCCGCCACGTACGCGGACTTGTAGGGGCTCGCCCGCAGCCCATGCACGGAGCTGATGTTCACGACCCGGCCCCAGCCGCGCTCGTACATCCCGGGCAGCGCGGCGCGCACGAGCTGGAACGGCGCGACCAGCATCAGGTCGACGATGAACCGCCAGCGCGCCGGGTCGAACTGCTCGATCGGGCTGACGCTCTGCACGCCCGCGTTGTTCACGAGCACGTCCGCCTCGAGCACGAGGTCGTCGAGCGCGGCGGGCTTCGAGAGGTCGACCTGCCACGCCTCGCCGCCGATCGCGGCCGCCACGCGCCCGGCGGCCTCCCCGTCGAGGTCCGCCACGACGACGTGCGCGCCGACGTCCGCGAGGGCCTTCGCGGTGGCGGCGCCGATGCCGCTCGCGCCGCCGGTGACGACGGCGCGCTTCCCGGTGAGATCCGTGTGCATCCGCGCCTCCGGCCTAGATCGCCTCGAGCAGCACCGCGGCGCCCTGGCCGCCACCGCCGCAGATGCCGGCCGCGCCGAACGCGCCGCTGCCCTGCGCGGCGAGTCGCCGTGCGAGGTGCCCGACGATCCGGGCGCCGGATGCGCCGATCGGATGCCCGAGGGCGATCGCGCCGCCGTAGGCGTTCACGATGGCGGGGTCGACGCCGAGCTCGCGGGTCGAGACGACGGCGACGGCTGCGAACGCCTCGTTGATCTCGACCGCGGCGAGGTCGTCGGCGGAGCGGCCGATGGTGTCGAGCGCCCGGCGGACCGCGTTCGACGGCTGCGCGTGCAGCGAGACGTCGGGCCCGGCGACGAAGGCCGAGCCGAGGATGCGCGCCGTCGCGGTGAGGCCGAGCTCCGCCGCGACCGCCTCGTCGGCGAGCACGACCGCCGCGGCGCCGTCCGTGATCTGCGAGGCGTTGCCGGCGGTGATGCCGCCGCCCGTGCCGAAGGCGGGCGCGAGGGTCGACAGCGAGTCGACCGTGGTGCCCTTGCGGAGCCCGTCGTCGATCGAGAGCACCGTGTCGCCCTTGCGGCCCCTGATCGTGTACGGCGCGATCTCGGCCTCGAGGAACTCCGCGCCGGCCTCGAGCCGGCGGTGCGACTCGGCGGCCCAGGCGTCCTGATCCTCGCGCGTCACCGAGTGCTCGGCGTTGTGTGCTTCGGTGGACGCGCCCATCGCGATGTGCTCGAAGGCGTCCCACAGGCCGTCGTGGTCCATCGTGTCGAGGAACTCGACCGCGCCGTAGCGGTGGCCGAGGCGGGAGCCCGGCCACGCATGCGGGGCGAGCGTCATCGACTCCATGCCGCCGGCGACGACGATCCTCGCCCGCCCCGTCTCGATGAGCATCGCGCCCTGCGCCACGGCCTCCGTGCCCGAGAGGCAGACGACGTTGAGGGTCGCCGCCGGCACCGTGAGCGGGATGCCGCCGCCGACCGCCGCCTGGCGTGCGGGGCCCTGGCCGGCGCCGCCCTGCAGCACCTGACCCATCAGCACGCGGTCGACCTGGTCGCCCTGCACGCCCGCGCGCTCGAGCGCGGCGCGGATGGCGTGCCCGCCGAGCACCGTCGCGGGCACGGTCGCGAGCGCCCCCATGTACTTCGCGAACGGGGTCCTCGCGTACCCCACGATCACCGCAGCCATGCCGGTCCCGCCTCTCCGGATCGTCCTCGATCCCTCATCCAAACCTATGCCCGGGATGGGACGCTCTCGCTGTGCCCGTTCCCCGCCGCAACCCGTTCCGCGAGCTCGCCGGCGGCGTCGCGGACCTCGGCCGGGGCTTCGCGGTGTGGGGCACGTCGCCCCGGCTGATGCTCTTGGGGGCGATCCCCGCGGCCATCGTCGGGCTGCTGTTCGCGGGCCTCCTCGGCGGCCTCGTCGCCCTGCTGCCCGGGATCACGGCCGGCATGACGCCGTTCGCGGACACCTGGTCGCCGGCGCTGGCCGAAGCGCTCCGCACCCTGCTCGACGTCGCGATCCTGCTGGTGTCGGGGCTGCTGCTCGTGCTCGTCTTCACCGCGGTCGTGCTGACGGTGGGGGATCCGTTCTACGAGCGGATCTCGCGAGCGGTCGAGCAGCGCCTCGGCGACGCCCCGAACGAGGTGGAGGAGCCGGTGCTCGCCGGCGTGCTGCGCGCGGCCGGCGAGGGCGCGGTGCTCGCCGGCGCCGGGCTGCTCGTCGCGCTGGTCGCGTTCCTGGTCGGGCTCATCCCGGTCGCCGGCACCGCCCTGGCGGTCGCCGCCGGCCTCGTGCTCGGCGGCCGGCTGCTCGTGCTCGAGCTGACGGGCACGCCGTTCGCCGCGCGAGGCCTGGCCCTTCGCGACCGGCTCCGCGCCGTCCGCGGCTCCCGGATGCGTGTGCTCGGCTTCGGCACCGCCGTCGCGGCGCTGTTCCTTCTCCCGTTCGCGCCGGTCGTCCTCATGCCGGCCGCGGTCGCCGGCGCGACGGTGCTCGCCCGCACCCTGCTCGAGCGCACCCCGACCGCGGAGGGCTGACCGCGCAGCCTGCCTAGGCGGCGGCGGGCAGCTCCGCGACCGTCCGGACCTCGACCTCCAGGGTGTGCCGCTGCACGACGAGCACCTCGCCGTTGCCGAGCGTCTCCCAGCCGTGGCCCCATCCGCTCGACGCGACGATCACCGCGTCCGGGGTCACCCGGTAGCGCATGTGGTAGTACTCGTGCTCCGCCTCGCGCGCCTCGGCCTCCGGGCTGTAGCGGCTGAGCGCGACGAGCTCCCGGTCGGTGATGAGCATCGCGTTCAGGCTCGAGAAGGGCAGCGTGTCGGCCACCAGCGAGGCGGTCTCGGCGAGGGCGTCAGCCGGGTCGGCGGTCCTCGCCGCGGCGATGGTGGCGAGGGCGTAGCGCTCGCTGTCCGTCGAGCCCTTCCGGAGCGCGGCGAGGTCGGCGGGGAGGAACGGGTCGAGCGCCTCAGCCTGGCTGATGGTTCCGTTGTGCGCCATCGCGATCGCGCCGTCCGAGAACGGATGCGTGTTCTCGACGGCCGTGGCGCCGAGCGTCGCCCAGCGCACGTGCGCGAGGCCGAGGTCCGTGCGGTGCTCCTGCGACACCTGCGCGAAGCCGGGGCTGGCGTGCGCGGCGTCGGCGGCGCGGTAGGTGCCGACGCCCTGCTCATCGGCCCAGGCGAAGCCCCATCCGTCGGCGTGCTTGCGCGACAGGTCGGTGAACTCGGCGAGCTCGTCCGCGCCGAGCAGGTCGCTCAGGGTGACGGGAGTGCGGGACGCGTAGGCGAGGAGTCGGCACATGGTCCGATCCTCTCTCCGCGGGTGGGTGGGGCCAGGCGCGGCAGGCCGAGCAGGGCCAGCACGCCCACAGCGAACGCCGCCGCGGCCGGCACCACGAAGCCGGCGCCGGGCCCCGCCCGGTCGATGACGGCACCCGCGACGCCCGCCGAGAGCGCGTAGGTGAGGCTGAGCGCGGTGTTCGTCCAGGCGAGGCCCTCGGTGAGCCGTTCCCGAGGGATGAGGGTCTCGACGAGCGTGGAGCCGGTCGCGATCACCGGCGCGATGGCGATGCCGGCGACGAAGAAGATGCCCGCGAGCAGCGGGATCGGCGGCACCAGCGCCATCGGCATCGTGAGCACCGCGAGGAGCACGGCGACGACCGCGAAGCGGCGGTGCATCCGGCCCCGCCAGCGGATGGCGCCGTACACGAGGCCGCCGAGCATGCTGCCGGTCGCCCAGAGCGCGAGCACGACGCCCGCAGCGGCGGGGACGCCGGCAGCCTTCGCGAGTGCCGCGACGGAGACCTCCGCCGACCCGAAGATGCCGCCCGCGGCCGCGAACACCGCGACGAGCACGAGGATGCCGCGCATCCGCAGCACCGGCCCGCGGGCGTGCTCGGGATGCGGGGCGCCGTCGCCGATGGGCGGCTGCGTGCGGTGCTGCCCCGCGAGCAGCAGCGAGCCGACGACCGCGGTGACCGCCGCGAGCAGCAGCCCGACGGCCGGATGCACGAGGGCGGCGAGCAGCGTCACCGCGATCGGGCCGGCCACGAAGACGACCTCGTCGAGCACCGACTCGAGCGCGAAGGCCACCTGCAGGTCGCGGCCGTCGAGGATCAGCGCCCAGCGGGCGCGCACGAGCGCGCCGACCGACACCTGCGTGACGCCGGCGAGGCCGGCGCCGATCAGCACGAGCACGAACGGGGCGCCGAGCACCGCGAGCAGCACGACCGCCACGATCAGCAGCCCGTGGATCGGGGCGGCGACCCGCAGCAGCCGGGCCTGCCCGAACCGGTCTGCGAGCCGCGCGACGGCGGGGGAGGCGAGCGCCGAGCAGATGCCGAAGGTGCCGGCCGCCGCGCCGCCGAGCGCGTAGGACCCGGTCGTCCGCTGGACGAGCAGCACGAGGCCGAGGCCGACCATCGCGATCTCGAGGCGCGCGAAGAGGCCCAGCGCCGAGAACGGGAAGGCGCCGGGCCGCGCGAGGATCGATCGGTAGGGCGCGAGCACGAGCCTCGACGCTATCGGCGGGTGCCGACGGTCAGCCCTTGAGGCCCGAGAAGGTCATCGTGGCCCCTCGGCTGTTGCCACTTTCTGCGGTTATGGGGGCCCGATAACCGCAGAAAGTGGCAACACCCGTTCTTTCGGCTCCCATAGGAATCGTTCATCCGGTTGCGCGATGCTCAGCGACATGAGCGATCTGGCGGGCGACGACGGGCTCGTCGTCGCGACCCGCGCGGGCCTGGTGCGGGGGCGTCGCGACCACGGGCTCGTCGCCTGGCGCGGCATCCCGTACATGGCGCCGCCGGTCGGGCCGCTCCGCTACCGCGCACCGCAGCCCCTCGCACCGTGGACGGGCATCCGCAACGCCGCCGAGTTCGGTCCGGTCGCGCCGCAGCCGCGCACCTCGGCGGCGGCCGGCGCGGGCCGCCGGACGCCCATGTCCGAGGACGCGATGACCGTCTCCGTGCTGCGGCGGGCCCGGTCCGCCGGGCGCCGCCCCGTGATGGTCTACCTGCACGGCGGCGGCTTCGGGATCGGCGCCGGCAGCGCCACCGCGTACGACGGCGCAGGGCTCGTCGCCCGCGGCGACGTGGTCTTCGTCACCGTCAACTACCGGCTCGGCGCGCTCGGCTGGGTGGACCTCTCGCGTTTCAGCCGTCCGGATGCGCCGATCGACGGGAACCTCGGCCTGCGCGACCTCGTCGCGGCGCTGCAGTGGGTGCGCGAGAACATCGCGGCCTTCGGCGGCGACCCGGACGACGTGACGATCTTCGGGGAGTCGGCCGGGGCCACCGCCGTGCTCACCCTGCTCTGCGTGCCGGCGGCGCGCGGCCTGGTGCATCGCGCCATCGCGCAGAGCCCGGTCATCGGCGCGATCCCGGATGCCGCGCAGGCCGCGGAGTGGGCGGAGGAGTTCCGGCTGCTCCTCGACGCGACCGCCGCCGAGATGCCCGAGCGGTTGCGCTCCGCCGACGTCGGCGAGCTGATGGACGTGACGAAGCGGCTCGGCGACCGGATCAGCGCCGAGCACTCCGGGGTGCTGCTGCTCGCCCCCGTGATCGACGGCGACGTGCTGCCGCAGCGGCCGCTCGACGCCTTCGTGGAGGGCCGGGCCGCGCCCGTGCCGCTCGTGATCGGCACGAACGCCGACGAGGGCACCCTGTTCCAGCTGCTCGTCCGCGACCTCGCTGCGACGCCCGGCCACGTCGACCGGCTCTTCGAGCAGACCCTCCCGAGCGCGCGGCAGGCGATCCTCGGCGGCTACCCCGCGTATCCGAAGGGCCGCTCGATCGCGGGCCTGGTCACCGACCTGGTCTTCTGGGCGCCGGCGGTCGTCGCGGCCGCAGGCCACTCCGCCGTCGCGCCGACGTGGATGTACCGCTTCGACTTCTCGACGCCGCTGCTCGAGCGCGTCGGCCTCGGCGCGACGCACGCCGCGGAGATCGACTTCGTGTTCGGCCGGCCCGACTCCGCGTTCCAGCGGCTCTTCGGCCTGCTCGGCGGGCGCCACGAGACGCGGGCAGTCGTCCGGCGGATGCACGCCCGCTGGCTGCGTTTCGCGAGCGCCGGCGATCCGGGCGAGGACTGGCCGCGCTACGACACCGAGTCGCGCCGCACGCTGATCATCGACGCGGAGGACCGCGTCGAGTCCGATCCGCGCTCGGATGCCCGCCTCGCGTGGGAGCCCGTCACGGCGCTGCGCTGATCGGATGCTGGGCTGATCAGGGCCCTGCGCTGATGATCGCCCGCACCGCGTCGAGGTCGATCCGGTAGGGGCCCACCCGCGTGAGCACCCAGTCCGCGCCGGCGTCGCCCCACGGAGCCGGATCGACGTCGGGCTGCAGGTCGACGACGAGATCGCCGGTCACCTCGGTGCGGAGCGCCGCGAGCTGCTCCGGCGTCTCGAGCTGGATGGGGAAGTAGCCGTCGAACCGGGCCGCGCGGCGCTGCGGGTTGCGGTTCGGGTAGCGGCCGGCGATCCAGATCGGGATCGGCCGGCTCGGCGCCGGCAGGAAGGCGACCTCACGGACGGTGTAGTGCTCGCCGGCGTGGTCGACCGGCTCGCCGGACAGCAGCCCGGTGAGCACCTCGAGGCCCTCGTCGAGCATCCGCCCGCGCACCTTCGGGTCGGTCTCGTCGCCGAACGCACCGAACTCGCCCGCGCCCCAGTCGTCGCCGATCCCGAAGCCGAGCACGAGCCGGTCGCCGGACAGCGCGGCGAGGCTCGCCGCCTGCCGGGCGAGCACCTGCGGCCGGCGCCGGGGGAGCGGGGTCACCATCGGGCCGAACACGAGCCGCTGCGTGCGCATCGCGATCGCGGCCATGCAGATCCACGGATCCGCGATCGCCTGCACGGGCTCGCTGTAGCGGAGGTGGTCCCAGACGAAGAAGCCGTCCCAGCCGGCGGCCTCGGCGTCGGCGGCGAGGTCGCCGATCAGCCTCGGGTCGGCGAGCACGTCGAACGGGGCGACGAAGAGACCACGGCGCATCCCCTCATCCTGCCCGCCGCTACTGCGTCACCGGGTGACGACGTGCCATCCGGCGAAGGTGGCGCTGCTCGCGGCCCAGGCCGCCTCGGTCATCCGCTCGGTGAGCTGGTGCGCGACCGTGACCGTCAGGGGCACCTGCGCCGTGACGGCACCGACGTTCCACGCGGGCCCCTCGCTCGGCGCGGAGACGACGACCGTGAAATCGGTCGCACGGTCGAGCACGCCGGCGAGACGGTCCGCGGCGGCGCGATCGGTCGTCGTGAACATGACGCCGATGCGCTGGGCGGATCCGGCGGGCAGGCCGCTCGCCTGGAGCGCCCGCCAGTCGCCGGTCTCCCGGTCGAGCGCGGACCGCTGCACGGAAGCCGGGGCCCGGTCGAGCTGCAGCGATCCGGCAGGTGTGATGCCGATCGTCGCGTCGAGCTCCGCGACCGTCATCGTCGTGTCGACATCCGACGTCACCGTGGAGTGCAGGGCCACGCCGCCGAGAAGCAGGACGCCGGCGGTCAGCGCGCCGATCCCCACCCGCCGCGCGGTCCGCCGGGCGGTCCCGGTGAGGTCACCTGCACCGGGAAGTGCCGCCTCTGCTGTCACGCGGGCAGTCTGCGCTTGTGTGTCCATGTCGTCCGGCCCCCACGCCCGGTGATCCCGATCCTTTCCCGAACGGGGGCCGACGCACCCGGGATCACCTGAAACGGACCGGTGAGCGTGCTCCGAACCGGCGCGCCGGACCGCGGCCGGAACGGGCTGAGCGCCGGATCAGACCCGCGTGCGCTCCACCTCGAGGGCGTGCACGTGCTCGACGGCCTCGGCCGCGAGGGCGAACCAGTCGACGTCCTCCGCGAGCGGCATCGAGAACCAGCCGCGCATCGGCTTGCGGCCACCAAGCGCCATCGGCTCGGCGAGCCCGAGCCGCTGCAGCCGCTCGGCGGTCACCTCGGGCAGCTTCGCGACGAGCCGTCCGGATCCGTTGACGAAGCAGGCGATCTTCCCGTCGACGCAGAGGGCGTCGGAGCCGAACATCCGCTTCGCCTCGATCGCGGGCGAGCCGGCGTAGCTCGCGAGCAGGTCGCGGAAGACCGCGTCCGCCTCGGGATCCCGGTTCGCCATGGTGGAATCCTGCTCCGTCCGGCGCTGCGCGGCCACCCCTCGGCTGCTCCGGAGCATCCCCTCAGCAGGCGCTCGTACGGTCCTCAGCACGTGCATCGTCGGACGTGAAGGAGCTCTCATGCGGTTGCCTCGGTCTCTCCGCCTCGCCGTCGTCGGCCTGATCTGCGCCGTGGGCGCAGCGGTCGCCGCCCCGGCCTACGCCGGCACGACGGACGCGCCGCCGCCCGGCGCCAACGACTGGTCGTGCAAGGTCTCGGCCGCACATCCGTACCCGGTCGTGCTGGTCCCCGGCACCTTCGAGAGCATGGCGAAGAACTGGGCGACCATGTCGCCGTACCTCAAGGCGCACGGCTACTGCGTCTTCTCGCTGAACTACGGATACACGAACGGCGTCCCGGCGACCGCCTTCATCGAGCACTCGGCGAAGGAGCTGTCGACCTTCGTGAACGCCGTGCTGGCGGCCACGAAGACGAAGCAGGTCGACCTCGTCGGGCACAGCCAGGGCGGCATGATGCCGCGGCAGTACCTGAAGTTCCTCGGCGGCACGAGGACGGTGCACGCGCTCGTCGGCATCGCGCCGTCGAACCACGGCACGCAGGGCTTGATCGTGCCGAACCCCACGGGGGATCCGACCCTCGCGCCGTACTCGTCCGCGCCGGACCCGGCGTGCCAGGCCTGCGCGGAGCAGCAGGCGGGCTCGCCGTTCCTGAAGAAGCTGAACGCGGGCGGCGACGTGCAGGGGCACGTCTTCTACACCGTGATCTCGACCACCCACGACGAGGTCGTCACGCCGTACACGAGCCAGGCGCTCGCCGGACCGTCGTGGCAGGTCACGAACGTGGTGATCCAGCACTTCTGCCCCGCGGATCCGATCGAGCACGACCAGACCCCGAACGACCCCGTCGTGCAGCGGCTGGTGCTCGCCGCACTGAACCACAACAGCGGGCCCCTGCCGAAGTCCTTCTCGCCGAGCTGCGTCTAGTGGAGGGCTGAGCGTGCCCGCCACCCTCGAGCAGCGGGCCGTCGGCCGTGGCGCCGACCTCGTGCTCGAGGGCGGCGGCGTGCGCGGCCTCGCCCTGGCCGGGGCAGTGGTCGGGCTGGCCGACGCCGGCGCCGTCTTCCCACGGATCGGCGGCACCTCAGCGGGCGCGATCGTCGGCGCGCTCGCGGCGGCGTACCAGGTCGCGGGCATCCCGCTCGGCCGGCTGCACGACGACATCGTCGGGCTCGACCTGGCGGCGCTCGAGTCCCGGGGCCCGGTCGAGCGCGTCACCGGGCCGTTCGGCAAGGCGGGCGCGCTCCTGAGCCGCTCCGGCCTCTACCGCACCGACCGGCTGCACGCGTGGCTCACGGACCGGCTCGCCGAGGCCGGGGTCAGCACCTTCCGCGACCTCAGGATCACGACGGATCCCGGCACCGATCTGCTGCCGCAGCAGCGCTACCGGCTGGTCACCCACGTCACGGACCTCACCCGCCGCTGCCTCGTCCGGCTGCCGTGGGACCTGCCGCACTACTTGCTGCCGGAGGGCGACCGCGCATCCGTGCCGGCGCAGGTCGCGGCGATCGACGCCTATCCGGTGGCGGATGCGGTCGTCGCGTCCGCGTCCCTGCCGTTCTTCTTCCAGCCGTTCGAGCAAGCGACGCCCGAGGGCACCTGCACCTGGGTGGACGGCGGGCTGCTGCAGTACTTCCCGATCACGGTCTTCGATCGCACGGACGGCCGTATTCCGCGCTGGCCGACGTGGGGCGTGCGGCTGAGGAGCACGCCGCCGGCGGTCGTGCCGGACAAGCCGGTGCACGGGCCGATCGCGGAGGCGATCACGCTGCTCGAGACGGCCATCGGCCAGTGGAACCGCTACGCGCTCGAGGACGAGGGGATCGACGCCCGCACCGTGATCGTCGACACGAGCGGGGTCTCGCCGACCGACTTCGGCATCGACGCCGCGACCCGAGCCCGCCTGTACGCCAACGGCGAGCGGGCGGCGGCCGCCTTCGCCGCCGCCCGCCGACGCTGAACGGGTGGAGCCGGGTCAGGCCTTGCGGACGGCTGCCGACACCGGGGTCGGGTTGGCGAAGAGGTCGAGCACCGGGCAGTGCGCGTCGACCGCGGCCTTCAGCTCCTCGTAGCGCTCGGCGCTCTCGGGGCCGGTGATCGCGATGTCGAGGCGCACGTCGGTGAAGCCGGCTCGCACGCCCTCGTCGATGCCGAAGAGGCGGCGTGCGTCGAGGTCGCCGTCAGCCGTGATGTCGATGTCGTCGACGACGATGCCGAGCGCCTCCGCGTAGAGGCGGTAGACGACGACCTGGCAGGAGATGAGCGCGGCGAGGGCGAACTCGACCGGGCTCGCGGCCCGGTCGTCGCCGGCGAGCGCGCCCGGCTCGTCGACGAGCAGCTGGTGCTTGCCGGCGCGCAGCCGGGTGGCGACGGCGCCCTCACCTGCACCGCGCACGCGGTAGGTGAGCTGGGCGTTCGCGACGTCGTCGGCGATGCGGCCGTGCCAGGCGGCCGAGGCCTCCTGCAGGCGGGAGGACCGCTCGGCGGCGTCGACGTCGGAGATGGCGGGGGAATCGAGAAGCGTCATGCGGCGACCGTACGGAGCGGGCGCACCCGCCCGCCGACTGTGACGACACGGGACGCAACGCGGCGTCACATGCGGCCGGCGGTCTGCGCGTTCCGCAGGATCGCGGGCCGTGTGCAGGACGACGCGCCGCGCGGGATCCTGCAGACCGCTCGCGGTCCTGCAGACGGTACGGCGGCGCGCGCTCAGGCGGCGGCGACCACCTGGATCTCGAGCAGCCACGCGGGCTGCGCGAGCGCAGGGACGGTCACGAGGGTGCTCGCGGCCCGGCGGCCGCCGAGGAACGCGTCGCGGGCGGCCATCGCCTGGCCGAGCCCCTCGGCCATCTCGGTCGCGACCACGTAGGTCGTGACGCTCACCACGTGCTCGGGGCCCATGTCCGCCTCACGGAGGATCGCACCGATGTTGCGCCAGATCTGCTCCGCCTGCGCGGGCACGCCCTCGGGCACGCGGCCGTCACGGTCCGTGGGCACGACGCCGGCCGTGTGCAGCCAGCGCGTCGGATCCGACACCAGCACCGCGTGCGCGTAGTTCGCGGCGGGTGCGCCGATCTCCGGCGGGACGATCTCCTGGTTCACGCGCCCGAGGTTAGCGGCGCGCCGGACCGCAGTGGCGCAGCGTTCAGTGACCGAGCACGAGGCTCAGCACCACGACCGTGAAGAGCCGGGAGACCTCGATGGTCACCGGGATGCCCACGATCAGGCCGACGCCCCACATCGCGACCCGGGCGGCACCGAGGGGCGTCGCGGGCGCGCGGACGACGGACACGTCGGTCGGCGTCTCGGCGAGCAGTGCGGCGGTCATTCCCGTTTCCTTCGATATCGGTCGCGAATCGGTGGTGCGGATTCGGATATCACGCTAATGCGTCGGGGGCAGTGACAGCCATCCCAGAACAGGGGGCGATGGCCGTGAATCCGCCCGGATCACCTTCTTCAGGTGATGTCGGCGCGCGATGCCATTCTTCGGATCCGCTTCGAATCGACCCCGGAAAGGCAGTGGCCCATGGATGCAGGAGAGGTGGTCGGCGAGGTGCTCGGGTTCGTGCTCTTCTTCGTCGTGCTGGCCGCGGTGCTCGGCGCCGGGGTCCTCGTGCTCATGTTCTTCTGGCGCATGGCCTTCGGCCCTCGGCGCCCGATGCGTCCGCGCCCACCATCGCCGCCGGACGACTGGGACGACGAGGAGTACATCTCCCGGCATCACCATTGAGCTGATATCCGAGGTGACGATCGAATCACTCCATCCCGATTCAGGCCCCACCTCTTCCCAGAGTGCGGAATGGCCAGGTGATCGTCGCGAGGTGCTGACTGCGATACGGCCGGGCGCGGATCGGCTCCCGACCGCGTGGTGTGCCGTGCACTTCGCCCAGGCGTGCCGCGCCAGGATGCTGCGGTGACCACCCGATCGGCGCTCGCTCCCCGGACCGCCGTCCCGTCCGCCCTGCTCGTGGTGGGCGTGCTCGTCGTCGCCGCGAACCTGCGGGCGTCGATCACGGTCGTCGGGCCGCTGATCAGCGACATCCGCGCGGACCTCGGCCTGTCGGACGCGATGGCGGGGGTGCTCGTGGCCATCCCGCTGCTGGCGTTCGCCGTCGTCTCGCCGGTCGCGCCGGCGATCGCTCGCCGATTCGGCGTCGAGCGGTCGCTGGCCGGCGCGCTGCTCGTGCTCGCGGTGGCCCTGGTCGTGCGGTCGCTGCCCTTCGCGGCCGCGCTCTGGGGCGGCACGATGCTGCTCGGGGCAGCGATCGCGGTGCTGAACGTGGTGCTGCCCGCGCTCGTGAAGCGGGATCACACCGCACACGTGGGGCGGATCACCGGCTTCTACTCGGCTGTGCAGAGCGGTGTCGCGGCCGTGGCGGCCGGTCTCGCGGTGCCGATCGCGAGCGCGACCGCCGCGGGCTGGCGCCTCGCGCTCGGCGTCTGGGCGCTGCTCGCCCTCGTCGGCTGGGTGGTCCTCGCCGCGGTGTACCGGGGCCGCGAGCCGCACCGCCCCGTCGTCGTCGTGAATCCGCGGCCGGCCCGATCGCCCTGGACCACGGCCGTCGGCTGGCAGGTCACGCTGTTCATGGGCCTGCAGTCCGTCTCGTTCTTCGTGCTCGTCACCTGGTGGCCGTCGGTCGAGCGCTCGGCGGGCGTCCCCGCGGCGACCGCCGGCTGGCACCTCTCGGTGTTCCAGGCGCTCGGCGTCGTCGGCAGCCTCTCCTGCGGCGCGGTGCTGCGCCGGGGCGGCCACGAGCGCTCGGCCGCCTCGGTCGCGGCCCTGCTCATCCTCGCCGGCATCCTCGGGCAGCTCGCGGAGCCGACTGCGTCGCTGCTCTGGATCGTGCTCACCGGCCTCGGCTGCGGTGCCTCGATCGTGCTCGCGCTGTCGCTGTTCGGCATCCGGGCCCGCGACACCGCGGAGGCCGCCGCGCTGTCCGGGATGGGCCAGTCGATCGGGTACCTGCTCGCGGCGGCGGGTCCGCCGCTGTTCGGCGTGCTCCACGACGGATCCGGCGGATGGGTGCTCCCGCTGCTCGGTCTCGCCGTTGTCGTCGTGCTGCAGCTGGTCGCCGGCGTGGTCGCGGGCCGCACTCCTTCGACCTCCTGACGCAGGGGAGACCGGAGGAAGGGGGAGGATCCCTGTGTGATCGCCGCGCTGCTCCCGCTCCGCGGGGGTGCCGGGGGACGGGCGTCCGCGTCGCTCCTGGCGCTGCTCGGCCTTGTGGCCGTGCTCCTGGGGCTCCCTGCCCCGGCCGCGGCCGCAGCGCCGACGGTCCGCTCGTTCTTCGTCCCGGTGCCCGATTCGCCCGGCAGCGCGGCCCGCATCCGGATCGACGCGGACATCTACACGCCGGCCTCGACGCCCGCCCCGGCGGTCCTACTCGCGCACGGCTTCGGGCAGGACAAGACCGCGCTCGCCTCCGAGGCGCGGCGGCTGCAGCGGGAGGGCTTCGTCGTGCTGGCCTACTCGGCCCGCGGCTTCGGCCGATCCGGGGGCCGGATCGGCCTCGACTCGCTGGACGCCGAGGTGCCGGACGCGCGGGCGCTCGTCGACGTGCTCGCCCGCACCCCTGCGGTCCGGAAGGTCGGCAGCGATCCGGTCGTCGGCGTGGTCGGCGGGTCGTACGGCGGCGCGCTGGCGCTCATGCTCGGCGCGACGGATCCGCGGATCGACACCGTCGTCGCGGCGATCACCTGGAACGACCTCGCGCAGGCGCTCGTGCCCGCCTCCGCCGGCACGGTCGTCGGCGCCGCCGCCACGCCGCTGCGGGACTTCAAGGTCGGCTGGTCGTCGCGGCTCTTCGGCGACGGCCTCGGCGCCTCGGCCGACCCCTGCGGCCGCTTCACGCCGGCGTTCTGCTCGCTCTACGAGCGGCTCATCACCGGCGCCGCGCCGACTTCTGGCGACCTCGCGCTGCTGAAGCGGTCCTCGCCCTCCACCGTGCTCTCCGGCATGCGGGCGCCGACCCTGCTGCTGCAAGGCCTCCAGGACAGCCTGTTCGGCCTCGACCAGGCGGACGCGGACGCCCGGCAGATCGCCGCCGCGGGTGCTCCGGTGCAGGTGCGCTGGTTCGACGGCGGCCACGACGGCGGCGGCACGTCGGGCACCGACGGCGTGGTCGACGCGTGGCTCGCGGCGCACCTTCAGCACCACGAGGCTGTGCCGGCGACCTTCACGTACGACGTGCCGGCGTCGACGACGTCGTTCCCCGAGACCATCACCGCGCCCCGGTACCGCGGGCTCGGCGGTGACCCCGGCGGCGCCGCGTCCGTGCCGCTGGGCGGTCCGGGTGGCGTGATCGTGAACCCGCCGGGCGGCCGGCCGTCGTCCGTGACGTCGCTGCCGGGCCTGGGTGCCGGTACCGCGGTCGGCCGCGCGGCGGGCGGGCTGCTCGCGCGCGCGAATCCGCCTGCCGAGTCGGTGCGCTTCGCCTCCGCCGGCCTGGCGCATCCGATCCTGCTCGCCGGCGCCGCCCGCGTCCGGCTCCG
>NZ_DATBTU010000016.1:0-22446 GCF_036559085.1 Amnibacterium sp.
GCACGTGCTCGCGACCGCGTCGGCGCTGCAACCCGCCCGCCTCGCCGTCGTCGTGCGGCACGAACGCGACGCGGTCGCCGAGGCCGTCGTGGCCGCCGCGCCGGATGCGCTCGTCGTCGACCAGGACGAGGTCCCCGGCACGGGTCGCGCGGTCGAGCAGGCGCTCGCCGCGCTCGCCGGCTTCGACGGCGACCTGCTCGTGCTGAACGGCGACGTGCCGCTGCTCGACGTGGCCACGCTCGCGCCCGTGCTCGCCGCGGGAGCCGAGGCCGAGGCCGTCGTGCTCTCCGCCCGCGTGCCCGACCCGCTCGGCTACGGCCGCATCGTCCGCGGCGCCGACGGCGGCCTCGAGCGGATCGTGGAGCACCGCGACGCGACCGGGGACGAGCGCGCGATCGACGAGATCAACGCGGGCGTCTACCTCTTCCGCACGGGCGGCCTCGCCGCGGCGCTCGCCGCGCTCGACGCCGCCAACGACCAGGGCGAGCGATACCTCACCGACGTCATCGCGGCCCTCCGCACCGCCGGCTCCCGCGTCGCGGCGGTCGTCGCCGCGGATGCGGACGCCATCGCCGGCGTGAACGACCGCGCTCAGCTCGCCGCCGTGCAGCGCCGGGTGAACGACCGGGTCATCCGCTCGTGGCAGCTCGCCGGCGTCACCGTGCTCGACCCCGCCACGACCTGGATCGACGCGACGGTGACCCTCGCCGAGGACGTCGAGATCCGGCCCGGCACCCAGCTGCTCGGCGCCACGGCGGTCGAGCGCGAGGCCGTGATCGGCCCGGACACCACGCTGGTCGACACCGAGGTGGGGGAGGGCGCCCGCCTGAACCGCGTCGACGCCACGCTCGCCGTGATCGGCGCGGGGGCGCAGGTCGGCCCCTGGTCCTACCTCCGGCCCGGCACGGTGCTCGGGGCCGGCGGCAAGATCGGCACGTTCGTCGAGACGAAGAACACGGTGATCGGCGACGGGTCGAAGGTGCCGCATCTCTCCTACCTCGGCGACACCGAGGTGGGGGAGCGCTCGAACGTCGGCGCCGGCACGATCACCGCGAACTACGACGGTGTGCGTAAGCACCGCACCGTCGTCGGGTCGGCGGTGCGCACCGGGTCGCACAACGTGTTCGTGGCCCCCGTTACGATTGGTGACGGCGCCTACACGGGTGCGGGAACGGTGGTCCGAAAGGACGTCCCAGCCGGGTCCCTGGCCGTGAACGTGGCGCCGCAGCGCAACATCGAAGGCTGGGTCGAGCTGAACCGACCGGGCACCGACGCGGCGGTCACGGCGGGCCAGCGCCGCGACGCGCCCGAGGAGGACGCGAGCACCCAGTGACCGGTATCAAGACCAAGGGCGAGAAGCGGCTCGTCCTGATCAGCGGACGATCCCATCCGGAGCTCGCAGCGGCCGTGGCGGCCGAGCTCGACACCACGCTGCTGCCCGTCGACGCGCGCACCTTCGCGTCCGGGGAGATCTACACGCGGATGGAGGAGAGCGTCCGCGGGGCCGACGCGTTCGTGATCCAGTCGTACGCGGCGCCGGTGAACGAGTGGCTGATGGAGCACCTCATCCTCCTCGACGCCCTGAAGAGGGCCTCCGCGAAGCGCGTCACCGCCGTCGTGCCGTACTACCCGTACTCCCGGCAGGACAAGAAGGGCCGCGGCCGCGAGCCCATCTCCGCGCGGCTCGTCGCCGACCTCTTCAAGACCGCGGGCGCCGACCGGATCATGTCGGTCGACCTGCACGCCGCCCAGATCCAGGGCTTCTTCGACGGCCCGCTGGACCACCTCTTCGCGATGCCGGTGCTCACCGAGCACATCGAGAACACCGTCGACAAGACCGACCTCGTCATCGTGTCGCCCGACATGGGCCGCGTGCGCGTCGCCGACGTCTGGAGCGACCGCCTCGACGTGCCGCTCGCGATCATCCACAAGCGCCGCGACCCCACCGTGCCGAACCAGGTGAGCGTCCACGAGATCGTCGGCCAGGTCGCCGGCAAGGTGTGCCTGCTCGTCGACGACATGATCGACACCGGCGGCACGATCATCAAGGGCGCCGAGGCGCTGAAGGCCGCGGGCGCGACCGGTGTCATCGTCGCGGCGACCCACGCGATCTTCTCCCCGCCGGCCGTCGAGCGGCTGTCGTCCGACGTCATCGACCGCGTGATCGTCACCGACACGTTGCCGCTGCCGCCCGAGAAGCGCTTCGACAAGCTCGAGGTGCTGCCGATCGCGCCGCTGCTCGCCCGCGCGATCCACGAGGTCTTCGAGGACGGCTCCGTCACCTCGATGTTCAACGGCGCCGCGTAGCCCGGCCTCCACGCAGCCTCGGACTGGGGCCTCGACGGCGCTCTGATCAGGCCATATGCTCGCGCGGCCCCCACTCCTCGAAGGACCCGCATGAGCCTCGATCGCCCGACCAACGCGCCCGCCCCCGGCTGGTACCCCGACCCGGCCGGCACGAACCGCCGCCGCTGGTGGGACGGCCGCGGCTGGACCGACTACTTCGCCGACGGCGGCTGGGACGGCTCCGTCGATCAGCCGTCGCTCGCGCCGGGCACGAACGTGAACACCCCGTTCATCTGGATCATCACGCTGCTGCCGATCGTCTCGGCCGTCGCGTTGCTCACCTGGGACGTCGGTGGCTACTTCCGCCGCGCGCTCGAGAACCCCACCGGCGGCGCCGCGGCGATGCTCGACCCCGGCTACCTGCTGGTGCAGGCGGTGAGCTTCCTGCTGTTCGCCGCGCAGGTCGTGCTCGCGTACTTCGACTGGCGGGCGCTGAAGCGGCTGGGGGTCGTGCGGCCGTTCCACTGGGCGTGGAGCTTCCTCTCCATCGTCTACATCATCGGCAGGCCGGTGGTCCTCTGGCGCCGGGTGCACAGCGGGCTCGCGCCGCTCTGGACCTACATCGGCGTGTACGTGGTGACGCTCGCGGTGATCATCACGAAGTTCGCGGTGACCTTCGCGGCGCTGGCCGGCAGCATCTCCAGCCTCACCTCGCCCTGACCGGCGGCCGCGCGTATCGTGCGGTCATGCCGGCGGACGGTGAGCGGGTGCTCCGGGCGGACGTCGCACGCCTGCTCGGCGCGCCCGAGCGCGCTCGGATCGTCGGCGACGCCGGGCTGCCCTCGCCGTTCGCGGTCGGCACCCTCGCCGGTGCGGCGGTCGCGGCGTTCGCCGACGCGGTGTCCGCCCTCGCCGGCGGTGCGCCGGCCGTGGTCCACCGCGACCGCTGCGCCACCTGGTTCCGCTCGGCGCTGATCCCCGACGGCTGGTCGCCTCCGCCGCCGTGGGATCCGGTCGCCGGGGACTACCGGGGCGCCGACGGCTGGATCCGGCTGCACACGAACGCGCCGCACCACCGCGCCGCGGCCCTGCGCGTGCTCGGGGTGCCCGCCGAGCGGGACGCGGTGGCGAAGGCCGTCGCCGCCCTGCCCGTGGCGGCGCTCGAGGCCGACGTGGTCGCGGCCGGCGGGTGCGCCGCCCGGATGCGCACCGCCGCGGACTGGGCGTCCTCGCCCGAGGGCGCCGCGGTCGCCGACGAGCCGCTCATCCGCGTCGCGAGGACCGACGACGGCCAGGCCTCCTCCTGGTCGCCGGGCCCTGATCGGCCGCTCGACGGCGTCCGGGTGCTCGACCTCACCCGCGTGCTCGCCGGCCCCGTGGCGACGCGGGCGCTCTCCGGGCTCGGCGCCACCGTGCTCCGGGTCGATCCGCCCGACTGGGACGAGCCCGGCGTCGTGCCGGACATGACCCTCGGCAAGCGCACCGCCCGCCTCGACGCCCGCACGCCCGCCGGCCGGGCGCGGCTGCACGAGCTGCTCGCGGGCGCCGACGTGCTCGTGCACGGCTACCGGCCGGGTGCGCTCGAGCACCTCGGGCTCGGCGTCGACGACCGGCGCCGCATCCGCCCGGGTCTCGTGGAGGTCGCGCTCGACGCCTACGGCTGGGCGGGGCCATGGGCGGGCCGACGCGGGTTCGACAGCCTCGTGCAGATGTCCGCCGGGATCGCCGAGCGGGGGATGCGCGAGGCCGGGGCCGACCGGCCGGTGCCGCTGCCCGTGCAGGCGCTCGACCACGCGACCGGCTGGCTGCTGGCCGCCGCGGCGGTCGCACTGCTCCGCGACCGGGCCGCGGATGGGCGGGGTGGGTCGGCTCGCCTGTCGCTCGCCCGCACCGCCGCGGCGCTCACCGCGCTGCCCGGGCCGGACCCGGTGCCCGAGCCTGCGCAGGCCGTCGCGCGGTCCGCGCCGACCCCGATCGGCACGCCGTGGGGTCCGGCCGCGATCGCGCCGCCGCCGTTCGCGGTGGCCGGCGTCGCGTTCCGGTTCGACCGCGGTCCCGCGCCGCTCGGCACCGACGCGCCCGCCTGGCCCTGAGGGAAGCGGCGGCCTACCGGGCGGCCGCCGACGGATGGGTCTCCGGCCCCTCGGCGAGGTTCGGCGGCTCGTGCCCGGTCGTGACCGCGGTGCGGGCGGTGTCCACCGCGACGATGATGCCGAGCTCGACCAGCCCGATCGAGACCGATGCGAGGGTGTCCGTCGGCCAGTGGTAGCCGAGGTAGACCCGGCTCGCGGCCACCGCGAGCAGCAGGAGGACCGCGATCGTGAACCCGATCGCCGCCCGTCGCCGGTGGCGGAGCCGGGAGAAGAACAGGTAGGAGCCGGTCAGCAGGAAGTTCGCGGTGCCGAGCACGTGCCCGGAGGGGAACGAGGGGGTGTGATCCGCGCCGAAGAGCATCCCGGACAGCGGAGGACGCGGTCGCCCGACGAGGTGCGCGATCACCTCCGCGATCAGCACCCCGGTGATCATCGCGAGCGCGAGCAGGGCCGGCCGCCACGCGTGCTTCGAGATGAGGAACCACACGACCACGGTGACGGCGACGACGATGGGCATCGAGATCGGCCCGAAGACGACCGCCAGCCCGATCGAGACCCCGGTGAGGCCCGGCGACCGCAACGCCTCGAGCGCGTGCTGCACCGGGCGGTCGAGGACCGCGGCGCCCTCGTGCGTCAGCACGCTGATCAGGAACACGAGGAACCCGATCGAGCCGACGATGATCAGCGTGGTGGAGAGGATCCGCAGCCGGCGCAGCTGCTGCTCGGTGTGCGGTCGCCGCTCCGCGAGGAACTTCTCGTGCACCCGGCTCCAGCGGCCCTCGGAATGCGGATGCAGGGTCGGGACTCCGGATGAACCTGCGTCGGCACCCATGGCGGCCTCCTCGTCGCGGCGTGGGAAGCCCGAACTGTAGCGCCGGTCAGCCGAGACGAGCCCGTGCGTAGGCGGGTTCACGGAGTCGGCGCGTCCATCCGTAGGTCCCGGCGCCGGGCGGCGGGTTCCGCACGGCGTCGAACCGCGGCTCCGGCCGGTCGATCGGGCCGGGCGCGGGCCGCAGCTCGAGGTCGGCGAAGCGGTGCCAGCGCCCGGCCGGTGTGGCGAAGAGCAGCTCGAGGATCCACGGTTCCTGCTCGAGCGCGCCCCGGAGGTCCTCGAGGTGGGCCGGGAGCTCGGAGGGGGTGCGCGAGCGGGCCGCGACCTGCACCGGCCCGTCGCTGCCGCGATACGGCATCAGGGTCGAGAACCACGCGCCGCCGGGGGTGCGGCGCGGCGCGAGCACGAACCGTCCGGGCACGCCGAAGCCGGTCGTCGAGAGCAGCAGGTCGGCCGGACCGCGTGGGGTCCGGAACCGGACCGCGAGGCCGAGCACGTCGGGCAGCGCCGCGGGGAGCGACGCCCCGCGGGAGAAGCGGGCGACCACCGCCGGCGGCGTGTCCGGCCCGCGCTCGTCGATCCACGCGATCCCGGACCGCGCCGCGGTCTCCGGCCGCCAGGTGATCCGGCCCTCGAGCAGCACCCCGGTCGTGTGGATCGGTCGCGGCCGGCGCACCTGCAGCAGCACGCCCATGAGGCCTGCGAGCAGGCGCCCGATGCTGCGCGTGGGGGATCCGGCCATGCGCGGCACGCTAACGGGCCCGCTCAAGGAGACGACCGGAGGACGCTGAGCGGTGGACGTGACCCTCGGCATCCGCTCGGCCGCCGCTCAGTAGATTCGTTGTGGGGGCCGACGAATCACGACGAGGAGCATCGCCATGCAGTTCCGCTATCTGGGCAAGTCCGGCTTCAAGGTGTCGGAGATCACGTACGGCAACTGGCTGACGCACGCCAGCCAGGTCGAGAACGACCAGGCGATCGCCTGCGTGAAGGCGTCGCTCGAGGCGGGCATCACGACGTTCGACACCGCCGACGTGTACGCGAACACCGGTGCCGAGACGGTGCTCGGCGAGGCGCTGAAGGGCGAGCGCCGCCAGTCGGTCGAGATCTTCACCAAGGTCTTCGGCCCCACCGGGCCGAAGGGGCACAACGACGTCGGCCTCTCGCGCAAGCACGTCATGGAGTCGATCGACGGATCCCTGACCCGCCTGCAGACCGACTACGTCGACCTCTACCAGGCGCACCGGTTCGACTACTTCACGCCGCTCGAGGAGACGATGCAGGCGTTCGCCGACCTCGTCCGGATGGGCAAGGTGCTGTACGTCGGCGTCAGCGAGTGGACCGCCGACCAGCTGCGCGAGGGCGCGAAGCTGGCGAAGGAGCTCGGGTTCCAGCTGATCTCGAACCAGCCGCAGTACAACGCGATCTGGCGCGTCATCGAGCCCGAGGTCGTCCCGACCTCGAAGGAGCTCGGCATCTCGCAGATCGTCTGGTCGCCGATCGCGCAGGGCGTGCTCACCGGCAAGTACAAGCCGGGCCGGCCGCACCCCGAGGGCAGCCGCGCGACCGACGACAAGGGCGGCGCGAACATGATCTCGCGCTGGATGCGCGACGACGTGCTGACGAGCGTGCAGGGCCTCGAGCCCATCGCGAAGGAGCTCGATCTGTCGCTCGCGCAGCTCGCCATCGCGTGGGTGCTGCAGAACGAGAACGTCGCGTCCGCGATCATCGGCGCCTCCCGGCCCGAGCAGGTGCACGAGAACGTCAAGGCGTCCGGCGTGAACATCCCGCTCGAGCTCATGGAGCGCATCGACGAGGTGCTCGGCGGCGTCATCGAGCGCGACCCGAAGCGCACGCAGGACAGCAGCCCGAAGCAGCGCGAGGCGTAAGCCCGGCCCGGTCGGGCGCGCCCGATCATCACGTGGGTTGCCACTTCTGGCCCTCGAAGCGCGGCCTCCGGGGCGAGAAGTGGCAACCCACCCGGTCACCGACGGTGAGCCGTCACCTCTGCGGTGGTGGGTTGCCACTTCTGGCCCTCGAGGCGCCGCTTCCGGGGCGAGAAGTGGCAACCCACGTGAGGCGCGCTCGGGGTGACCCCTACACTCCGGCTCGTGCCGAACATCTTCGACGTCGCCGCAGCGGCGGGGGTGTCGCACCAGACGGTCTCCCGCTTCCTGAAGGGCGACCAGTCCGTGCGCCCGCAGACGCGCGAGCGGATCGAGGAGGCCGTCGCCCGGCTCGGCTACCGGCCGAACGCCGCCGCCCGGGCGCTCGCGAGCCGGCGCACCCGCACCATCGGGCTCGTCACGGTCGGCCTGCCGCTCTACGGTCCGTCGAGCACGACGTCCGGGTTCAACCACGCCGCCCGCGCGGCCGGCTGGGACGTCTCGATCGCCGCACTCGAGCAGACCGGATCCGAGGAGGTGCGGCACGCGGTCGACGGATTGCTCGGCCAGGACGTCCAGGCCCTCGTCGTCGTCGCGCCCACGCCCGAGGTCGCGGATGCCCTCGCGGGCCTCGACCTGCCCGTCCCGCTCGTCACCACGGTGCCGAGCGGCATCCCCGGCGCGGTCACCGCGGGCATCGACCACGCGGCCGCCGCGGCGCTCGCGGTCGGGCACCTCGCCGACCTCGGCCACCGCGAGATCGTGCACGTCGCCGGGCCGGAGGACTGGATCGAGGCGCGGGAGCGCGAGCGCGGCTGGCGCGAGGAGTGCGCGAGGCGCGGGCTGCCGGTGCCCGCGGTGCTGCGCGGGGACTGGACGGCGGAGGGCGGCGCCGCGATCGGCCGCCGGCTCGCGGCGCAGGGCGCGCCGAGCGCGATCTTCTCCGCCAACGACCAGACCGCGTTGGGCCTGCTCTCCGCGTTCTCGGAAGCCGGGGTCGGCGTGCCGGGCGACGTGAGCGTCGTCGGTTTCGACGACATACCCGAGGCCGCGTTCTTCGTACCGCCGCTCACGACCGTGCGGCAGGACTTC
This sequence comes from Amnibacterium sp., assembly GCF_036559085.1. Classification (GTDB taxonomy): domain Bacteria; phylum Actinomycetota; class Actinomycetes; order Actinomycetales; family Microbacteriaceae; genus Amnibacterium. Next base: position 8,190 of record NZ_DATBTU010000016.1, read on the forward strand.
GCCGCGCTCGGGCAGCGGCTCATGCACCGGCTCGCCGTGCTGCTGAGCGACGACGCCGAGCCCGACGACGCGCCCCTGCCCGCGGCCCTCGTGGTCCGCGCCTCCACCCGCCCCGCCTGACCCGCGCATCCGTGCGCAAACGACGGAGAAACGGCGTCCGCGCGACCAGGTCATGCGGATGCAGAGGCCTTGGGTGCAGGAACTCCGTCGTTTGCGCAGGGAATGACCCTGCAGCCGTCTGGGCCGCAGCCTCCCGAACGGGCTCTGGCCGCCTGCCCTCCGCGCAAACGACGGAGAAACCGCATCCGCGCGACCGCGTCATGCGGATCGGGGGCCCTTGGGTGCAGGAACTCCGTCGTTTGTGCAGGCAGCCTGCCGGAGTGCTCGTCGCGCGCGGGTCGGGGTCGCGGCAGCGCCCCGCATCCGGCATGATGTGAGCGCTCACTTTCGTCGATGGGGATGACATGGCGGACTCGAAGACCGACCGGTACGTGATCGGTGTGGACTACGGCACGCTCTCCGGGCGCGCGGTCGTGGTGCGCGTGCACGACGGCGCCGAACTCGGCTCGGCGGTGCACGAGTACCCGCACGCCGTGCTCGACAGCGCGCTGCCCGACGGCACGCCGCTGCCGCCCGACTGGGCCCTGCAGGTGCCGGCCGACTACGTCGAGGTGTTGCAGCACGCCGTGCCCGCCGCCGTCGAGGCCGCGGGCGTCGACCCGGCCGACGTGATCGGCGTCGGCATCGACTTCACGGCCTGCACCATGGTGCCGGTGCTCGCCGACGGCACCCCGCTGAACGAGCTGCCCGAGTACGCCGGCCGCCCGCACGCCTACGTGAAGCTCTGGAAGCACCACGCCGCGCAGGGCCAGGCCGACCGCATCACGGATCTCGCCGCCGAGCGGCACGAGCCGTGGCTCGGCCGGTACGGCGGGATGATCTCCTCCGAGTGGCAGTTCGCGAAGGGCCTTCAGCTGCTCGAGGAGGACCGCGAGCTCTACGACCGGATGGACCGCTTCGTCGAGGCCGCCGACTGGATCGTCGAGCGCCTCGGCGGCGCGGCCGTCCGGAACGCCTGCACCGCCGGCTACAAGGGGCTGCTGCAGGAGGGCGCGTATCCGTCGACGGAGTTCCTCGCCGCGCTGAACCCCGACTTCGCGGAGTTCGCCGACACGAAGCTCGCCGGCCCGATCGCCGACCTCGGCACCGCCGCCGGCCGGCTCACCGCCGAGGCCGCCGGCTGGACCGGCCTGCCCGAGGGCATCGCCGTCGCGGTCGGCAACGTCGACGCGCATGTGACGGTCCCGGCGGCGGATGCGGTCGCCCCCGGCACCATGGTCGCGGTCATGGGCACCTCGACGTGCCACGTGCTGAACGCCGACCGCTTCGCCGAGGTGCCCGGCATGTGCGGCGCGGTCGACGGCGGCATCACCGCGGGCTACTGGGGCTACGAGGCCGGCCAGTCCGGCGTCGGCGACATCTTCGGCTGGTTCGTCGAGCGCTTCGCCCCGGCCGCGCTCCGCGACCGCGCGCGGGCCGAGGGTCGCAGCATCCACGACGTCCTCACCGAGCTGGCGGCCGCCGAGCCGGTCGGCGCATCCGGCCTCATCGCCCTCGACTGGGAGAGCGGCAACCGCTCGGTGCTCGTCGACCACGAGCTCTCTGGCGTGATCGTCGGCCTCACCCTCGCCACCCGCCCGGAGCAGGTGTACCGCGCGCTCATCGAGGCCACCGCGTTCGGCACCCGCAAGATCGTCGAGACGTACGTCGCGAGCGGCATCCCGGTCGACGAGTTCGTCGCCGCGGGCGGCCTCGTGAAGAACGCGTTCCTGATGCAGATCTACAGCGACGTGCTGCGGATGCCGATCTCGGTCATCGGCAGCGACCAGGGCCCCGCGCTCGGCGCCGCCATCCACGCGGCCGTCGCGGCCGGCGCCCACCCCGACGTGGCGACCGCCGCATCCGCCATGGGCAGCCGGATCCGGGACGCCTTCCGCCCCGACGAGACCCGCGCGGCGCTCTACGACCGCCTCTACGCCGAGTACACCGCCCTGCACGACCACTTCGGCCGCGGCGGCAACGACGTGATGCACCGCCTCGCCGCGCTGAAGCGCGAGGCGTACGCGAGCCGCGGCGCCGTCGCGCCCGAGGCCGGGATCGAGCTGCCGGCATGACCGAGATCGATGCGGCGATCCAGCGGATCCGTGACGAGGTCGCCGGCCTGCACGCCGAGCTCGTCCGGTACGGGCTCGTCGTCTGGACCGGCGGCAACGTGTCCGGCCGGGTGCCCGGCGCCGACCTCTTCGTCATCAAGCCGAGCGGGGTGCCGTACGACGCCCTGACGTCCGACGACATGATCCTCTGCGACCTCGACGGGCAGGTCGTCGCCGAGACGCCGGGCGCGCACCGCAGCCCCTCGTCGGACACCGCCGCGCACGCGTACGTCTACCGGAACATGCCGCACGTCGGCGGCGTCGTGCACACCCACTCCACCTACGCCACCGCCTGGGCGGCGCGTGGCGAGCCGATCCCGTGCGTGCTCACCGCGATGGCGGACGAGTTCGGCGGCGAGATCCCCGTCGGGCCCTTCGCGATCATCGGCGACGACTCCATCGGCCGCGGCATCGTCGAGACCCTCACCGGCCACCGCAGCCGGGCGGTCCTCATGCGGAACCACGGGCCGTTCACGATCGGCAGCGACGCCCGCGACGCGGTGAAGGCCGCGGTCATGGTCGAGGACGTCGCCCGCACCGTGCACCTCGCGCGACAGCTCGGCGATCCGCTCCCGATCGAGCCCGCCGCGATCGACGCCCTCTTCGAGCGCTACCAGCACGTCTACGGCCAGCCCACCGACAAGGAGCCCTGATGCCCCGTCCCGCCCCCGTCCTCTCGACCGCCGAGGTCTGGTTCCTCACCGGCAGCCAGCACCTGTACGGGCCGGAGACGCTCGCGCAGGTCGCCGACCAGTCGCGGGCGATCGCCGAGCAGCTCGGCGCGGCGGTGCCGGCGCGCATCGTCTGGAAGCCCGTGCTCACCGACGCCGACGCCATCCGCCGCACGATGCTCGAGGCCAACGCCGACGACTCCGTGCTCGGCGTGATCGCGTGGATGCACACCTTCAGCCCCTCCAAGATGTGGATCGCCGGCCTCGACGCCCTCGACAAGCCGCTGCTGCACCTGCACACGCAGGCGAACGTGGCCCTGCCCTGGGCCGACATCGACTTCGACTTCATGAACCTCAACCAGGCCGCGCACGGCGACCGCGAGTTCGGCTACATGCTCGCCCGCCTCGACGTGCCGCGGACCGTCGTCGTCGGGCACGTGAGCGACCCCGCGGTGACCGAGCGGGTCGCGACGTGGCAGCGTGCCGCGGCCGGCCGCGCCGCCGCCCGGCGGATGAAGCTGGCCCGCTTCGGCGACAACATGCGCTTCGTCGGCGTCACCGAGGGCGACAAGACCGAGGCCGAGCACGTGCTCGGCGTGCAGGTGAACACCTGGGGCGTGAACGACCTCGCGGATGCGGTCGCGGCCGCCGACGAGTCCGCCGTCGACGCGCTCCTGGCCGAGTACGACGAGGCCTACGCCGTCGTGCCGGAGCTGCGCGCGGACGGCGAGCGGCGCGAGTCGCTCCGCTACGGCGCCCGGCTCGAGCTCGGGCTGCGGTCGTTCCTCGAGGAGGGCGGCTTCGACGCCTTCACGACGACGTTCGAGGACCTCGGCGCGCTGAAGCAGCTGCCGGGTCTCGCGGTGCAGCGGCTGATGGCGGACGGCTACGGCTTCGGCGCCGAGGGCGACTGGAAGACGGCCGTGCTCGTGCGCATCGCGAACGTCATGGGGGAGGGACTGCCGGGGGGCGCCTCGCTCATGGAGGACTACACGTACGACCTCACGCCCGGTTCCGAGCTCATCCTCGGCGCGCACATGCTCGAGGTGAGCCCGTCGCTGACGACGCAGCGGCCGTCCCTCGAGGTGCATCCGCTCGGCATCGGTGGCCGCGAGGACCCGGTGCGGCTCGTCTTCGACGCGGACCCCGGACCCGCCGTCGTGGTGGCTCTCTCGGACCTCCGCGACCGCTTCCGGCTCGTCGCGAACGTGGTGGACGTCGTGGCGCCGCCGGCGCCGCTGCCGAAGCTGCCGGTGGGCCGCGCGGTGTGGGAGCCGCGTCCCGACTTCCGCACCTCGGCCGCCGCCTGGCTGACCGCCGGCGCCGCGCACCACACCGTGATGACGACCGCGGTCGGCGTCGACGCGTGGCGCGACCTCGCCGCGATGCTCCGCACCGAGCTGCTCGTCATCGACCAGGACACGACGCTGCACGGCTTCGAGCACGAGGTCCGCTGGAACGCCGCCTACCACCGCCTCGCCCGCGGCCTCTAGGAGCACCTCAGCGGGCTGCTCGCGCTTCAGCAGGCTCCTGGTTCACCAGGAGCCTGCCCAAGCACGGATGGCCTGCCGAGGTGCTCTCGGGAGCCTCAGGCGCGCGGGCGCGGCGGGCGCGGCGGGCGCGGCGTACGGTCTGCAGGACCTGCGGCGGTCTGCAGGTCCGGGTCCGCGGATCCGTCCTGTAGATCGCTCAGGAACCTGTACACCGCACGCGGCGGCGGAGGTCCCGGCGGCCGCGGCCGTGAGCGCCGTACGGTCTGCAGGACCTGCGGCGGTCTGCAGGTCCGGATCCGCGGATCCGTCCTGCAGATCGCGCGGGAACCTGCACACCGCACACGGGAGTGGAGGTCCCGGCGGCGGTGTCCGTCAGCGTCGCCCGGCCGTCCGTACCGTTTGCAGGACCCGCGGCGGTCTGCAGGTCCGGATCCGCGGATCCGTCCTGCACATCGCACGGGAACCTGCACACCGCACGCGGCGGCCTCAGCCCTGCCGGCGCCAGTCGGTGCCGAGGCCGCTCAGCTGCCAGCCGCCTTCCGCGCCGCCGAACGGCAGGCTCGCCTCGAGGCGGCACACCGCGACGCTGTGCGGCGGGAGCACGACGGACCCGTCCTGCCCGAGCTCCAGCTCCAGCGGATGCACGGTGTCCGGCGCGTCCACGCTGTTGTACGCGTCGGGGGAGTCCGAGCCGAGCAGGGTCGCGGTGATCCGGCCGGCCGGCAGCGCTCCGTCGATCCGGATCTCGCAGCGCGCGGACTCCGTGGCGCTCTTGTTCACGAGCGCGATCGCGACCGCGCCGCTCGCCGAACCGACCGTGGCGATCGCGTCGACCACCGGCACCTCGGTCCCTGCGGCGTCCATCGAGCTGCTCCAGACGGCTGCGTCCAGCACCTCGTCCTCGAGCAGGTTCGCGTACATCGCCATCACATGGAAGGTCGTCCGCCGCAGGACGCCGTCCGGATGCACGAACAGCGGGCCGCGCGCGTTCACCGTCGGGGCGATGTTCGCCATCTTCACGGACGAGGCATGGCGCAGGCAGGCGTTCAGGAACGAGGCGGAGAAGACCGCGTCCGCCATCGTGTAGGTGGAGTTGTCGTCGTTCAGGTCACGCGCGGCGATGGCCGCGGCGCCCGGCTCCCACGGGTGGTGCCAGCCGCGCAGGTTCCACTCGTCGAAGGCGATCGCGACGTCCTGGCCACTCGCGCGGATCACCGCCTCCATGTGCGCGATCGCCCGCTCCGGCTCGAGCGTCATCGCCATCGCCTCCAGGTAGCCGGAGGGCTCGTTCACGGCGTCGAGCCGGTCCCAGTAGCCGTGGATGGAGACGTGGTCGAGGTACTTCCCGGCGCTCTTCAGCAGCGGCAGCGCCCAGTCGAGATCGTCGACCGCGGCGGCCATCAGCGAGATGGTCGGGTCGGTGCGCTGCAGCATCTTCGCCGCCTCGGTCACGTACCTGGCCCACTCGTCGGCCGACTTCGCGCCGATCTCCCAGTGGCCGTAGTTCTCGTTGCCGATGCTCCAGAACCGCACGCCGTACGGATCCGGATGCCCGTTCGCCGCCCGCCGGTCCGCCCACCGGCTGCCCACCGGCAGGTTGGTGTACTCGAGCCAGTCGGCCATCTCCTCGGGGGTGCCGGTGCCCGCGTTCGTGCAGAGATAGGGCTCCGCGCCGAGCTCGCGGCACCACGCGAGGAACTCGTCGGTGCCGAAGGTGTTCGGGTCCGTGACGCGCCACGCCCTGTCGTAGCTCGGCGAACGGTCCGGGCCGATGCCGTCGACCCAGTGGTAGGCGGAGACGAAGCAGCCGCCGGGCCACCGCACGTTCGGGATCCGCAGCTCCCGCAGCGCCTCGAGCACGTCGAGGCGGAAGCCCCGCTCGTCCGCCAGCGGCGATCCCGGCTCGAAGATCCCGCCGTACACCTGTCGATGGAAGTGCTCGACGAAGTGCCCGAAGATGTCCCGGCTGTAGGTCACGGTCGGCCGAGCGGCGGCGATGTCGATGCGTGCGGACGGTCCAGCGGACATGCGGCTCCCTCGTCGTCGAGTGGCCGCACGGACGGGATCCGGGCGACGCCGGAGCGTCGGAACGGATGGCGCCGGGCGGCGAGGCTGCCCACTGTATAACGTTCTACGTCGCGGTCAAGCGACCGCGGCGTGGCGCGGAACCGCCGTCAGGAGCGCGGCGCCGCGGTGGTGCTGCGGGGGACGAGCGTGGGCTGCAGGAGCACCGACTGCGGCTCGGTGCGGCCGCCGATCCGCTCGAGGAGCAGGGCCGCCGCGCGCGTGCCGAGCTCGCCCGCGGCCTGGTCGACGCTGGTCAGCGAGATGGGGGCCAGCATCCCGATGGGCGAGTTGTCGTAGCCGGCCACGGACACGTCGCGCGGGATCTCGACGCCCTCCGCCCAGAGCCGGCTGAGCAGGCCGAACGCCGCCACGTCGGCGCCCGCGTGGATGGCGGTCGGCAGCGACGGGCGCTGCAGGAACAGGTCGGCAGCGCTCGTCCCGCCGTCCGTGGTCCAGGAGGTGCGCACCACGTCGATGGACGCCTCGAGCCCGTGCCGCCACATCGCCGCCTCGTAGCCGCGGGCCCGCACGGCGAACGGCAGCGTCGGGTCGTCGTCGTCGGACTCGACCGTGATGTGCGCGATGGCCGTGTGCCCGAGCCCGACGAGGTGGTCGACGATCAGCGCGGACCCGAGCTCGTCGTCGGTCGCCACCGTGTCGAACCCCTCGGCCCGGCCGCCGCGCGCCACCACGACGACGGGCAGGATGCTCGCGAAGCGCTCCAGCTCGGCCTTCGGCATCGTGGGCGTGACGAGCAGCAGGCCGTCCATCCGGTGGTCGATCATCGTCTCGGCCATCGCGACCTCGGACTCGACGGTCGGCGCGGCCTGGGCGATCAGCACCGCGTAGTCGGACCCGGCGAGCACGGGCGCGATGCCGGAGAGCACCTGGTCGTAGAACTGGTTCTGGATGTCGGAGATCAGCACGCCGATCGTGAAGGTCTTCCCCCGCATCCCCCTCGCCGAGATGTTGGGGCGGTAGGCGAGCGCCGACATCGCCTCCTGCACCCGCTCGCGCATCGCGGGACTCACCCCGTAGGCCCCACGCAGCACCTTCGAGGCGGCCGCGGTGGACACGCCGGCTCGCCGCGCGACGTCGCGCAGGGTCGCACGGCGGCCGAGTGGGGCCGCCGTGTCCGCGAGCCGCTCCGTGTCGGTCCCGATCTGGTCGCTCACGTGCACATCCTGCCGCCCCCGCCCAGGACGGCGTGCGCGGGTCGCCGATCCGCGCGGCGCCGGAGGCCGACGCGCCGTTACCGGATCGAGACGGTCCGACGCGCCGGACGGGGGTGTACAGTCCCCGCGTATAACGTTCTACGAGATCGTTTCGCAGAGCGTGGGGACAGCCGCCGGGCCCTACCGGCCGGGCTCGACCCTGCACCAGCAACCACAGTGACGTGCACGTTGCAGGCGACGTTCACGCACCGTTCGAAGGAGAACGCAGTGAAGAAGTCAAGGCTCGTCGTCGCGGCTGCGGCCGTCGGCGGCATCCTCACCGCGCTGGTCGGCTGCTCGCCGGGCGGTGGCGGCGGAGGCGGCGGCGGCAGCGTCGAGCACGCCACCAACTGCACGAACAAGATCGTCGTCAAGGACGCCCCGACCGTCACCGTGTGGGCCTGGTACCCGAACATGGCCAAGGTCGTCGACAACTTCAACAACTCGCACAAGGACGTGCAGGCCTGCTGGCGCAACGCCGGGGCCGGCGGCCCCGAGTACGACAAGTTCCAGACCGCGGTCTCCGCCAACAAGGGTGCGCCCGACGTGGTCATGCTCGAGGCGGACCACCTCACGAACTTCGAGATCCAGAACGCGCTCGTCGACATCAGCAAGTACGGCGCGGACAAGATCAAGGGCAACTTCAGCGCGGGCGCGTGGAAGGACGTGTCCGCGGGCAGCGCCGTGTACGCCGCGCCGATCGACGGCGGCCCGATGGCGATGATCTACCGCACCGACATCTTCAAGAAGTACGGCATCACGACGCCGCCGAAGACGTGGGACGAGTACGCCGCCGACGCGGCGAAGGTGAAGGCCGCCGGCGGTCCGCTCTTCGGTGACCTCGGCGCCAACGTGCCCGCGGCGATGATGGCCCTGGAGATCCAGAAGGGCGCGCAGCCGTTCGTCTACGACTACAGCGCGAAGCCCAAGGACATCAGCATCAAGCTGGACGACCAGGCCTCCAAGGACGTCCTGGACTACTGGGCGAACCTCTCCCAGAAGGGTCTCGTCGGCAAGCAGGACCAGTTCACGACCGACTACATCGCGGGCGTGGTGAACGGCAAGTACGCCACCTACATCTCCGCGGCGTGGGCGCCCGGCTACCTCACCGGCGCCGGTGTGGGCAAGGGCTCGGACAAGGGCAAGTTCGCCACCGCCCCGCTTCCGCAGTGGGACCCCGCCAACCCCGTCTCCGTCAACTGGGGTGGCTCGGCACTGGCCGTGACCACCCAGGCGAACGACAAGGCGCTCGCGGCGAAGGTCGCGATGGGCCTGTACGCGGACGACGCCTCGCTCACGGACGGCTGGAAGACCCAGACCATCTTCCCGCTGAACCAGAACGTGCTGAAGTCGAGCGACTTCACCAACGCCCAGATCGAGTTCTTCGGTGGCCAGACGGCCAACAAGGACGTCTACGTCCCGGCGGAGAACGCCTACAAGGGTTTCATCTACCCGCCGTTCACCGTCTACTACTACGCGCAGCTGCAGAACCAGCTGACGGCCATCAACGGCGGCAAGATCGGCGGTGCGGCGGCGGCGACGGCGCTGCAGGCGCAGATCGTCAAGTACGCCCAGAGCCAGGGGTTCAACGTCAAGTAGTCGGGCCTCGGGGAGGGATGGCCCGGTGCGTTCGACGCCACGCACCGGGCCGTCCGCCCTCCACGGATCTCGGAAGGAGAGCCATGACCTCAACCACTGCAGCGGTCGGTGCCGATCGGCAGGCCACCGGGCCGGCCCGCACGTCCACCCGCCGGAACCCCTCGCAGCGTCGGGCCGCCCGGCGGCAGGCCGTGATCGGCTGGAGCTTCGTGCTCCCGTTCGCGATCGTGTTCCTCGTCTTCCTCGTCGCGCCGCTCATCTACGCCTTCTACCTCAGCCTCTACACGAAGGGCCTGGCGACCGGCACGCAGTTCTCGTTCTTCGCGAACTACTTCCAGGCGTTCAGCGACCCCGCGTTCCTCAAGGGCCTGTGGTTCGTGCTGCGCTTCGTCGTCGTGCTGATCCCGGTGCAGATGGCGGTCTCGCTGGCCGCCGCGCTCGTGCTCGACGCGATCACGACGCGCTTCGCCCGGTTCGCGCGGCTGTCGATCTTCCTGCCCTACGCGGTGCCGGCGGTGATCGGTGCGCTGATGTGGGGCTTCCTCTACAGCCCGATCTTCGGCCCGACGGAGCAGCTCGCCTCCCTCGTCGGCGCGAACGCGCCGGTGCTGCTCGGACCGGACACGGTCTTCGGCAGCCTCGTCAACGTCGTGACGTGGCAGTGGGCCGGCTACTACATGATCATCATCTACGCCGCGCTGCAGGGCGTGGACTCGACCGTCTACGAGGCCGCCAGGATCGACGGGGCGAACGCGTGGCAGCTCGCCTTCCGCATCAAGGTGCCGATGGTCGCGAACTCCCTCGTGCTCATCCTCGTGTTCGCCCTGATCGGCACCCTCCAGTTCTTCAGCGAGCCGCAGATCCTCCGGCCGATCAGCAACGGCTCCATCACGCCCGACTTCACGCCGAACATCTACGCGTACACGGTCGCCTTCTCCTACGCCCAGTTCAACTACGCCTCGGCGATCTCGTTCGCGCTCGGGTTCGTGGTCTTCCTGTGCGTCTTCGTGTTCCTGTTCCTCACGCGCAAGCGAGGGAGTGTCTTCGCATGACCGCCGTCTCCACCTCCGCCCGTCCGGCAGTCGGGACGCGGCGCACCCGCGCCCGCAAGCCGCGGAACCTGGTCGCCCATCTCTTCCTGGGCGCCATGATCATCTACTTCCTGATCCCGCTCTGGTGGCTGATCATCGCGAGCTCGAAGGACGCCCCGTCGCTGTTCAGCGGATCCGGCGCCCTCTGGTTCAGCGGGCCGGTGAACTACATCGCCAACCTGCAGGACCTCTTCACCTACAACGGCGGGATCTACCTCCGCTGGCTCGGCAACTCCGTGCTCTACGCCCTCGCGGGCGGCATCGGAGCCACGGTCATCGCGGTGCTCGCGGGCTACGGGTTCGCGAAGTTCAACTTCCCGGGCCGCAACCTGATGTTCGCGGCGGTCCTCGGCTCCGTGATGGTGCCGCTCACCGCGCTCGTGATCCCGACGTTCATCATGTTCTCCGACCTGCACCTCACCGACACGATCTGGGCGGTGATCCTGCCGTCGCTGCTGAGCCCGTTCGCGGTCTACCTGATGCGGGTCTACATCGGCGACGCGGTGCCCACCGAGCTGCTCGACGCGGCGCGGGTCGACGGCGCCGGCGAGTACCGCACGTTCTGGTCGGTGGCCCTGCCGCTGCTGCGTCCCGTCATCGTCACGGTGCTGCTGCTGTCGATCGTCGCGACCTGGAACAACTACTTCCTGCCGCTCGCCATGCTGTCCGACTCCAGCCTGTTCCCGATCCCGGTCGGGATCGGCCTCTGGGAGGGGCTCGCCGCGAACAACAACGGTGGCGGGCACTCGCTCTGGAGCCTCATCATCATCGGCTCGCTCGTGTCGGTCGTCCCGCTGATCATCGCGTTCCTCGCCCTCCAGAAGTACTGGCAGGGCGGGCTCTCGATCGGCAGCCTGAAGTAGCGGTCCGGCCGCTCCCCGTTCTTTTCTCCACCTCGAATCGGAAGTACATCCATGCCTGCAGCCCGCCTGACCCTCGACCCCGCCTTCGTCGTCGCGCCGCTCGACCGCCGCCTCTTCGGCTCCTTCGTGGAGCACCTCGGCCGGTGCGTCTACGACGGCCTCTACGAGCCCGGCCACCCCACCGCCGACGCGGAGGGGTTCCGGCAGGACGTCATCGACCTCGTCCGCGAGCTCGGTGTCACGACCATCCGCTATCCGGGCGGCAACTTCGTCTCCGGATACCGCTGGGAGGACGGCGTCGGCCCGCGCGAGCAGCGCCCGAAGCGGCTCGACACCGCCTGGCACTCCCTCGAGACGAACGAGGTGGGGCTGCACGAGTTCGCCTCCTGGAGCGCGAAGGTCGGCAGCGAGCTGATGCTCGCCGTGAACCTCGGCACCCGCGGGGTGCAGGAGGCCATCGACCTGCTCGAGTACACGAACATCCCCTCCCCGTCGGCCTTCTCGCAGCAGCGGGTGGCGAACGGGGCCGAGACGCCGTTCGACGTGCGGATGTGGTGCCTCGGCAACGAGATGGACGGGCCGTGGCAGCTCGGCTACCGCAGCGCCGAGGACTACGGCGTGCTCGCGAGCCGCACCGCCAAGGCGATGCGGCAGCTCGACCCCGACCTGGAGCTCGTCGCCTGCGGCAGCTCCAACCGGCACATGCCGACGTTCGGGGCATGGGAGCGGACGGTGCTCGAGCACACCTACGACGACGTCGACTTCATCTCCTGCCACGCCTACTACTTCATGCGGAACGACGACCTCGGCAGCTTCCTCGCCTGCTCCACGGACATGGACGCGTTCATCGAGGAGGTCGCCGCAGCCGCGGACCACGTGAAGTCGATCCGCCGCAGCGACAAGACGATGAAGATCTCGTTCGACGAGTGGAACGTCTGGTACCAGGACCGCTACCAGAACGTCGACCGCATCACGGCGGTGGACGAGTGGCCCGTCGCGCCCCGGCTGCTCGAGGACGCCTACTCCGTCGCCGACGCGGTCGTCGTCGGGAACCTGATGATCTCGCTGCTGAAGCACGCCGACCGGGTGCGGTCGGCGAGCCTCGCGCAGCTCGTGAACGTGATCGCGCCGATCATGACCGAGCCCGCCGGAGCGGCGTGGAAGCAGACGACGTTCTTCCCCTTCGCGCTCACCGCGCGCCTTGCGCAGGGCGAGGTGCTGAAGCCGGCGCTCGAGGTGCCGGCCTATGCGACCGCCGTGTACGGCGAGGTGCCGGTCGTCGACGCGGTCGCCACGAGCGACCCGGAGAACGGGGCCGCCGCGGTGTTCCTCGTCAACCGGTCGGTGGATGAGGCGATCACCGTCACCGTCGACGTCGAGCGCCTCGGCGCGCTGCGGATCGCGGAGACGCACACGCTCGCGGATGCGGACCCGTTCGCCGCGAACACCCTCGAGGACCAGGAGCGCGTCGCCCCGTCGGCGAACGACTCCGCGCGCCTCGAGGACGGCGTGATCACGATCGAGCTGCCGCCGGTCTCCTGGACCGCGATCGCGCTGTCGCGCTGATCCCGGCCCGCTGACCCGCCCGCCCATCCGCCGTTTTCAGGAATTCCTCCACGACACGCCGCACCCAGGTGCTGCATGTCCTGAGTTGCGCCGGCAGATCCTGAAAACGGCGGATGCGGGGCTGGACCAGGATGGTCGGATGAGCGCTCCGCTGTCCGGTACCCAGGTCCGCCTCGAGTCGGGTCGGTACGTGGCCGAGATCGCGTCCGTCGGGGCCAGCCTCCGCTCGCTCACCGCCGACGGCCGCGACCTCGTGGTGCCCTTCGCGGCCGACGCGGTGCGGCCGCTCTTCCGCGGCGCCGTGCTCGTGCCGTGGCCGAACCGCGTCGTCGACGGCCGCTACGCCTTCGACGGCGTCGAGCAGCAGCTCGCGCTGACCGAGCCGGACCGCGGCCACGCCCTGCACGGCCTCGTCGCATGGGCCGACTTCGCCGTCACCGAGGCCACGGCCACCCGCGCCGTGCTCGAGGCCGAGGTGCCGGCGCAGTCCGGCTATCCCCACCGGCTCGCCGTCACGGTCACCTACTCGCTGGGCCAGCAGGGGCTCGAGACGCGCATCCGCACGGTGAACACCGGTCCGGATGCCGCCCCGTACGGCACGAGCGGGCATCCGTACCTCTCGGCCGGATCGGGTCACGTGGACGACTGGACGCTCACGTTCGCCGCGGGCCGGGTGCTCGAGGTCGACCCCGAGCGGCTCGTGCCCCAGGGGCTCGCCGAGGTGGCCGGCGGTCCGTTCGACTTCGCCGAGGGCCGGAGCATCGGCGACCTCTTCATCGACCACGCGTTCACCGACGTCGCTCGCGACACCGACGGCCTCGCCCGCGTCGAGGTGCGTGCATCCGACGGTCACGGCGCGGCGCTCACCTGGGACGCCGTCTGCCCCTGGGTCCAGCTGCACACCGCCGACCGCCCCGAGCCGGAGTGGAACCGCGCCGGCCTCGCCGCCGAGCCCATGACCTGCCCGCCCGACGCGTTCAACTCGGGCACCGACCTGATCGTGCTGCAGCCCGGCGACGCCCACGAGGCCGCCTGGCGCATCGCCGCCGTCTGAGCCCACCCGCGCCCCACCCGCGTCTGCTGTCCGCACGGACAACTGCTGCGGTTATAACGCCGGCAGTTGTCCGTGCGGACAGCACTCGGCGGCCGGCTGAGCCCGTCAGGGTGCCGCGGCGGAGGCCGCGGCGGCGGCGGATGGCGGGGCCGCCGTCGCCGAGCGGCCCCGGGCCAGCAGCGCGAGCGACGCCGCGACCGAGTGGTCGGGCGGCGGCGCCGGATCCGTGTGGGCGCGCAGCACCACGACCGACCGCGACCGCAGCACGAAGGACGCGCCCGCGGTCATCGGCGCCGCGTCGAGCGCGCCGCCGGCGGTGTCGATGAGCACGTCCCAGGCGGCACCGAACGCGGCGGGCGGCAGGTTCGACTGCACGTCGATCTCCGATGCGGAGAAGTAGACGAGGAAGTCGAGGTCGACCAGCGG
>NZ_DATBTU010000017.1:0-4896 GCF_036559085.1 Amnibacterium sp.
GGCTCGGCGGTCGCCGCGGGCCAGACGAACGCGAGCACCACGAGCCCGACGACGAGGGACCCGGCGATGCCGAACAGCACGGCGAAGCGCCAGCGGGTGTGCGGGGGAGCGGGCACGGCCATGAGGACCTCCGTAAAAAGAACGAGCGTTCTCTGATGGACTATAGCGAACGAGTATTCTCTTTGCCATGCCCCGTGTCACCGACGCCTACCGGCGCGCCCGCCGCGACGAGATCGCCTCGGCCGCCTTCCGCTGCCTGCGCCGGAAGGGCGTCTCCGGTACCTCGATCGCCGACGTGGTCGCGGAGTCGGGCTTGTCGGCGGGGGCGATCTACTCGCACTTCCGCAACAAGGCGGAGCTCGCGGCCTACATCGCGGGCTCGATGATGACCTGGCGCATCGAGGAGTTCGAGGAGTCCACGGATCCCGCGCTCGCCACGCCCGCCGGCGGCATGCGCTACCTGCTCGGCGTCTTCGAGCAGCCGGACGTCACACCCGAGGTGATCCTGCAGTTCTGGGGCGAGGCGACGAACGACCCCGACCTGCACGCCGTGATGGCGGGGGTCATCGGCCGGATGCGGGCCGCGTTCGCGAGCGCGATCAGGCCGTGGGCGTTGGAGCGCGCCGGCGCCGAGGGCGCCGAGGGCCTGGCAGCGCGCACCGCGTCGGTGATGGTCGCGCTCTGCCAGGGCTACATCGCCAACGCGGCGCTGTTCGGGCTGCGGTCCGTCGACGACTACCTCGCGGATGCGGCGGCCGCGCTCGACGCCTGAAGCGTCTCGCGCGGCCGCCGCGCCGGCGTCAGTGCGCCATCGCGGCGAGGGCCTCCGGGTCGATCGTCGCGATGGAGCGGGTGTCCTGGAACGCGCGGACGCCCTCGATGCCCTGCTCCCGGCCGAGGCCGGACTGCTTCATCCCGCCGAAGGGCGCCCGCAGGTCGAGCCGGGTGGCGCCGTGGTCGTTGACCCAGACGTAGCCGCAGGTGAGCTGCGACCCGACGCGCTGGGCGGCCTCGGGATCGGCGGTCCAGACGGAGCCGCACAGCCCCGCCCAGGTGTCGTTCGCGAGCCGCACGGCCTCGTCCTCGTCGTCGAACGGGATCACCGGGATCACCGGGCCGAACTGCTCCTGCGTCACGACCCGGAGGGAGAGGTCGGGGTCGACGACGATCGCGGGCCGCAGGAAGTTCCCGCCCGCGAGGTCGCCGCCCGGCAGCTCGCCGAACTCGCGCACATCCGCGCCCGCGTCCTTCGCCTCCTGGATGATCTCCTCGACGAAGGCCTTCTGCGCCGGCTGGTGCAGCGGCCCCATGGTCGTGCCCTCGTCGAGTCCGTGACCGAGCTTGGCCTTGCTCAGCCGCTCCGACAGGCCGGCGACGAGCTCGTCCATCCGGGACCGGTGCACGAAGACCCGCTTCGCGTTCATGCAGATCTGGCCGGTCGTGTCATAGATCGCCGCATAGAGCCGGTCGAGGTGCGTGTCGTCCAGGATCGCGTCGGGCAGGAACACGGCCGCGTCGTTGCCGCCGAGCTCGAGCGTCACGCGGGTCAGCGTCGAGGCGGCCATCGCCATGATCCGCTTGCCGCCGTTCACGCTGCCGGTGAAGCAGACCTTCGCGACGTCGGGGCTCTGGATGAGGCCGGCCATCTGCGCGTCGCGGCCGGTCACCACGTTCAGCACCCCGGGCGGCAGCTTCTCGGCGACGCGCTGGACGACCAGGGTCGTGGCGAGCGGCGCCGAGGGCGGCGGCTTCACGATCGCGGTGTTGCCGGCGAGCAGGGCGTGGGGGAGGGCCGCGCCGAGGATGGCGATCGGCCAGTTGAAGGGCACGATCACCGTCACGACGCCGAGCGGCTGGTGCTGCACCTCGGTGCGCACCGGGATGCCGGGCGCCGTCGGCAGCGTCGAGCCCGTGTCGACCTCGTCGGCGAGCTGGAGCGCGAGGTTCCAGCGGAGCTCGAAGACGAGGGCGTCCACCCACGACTCGAACCGCACCTTGCCGTTCTCGCGGGAGAGCACTTCCGCGTCCGCGTCGCGGTCCTCACCGATCCCGGCGATCGCCTCGGCCATCGCCGCGGCCCGCTGCTGCGCCGTCATCGCGCTCCAGGCCGGGAACGCCGCCTTCGCCGCGGCGACGGCATCCGCGACGTCGGCCTCGGATGCCGCGGCCGCGGTCCCCACGATCGCGCCGGGCCTCGCGGGATCCACGATCTCGAGCCGGTCGGCGGTGTCCCGCGCCTCCCCGCCGATGAAGAGCCCCGTGCGCACCTCGCGCGCCGTCGTCGTATCCGTCATCCGACCTGCACCTCACTGTGTCGTCGGCACCGGCACACACCGGTCACCCGTGCTGAACGCTAGACCCGTTCCGGACCGCTACCGGCCGTCGTTCGCGACGGTCGGCGGCAGCGCGGTCCGCACGGCTCGCGCGCGTGCGCGCCTTCCGGCTGCCGGACACCCATGTGGGGCTCAGGGCGCGGGCGGGACCCGTTCCACACCGCTCCTGCGCGACGTGTCGATGCGGAGCGTGAGCACGTCCGGGCGGCTGTAGTGACCGGCGACATCGAGGTCCGTGTGCGCCTCGTCGACCGCGTCGAGGTCGATCTCCGCGACGATCAGCTCGGCACGGCCGCGCACTGGCGGGACCAGCCAGGAGCCGTCGGGTGCGGCGATCGAGGAGCCGCCGTCGAACAGGGCACCCTCCGCGGGTGCGTCGGGGCCGACGCCGGCCCGGTAGGCGTCGAGCAGCTCGGACGGCACGTCGTCGGTCGTGAGGAAGGGGGCGGCGGACACTACGAAGCATCCGCCTTCCTTGGCGTAGGTGCGGGCGGCGAGCTCGTGCAGCTCGGGGACGTCGGGCCACGCAGCGACGTGGATCTGTTCCCCGTCGGCGTGCAGCGCCTGACGAGCGAGCGGCATCCAATGCTCCCAGCAGACAAGGCCGCCCACCCGGCCTGCCGGGGTGTCGACCGCGCGCAGGCCGGCGCCGCCCACCCGGCCTGCCGGGGTGTCGACCGCGCGCAGGCCGGCGCCGTCCCCCCGGCCCCAGACGATCCGCTCGGTGTGCGGCGGCACGAGCTTGCGATGGAGGTTCAGCAGCCGGCCGTCTGGGCCGATGGTGGCGAGGCTGTTGTGCAGGCTGCCGCCCACCCGCTCGTTGATGCCGAGCACCACCGTCGTCGCCGTGCGGCGGGCGGCCGCGCGAACCGGGGCGAGGTCGTCGTCCGCCTCGTCCCCGGCGCCGACGACGGGGCTCTCACGCAGCAGCCGGCCGTACCAGCGGCGCGCTTCAGGGTCGCGCCAGCCCGCCATCCCGAAGACCCACGCCGGATAGCCGGTGACCCAGGTCTCGGGGAAGACGACGAGGTCCGCTTCCGCGGCCTCCTCGATGGCGGCGACAGCACGCTCCAGCGTCGTCGCCATGTCGAGCAGGGCCGGTGGGCGCTGGACGATCGCGACCGTCCGGCGCCCACCGGCGATGGCACCGCTCAATCGGCGTGCACCCCCTCCAGCTCCATCTGGCTCCGCTCCCGCGCGGCCGCCTCAGCGCTGCGGTCGAGGTTCCGGGAGAACAGGAAGTAGAGGCCGCCGGCGACGATCAGGCCGACCGCGAACGAGATGTCGGCGGTGCCGAGCGCGTTCGCGATCGGGCCCGTGAAGAGGCCGGGGAGCGAGAAGAACGGGATCATGGCGAGGAACCCGACCGTGTAGGCCGTGAGTCCGCGCCACGCCCAGCGGCCGTAGATGCCCTTCGGGTTGAAGATCTCGGTGATCGCGTACTTGCCGTGCCGCACCGCGTAGAAGTCGACGAGGTTGACGGCCGTCCACGGCACGAGGAAGTAGAGCATCAGCAGCACGAAGTTGTTGAAGCTGCCGAGATAGTTGTCGGGGATCGCCAGGGCGGCGATGACCGTGATCACCCCGACCACGACGAGGCCGACGACCCTGGCCCGCACGGTGGCCTTCACCGGCCGGAACGCGTCGATGCCGCTGACGCTCGTGAGCATCGCGCCGTAGGCGTTCACGCCCATGATCGAGATGAGGGCGAGCACCGAGATGAGCACGACGATCGTGCCGAAGCCCGGGAAGAGGTTGTCGCCCACCTGCTTGATCGAGGAGATCGCGTCCACCTTCGGGATGCGGCTCGCGAGCAGGCCGCCGAGGCCCATCAGCCAGACCGCGGAGCCCGCTGCGCCGATGTACGTATAGAAGATCAGCTTCGGGGCGGACGACTTCGGCGGCAGGTAGCGGGAGTAGTCCGAGACGTAGACCGCGTAGCTGATGTTGTAGCCGGCGGCGAGGGAGAACTCGATCAGGAACCCGGTGGGGTCGAAGCCGCCGGCGTGCGCGGCGCTCGGCGCGGGCAGCGTCGTGAACGCGAGCACGGTCACGATCGCGAACGCGACGATCAGGAAGTAGGTCAGCCAGCGCTGCACGAAGTGCAGGAGGTCGTGCCCGACGACCGCGATCACGATCGACAGCGCGGTGAGCACCGGGTACCAGAACCACTTCGCGTCGGGCAGCACGAGGCCGAGGCCCTGCGTCGCCAGGATCACGTCGAACACCATGAAGCCGATGTAGACGAAGACGGTGGCGAGGAACGGCACGATGACGCCGCGGGCGCCGAACTGCGCGCGCGACTGGATCATCTGCGGCAGGCCCATCCGCGGGCCCTGGTTCGCGTGGAAGGCCATGAAGAAGGTGCCGAAGCACGCCCCGAGCAGGACCGCGAGGAACGTGACGCCCGCGGAAAGGCCGAGCTCCGGGCCGAGGAACCCGATCACCATCGTCGGCAGCACGAAGTTGCCGGTGAACCAGAAGGGCGCCTGGTGCCAGAGCTTGCCGTGGCGCTCCGACCAGGGGATGTAGTCGATCGAGTGCCGCTCGATCGTCGGCCCGG
>NZ_DATBTU010000018.1:0-12597 GCF_036559085.1 Amnibacterium sp.
GTCGCTCTCGCCGGCCAGGAGCAGCCGCGGCTCGAGGAGCTCGGTGCCGGCCGCGGGGTGCCGAACCTCTACCACGACTGGGAGGACCTCGTCGCGCGCGACGACCTCGACGTCGTGAGCATCGGGGTGCCGAACCACCTCCACCATCCGATCGCGATCGCCGCGCTCGGCAGCGGCAAGCACGTGTTCTGCGAGAAGCCCCTCGCCCCCACGGGCGCCCTCGCGCAGGAGATGGTGGATGCGGCGCGAGCCGCCGACCGCGTGCTCGAGATCGCGTTCAACCACCGCCGCCGGGCCGACGTGCAGTACATCCGCCGGTACCTCGACGAGCACGACATCGGCCGGATCTACCACGCCCGCTCGAGCTGGCGCCGGCGCGTGGGCATCCCGGGCCTCGGTTCCTGGTTCACGAACCGGCAGATGGCCGGCGGCGGCCCGATGGTGGACCTCGGCCCCCACATGCTCGACATCGCGCTCTACCTGATGGGCGAGCCGCGGGTGACGAGCGTCAGCGCCGTCGCGTACGAGGAGCTCGGCCGCGCCGGGCGTGGTGGCCGCGCCGGGTCGAAGACGACCGGCGGCACCCGCACGTTCGAGGTCGAGGACTTCGCGAGCGCGCTGCTGCGGCTCGACAACGGCGGCAGCCTGCACCTCGAGACCTCCTGGGCCAGCTACTCGGCCGACGAGGAGGACATCGCGGTCGAGCTGCTCGGCTCGACCGGCGGCGTGCGCCTCTTCGTGCGCGACTACGCGACGGACGACACGATCCGGATCTACTCGGATGTCGCCGGCGCGCCCGTCGTGTCGGCCCCCGAGGTGCACGTGCCCGGCGGGCACCACCTCGCGGTCATCGAGGAGTTCGTCGCGACGGTCCGCTCGGGCTCCTGGGCGAACGCCTACGGGGACTACGCGCTGCACCGCAGCCGCGTGATCGACGCCGTCTACCAGTCCGCAGCGGAGCACCGGGAGGTCGAGGTCGCATGAGGATCACCGTCTGGAACGAGAACCTGCACGAGACGCGGGGCGACGAGGTCGTCCGTGCGAACTACCCGCGGGGTATCCACGGCGCCATCGCGGAGGGCCTCGCGGCCCACTTCGCCGGAGGCGACGACGTGATCCGCACGGCCACGCTCCAGGAGCCGGAGCACGGCCTCACGGATGCGGTGCTCGCCGAGACGGACGTGCTGCTCTGGTGGGGGCACATCGGCCACGCGCAGGTGGCCGACGAGGTCGTCGCGAAGGTGCACGAGCGCGTGCTCGCGGGCATGGGCCTGCTCGTGCTCCACTCGGGGCACTACTCGAAGATCTTCCAGCGCCTCACCGGCACCACGAACTCGCTGCTCTGGCGCAACGAGGGCGAGCGGGAGCTCGTCTGGACCATCGACCAGACCCACCCGATCGCCGCCGGCGTGCCGAGCCCGATCGTGGTGCCCCGGCAGGAGATGTACGGGGAGCCGTTCGACATCCCGGTGCCCGACGAGCTCGTGTTCGTGTCGTCCTTCACCGGCGGCGAGGTCTTCCGGTCGGGCGTGACGTACACGCGTGGGCTCGGCCGGATCTTCTACTTCTCCCCCGGCGACCAGGAGTACCCCGTCTACCACCAGCCGGAGATCCTGCAGGTGCTGGCGAACGGCATCCGCTGGGCCGCGCCGCGGCAGGCGTTGCGCGCGCAGACCGCCCAGAACGCCCCGACCGACTGGTTCCTGACCTAGGCTCCGGCCTCCGCGGCCGTCTCGGCGGCCGCCTCCATCGCGAGCAGGTCCAGGCTCTCCGGCGACGGCTCGCCGGCCGCGTCGCTGAACCGGCGGAACCCCTCGATGGTCGCGGCCCTGCCCTCGGCGGGCATCCGCCCGAGGATCGCGGCGAGCGCCTGCTCGCGCCGCAGCCGCGTCTGGTCGACGAGGTGCACGCCCTTCGCGCTCAGCTCGAGCGTGATCAGCCGCCGGTCGGTCGGCTCCGACCGACGCTCCACCCACCCTCCGCGGACGAGCCGGGCGACGAGCCGGGTGCCGGTGGACGCGGTCACGCCGAGCCGGGCGGCGAGCGCCCCGGCCGGGGTGGGCCCGAGCGCGCGGAGCAGCACGAGGGCGCGGAACTGCGGCATCGTCACCTGCTCCATCACGGGGATCAGCGACGCCGCGATCACGCCCACCATCGCTCGGGTGCCGCGGACCGCCTCGGCGAGGTCGAGCGCCTCGAGATCGGCCTGCTCGTCAGCGTCCATGCCCGGCCTCCTGCCGGCAGCCGAGGTCACCCGGGCAGCGCGTGCGCCGGGCGGGGTTCATGCGGAGCATCCGGCCTCCTCGGCCAAGGACAAGCGACACCCCATTGTGGAGGGTCGCACCCTTCCCGCGCGCGTCCGGAGGAGGACCTCGTGCTCATCCCGGCCCCGACTGCGCCGCCCGCGACGCCGGTCACGCTCACGGACGGGGCGCGGCGTCCACAGCCTTCGTGGAGGGGCGCAACAAACCGTCGGCGCTAGCCTGAAGGAGCGGCGCCGGCGAGCGCGCCGCATCTCTCGCGAAGGAGCGCCCCGTGCCGGCTCAGCCCTTGTCCGTCCAGCTGTACTCGGTCCGGGACGCCGTGGCCGCCGATCTCCCTGCGGCCCTCCAGCGGCTGGCCGGGATCGGGTTCACGGCCGTCGAGCTGTACGGCTTCGTCGATCGCGCCGACGAGTACGCGGCGGCCCTGAAGGATGCGGGCCTCACCGCGCCCTCCGGCCACGCGCCCGTGCTCCAGTACGACGACCCGCGGGCGGCGTTCGAGGCGGCGAAGACGGTCGGCCTCGGCACGCTGATCGACCCCCACCACCCGGCGCCGAACTGGCAGTCGGCCGACGACATCCGCTCCGCCGCCGAGCGGATGAACCGGATCGCCGCCGCGGCCGCCGAGTTCGACCTCGCGTTCGGGTACCACAACCACGCCCACGAGCTCGAGGCGCAGTTCGACGGCGTGAGCGGCCTCGAGCTGCTCGAGCAGCACCTCGACCCGGCCGTCGTGCTCGAGGTCGACACGTTCTGGGTCACGGTCGGCGGCGGGAACGCGCCCGAGCTGCTGAAGCAGCTCGGCGACCGGGTCAGGTTCATCCACGTGAAGGACGGCCCGATCTCCCGGGACACCTCGACGCAGCTGCCCGCCGGGCAGGGCGACGTCGACGTCCGCGCGGTGCTCGCCGCGGCGCCGCAGGCCATGCGCGTGCTCGAGTTCGACGCCTACGCCGGCGACCCCTTCGACGGTCTGGCCGAGTCCTTCCGCTTCGTCAGCGAGCTCGAGCGATGAGCCGCGGTCCCGTCGGCATCGGCGTCATCGGCGCCGGGGTCATCAGCGACCAGTACCTGACCAACCTCACGACGTTCCCCGATGTCCAGGTGCGCTTCGTCGCCGACATCGATCTCGACCGCGCCCGCGCCCAGGCGGAGAAGTACGGCGTCGCCGGATCCGGATCGGTCGACGAGCTGCTCGCGGACGACTCCGTCGAGATCGTCGTCAACCTCACCATCCCGGCCGCCCACGCCGAGGTCGCCCACAAGGCCCTCGACGCCGGCAAGCACGTCTGGAACGAGAAGCCGCTCACGACCGACCGCGAGAGCGCGACCGAGCTGCTCGCCCACGCCGACCGGGCGGGCCTCCGCGTCGCCTGCGCGCCCGACACCGTGCTCGGCGCCGGCATCCAGACCGCGCTGCGCGCCGTCCGCGAAGGCGTCATCGGCACGCCGCTCAGCGCGACGACGATGATGCTCTCCCCGGGCCCGGAGTCGTGGCACCCGAACCCCGCGTTCCTCTTCGCCCGCGGCGGCGGGCCGCTGCTCGACATGGGCCCGTACTACCTGACGACCCTCGTCTCGGCGTTCGGCTCCATCGCCTCGGTGGCCGCCACCGGCTCGACCGCGTTCCCGACCCGGACGATCGGATCGGGGCCGCTCGCCGGCACCGAGTTCCCGGTCGAGGTCCCGACCCATGTCGGCGCGCTGCTCCGGTTCGCCGAGGGCGGCGCCTCCGCGCAGTCGACCTTCAGCTTCCAGTCGGCGCTCGCTCGCCAGGGCTTCGTCGAGATCACCGGCACCGACGGCGTGCTCGTGCTGCCCGACCCGAACCGGTTCGAGGGCGACACCGTCGTCTGGCGGCGCGGATCCGACGAGCCGGAGACCCTGCCGGCGGTGGGCGCGACCGCGGGCCGCGGCCTCGGCGTGCTCGACCTCGCCCGCGCGATCCGCACCGGCGGCACCGAGCGGGCGAGCGGGGCGCTCGCGGCTCACGTGCTCGACGTGATGCTCTCCATCGCGGAGGCGGCCGGGAGCGACCGCTTCGTCGACGTGGGCAGCCGCGCGCCGCAGCCCGACCCGCTGCCGGCGGACTGGGATCCGGCGGCGAGCACGGACCTCGGCTGATGCGCGCTGGCCTCATCGGCGGGGGCTTCATGGGGGCCGTGCACACCCGGGCGGCCCGCGCGGCAGGCGCCGAGGTCGTCGCGGTCGCCACGAGCTCCCCGGAGGGCGCACGACGTGCCGCCGACCGGCTCGGGATCGCCACGGCGGCCGAATCCGTCGAGGCGCTGCTCGCGATGGATCTCGACGTCGTGCACGTCTGCTCGTCGAACGGCGCCCACCTCGAGCACGCGCTCGCGGTGCTCGCCGCCGGCATCCCGGTGATCTGCGAGAAGCCGTTGGCCACGAGCGCGGCGGATGCGGCCCGGCTCGCGGACGCCGCCCGGGAGGCCGGCCTCGTCGCCACCGTGCCGTTCGTCTACCGCTTCCACCCGATGGCCCGCGAGGCGCGCGACCGAGTGCGCGCGGGTGGCCGCGTGTTCACGATCCAGGGCGCCTACCTGCAGGACTGGCTGCTCGAGCCGGAGGACGACGACTGGCGCACCGACCCGACCGCAGGCGGCCCGTCCCGCGCGTTCGCCGACATCGGCTCGCACCTCGCCGACCTCACGGAGTTCGTGACCGGCGACCGCATCGTGAGGCTGCAGGCCCTCACCCGCACGGTGCATCCGGAGCGCAACGGCCACCCGGTCGGGAGCGAGGACGCCGCGGCGCTCGTGGTCGAGACCGCCTCCGGCGCCATCGGCACCCTGCTCGTGTCGCAGGTCGCCGCCGGGCACGACAACGGCCTCGTGCTCGAGGTGGGCACCGCGGGCGGATCGGTCCGCTTCGAGCAGGAGGATCCGAACCACCTGTGGCTCGGCGCCCGCGGCGAGTCGAGCGTGCTCGGCCGGGGCGCGGCGCAGACCGGGACCGAGGCGCAGCGCCTCTCGCTCGTGCCGCCCGGGCATCCGATGGGCTATCCCGATGCCTTCGCGGCGTTCGTCGGCGACAGCTACGCCGCGATCCGCGGCAGCGCGCCCGACGGCCTGCCGACGTTCGACGACGGACTCCGGGCGGCGCGGCTCACCGACGCCGTGCTCCGCTCCGCCGAGACGGGCGGATGGGTCGACACCGCGGACGCAGCGGAGGCCTGATCGGCGAGCGCCGTCAGCGGGCGGTCCAGCCGCCGTCGATCGCCAGGGTCTGCCCGGTGATCAAGGACGCAGCGGGCGCGGCGAGGAACACGACCGCGTCGGCCACCTCGCGCGGCACCCCGATGCGGTGCAGCGCGGCGATGCGCTCCACGGTGTCGGCCCGGAACACGGGGTCGGACAGCGCGGGGGCGGTTCCGTCGGTCTCGATGAAGGTCGGGGCCACGGCGTTCACCCGGATGCCGTCGGTGCCCCACTCGACCGCGTGGCAGCGGGTCATGTGCACGACCGCGGCCTTCGCGATGCAGTAGGCGGACTCCCCGGGCAGCGCCACGAGGCCGGCCTGCGAGGCCATGTTCACGATCGCGCCGCCGCCGGTCGAACGCATGCGCTTCGCGGCATGCTGCGACAGGGCGAAGGCGCTCCGCACGTTCCAGGCCCAGACGTGGTCGAAGTCCTCGAGCGTCACGTCGGCCGCCGGCGCCGACGGGATGCCGCCGCCGGCGTTGTTCACGAGGACGTCGAGGCCGCCGAGCGCCTCCACCGCCGCATCGAGCGCCGCGCGGCTCCCATCGATGTCGAGCACGTCCATCGCGAGCGGCACGGCACGCCGGCCCAGCGCCTCGATCTCCGCGACCGCGCCGTCGTCGTCCGACACGTCGCGCAGCCCGAGACCGATGTCGGCGCCCGCCCGGGCGAGCGCGACCGCGATGGCCCGCCCGAGGCCGCGCCGCGCCCCGGTGACGACGGCGGCCTGCCCCGTCAGATCGAACCCGCCGGCCCGATCCGCCACCTCAGTGCCCGCCGTCCGGCGCGGCCTGGTCGGCGACCGGCCCCACCGCATCGGCGTCCGGATGCCGCGGGATGTGCACGTCGCCCGGCTCGATGTCGATCTGCCCGTCGTCGTCGTAGTCGCCGGTGCCGGGCAGCAGCTTCACCTTGCTGCGGTCGATGTCCGGGTCGTCCAGCGCGGGGCTGCCGGCCTGGTCGTCCTGGAGCGCCTCCACGTCGCGGTCGCTGCTGGGGCTGTAATCGGTGTCCTTGCGCTCCCCGGGCGGCACGTTCGGCGGGGACTCGAGGAAGGGGTCGTCGTGGCTCATGCGTCGACGCTAGGTCGTCGCCTCGGGGGTTGCCTGCGTGCGGCGTCAGGCCCCGAGGCGCTGCAGGAGGTCGTCGAGCTCGTGGACGACCAGGGGCGCCCCCGCGATCACCATGCGGAATGCGGGCCCCTCCCCCGCCAGGCCGGTGATCAGGCCACCCGCCTCGGTGACGAGCAGCCCGCCTGCGGCCTGGTCCCACGGGTTCAGGCCCTGCTCGAAGAACGCGTCCAGGCGCCCGGCCGCCACGGAGGCCAGGTCGATGGCCGCACCCCCGGTCCGGCGCAGGTCCCGCACGAGCGGGATCAGCTGCCCTGCGACGCGGGCCTGGTTCCCTCGCACCTCCTGCGTGTAGTGGTAGCCGGTGGACACGAGCGCGCGGTTCAGCGGGACGGGTCCCCGCACGTGCAGCTCGCGATCGCCGAGATGGGCGCCGCCACCGGCGGTCGCGGTGAAGAGCTCGCCCAGCGCGGGCGCCGCCACGGCCCCCGCGAGCGCCCGCCACGTCACCGGGTCCGGCTCGCCCTCGACGACGGCGATGGAGACCGACCAGTTCGGCAGGTCGTAGAGGTAGTTCACCGTGCCGTCGATCGGGTCGACGACCCAGGTGAGCCCGCTCGACCCCACCTCGGCGCCGGACTCCTCGCCGAGGAACCCGTCGTCCGGCCGGGCAGCGGCGAGGCGGCCGCGGATGAGGTCCTCGGCGGCCTTGTCCGCGGCCGTCACGATGTCGATCGGCGACGACTTGGTCCCCTCGACCGTGACGCCCTCGCGCCGGAGCCGGGCGGCGAGCTCGCCGGCCTCCACCGCCGCCTCGCGCGCGATCCGCAGCAGCTCCGCCGTGCCCGCGCTCATCCCTGCATCTGCTCGCCGCTCATGCGGGCACGCTAGCGCCCGCCGGGAAACGGATGCCGAGCGTGCGCCTCGCCCGTGCGGGGACGGTCAGCCTGCGGCCCGCCAGACCGCCTCGATCCTCACGCCGTCGGCCGTCTCGCTGATGTGCAGTGCCACGTCCGCGCCGAGCAGCGCGTCGTCGACGGTCGCTCCATCGGCGGCGGCCTGCTCGGCGAGCCGCTCGAACACCACGGCGACGGCACGTCCCCAGTCCTGCGGATGACGGCTCGTCGTCTCCTCGGCCGCCGCGTACTCGCGGTCGGCCGAGGGGGCACTTCCCTCGCTGGTCATGCCAGCACGGTACCGGGACGGGCGGTGAGGCGCCCGAACCGGCGGTTCAGAGCGACGTGATCGGCGGGACGCCGAACGTCTTCGGCGGCCGCAGGTCGTGCGGCACGGCGCTCTCGGGGCGGTCGGCGTCGTCGCCGAGCACCCCGTTCGTCTGGTCGAAGACGTGGGGCACGGGATCCGATCCGGATGCGGTCATGCGCTCACCATCGCCGTTCCCGCCGCCCGCGTCCAGCGCCCGTCCGGGGAGCCCGTCACCGGATCCGCTCCTGCACCGGCAGGCGGTCCGCCGAACGCCGGTCGGGCCGGGCGATGAAGAAGTAGATCGCGCCGATGACCAGCAGCACGATCACCACGTTGAGCGTGATCCAGTCGAGGTTGAAGAGCGCCCCACGGGGGCTGCCGAGGCCGGTCGGCACGACGATGTTCAGGAGCATCGCGGCCAGGTAGATCGCGGCGACGATGCTCACCGGCCACCCCCACCGCCCGAGCCGGAACGCACCGGCTGGCTGCCAGCCGCGCGCGCGGGCGATCATCGATCCGATGACCGTGAGCAGGAAGGACAGGTAGATCCCGGAGACCCCGAAGGAGACCAGCGCGGTCAGGGCGTTGATCCCGGCCGGGAACACGAACCAGAGGATGTGCACGTCCTTCGCCGGGTTCACGTTGACGAGCAGCGTGAAGAGCACGGGCACGATCCCGGCGACGAGCAGCGCGTTCGCCGGGGTGCGGAACCGCGGCGACACCCGGCGCAGCCAGCCGCTGGCGGGCAGCTGACGGTCGCGGGCGTAGGAGAAGAGGAGCCGGGAACCGGCACCCTGCACGGCGGTGCCGCACGAGAAGAAGGCGATGCAGACGACGAGCAGGAACACGTCCTGCACCCACTGCGGCAGCTGGCTGAGGATGAGCGGGATGCCGCCGGTGAACGACACCGCGGCGGAGTAGCCCTTGTGGCTGGCCGGCGTCGCGAGCAGCAGACCGGCGACGAGCACGAACGAGGCGATGCCGCCGTAGATCAGGGACGACCGCATCGCCCGAGGCACCTGCCGGGAGGCGTTCTTCGTCTCCTCGGCCACGTCGCCGGCGGATTCGAAGCCGTAGAAGATGTAGCTGTGCGCGAGCACGGCGACGAGCGCGGCCGCGACCCACGAGCCGCCGAAGTCGACGCCGAGCGGGTTCGTCTTCGGGTACTGGGCGCCCTGGGTGGTGAACAGGAAGTCGAGCCCGTGGTGGAAGCCGGCGATCGCGAGGGCGATCGCGACGCCGAAGGTGCCGATCGTCTCGACGTAGACGCCCATCCGGCTGATCCGGCTCATCGCCTTCGCGCCGACGGTGTTCACGAACGTCTGGATCACGATGAGCAGCACCGTGACCACGAGGATCGTGGAGTGGTTCGTCGCGTCGAGCTTCATGCCGAAGAGGTTGTTCAGCAGCGCGGCGAGGTACCCGGCCATGCCGGTGTCGACGCTCGCGACCGTGACGAGCAGAGCGAGGCCGTAGATCCAGCCGACCCACCAGCCGTAGGCGGGGCCGACGCTGCGCTTGCCGTACTGGTAGAGGGCCCCCGCGATCGGGTAGTGGCTGCCGAGCTCGCCGAAGACGAGCGCGACGAGCAGCATGCACAGCACGACCGGGATCATCAGCCAGATGTACGCCGGGCCGGCCGCGCCGGCGCCGAGGACGAACAGCGAGTAGACCCCGACCATCGGCGAGAGGTAGGAGAACGCGATGCTGAAGTTGTCGAACAGGCCGAGCACCCGGCGGAGCTCCGGCCGGTAGCCGAGCGACTCGAGCTGGGCGTCCTCGTCCGCTGCCGTCGGGGTGGTCGAGGCGGGATCGGGCGCGGTGGCGGTCATGAGGCTCCTTCGTCGTTGAAACGAGCACGCGGGCAGGCACCGGCGGAAGTCGGGGGGCGCCTGCTGACGAGATGCTAGGGAGCGGGGCGTGCACGCGCCAGAGGCGCGCTGTGAGCGTGTCGAGCGTCAGCCGTCGTCGCCGTCGCGCTCGTCGAGCCAGCACGCGGCGGTCGTCGAGCCCAGTGCGGGCGGCGGGGTCCGGTAGGCCGCCGGCGCTCCCGAGAGGCGGATGGGATCGGCGGCCTGGCGGGGACCGCCCTCCTCCCCCACCACCATGCCGAGGCCGAGCCGCTCCGCGAGCGCGAACGCCTCCGCGACGCTGTTGACCACCCCGGCCGGCACGCCCGCCCGGGTCAGCCGCTCCTGCCACTCGGCCCCCGGGGCGCGGCCGATGCGGTCCTGGAGGAGCGCGTGCAGCGCGGCCCGGTGCTCGACGCGGAGCGCGTTCCCGGCGAAGCGTGGGTCGTCGGCGAGCTCCGGCAACCCGACCTCCCTCGCCAGGGCGGCGAACTGCTGGTCGTTGCCGACGGCCACCGCCAGCACCCGGTCGGCCGCCTCGAACGTCTCGTAGGGCGCGATGCTCGGATGCGCGTTCCCCACCCGCGTCGGCGACCGCCCCGTCGTCAGGGCAGCAGAGCCGGCGTTCACGAGCCCGGCGAGCAGCGACGAGAGCAGGTCGACCTCGATCCGCTGCGGGCCCGGCACCTGCTCCCGCCTGCGGAGCGCGAGCAGGATCCCGCTGAACGCGTTGAGCCCGGTCAGCACGTCGACGAGCGCGACGCCGACCTTCAGCGGCGGCCGGTCGGGCTCCCCCGTGATGCTCATCAGGCCGCCCAGCGCCTGGACGACGAGGTCGTAGCCGGGCAGCGCGGCGCCGGCGCCCGACCCGAAGCCGGTGATCGAGCAGTGCACGATGCGGGGGTTCGCCGCCGCGAGCGCCTGGTAGCCGAGCCCGAAGCGCTCGAGGACGCCCGGACGGAAGTTCTCGATCACCACGTCCGCGGTCGCCGCGAGCCGCCGCACCGTCTCCCGGCCCTCTCCCGAGAGGTCGCAGACGAGGGACCGCTTGTTGCGGTTCACCGCGGCGAAGTAGGTCGCGTTCCCGTCCGCGCCGACGGGCGGCCGCCACGACCGCGTCTCGTCCCCGGCCGGGCTCTCGATCTTGATCACGTCGGCGCCGAAGTCGGCGAGCATCATCGTCGCGTACGGCCCGGCGAGCACCCGGGTGAGGTCGAGCACCCGGATGCCCTCGAGCACCCCGCCGGGTCCGTCGTTCACGGCCCGTGGATCCGCGGGTCAGAGCCCCGTCAGGAAGTCGATGAGCCCGGGGAAGTAGTGCGACGGGTCGTCGAACTGGCTGAGGTGGCTGCCCTCGGGGCAGTGCAGGTAGCGGCCGTTCGGCAGCTGCCCGGCCATCCACTCCATGTAGGCGGGATCCATCGTGTCGTGCGTGCCGCCGATGGTGAGCGTCGGCACGGTGATCGACGGGAGGTCCGCCGAGCGGTCCCAGTCCTCGAGCGTGCCCTTGAGCCCGAGCTCGCTCGGTCCCTGCATCGGCACGTAGATGGCGTTGTTGATGTGCGTCAGCCCGCGCACGACCGGGTCGGGCCACTCGTCGACCGGGATGCGGCACACGTGCAGCGCGTAGTGGTGCTCCATGAGCAGCGCCTCGTAGCGCGGGTCGGCGGTCGTGCCCTCCGCCTCGAACCGCTGGATCTCGGCGAGCACGTCCTGGTCCATCGTCGGCATGAGCACCTCGCGGGCGTACCGGTTGTACTCCGGCGCGCTCGCCATCATGTTCGAGATGACGAGCCCCTTCAGGTGCTCCTGGTGGCGCACCGCGTACTCGGTGGCGAGCAGGCCGCCCCACGACTGCCCGAGCAGCACGAAGTTCGAGGCGTCGAGGCCGAGCGCGACCCGTACCTGCTCCACCTCGTCGACGAAGCGGTCGAGGTTCCAGAGCGACGGGTCGTCGGGCTGGTCGCTGCGGAACGACCCGAGCTGGTCGTAGTAGTAGTACTCGATGCCCGCGCGCGGGAACCAGACGTCGAAGGGCTCGTAGAGCTCGTCCGTGGAGCCCGGGCCGCCGTGCAGCAGCAGCACCTTCAGGTCGGGGTTGGTGCCGACCCGCTTCGTCCAGACCGAGAACTCGCCGCTCGGCGTCCGGATGGGGATGCGCCGCGCGCCTCCCGAGACGACGTCGCGGGGGTCCCAGGTGCTGGTGTCGAAGTAGGCCTCGTTGCTCACGGATTCACCCTAGATCGCGCCGCCCACCTGTTCCCCAGGCGCCGGGGCCACGATGCGGTCCGACAGGATCGAGAGGACGGGGACATGGCCCGGCTGCTTCGTGGACTCCTGGTCGGCCTCGCGGCGGGCGCTGCGGGCACGACCGCGTTGAACACCGCGTCCTACGTCGACATGGTGGTGCGGGCGAGACCCGCGAGCAGCACCCCCGAGACCTCGGTGACGCGACTCGCCGAGCAGGTCGGCGTGCAGATCCCCGGGGACGAGGGGCAGCGGAAGAACCGGATCGAGGGCCTCGGCCCCCTGCTCGGCATCGCGGCCGGCCTCGGCGTCGGCGCCCTCGTGGGGGTGGCCCGCGCTGCGGGCATCCGCTCGGGGGCCGTGACGGGCACGCTGCTCACGACGGCGGTCGTGCTGGTGGCCTCGAACGGCCCGATGACCGTGCTCAAGGTGACGGATCCGCGCACCTGGTCGGCGACGGACTGGATCAGCGACCTGATCCCGCACCTCGCCTACGGCGTCGTCACCCACGCGACGGCGGTCGCCGCCGACCGCTGACGCGCGGCTGACTTGCGGCATCCCCGCGACTGCTGTCCGCACGGACAACTGCTGCCGCTGAAACACCGACAGATGTCCGCACGGACAGCAGACGCGAGTGTGCGCGGCGGTGTCGCCGCGCACGTCAGGCGCGGCTGACGCGGCCCCGGGCGATCAGCACGGCGGCGCCGAGCATCGCCGCGCCCCACACGAATCCGAGCAG